>CAVLDN010000006.1:0-101033 GCA_963661975.1 bacterium
ATTCCGGCTGATTACAAAAGCAAAAGGGAGAGGCCTTCCTTACGAAGCCTCTCCCCTGTGGGTTTTTTCGTTATCACTTATGCGCGATAAGCGTTTTACTGATCCTTCTGGACGGAGATGATTATTTTGCGCTCGCTGCCCTCGCCGACGGAGCGTGTGGTGACGCCCGCGATGTTCTGACATTCGGCGTGGATAATGCGGCGCTCGTAAGCGTTCATCGGCTCCAAAGCGAAGCTGCGCTTATATTTGAGCACCTTTTCGGACATGCGCCTTGCAACCCCGCGGAGCGTTTCGGCACGCTTTTCGCGGTAGCCCTGAACATCCACCGTAACGCGGTAAAAGCCGTTCTTTTCGGTATTTGCCGCAAGGTTGGCAAGGTACTGAACGGCATCCAGCACGTCGCCTCGCCTGCCGATAAGCACACCTAAATCCCTGCCCTCGACGGAAAGGGTGATGCCCTCCTCGTGCTTTTCGGCAACGCGGATTTCGGCTTCCAGACCCATATCCGAAACAAGCGTTTCGACAAATTCAACGGCGCGGACGGCGGGTGTGCGCTTGAGCGTGACAAGGACCTTCGCATCCTGCGCGCCGATACCGAGTATGCCCTTTTTGGGCTCGTCGATAACGGTCACATCGACTTCATCCGCAGATACGCCGAGCGCTTCGCACGCAGCGGCAACGGCAAGATCGATCGTTTTTGCCGTTTTTTCTGTTTCCTTCAACATTTTTATATGCCTTTTTTGCCTTTCGTTATTCTGTTTTGCCGTTATCGGCATCATTCTGCCCGTTTTCGCCGGCGGCATCGCCCTCTTCGGCGGATTTCGGTGCCGCGGGTTCATCATCGGCGGTGAGCATTTCGATCCTGCGCGGAGTGCGCTTTGCGGGGTTGCCGGAACCGGAGGAGGTTCCGCCGTCCTCGACAATCATGGAATCGTAGGAGTTGTCGTCGGCATCGACCTCGATGGTGATGCGCTTTTTGTTCTTCTGCTTGCCGCGAAGCTCGCGCTTGGCATCCTCGATCTGTTCCCTGGTGACCTGCGGTATCGGCATTGCCTTGGCAAAGATCGCGCTTTGTGCGATACCGATAAGCGTGCGCCAGATCCAGTAAACGCCGACCGCGGCGGAGAACTGGAACGAGAATATCGCGGAGATGAGCGGCATGCCGACATCCATAAACAGACCGCCGCCCACGGGGTTGCCGTTGGCATCCGTCTGCGTTGCGCCGGCGGAGAACCTGCGCATGAGCTTGGTGGAAAGGAAGGATGTCGCGAAAACGAGTATCGGAATAATTATGAGGATACTCTTTAAGTTGGGGGTTTCGAGCAGATTTATGCCGAACACCTCAAATTCCGGTATCTTTTCGGCGTATTTTTCATAGCCGAGCGCACCGTATTCGCCGCGCAGCTCGGGTGCCGCTTTATTTTCGCTTATAAGCGTTTCGATATCCTCGCCGCCGTATTTGATCAGCTTGGAGAGGTTCATTTCTCCGTAGCCGTTTTCGTTAAATTCGGAAAATTCATAAACGGTGAGCCCGGCTTCGGACTTGACAACGGTATCGCCGTCCTTTTTCTCCTTGCCGCCGAGTGCCTGCTGCTGGCTTTCGATTGTCGATACAAGCTCGTCATATTCGCCATCCTCAAAGTTATCCTTATAAAGAAGCGATTTTTCCTTTTCGTAAAACTCGACAGCCGCCGCGGCATTGTTTTTGACAAAATCGGCGTCATTGTTCGTGATATCCGTAGCGTATTTGATCGGGCTGCGGACAATGGCGAAAAGAATGAAGATTATCGGAAGCTGGATGAGCAGCGGCAGACAGCCGGAAAACTGGTTGTAGCCGTTGGCGGAGTACATTTCCTGTATCTCCATTGTCATCTTCTGGTTGGTGGCGCGGTCGTTTCTGCCCTTGTATTTTTCGCGGATAGCCATTTCCATCGGGCGGACCTGTGCCATTTTTATCTGTGATTTCTGCTGTTTGATCGCAAGCGGCAAAAGAAGCAGCTGAATAACGAGCGCAAAGAAGAAAAGCGCTATGATATAATAGTTGCCGGATATGATCAGACAGCCCTTCATCAGATAGGAGAAAATAGTGTAAATCCAATCAAACATTCAGTGGTTCTCCTGTTTTTCGGGTTTAAAACGCCTTTTGCGGCGCGGTTTTTCCGGCACCGGGTCATACCCGCACTGCCGGCAAAGCGGATTGCAGCGCAATAATCTTCGTACTGCAAGGAAAAGCCCGACAATAACGCCGCGTTTCTGGATCGCCTCCACGGCATAAGCCGAGCAGGAGGGGACAAAGCGGCAGCACCGGACTTTGTAAGGTGATATGTGCTTTTGGTAAAACCGTATCGGAAGAATGAAGATGTTTCTTACAAAGCGCGTGAGCTTATTCATCCAGAAGCGCCGCCCTTTCCAAAAGCTCGCCCAGCTCGCTCGTTACCACGGAAACGTGCGCATCAACGCAGGGTTGTCTGGCGACAATAACAATAATAAAACCTTGCTTCACAAACGGATGAAAAGCGCGGTACGCCTCGCGTATTATACGCTTGGCGCGGTTGCGCTTTACCGCGTTGCCGCGGCTTTTTGATACGGTTATCCCGAGCAGGGTTTCCTGCCCGGTATAGTTGCGCATTATATAAACGGCAACATTCTTTCCGGAAAAACACCTGCCCTTGCGGTATGCCCTTGCGAACAGGTGATTTTCCTTCAACATAATGACTTTTCGGCTTTTTGTCATTTCAAAAGCCTTTGATCAATAGGTAAGTCTTGCTCTGCCCTTTGCGCGCCTTCTTTTGAGAACTTTTCTGCCGTTGGCGGTAGCCATTCTCTTTCTGAAGCCGTGTTCCATTTTTCTGTGTCTTTTCTTGGGCTGATATGTTCTGAGCATGCCGTTACACCTCCCGTAAATTTCATAAATTCAAGAATTTCCGCCCCCGCCCTGCCATGTGCCGTGGTGCGCATATATCGGGCAAAATGCGGCAAATGCTATTATATATCGTAAAAAGCGCGTTTGTCAAGTGTTTTTGTTTTTTTAACGCCCGTGTCAGCCGATATTTGCGAAAACAAGCACCGAACAGACCGAAAACACACCCGCAAGTGCGCTGCCTGCGCCCGAAAGCACCGCCCCGGCTCGCGGAAAGCGCCCGGAAAGCCTTTGCAGCGCGAGAAACACGAACAACGGCGCGATAACGGCAAGCGCGGCGATATAGCGGAAGTCCATCGTGCAGTAAAACGGATATTCAAAGCAGAACTTCACATAGGATCCGATCAGCACAAGCACATATACCGCCAGAGCAGATATCATAAGCGGTTCCTTCTTTTTTGCAAAGGAGGTCGCAAGAAGATATACGGCACCGATCGCGGCAAGCAGGGCAAAAACCGCCGCAGAGACAAAAAGCACCCGGGGGTATGCCGAGCCCATGCCCAGATAATATTCGCCGAACAGCGAGGATTTAAGCGCGTTCACGGGGATATTGAAATCGAAGTAGGTGAAGCCGTAAAGCGATTCGAGGCGCGTTGTCGCACGGAGCGGGTAAACCGATTCCTTTACGGAGGAGAAATCGAAAAGCCGTTCCGAAACGGTGCGGAAGCCGATATACTGCTCGTTGGACTCCGAAAGCTTTGGAACATAAAACGGGCTTAAACCGAACCGGATAAGGTTGCGCACCTGCCACCACAGCGCAAGCGGAACGCACACGCAGAGAAACGAAGCAAATTCGCCGAGCATATACAATGCCTTTTTGCCGCGTACGGAACGAAAGAACGCCGCGATAAAGATTATCGCGATCGGAACGGCGGCAACTCCGCCCGAAAGCTTTGCCCCCATGGAAAGGCCGAGTGTGACGGCAATACCGATAATCCGCGGCAGAGTGGGCTTTTCATACCATTCGATGGCAAGTACAAGAGCGCAGAGCGAAAGGAAAAGCGAAAAAACATCGTTGTTTATGCTGCCGGAAAGATAGATCATTGTCGGATGAAAGGCGACAAGCGCGAGCGCGGCGCACAGCCGATGGCCGGAAAGCGAAAAACGGCGGAAAAGCCGCAGAGCGCAAAGCGTTATCCCGCAGGAGCAATAAAGCGAAACGTATTGCAGCAGTTCCTTTGCCTGTTCGAGCTCCGCACCCGAAAATTCCGCGATTTTAAGCACGGCGGCGCAGAGATAATGCCACACCGGCGGCTGATAGAACTGCCAGTATAACGAAACATCGAAATCCGGAAGCGAAAATCCGTTATTGTAAAGGTAAAGGATATAATCCATGTGACCGTTTGTGTCGTAAACATCGTGCTGACGGGTGTACCACGCCGTCGTGAGAATATAGTACAGCCGAAAGGTAAAGCCGAGAATGAGTATAACGGCAATCACGTTGCTTTCGTTCAGACCGCCTTTGCGGAAGAACATTACGGCCACCGCGGCCATGATGCCGCAGAACAAGACGGCGCCGCAGCGCAGCCGGTCCGTGCCGATAAACGAAAAAAGCGTGCTTGCCGCGCAAAGCAGAAACAACAGTGCATACCTGTAACGGTAAAGAATGTTTTCGGTTTTTCCGTCCATTGTTTCATACCTCCGTTCGTTATGATTTTAACACCGCCGGGCGCTGATTTCAAGAAAAATAAATATAAGGAAGGAAATAAAGAAAACTCTTGCTTTTTGCGCCCGAAATGGTATAATATAATAGATGTAGACTTATCGTTTCGCAAAGGACGTTTTTACCCATGACCGAAAAAGAATTTAACCAGATCAAGGGCTTTGTTCTGGATGAAATGAAAAAGATTTATACCTCGCCGACGGTGTCTTTGTGGTTTGAGCCCATGAAGATCGTCGCGCTGGATGACAAAACAATAACCGTCACTCTGCCGCAGAACCGCAAATCCTTTGTGGAAGCGCAGTATTACGACATTCTCCGCGAAAAGCTTTCGGAGATAGTCGGCTTCAAAGCCGAACTGCTGCTTATTTCGGAGGAAGAATATTTCGAAACCTACATAGCGCCGGAAAAGGAACCCGAATCGGCATACAAAATGCGTTTCAACCCGGATTACACATTCGAAAACTTCGTTGTCGGCAAATCCAATCAGCTTGCGCAGTCCGCTTCTCTTGCGGTTGCGAACGATCCCGCAAAGCTCAACAATCCGCTTTTTCTTTACGGCAACTCCGGTTTGGGCAAAACACATCTGCTTTTTGCCATTGTAAACCGCATCCGCGAAACACATCCGAATTTCAACATTCTTTATGTGACGGGCGAGGAATTCTTAAACGAGCTTATTGAATCGCTTGCAAAGAAAAAATCCGTTGCCTTCCGCGAAAAATACCGCAATCTGGATGTGCTTCTTGTCGACGATATTCAGTTTATTGCCGGCAAGCTGACGGTGCAGGAGGAATTTTTCCACACCTTCGATACGCTGTTCAAGATGAACAAGCAGATAATACTCGCATCCGACCGCGCACCGAAGGATATAGACAATCTTGAGGACAGACTGCGTTCCCGCTTTGTAATGGGGCTTGTCACGGATATACAGCCGCCGGATCTTGATCTGCGCGTTGCGATATTCAAGCGCAAATCCATCGACATGGGCTTTGATCTCGATTCCAGCGTGCTTTACTTTCTTGCCCGCAATATAACGACAAACATCCGCCAGATCGAAGGATCACTGAAAAAGCTGCGCGCTCATACGCTTGTTACCGGGCAGCGGGTGGATTACAACGTGGCAAAGGCGGTGCTTTCGGATTTCTTTGCAAATGCAAAAAGCGAAGAATCGACCATCGACCGTATTTTTGAATATACCGAAAAGCGCTACGGAGTAACGAAGGAAGAAATGAAAAGCAGCAAGCGCAATGCCGATATAGTCGCCGCGCGGCATACGACAATGTACCTGATCCGCAAAACAACGAACCTTTCGCAATCTTCAATTGCAAAGCTGTTCAACAAAAAGGATCACACCACCGTTATAAACAGTATTTCCACGGTGGAGCGCAAAATGCTCAACGATCCCGCCTTTGAACGCGAAATAAAGCAGGCTATCGCTTCTTTGATATGATATTGCACCCGCAGATGACATAATTCGGCTATTCACGGCATTATGAAATTTTCCACCGTGTAAATAACATATTTTCCACGGGTGTATAAACGGTGCTTCCGTTGTGCCGCAGTCAATATCACGGTTTTCCACATTATTCACGGACACTACTGCTTATACTATTACTAATAAATACCTTTATTTTGTTTATATCCTTTTTTCGCCGGGAAGGCGGCGTTCAAAGGAATAAGAGGAGGACGCTCATGCCTATCAAATTCACTTCCGACAAAAAAAATCTGCTTTCGCTTTTCGTCCCGGCAGCGGGTGCCGCTTCCAACAAAACGACATTGCCGGCACTTGAAGGTCTTTTGATAAGCCTTCGCGGGGAGGAACTCACCGTTTGCGGATATGATCTCGAAAAGGGTGTTCAGACAAAAGGTACGGTAACACCGCAAAGCGACGGAGCGATAATAGTCAATGCGCAGAAGCTTGTTTCCATTATCCGCAATTTTCCGGACTGCAGCATAACGCTTTCCGCTGATGATCGGAATATGGTCCGTATTTCCGGCGGGAACAGTGATTTTACCATTCACGGCATCACGGCAGAAGCATTCCCGAGTTTACCCGTTCTCGGCGGTGAAAATTCCTTCCGCATTTCGCGTTCGCTGATGAAGGATATAATAAATTCCACCGTTTTTGCCGTTGCGCAAACGGAAGCGCGCCCGATACTTACCGGCGAACTTTTCATGATTGAGGACCGCACGCTCACCGTTGTTGCGCTCGATAATTTCCGCCTTGCAATGCGGGTGGAAAAAAACTGTATTTTCGATAACGACAACAGATTTTCCTTTGTTGTGCCGGGCAGAGCGCTTTCGGATCTTGCGCGCCTGCTTTCCGATAGCGAAGATACACTCACCGTTGAATTTACGGCAAAATATATAATATTCAAGCTTGATGAAACGATATTCTTCACCAGACTTTTGGAGGGCGAATATCTTGATTACAAGCGCGCACTTCCCAACCGCAACAGAATATTTGCGACGATAGACAGAACCGACTTTATCGAGAGCGCGGAAAGAGCTTCGCTGCTTGTTGATGAAAAGCTCCGCACTCCGCTTCGCTGCCGTTTCGAAGAAAACTTACTCAACATAAGCTGCAGCACTCAATACGGCAGCGTGAACGATAATATCAAGATAGAAAAAGAGGGCGACGATATCGAGATCGGCTTCAATAACCGTTATCTGCTCGATGCGCTCCGCGCCGCGAAGGATGATAAAATAAAGGTTTCCATGTCCACTCCGCTCATGAGCATGATCATAGAGCCGGTGGAGCCGGATCCCGACAGCGGTTATACCTATCTTGTGCTTCCGTGTAAATTGAAGGATTAAAAATGCGCGTAGAAAGCGTTTCTTTGCATGATTTCCGCAATTACGGCGATGAAAAGGCGGAATTTTCGGGCGGAGTGAACATTATCTGCGGCGAAAATGCCGCGGGAAAGACAAATATTCTCGAATCTGTTTTCTACTATGCCGCGGGAAAAAGCTTCCGCAACTGCAAGGATCGTGAGCTGATACGCTTCGGCTGCGACGGAGCCGAAACCGAGCTTGTGTTTTCCTCGCCCGCGGGGCAGAGAAAAATGTCCGTGACATACCCCAAAAACGGAAAAAGGATAATCCGCCTGGGGCAGAGTCCGGCATTGAAAACAAAGGAATTTATGGGGCTTTTCCGCGCCGTGGTGTTTACGCCGGATCATTTATCGCTCGTTAAAGGCGCACCCGAAACAAGGCGGCGGTTTTTGGACCTTGCGATATGTCAGTCGTTTCCGCGTTATGCGCCGACGGTGCAGGAATACAACCGTATTATTCTGCAGAAAAATGCGCTTTTGAAAACAAATTCCTCTCAGCGCGAGCTTTTGGAGATATATAACGAAAGGCTTTCGCTGCTTGCCGCGGTGATAACCGTCAACCGCGCCAAATATATTTCGAGGCTTGTACCCGTTTCAAACGGATTTCTTTCGCAGATGAGCCGCGAGAGGGAGGAATTTTCCGCCGTTTACCGTGCGCAATGCGGTGTGACATCCGACCAGGAAGAAATTAAAAACGCCTACCGCAAGCTGTTTTCGGCACATTTGAAATCCGAATGTGAAAAGGGCTTTTGTCTGTGCGGTGTGCAGAAGGACGATGTTTCCTTCTACATAAACGGCAGGAGTATAAGGCTTTACGGTTCGCAGGGGCAGCAGAGGAGCGCCGTGCTTGCAATGAAGCTGGCGGAGGGCGAGCTTTCTGCAAGTCTTACGGGGGATTATCCAGTATTTCTGCTTGACGATATTCTTTCGGAGCTGGATAACGGCAGGCGGGAATTTATACTTTCCATGCTTTCCGGCAGGCAGGTCATTATAACCGGCTGCGGCGGCGAGGTTTACAATATTTCCGGCGCAAAAAGAATATGCGTGGATAACGGGCATATCGTACCGGAATAAAAAAAGGAAACAAAATGGCATATATTCAGCTTGAAAAGGGCGAAAGCATTGCAAAAAGGCGCATTGTGGGGATTTTTGATATTGAAACGGCAAGCGTTTCGGAATCCACCCGTGCATTGATGCGCCGCAAGGAAGTCGAAAAGGGCGTTGTGAGTCTGAGCAGCGATCTGCCGAAGAGCTTTTTGCTTTCAGACGATCTTTACGGCGACAGAATCTATTTATCCGGTCTTTCGACCGAAAGCATATCAAGGCGTTGGGAAAATGCGGTTTCGGACGGTTCGGCCGCCGACCGTGCAGATGAAAGGAAGAGTGAAAATTGGAAGAGATAAGAGAAAGCCGATTCGATGAACAGGAAGCCGACAAGAATTACGGCGACAGTCAGATACAGGTGCTTGAAGGGCTGGAAGCGGTGCGCAAAAGGCCGGGTATGTATATCGGTACGACAAGCATAAAAGGGCTTCACCATCTTATAAGCGAGATTGTAGACAATTCCATTGACGAAGCTCTTGCCGGATATTGTAAAAACATAAAAGTGCGGCTGTGTGCGGACGGAAGCTGCGAGGTCGAGGATGACGGGCGCGGCGTTCCCGCCGGAATACATCCCACCGTCGCAAAGCCGACACTTGAGGTTATATTCACGATACTCCATGCCGGCGGTAAATTCGGCGGCGGTGGTTACCGCATAGCAGGCGGTCTGCACGGTGTCGGCGCGAGCGTTGTCAATGCGCTTTCCACGCGCCTTTTTGTAAGAAACTGCCGCGACGGAAAGGAATATACCATTGCCTTTGAAAAGGGCAAAACAAAAGACGAATTCCGCGAATCCGGCACTACGGACAAGCACGGGCTTTTCGTTAAATTCTGGCCGGACGATACGATATTCGAAACCGTGGAGTTCGATTACGACATGGTCATGACAAGGCTGCGCGAGCAGGCTTTCCTCAACGCGGGCATTTCCATCACGCTCACGGATGAACGCGGCGGCGAGGAAAAGACCGAAACCTTCTTTTACGAAGGCGGCATACGCGAGTTTGTTTCCTACATAAACCGCAAAAAAGGCGCGGAGCTTATACACCGCGATGTTATATATGTTTCGGGCGAGAAGGGCGATTCCGTTGCCGAAGTTGCAATGCAGTACAACGATTCCTACACCGAAAACATTCTTTCCTTTGCAAACAATATGCACACCGTGGACGGCGGCACGCATGAGGTCGGCTTCAAATCCGGCATAACCAAAGTGCTGAACGATTACGGCAGGAAATATTCCATTCTTAAAGGCGATGAAAAGCTTTCGGGCGAGGATGTCCGCGAAGGACTTACCGCTATAATCTCCGTCAAGCTGGAGGATGCGCAGTTCGAAAGTCAGACAAAGGCAAAACTCGGCAACAGCGAAATAAGAACGCTTGTCGAAACGATGATAACCGAAAAGCTGACGGATTATCTGGAAGAAAACCCCTCCACTGCAAGAGTCATTATCGAAAAATCCGTTACCGCCGCCCGTGCGCGCGAAGCGGCCAAAAAGGCGCGTGAGCTTACCCGCAGAAAAGGGCTGCTCGAATCGGCCTCCATGCCGAGCAAGCTTGCCGACTGCAATGACAGGCGCATGGAATATACCGAACTGTTCCTTGTGGAGGGCGACTCCGCAGGCGGTACGGCAAAGGACGGGCGCGACAGCCGCTTCCAGGCGATCTTGCCGATGCGCGGCAAGATACTCAATGTCGAAAAGAACCGTATCGACCGCGTTTATTCCAGCACGCAGATAATACCGCTTATAATGGCGATCGGCACCGGCGTGGGCAGCGAATTCGATATTACCAAGCTCCGTTACGGCAAGATAATCATCATGGCGGATGCCGATGTCGACGGCGCACATATAAAAACACTTCTGCTCACCTTCTTCTTCCGGCACATGCGCCCGCTGATCGAGCAGGGCCATGTTTATGCCGCAACGCCGCCTCTTTACAAGGTCATCAAGGGCAAGGCGCAGAAATACGCGTTTTCGGATGAGGAACGCGATATGATCATCGCCGAAATGGGCGGCAATGCCCGCGCCGAACGCTACAAAGGCCTGGGTGAAATGGATAAAGAGCAGCTCCGCGAAACGACAATGGATCCCGAACACAGAATATTGAAGCGTATCACCATAAACGATGCTTCCGAAGCGGATGCGCTCTTTTCGCTGCTGATGGGCGACAAGGTCGAACCGCGCCGCGAATTTATCGAGGCGAACGCGAAGTATGTTTCCAACCTCGATATATAAAAAGCGGGAGGTAGAAAATGGCACAGGAATACGATTACAGTAATCACGAATACCAGACGATACACGATATCGGCATCGAAAAAGAAATAAAATCCTGCTATATCGACTATGCGATGAGCGTTATTGTCGGCAGAGCGCTGCCCGATGTGCGCGACGGTCTTAAACCCGTTCACCGCCGCATACTTTACACGATGTACGGGGACAACCTCACGAGCGACAAGCCCTACTCCAAATCGGCAAAAACCGTCGGTGCGGTGCTCGGTAATTATCACCCGCACGGCGATTCTTCGGTTTACGATGCGATGGTGCGTCTCGGGCAGGATTTCTCGATGCGGTATATGCTTATCGACAAGCACGGCAACTTCGGTAATATCGACGGCGACCCCCCTGCCGCATACCGTTATACCGAGGCGAGAATGAGCAAAATCGCCTCCGAAATGCTCGCGGATATCGAAAAGAACGTTGTGGATTTCATGCCCAACTTCGATAATACTTCCAAAGAGCCGGTCGTACTGCCTTCGCGGTTCCCGAACCTGCTTGTAAACGGCAGCGTGGGCATCGCCGTCGGTATGGCGACAAACATACCTCCGCACAATATGCGTGAGGCGATAGATGCCGCCGAATATCTGATGGATAACCCCGATTGCACCGTTCCGGATCTGATGCAGTACATAAAAGGCCCGGATTTCCCGACATACGGCACGATTTACGGCACAAGCGGCATTTACGAAGCATACATGACGGGCAGAGGCAGGATCCATGTCCGCGCCAAAGCTCATTTTGAGGAAAAGCACGGCAGGACATCCATCATCGTCACCGAGCTGCCCTATCAGGTCAACCGCAGCATGCTGCTCGAAAGCATGGTCGATCTTGTAAAAACAAAGCGCGTGGAGGGTATTGCGGATATCCGCAATGAATCCGGCATGCACGGTATGCGCATAGTGATCGATCTGAAAAAGGACGCGAACCCGCAGGTCGTTCTCAATCTGCTTTACAAATACACTCAGCTTCAGGACACCTGCGCGGTGAACATGGTCGCCCTTGTCAACGGCGAACCGAAGCTTCTTAACCTGAAGGATATGCTCTCGCATTATATCGCGCACCGCCGCGATGTGACGACCCGCCGCATAAAGTTCGAGCTTGCCGCGGCGGAACGCGAAGCGCACATTTGCGAGGGCTACAAAATAGCCATCGACAATATAGACGAGGTAATAAACATCATCCGCTCCAGCGCAAGCATTCCCGATTCCAAGGCGCGCCTTATCGAACGCTTCGGGCTTTCGGACGAACAGGCACAGGCGATCGTTGATATGCGCCTGGGCAAGCTTTCCGGTTTGGAACGCCAAAAGGTGGAGGAACGCCTTGCCGAGCTTTACGCACTGATCGACGATCTGCGCGCCATACTCAGCGATGATGCCCGCCTTACCGCAATAATCAAGGACGATCTCAACTACATCCGCGAAAAATACGGCGACGAACGCCGCACGGATATCGTGGAGGCGGAAAACGACATACTCATAGAGGATCTTATCGAGCGCGAAAGCTGCGTTATCACCGCGACAAACGCGGGGTACATCAAGCGGCTCCCGAGCGACACCTATCAGGCGCAGCGGCGCGGGGGCAAGGGCGTTACGGCAATGGGCACGCGTGAGGAGGATATCGTGGAGGATGTCATCATCGCCCACAGCCACGATTT
Source organism: bacterium (assembly GCA_963661975.1). Classification (GTDB taxonomy): domain Bacteria; phylum Bacillota; class Clostridia; order Oscillospirales; family CAG-382; genus Coliplasma. Next base: position 12,442 of record CAVLDN010000006.1, read on the forward strand.
CCTGCTGATGTTCTCAGACACCGGCAAGGTATATATCAAGAAGTGCTACGAGATACCCGAAAGCGCCCGCACGGCGAAGGGTACGAACCTTGTAAATCTGCTTTCGCTCGACTCGGGCGAAAAGATAACCGCAATACTGCCGGTTTCGGATTTCACACAGGATGAAAACCTTGTGCTTATCACCCGCCGCGGCGTTGCAAAGCGCATAAATCTTATGGCTTACAGCCGCAAGCGCAACAACGGCCTGCGCGCCATAAATCTTGATGAGGGCGATCAGCTTCTTTATGTCCTGCGCACAGGAGGGAACGATGATATCATGGTCGCAACGGACCGCGGGCTTTCCATCCGCTTCTCCGAACAGGATGTGCGTGAAATGGGCAGAACGGCACGCGGCGTGCGTGCGGTCGCGCTTCCCGAAGGCGGCAGCGTTGTCGGCGCGGGCGTTATTCCCGAAGGGAAAAACGATATCGGTCAGTATGTGCTTACCATTACCGAAAACGGCTACGGCAAGCGCAGCGAGCTTGCCGAATACAAGCGGCAATCCCGCGGAGGACACGGGCTTTGCTGCCACAAGATCGGCGAAAAGACCGGTGCTCTTGCCGGGATCCGCATTGTGCCGGAAAATTACGAGATCATGCTTATCACCGACGGCGGCGTTATCATCCGCACACGCGTTTCGGAAATACCGGTTTACGGCAGAAGTGCCTCCGGCGTGCGCGTGATGCGTCTGGACGGCGAAAGCCGGGTTGTACGGTTTGCCGTTGTGGACCCTGCCGCGGAAGCGGAGGAGCATAACTCCGCCGAAGCGCATGAAAACGAATTCGCAGAGCAGGAAGAAACGGTATCTGCTCCCGAAGCAACGGAGGAACAATAAAGAAAATGCTTACAAAAACCTTTGTGCTTAAAAACAGCAAAAGCAAAAAGAAGCGCCACGATGACGTTCAGCGTGCCGTGCGCGAATATCTGGAGGATCCGAAATGCCGTGTCAGTTATGACGACAACGGCAGGCCCGCTGTCGAAAACACGGACGAAAAGTATTATATCTCCGTCACGACGACAGGTGAAAAAATGCTTGCCCTCCTTACCGACTACCCCTGCGGGATCGACGGCGAATACCTTCCCCGATTTGAGGACAAGAAGGTGGATTACATCGCGCTTGCGGAGCGGTTCTTTGCCGATGACGAAAGCGATTTTATCCGCGACAACGAAGCCGGCACCGAATGTGAGCGTTTCGTGCGCGTATGGGTTCGCAAAGAAGCATACGTGAAGTGCATCGGGAAGGGCATCTCCTTCTTCCCCAACTTCTCCGTTGTCGAAAACGGCAGGATCGCCTGCAAACTCGGCCCGGTTTCGCTCAAAAAGTTCGAAATCAAGTTCGACGGCGCGGAGGATTACCTCTTCGTCATCGCCCAGCAGCTTTGAATTATCCACGGTAAGACGAAATATAAAAAGCAGCGCAAAAAATGCGCTGTTTTTTGTATTATCCGAATTTGCTGTAATTTATTGCTTTAATCGGCAATCTAACCGGTTCAGCAGGGATAACCGATAGCGGTAACCTCGGCATCCGACACGTGCTCGTTTGCATTTATTCTGTCCAAATGCCACTGTCCGAGGCCGGATAAACCGTCAGCCGACTGCGGAAGACCCAGATCGTCAAGCGTCTCGGCATTATCTGTCGCGGGATAAACACGATAATTCGGCTCGGCAAAAAGTATGTCACCGTTGCGGCGCGAATAGATAATTGTAGACAAAACCTTACATAGGCATTATAACTCAAATTTTTTGATGCGCAATACTTTTACCGTTTTCGGAGTGAAAGTTACAAACAAATCACAATCGTGCTGGGGTACAGGAAAAGGGCTCCCGTTTTTATACACGGAAGCCCTTTGAAAATCCTATTATTTGTTAAGATTGGGAAGCGAAGCCGCTGCGACGGACTGACCGACACGGCGGGAGCTTTCATCCGGAATGTGAAGCTCGATCTTCTTTGCAAGCTCGGGGAATTCCTTATCCAGAACTTCCTGCGCACGGGAGAGAAGTATCACGCCGCCTTCGCCGGAGGTGACTCTGCCCATGATAAGCACGTGGCGGATATCGTAAAATTCGGCATAGAAGGCGATTGCGTATCCGAAATATGCGCCGATGGTATCATAGATGTCGGCAGCGTTTTTCTCGCCGTTCTTCATGTGCGCCTGAACGACCTTGAGCTTTTCGGCGGGAGAGAGCGATTCATCAAGCTCTATTCCGGCGGCGGGAGCAAGCTTTATAACGCCGTCCTGCGAGAAATACTTGACGCCGCAGCCGTAGTCGCCGGACCACTCATCGACCATTGCATCCCTGCAATAATCGACGGGAACGAATGCAAGCTCGTTCAGCCAGCCGGTGATATTGCCCTGCGGATCGACATAGCCGCCCGCTTCGGAGGTGCCCATTGCAACGCCGAGAACGGCATTGTCGTTAAGGTCCATCGCGCCGGCAAGCGCGGTGACATCGCCGTCGTTCGCGACTTCGATCGGAATGTTTTCGCCGAGCTCCTTCGCAACGTCGATATACATATTCTTTACGCGCCTGTCGAAATCATTGTCGCTTACTTTAAGGAAGAGCGAGGCGACCATTATGCGGTTGTCGATATAAACGCCGGCACTGGAAACGCCGATGGCATCAACGCGCGGCATATGGGATGCGGCGGTCTTCATTGCTTCCAGAATGCCCTGATAGTGGTATTCGGGATCGGAATTGATCTTCGGGAACCAAACGACTTCCTCGGAATATACGCTTTCGCCGTCGATAACGGCGCTGACCTTGCGGTCGCTTCCGCCGGCATCAAAGCCGATACGGCAGCCGTCGAGGTGCCTGCCCACGGGGGAGGCGGATTCGTTATCCACGGGTGCGTTTTCGAGCGTGCGGACTTCTACCTCAAAGGGGCGTTCGTAAACGCGTTCCATGAAGTGAACATCGAAATCGCGCAGACCGCCGTCGGTATAAGCTTCCTTTATTTTGTTGCCGACGGTTTCGCTGCCGGCGATGATGATCTTATAGCCGCCGACAACCCAAAGGAGCGCCTTTGCCATTCTTTCGATAAAGCGGAAGTTTTCTTCATCGTGGCCGGTGCCGTCGCGGAAAATGCGGGTTTTGTAGGTGGTGAGGTAGCCCTTGTTGCGTTCCACGCCGATGACGATATCCTGACCGTCGTTCTTCGTGGCTTCGCGCATTTCGCGCACGACAAGGGAAAGCGGGGTAAACTGCGGGTCGAGCTTGGCGTTGACTTTAAGCTTCATATCTGGTTTTTCCTCCGATGACGGTCCTTTGAACATTGAATTCGCCGTCTGTAATGATTATATCGGCATCCTTGCCGATCTCTATGCTGCCCTTGCGGTCGTCGATCCCGAGAACGGTTGCCGGGTTGAGCGAGGCGCAGTTGACGCATTCGTAAAGAGGTATATCCGAATTTGTATAGACATTCCACACGCCCTTGTTGAGGTGGAGTATGGAGCCGGCGACGGTGCCGTCCTCAAGGCGGCAGACGATTCCGCGGTAGATTATCTTCTGGCCGCCGAGCGTGTATTCGCCCTCCGGCAGCCCGCCTGCGGGCAGACAGTCGGTAATGAAGCAGAGCTTTCTGCCCTTGAGCTTCCAAAGCATATTATAGAACACGGGGTTGACATGGAAGGTATCCACGATAAGCTCGGCGGAAACATCGCTGTTGAGCGCCGCGGTGACAACGCCGGGCGAGCGGTGAGCGAGCGGGGTCATTGCGTTGAAGAGGTGCGTTGCGTGGCGGACGCCCGCTTCGGTGGACTTCATCGCCGTATCGTAGTCCGCGGAGGTATGCCCCATGGAAACGATAACATCGGTATCGCGGCGGATTTCGGATATAGCCTTGAAATCCTCATCCTCCTCCGGTGCAAGGGTGATAATGCGGATAATATCCGCGTATTCCTTTACGAACTTCGCATCCGGCTTCAGAATGTACTTGGGATCCTGCGCGCCCTTTTTCTTTTCGCTTATGAACGGGCCCTCCGCATGGCAGCCGAGTATGGCGCTGCCTTCCCAATCCTTGCTTTCTTCTTTAAGCGCGCGGCAAACCTCCAAAGCCTTGCGGATGACCTTCATGTCCACGGTCATCGTGGTGGGGAGATAGCCGATAACGCCGTTTGCGAGCAGCCCCCTGGAAATGGTGCGGATGCTTTCCTCTTCGCCGTCGCACACGTCCTTGCCGAGATAGCCGTGAATGTGCAGGTCGATCAGACCGGGAGCGACATAGCCGCCCTTTGCGTCGATAACCTCGACACCCTCGGGCAGCTTATCGGCGGGAACGATGCCCTCTATGACATCCGAATAAAGCAGCGCGCTGTTCTCGACAACGCGGTCTTTAAGAACTATCCTGCCGTTGATGATAGCCTTCATTATACTTCCTCCGTTGTTATTTCGTTGAAAACGAATTCTTTCACTTTGCATTATACCATTATTATCCGAAAAAGCAATAGATTTTTTGTTACGGCAGAGCCGTTTCGGCGCGTTTATTCCGAAAAATCTTGACAATTTTTTCCGCCGTGTGTAATATAAAAATGCGGTGGCATGTACTTTCATGCCGCACAAATGCAAAAAGATAATAACGGAGGGCGTACATTATGCGGTTCGGCACGGATATCCCCTTCCCGCGTGAGGCACTTTTACAATCAAAGGAGGCACGGCGCTTAAGGATAAGCTCGCTCTTATCCCGGCGCGAGGACCTTCGCGGGCGGGTGACCGTTGCCTTCGCGAAGGATGTATCCGCGCCTTCGGACACGGCTTTTTCTATCCGCCGGCTTCCGCACGGGGGGTGGCGGCTCGGTGTCCATGTATGCGATGTGAACGAGTTTTTGCCTGTCGGCTCCCCGCTCGAACGCGTCGCCGGCGAGCGGCTTGCATCCGTACCCGGAGGCGCCGAAATGCTCCCGCCGGGCTTTGTAAAGACCGTCCTTTCACTCGAAGCGGGCGCGGAACGCCCTGCGCTGTCCGTTATATTGGACATTAACGCCGATGGCGGCGTGCAGTCGATAACCTTTTACGAAAGCGTAATACGGGTTGCGCAGCTCTGCCTTTTTGCGGAGCTGGACAGTCTGAGCACCACCGCGGATCCTTCCGCCGTGATGCCCCTGCGTGAGAAATATGCCGCCGTTTACGGCACCGTTGCCGAAATGTACGAGCTTGCGGGCGTTTTATTCAACCTGCGTAAGGAAGCGGGCGGTCTTGACCACACAAGGCTCGAATCCGGCATCTTCGGGAACGGTTTTGAACACCGGTATGAATCCGACAGCCGTGCCATGCTGCGCGAGATATATTATTTCGTTTCCGCGGCCGTGGGCAGGTTTATGAGCGATCGCGGACTTCCCTGCCTGTTTGCCGCGCAGGCTTCGCTTCAAAGCCGCGAGGCGGAAAAATACTGTTCGCTTTTCGGTGTGAAATACGGGGGCCTTCCCGCCCGCGTTGCCCGTGCGGCCGAGCTTGCAAAGGGCGGGGCATATTTCGGATTCTCCTGCGAGGTTTTCCGCCAGAAACTGCCCGATTCGGATTGCAGTGCCGGACGCGTCTACAATGCATACGCGAATGACGACCGTGTCGTCCGTTTCTTCTGCCCGTCACAGCGGTATTCCGATTTGCTTATGTCACGCGTGCTTAAAGAGCTTGTCATTACCCCCGCAAGCCGCGAGGGTGCCGCCATGCTCCGTGCGGAAGCGGCGGTGAGCGGTTTTGCCGATTCGGCCGCGAAGGCGGAACACTATATCTGCTCTGCCGAAAGAGCGTTTCTTCTTGCGTCCGCGCAAAAATACTGTGCGTCGGAGCGCGCCGCCGAAGGCTATGTTTTTGCCGGCGACGGCGACAATTACGAAATTTTACTTGAATACGGGGTTTCGGCTGTGCTGCATTCCCGCCGCACGCTTCACTTCGGCGAAAAGCTCACACTGCGGGTGAACGCAACCGCGGACGGCCTGGCGCTTGCCGAACCGGACGAATAACGCCGAATGTTTCACGTGAAACATTCATGCCCCTCTTACCCGTATCCGAAAGGAGAAAAAATGAAAAAAATAGCGGCGGCACTGCTGCTTGTGCTGATGATATTCACAATCGGCTGCGAAAATGTTGAATACCCCGATGAATCGGGCGCCGAAAGCGGCGGCACGCAAATTTCGCGGGATGATCTTGAATCCCGGCTTCCGAGTTATGCGCCCGACTCGGGCGACGGCGGCGAAACTTATGAAACATTCAATATTTTTGCCAGCGACACAACGCCCTTCTGCCAGGAGGAAACGACGCCCGGCGTTATATCCGCACTCATAGAACAGCGCAATGCGTATATAAAGGAACGTTACAGTGTTGAGGTCGAGGTGAAAAAATATAATGCCGCGGACCTTGTAAACGAGATAAAACTTGCCTCGCAGGCAGACATTCCGCCCTGCGATCTGATTTCGCTCCCGGCGGACAAGGCGGTTTTGCTGTATATAAACGGTGCGCTCGGGGATATGAACTCGCTGCCCGGCTTTGATATAAGCGAAAGCTGGTTCGACAAACGCAACGGCGCTTCACTTGCGACAAATTCAACGCTTTGCATTCTTCCCGATCCGGCTTGCCTGTACTACGATGATATATATACAATGTTCTATAACCGCGACCTGCTGGCAAACAGCGGCGCGGAAAGTCCGGAAACCCTTGCGGCGCAAGGCAAGTGGACGTGGGATGCTTTCAACGAATGTGTTGCCCATGCCGCCGCCGGTGTCATAGCCCGGGGGAGCGGTGATGTCGAAAAAGATGTTTTCGGCTTTACCGCCTATTATACGGACAAGCATTATCCGCTTGTGATGTGGGAATCCTGCGGTGAAAAAATGGTGGATAACACCTATAAAAACGAGATTAAACTCAACCTTGAAATGAGCAGGATTATAGAAATCGCGAGATTTCTGAATAACAGCTACAATTCCCGCGCAAAATCAACGCAGAGCGGCAACGAAGCGGCGGATTCGTTTGAGGCCGGCAGGCTTGCCTTCTTCTGCAACAAGCTGGAATATCTTTATGCCCTGCGCGACGGAAGCAAAAAGGGCTCGGAGTTCGGCTTTGTGCCGATGCCGAAATACAGCGAGGAGCAGTCCGGCTATTATTGCCTTGTGGATACATCCTCGCTCGTGATGTGTGTGCCGAAAAGCATGGACGGCGCAAGCGAACAGCAACGCCGCCGCGCCTGCGCGGTGATATCCTCTATATGCGGGTTTGCGGGGGATGATCTGCGTGATGCTTACGTTTCGGACATGATCGCAAAATATCTTACGAATAACGCGGAGGCCGTTTCGCTTGATCTGATATGCGAAAGCGCGTCCTATGATTTTGCCTTCACCTACGGCACCGGGATATCCGCCGTGCTTGAGGCGACCGTCTCCCCGATATACGACTATCTCGATTTCGGCTCCTGGATCGAAAATTCGATCAACTTGTGGATCGATGACTTTAACAAATATTGCGAGGCGAATTTCAATTAAAGCTATTGATTTCGCCGTGTGATTGATGTATAATCCAAACGGAAAATAATAACAAGAGGTGTAAATATGAACGCTAAAAAATCCGTAGAAGACCTTAACGTCGCCGGCAAGCGTGTGCTTGTGCGCTGTGATTTCAACGTTCCGCTCAAAAACGGAGTTATCACCGACGAAAACCGTATCGTCGCAGCACTTCCCACCATCAATTATCTTATCGAGCACGGCGCAAAGGTCATACTTTGCTCGCATCTCGGCAAGCCGAAGGGCGAACCCAAACCCGAATATTCGCTTGCTCCCGTTGCCGTAAGGCTTTCCGAAAAGCTCGGCAAGACCGTTGTTTTTGCCGCAGACGACAACGTTGTCGGCGAAAATGCCCGCAAGGCCGTAGCCGAAATGAAGGACGGCGATGTCGTTCTTCTCCAGAACACACGTTACAGAGCCGAAGAAACCAAGAACGGCGAAGAATTTTCCAAGGAGCTCGGCTCGCTTTGCGATCTCTTCGTGAACGATGCTTTCGGCGCCGCTCACCGTGCGCACAGCTCCACCGTCGGCGTTGCTTCCTATGTAAAGGAATCCGCGAACGGCTTCCTTATGGCAAAGGAAATCAAATTCCTCGGCGATGCGGTCAATAACCCCACCCGCCCGTTTGTCACCATTCTCGGCGGCGCGAAGGTCGCGGACAAGCTTGCCGTTATCGAAAACCTGCTGAATAAAGCCGATGTCCTCATCATCGGCGGTGGCATGGCTTATACCTTCCTCAAGGCTCAGGGCAAAGAGGTCGGAACTTCCCTTCTCGATCCCGAAAAGATCGATTACTGCAAGGAAATGCTCGACCGCGCAAAGGCGAAGGGCGTTGAAATGCTTCTCCCCGTGGACTGCGTTGTCGCAAAGAGTTTTCCTGATCCGATCGATGCCGCTATCGAAACAGCGGTTGTCGATGCCGATCATATCCCCGCAGACATGATGGGCCTTGATATCGGTCCCAAGACCCGCGAGCTTTTCGCCGCAAAGGTCAAGGAAGCAAAGACGGTTGTCTGGAACGGCCCGATGGGCGTTTTCGAAAACCCCGAACTTGCAAAGGGCACCATCGCGGTTGCTCAGGCGCTTGCCGATACCGATGCGACGACGATCATCGGCGGCGGCGATTCCGCAGCGGCTGTCAACCAGCTCGGCTTCGGCAGCAAGATGAGCCATATCTCCACCGGCGGCGGCGCATCGCTTGAATACCTTGAGGGCAAGGAGCTCCCCGGTATCGCGGCCATGACGGATAAATAATTAAACAAAAGAGGTTTTTGATATGAACAAACAGTACAGAAAGGCTGTCATCGCGGGCAACTGGAAGATGAACAAGACACCCGCCGAAGCAACCGAACTTATAAACGCCATCAAGGAAGAGCTTAAAGGCAAAAAGACAGACGGCTGCGGCATTATCGCCTGCGTGCCTTATGTTGATATCGATGCCGCGGTGAAGGCTGCCGAGGGCAGCCCGATCGAGATCGGCGCCGAAAACTGCCACTGGGAAAAGAGCGGAGCATACACCGGCGAGATCAGCGCGGATATGCTTGTCGCCTGCGGCGTAAAATATGTTATCATCGGCCACAGCGAAAGACGCCAGTACTTCGGCGAGACCGACGAAACCGTGAACAAGCGCGTTCATGCCGCGCTCGATGCAGGGCTTAAAGTCATACTCTGCATCGGCGAGCTTCTTGCCGAGCGCGAACAGGGCGTCACCGCCGAAACCGTTGCAAGACAGACAAAGATCGCGCTGCTCGGCGTTACCTCCGAACAGCTTGCGAATATCATCATCGCCTACGAGCCCGTTTGGGCTATCGGCACCGGCAAGACCGCCACTGCCGACCAGGCCGATGAAGTCTGCCTGCTTATCCGCAATGTCGTGAAGGAGCTTTACGGCGAAGCGGAAGCAAATGCGCTCACCGTTCAGTACGGCGGTTCCATGAACGCCAAGAACTGCGCGGAGCTTCTTTCCAAGGAAAATGTCGACGGCGGCCTTATCGGCGGCGCTTCTCTCAAGGCTCCCGATTTCTCCGTTATCATCGAAGCCGCTCAGTAAGTCAACGGTACAGCTTAACTTGACGGAAAAGTAAAGCAAAAATCACAAAGCAAAGCCGACCTGCCCGAAACGGCAGGCCGGCTTTTTTGCTGCTGCGGCCGTGCGGCTGCGCACGGATTCAACGGTGTGAAAAAATCGTAAATATGACAATATGTTATAACATCGGCGAGAACATCACTCCGCGGAGATCATTGAGGCGGCCGGAAGGCCCGGCTGTCCGAAAAAGTCCGCGCCGGTCAATTCCCGTATGCTGATATTCGTAAGGTATCGGCTGCGCCTGTGTGTTTATTCGGCGGTGATCGGGTGAAAAGCGTTTACAACGGAAAGAAACAACAAAAACGCCTGCATTTGCAGGCGTTTTCGTATTCGTCGCTGTGAAGCGGTATAAATGCGGGGGGTGTGCCGCAGGTTATTTCTTCTTCTTGGTGACAAAGATAACAACGACGGCTGCGATAACAACCGCGGCGGCAATGCCGATCCAGAGCCAGGGCGTGGTGTCCCCGGAAGCGGATTCTGCGGTGGATTCTGCAGCGGATTCTGCGGCGGATTCTGCGGCGGATTCTGCGGCGGATTCTGCATCGGAGCCGATTTCGTCAGCGGCGCTTGACGATTCGTCCTCGGCGGAGGGCTCTTCTTCGGGTTCGGAGGACTCGGCGACGGAAATTTCGTTCGCGGTGCCGGTGTAAATCGAATATGTTGCCGTGCACTTGAAGCCGTCATCATAATAGTTGATTTCGGGCGTGGTGGTCGGGACGGTGAAGCCTTCGAGATCGAGTCCGGTGAATTTCACGAGCGTGCCGACATTCCAGTTCGCCTGAATATCCTGAATGCAGGCGGTGCAGGCATCGGAGGTGTAGTCAATCGCGTTGGGATCATTCGGGTTGATGGAGGGATAATCATTGCCGAGATTTGCGGCATAAACGAAACCGCCTTCTGGAACAACAAGCGGATGCGCGTCGCCGGCGGCAATGCCGTCGGAAACATCGGTGATCTTCCAGACGCCTTCCACATCGGTGGGGACGAATGCCGCATGGAACCACCAGGCAGCGCCTGTATAATCATCGGTAAATACGACACCGGCGCCTTCTTTGGAGGCATTATTATAGTCTACGAGCCAAAGAGGCTTTTCTTCCTCCGCCGCTGCGAAAACGGGCAGTGAAAGGCAAACGAAGAGGAGAGCTGTGAACAGAGCGAGAAATTTTTTCATCACGTGGTAAACTCCTTTACGGTCTGATTGTTAATATTATACCACGTTTGCGCTTTTTGTCAAGTCGTAATGCCGCGCATATTGCTTTGCGTCATATAGTGCGCCGCGGAGGCAAGCGTATATGCGCGGCTCCGCCCGCTGCGGTGCTTGAAATTTGCCGTGCCCGAACAAAAACCCTTGACAACCGCCCGTGCGTTTGGTATCATAGATTATGTCGACTTGCGGCAAAACTGCCGTGAACGGCGAAAATGCACACCGAATGCCGAAACGCGCAAAAAAGCGCCTTTTTGCGGCACTTCCCGCCCCCCCGAAAACGCCGAGAGGGCTGTTTTTTACCGCGTTTTTGCCGCAGAAATTGTCGAGGCCGCTCTGATTACGGGCGAATTGTCTGATTTTATATATAACCGTTGATGTTTATATTGCGGTTTGCAAGGGTTATGTCAACCGCGTTTTTTGCGGAGGAAACAATGAAAATGAATATAAAAAGTTTTATAAAAAGCACCGCGGCGGCATTGGCGGCGGCGATGCTGATGAGTCCGATATCCTGTGCGGCAAAGGATTCCGACGGAAACTCCGGAACGCTTGTCGCCGTTTACGAGGGGGCAAAATACGATATCGCCTTGAATGACTGCGAGTTTCTCGACGGTAACGAAAACCGCGAAACCGCACTCACCGACCTCGACTTCAATATCGGCGAAGACGGTGAGGGCTGGCTGAAAATCGGCGGAAGCGGGGATTACGCCGTGAACATTACGCTCGATCTCGGGCGGGTAAAAAAGGGGCTGCGCGTTTTCTTTGCTCGGATGCTCAAAGACAAGAAAATCAATTGCGATTTTGCGCGGGTATCCTTTTACTGCTCCGAAAACGGGAGCGATTATGATTATATCGGTGCTGCCGAAACGGGGACCGACACGTCAAGCACGCATGCGGCCGCAGTGTTCAGAATCGAATCCGCGCCGGTCTCGGCAAGGTATGTGCGCGCGGTGTTCGAATGCTCCGGCGGGGCGGCGCTTTATATAAACGAGCTCGGCGTTGCCGCAAGAGGGAGCGTTTTTTACTCTGCGGGCAGCCAAAGAGTTTCGGATGATCAGGGCGTTGTATACCGGCTTGATGAAAACGGCCACACCGCGACGGCTGTCGGGCTGGAAACGCGCAATGCGGCCTCCGGCGGCGCGGCAAAGCCGAGCGATGCGAACTTCAACGCAAACGGAAAATATGTTTTGGGCAAGGGAACGGACAATGAGGTGACGGTCACCGCCGATCTGATCGACGAAACGAACAAAAACCGCTCCGGCATACCGAACCGCATTACAAAGATAATGATACACAACACCGGCACGGTGGAGGAGGAGACCGACGCGCAGCGCTACAATTACCGTATGCACCACATGGACGATTCCGAAACGAGCTGGCATTACACCGTGGATAAAAATTCGATCTGCCATTCGCTCGCGGACGATAATGTCGGATGGCACGCAGGCAGCTCGATGAATTACAACACAATCGGCGTGGAGATATGCTCCAACGGAGCACCGACAGACAGCCGCGGAAATCCGATATTTTCCGGTGCGGCATACGAAAGCTGGCTCGAAACGCATTTCCGCCCCGCAATCCGCAATGCCGCGGTACTTACGGCAGAGCTTCTGATCCGGTATCGGCTGACAGTTTCGGATGTTATACAGCACTTCGACAGCACAGGCAAGGAATGCCCGCAGTGGATGCGTTGGGACGGCAGCGGCTTTTCGGATAACGGGATACTCTGGAAGGAATTTATCGCGATGGTGAAAGGCTATTACGACGAGCTTTCCGACGGCGGTGAAAAACCCGCCGCCCCCGCAAAGAATATCGTTCTGCCGGATTACATAGTCGATTGCAACGGTCATGTCTACACTCTTGTCGCGGTGGAGGAGGGAGCTTTTGATGTTCCCGATGCTTCGCTTGCGCCCACCGTTTCCTATGGTGAGCATATCGCCGAAACCGCCGCGCCGAAAACCGAGGACAGCGGCACGAAAACATCCTTTTGGGTGTGGGCTGCGCTGATAATCGTTGCCGCACTTGCGCTTGCCGCCGTAATAACGCTTGTGCTGCGCAATGCGGCGGAACGCCGCCGGCACAAAAAGCACAGGCAGTAAAAGCGCAAAATATAAAGCAAAGCGGCGTTTCCGTGTTTCGGAGACGCTGCTTTTTTGTCACGGGTTCAATCTGCGTGGGCATCACTTCCCCGCAAGCGCTCCCGGCTCCGCAACGGCATCGCCCGGCCCGCCGCACCGACGGAGTGTGAGCGCCGCCTTGCCGCGAAGGTTGACAAATCCGCCCGCGGGTGCTAAAATCGGCTTGTAAACAGGCAAAGGGAGCGTTGCGCGTTTTGGAAGAAAGTTATTCGATAAGCCCGATCGCTCATATCAGGTGCGATCTTAAAACAAAATTCGGTGTCCCGCGGCAGAGCGGTATTGTCCCGTCGCTTACCGGGACAATCGTCTTCGAGCCGAAATACCGCGTGCGGGAAGCACTGCGCGGCTTGGAGGGCTTTTCGCATATCTGGCTTATATGGAGCTTTTCCGAGGCGCGCCGCGCGGATTTTTCGCCCACCGTGCGCCCGCCGCGGCTTGGCGGAAACGAGCGTATGGGCGTTTTCGCGACACGTTCGCCCTTCCGCCCCAATTCGCTTGCGCTCTCCTGCGTGCGGCTCTGCGCCCTGCGGGAAACGGCATCGGAGGGAACCGTTCTGGATATCGCCGGTGCCGATCTGACGGACGGCACCCCGATATATGATATAAAGCCCTATCTTCCCTATGCGGACAGCATTCCCGATGCGGAAAGCGGATTTGCGCCGGACAGCGGCACGGTGCTCCCCGTTCGCTTTGCGCGGGATGAGCTTGCCGCCAAGCTCCCGCCCGAAAAGCTGCAGACGCTTGTTGACCTGCTTGCGCAGGACCCGCGCCCGCGCTACCGCGCGGCGGACGGAACGCGCATATACGGAATGAGTTTTGCGCAATATGATGTGCGCTTCACCGTTTCGGATACGGGCGTGACGGTGACGGATATTGCGGAACGCTGAGGTTCCCCGCCTTTGCGGGCGGCGATATTCGGCTGACAACGAGTGAAAAACGCAAAACGAAATGAAAATGAAAACGCAGGGCGTTTGCCCTGCGTTTTCTGCGCTTACTTGATTATAAGCTTATTTCTTTTTCTTCTTGACGATGATCACGGCAACAACCGCGCCGATGATAATGACCGCGCCGATGATGATGAGAACGAGCGCGATGTTGGAAAGACCGCCTTCTTCTTCTTCCGCAGTGGAGGAAACGGGGGCGGATTCAACCTTGGATTCTTCCGTGGAGGTTTCTTCCACGGAGGATTCGGGTTCGGAGGATTCTTCCGCGGAGGATTCGGGCTCGGAGGATTCGTCAACGGGAACCGCTGCGCTGGTCACATAAAGAGCCGCATTGGAGTAGAGCTGCTTGGAGTTTGCAACGTCCACACCAAAGAGGTAAAGCTCGGAGCCTTCTTCAACGGCGGCAGCGGCATCTCTGCGTGCAGCGCCTGTGCCTTCACCGTCGGAATGGATGAGCGCGAGGATCATGCCGTCCGTGATGTCGGTCGCGAATTCGATATCATTGCCTGCGCCCTGGACCTTTTCAACGAGCTTGTAGGTGTTGGTCTTGCCTTCTACCGGCTCGAGCAGCATGCCGAGAGCATACTTGGTGTTGTAGGAAGCGATGTTTTCCTTGGTCGGTTTGGTGATAAGGTATGCCTTTTCGCCGGCGATGGCGGTATCGATACCGTCAAGAGCGACGCAGGTGGCATCCTTGACTTCTGCGGGGACTTCGCCTTCTGCGATCTGGGGCTCAACGGGGACGATAACGGTCTGTTCTTCACCGATAGCCTCGAGAGTCATTATAGCAGCGTTGTCGGCATTCTTGCCGCCGAGAATGGCATCCTGCCATTCGAGCATGCCCTTCTTAACGGAGGTGTACTGTTCCTGTGCGGAAACAGCGTAGGTAAGACCGAACTGAGCGTTGTCACCCTTGACCTGAACGCCGGTTGCCGTCCAGGGAATACGGACTTCATAGGTGGTCGTCTTGGCAGCGTCGTCACGCTTGATGGCGCCGTCCCAGTCGTTAACGTCAAGCTTCTGGAGGCCGATAGGTGCGGACCAGGCTATTTTGGCGACTTCCCTGTTGTCGAGAAGGGTAAGGCCGCATTCAAGATAGTTGCCGGACCACTGAGCGGTCTGGTACTTTGTGGTGCCGTCGGGAGCGCCCGGGGTGAGTATGAACTGAACGCAGGAATATTCCCACATGTTGCCGAGGCCGCCTTCGCCGTTAGCTCTTTCGGAGGGAAGGCCGACCTGGATGTCGGAATGTACTACCCATGCGAGGTAGAGGTTGTCGGCATCCCAGCAGGTGTAGAAGTCAACGTCCCAATCGCCGTATTCGTCGTGCTCGGTATTGAACTGACTTCTGTTGGCGGAGAAGGAGTGAATAGGTGTCTTGGTGACATATTCACCGGCTTTTACCACGCCGTCCGGTATGGGAGAGGCAGACCCCTTCTTAACACCGGGGAGGGTGACCTTGAAGTTCTTATCGTCTGCTGCGGAAGCGGGGATAACAAACAGAGCCGCAACCGTGAGTGCAACGAGAAGAAAAGCGAGAATCTTCTTCATAGTGATTACTCCTTATGATTGTTTTCGGGCATAGTGCCCATAGTGTTGTTGACAGTATACTCCTATTGCACAAAAAAATCAAGAGCATTTTATGATTTTTCGGATATTTCACAAAAAAGCCGGACGTATTTGCGCAAGACTGCCGAAAAGTGCCGGGCGGGAAAAATTTTTTGTTGACAACGCGCTTTGCGCGTGCTATAATAGCCTACGCTCCGTGCGGAAACGCTCGCGGGCGGCAATTGAATTGCGCATATAATACGGAGAAGTCGCTTAGCTGGTCGAGGGCGCACGACTGGAAATCGTGTAGGCGTTAAAAGCGCCTCGTGGGTTCGAATCCCACCTTCTCCGCCAAAACGCAGAAACGGCGTGCTTTCGGTGCTTTATGCACAAGAGGCAGGCTGTTTTTGTTTTCTCTGTTTGCGGGAAACGCATGATTTCCCGTTCACCGAATTCCCGTAATTCCTTGTAATGCCGCTTTTTTCCGCCGTTATCAAAAGCGGCCGTGAGCTTGCGTGCGGTGCCGCGCTCCCGGCCCGTCGGACGGCACATCTGTCGTTGCTTCGCCGAAAACGAAACGCGCCGCGCGGCTTTTGCCGCAATTTCAACATTTATATCCCCCGTTTCCGTTAAAAACCCTTGCGGATTTTTCAGAAGACTGTTGATTTTTTTGCCGATAAGTGCTAACATATTTATAATAAAATAATTTATGTTAAAATAAAATCGGGGTCAAAATGAACGACAAAACGAAAGCCAAAAGAATAATAACAATATCGGGTATCGTCATAGCGTGTATGTTTGTTGCGACTCTCATCGCGTTTTCTGTTCATTGCATAAACGTTTCCCGGTACAACGGCAAAAACAGAGTTTTGGAAAATGCCGTTGAAATAGAAAACGAAATTTCTCTCGCGATAGGCAAAGGCAGTTCGTGGGAAAAGCACGACGATTTATTGGGCGCCGACACCTACAACGGCATTATTTACGAAGCTACCGTTACCAATATATCCGACAACAGTTTGGAACAATGGGATGCCAAATTCGTAATCGGAAAAGATTGCTACATAAACCAAGCGTGGTGCGGGGCCGTAGAAATTCACCAATTCAGAAACGGCTTGGAAACAAGCCATAAATTTTCCGATTTGAGATCGGCGGCAGGCGAGCTTGAAAACAGCAAATTGGACTATGTTCTTGACTCGACCGGCGTATGGCTCATTAAGTTAAACGCAGGTGATTACATTATCTATTATCCCGACTCCGAGATAGGCGGAGAATATCCCCTGGAAAGCCAAAAATGCACTACGGTAGGCTTTATTTTCTATACAACGGCAGACGAATTGGACCTCGGCGATTATACCGTCAACTACAAGTTGAAAGAAGATTATCTCGATGGCGCCACCGCCACAATATACCTGGGCCTGTTTATCTTTTGGGGCGTGTGCCTGTTTTGTTATGTCGGTGTTTCGGTTATCATAGTCCGGTACGAAAAACGTTTGGCGGCCAAAGAAAAAGTTGTTCGGGAATCGCTCGAGGTTTTCAGTAATTTCGTCGATGCCAAAGATCCGTACACACACGGTCATTCCGACAGAGTGGCCGAATATTCCGCAAAAATCGCCGAAAAACTCGGCATGAGTAAAGAAGAATGTAAAAATGTTTATTGGACCGCCGTCCTTCACGATATAGGCAAATGCTGTGTCCCCGACGACATTCTCAACAAGCCCTCCCGGCTCACGGATGAGGAATTCGAAAAGATAAAACAGCACACCGTCAAAGGTGCCGAAATGGTCAAAAACTTTTCCTCCATTCCAAACATTTCGGAGGGCGCTCTCTATCACCACGAGCATTACGACGGCAAGGGTTATCCTACCGGCAAAAAAGGTGAAGAAATCCCGCTTGTCGGTCGCATAATCTGCGTTGCCGACTCTTTCGACGCAATGAACAGCAATCGTGTTTACAGACCGAAACTCGACAAAGAAACCATTATATCGGAACTTGTCAACGGCAAAGGCGTTCAATTCGATCCCGCCATCGTCGATGCATTTCTTTCGGTTCTTGCCGCCGAAAAATATATCTGATCCGAATCGAGATAAAACACAAAATCACCGATACGCTCTTCGGTTATAATCTTCGGAAAACCGGTTGAAAAATCATAAGATTTCCGCCAAACCGTGATTGTATATTTACGGGGCGTTGCACCCTTTCACCCTTAAAAATTGCGGAGGGAGGACTTGACAATGACGGCGTGCGGAAGCGGCAATTCTATCGGCCCGGCGGGAGCATAGCGCCTCAGTATGTCAAGTCGTATCTCATAACAATTTCAGAAACATTATTGCCGGAGACGGGGCTAATTGCGCCCTGCCTTCGGCTTTTTCGTATTCAGAAGGCGGTGCTGCCTTATGGTAATGCAAAAGCCGCCGTCAACTAATACTTAAACGGATAAAAATATTCCTCTCGGTGTGTCCGCTGCCGTTGGGGAAAATAAGCGGACAAATCTACAATTTCGGAGGAACGAAAATGAAAAAGAGAGCATTCAGCGTATTCCTTGCGCTGGTCATGGTGCTGTGCCTTGCACCTGCGGCATCGTTGGCGGCAAATGGTGCCGAAACTGCCAAAAGTATCATGCTCGGCACGAGCGGCATGGCGATGAACGATATAATCTATTACGGTGTGTACAACGATGACATAACAAACTACAATGTCCCGTGGTATGTAATCAACTTAAATAAAACAAATAAAACGGGATTTATGCTCAGTAAATACACGCTGGGGACTTCGGTTTTCGCAGACGGTTATGACAACGAAGGCGTCTACTATGATAGCAGTGAATTCCGATGGCGAACTTGTTATCACTTATAGCGACGGTACGACCGCCAATCTCGGCGTTGTCGTCGGTGAGGACGGAAAAGACGGTTTAACGCCCTTCATCGGAGAGAACGGCAACTGGTGGATCGGTGAAAAGGATACGGGCGTGAAAGCCGCCGCCGAAGCGGCAGCTTCCGCAAATTCCTCTGCCGCTGCAGCCCCGGCAAATTCACCCCTGATAATCGTAATCGGTGCCGCGGCAGGTCTTGCCCTCCTCGGCAACATCGGTCTTGTCGCATACATACTCAGGAAGAAAAAGACGCTTGCGTGATTTAACCCGATTGCCGCTATGATGTATTGAGCCGATTTTCACTTTGGTTTGATTTATAATGCCGTAAGTGTAAGCAAGCCGGCAGATACTGCCCCCTTGTTAAGAGAATCCTGTGTGTATGCGACTTGCGCGGCTCAATAAATTCACGGCAACAAAAAACCGGACGCCCGATATACATCCGATAATGCAAACAATGCAGATACTCTCTGTTGAATTTACCGATCGAACTTGTTTAAGATGATTTTGCGGAGACGGTTCCGTGATATCCGGCAACATAAGCCGGCCCCGTGAATGTATCCGGCCTGCGGAATCGACGGCTTTTTCAACGGGCGGGCAGAAATGAAAGAACGGCAGGTAAAACCTGCCGTTCTTTCTGGCTGCGGAATAGGGATTTGAACCCCAACAAACAGAGTCAGAGTCTGCCGTGCTGCCGTTACACAATTCCGCAAAATATTCTGCCGCATTCACGGCAGAGGTCATTTTATCACCGTTTCGGCGGAATGTCAATACTTTTTTTGAAAAAATCGGGCTTACTTTCCGCGCTTTGACGAAAAAGCACCATTCTGCGGGCAGGGGCGTATGTTCGGCGCGGCGGAGATTTCCAAAAAAGCCATGTTCAGCGCCATTTTTGCGGCGAGTTTGCGGATGTTTGCTCTGCTGCCGGAGAAAACGAATGCCGAGGCATAGCATTTTTCGGCGGTGGAAACGCCGATATATACCGTGCCCACGGGCTTGCCCTCGGCACTGCCCGGCCCGGCGACACCGGTGGTGGAAACGGCGATGTCCGCCCCCGCGGCAGTGCGGACGGCGGCGGCCATTTCACGCGCGGTCTGCTCTGAAACGGCGCCGTATTTTTTCAGCGTTTCGCTCTTTACGCCGAGCATGTTTTCCTTTGCTTCGTTTGAATAGGAAACGACACCCAGACCGAAAACGGCGCTGGAGCCGGGAACATCGGTTATCTCCTTTGCGATAAGCCCGCCGGTGCAGGATTCCGCGGCGGCGATGCTCAGCCCGGCGCGGTAAAGCTTTTTAACAAGCGCTTTCATCATAATGTATTATCCTTCCCCAAAAATGTCAGCCCAGGTGAACGCGGCGGTCCGTTGCGAGAGCGCGCTCCACAAGCCCTTCCACATCGAGCTTTGCTTCCTCGGCAAGAATTTCGTTTATATCCGGGCGGGTGTCCGGATGCTTCGGCGTGAACATCACGCAGCAGTCGTCATAGGGGAGCACGGAGGTTTCGAAGGTGCCGATCTCCCTTGCGCGGACAACGATTTCCTCCTTATCCAGCCCGATGCAGGGACGCATGACGGGCAGCCCCGCCGCCTGCTCCGTCGCGGCAAGTGCGGGCAGAGTCTGGCTTGCGACCTGACCGAGGCTTTCGCCGGTTATAAGGCAACCCGCGCCGTACTTTTGCGCAAGCGCCGATGCGCAGCGCACCATGAACCTGCGCAGAAGCAGGGTGAAAAGCTTTTCACGGCAGTTTGCGGCAATTGCTTCCTGTACCTCCGTGAGGCTTATGTTGTGAAGATGTATCTCGCCGCACCAATCGGTGAGTATCTCGGCAAGGTGCTGCACCTTTTCCGCCGCGGCAATGCCCGTGTAGGGCGGGGTTTCGAAATAAACGGCATCTACGGCAAGCCCGCGGCGCGCCATCATATGCCCGGCAACGGGGCTGTCGATCCCGCCGGAGAGCATGAGCATGCCCCTTCCGCTGCTGCCGACGGGCACTCCGCCCGCGCCGTGCTCCGCCCCGGCGTGGATAAACGCCGCGCGGTCGCGCACCTCGATCATTATAACGGCATCCGGGTTCTGTACGTCCACGCGCATATCCGGGCGCAGCGAAAGCACCGTTTCGCCGCAAAGCACGCATATTTCGGGCGATTTCAGCGGAAATTTCTTGTCACTCCGCTTCGCCTCGCACTTGAAGCTGCGCGCACTGCCGAGCAGCGTGTCGATATTTTCGGCAAGCGTTCTGCGGATATCGTCGATATTCTTTTCACACTCCACGCCGCGGCAGACGGAGGCTATGCCGAAAACCTTTTTCAGCTTTTCGAAGGCGGTGTCGATATCCGCGCCCTCGCTCCCGCGCACGCAAAGCGTGGATTGTGCGTAATCACAGGTGAATTCGCCCTCCGCGCCGCGCAGCGCACGCTTGACGCGCGCCTCCAGCACAGAATTGAAATAGCTTCGGTTAAGACCTTTCAGTACGATCTCGCCGTATTTGAGCAGGATTATTTCCTTCATTTTATCAACCTTCCGCACACCTCGCCCATCGCCTCGGCAAGCAGTGTGCATTCTTCTTTTGTATTGCTCGGCGAAAAGCTTATGCGCAAAGCCCCCTCCAGCTCCGCGCCGGAAAGCCCGAACGCGCGCAGCGTTTCGCTTACGCTCTTTTTTGAATGGCAGGCGCTCCCCGCGCTCACGCAGAAGCCTCGCATCGAAAGCGCATTGAGCATGACCTCGCTTTTTGCGCCAGGGACGGATACCGAAAGCACCGCGCCGGTGCGCTCTTCCGGCAGATTGAAGCGTATGCCGGGGATCTTTTTTGCAAGAGCGGCGCGGGTGAATTCGTTCAGCTCGGAAAGATAAGCCGCCTTTTCGGGCGTGAATGCCGCGACAGCCGCGCCGAACGCGGCAACGCCGGGGGTGTTTTCCGTGCCGGAACGCAGCCCCCGTTCCTGCCCGCCGCCCAAAACGAACGCGGGCAGACGCACGCCTTTTTTGACATATATCGCGCCGACGCCCTTCAGCCCGCCGATCTTATGCGCCGAAACACTTGCAAAATCGCAGTTTTTGCGGATGACGGTGCGGTCGGCGATTTTAAGGAAGCCCTGTACCGCATCGCAGTGGAGCAGAGCTCCGCAGCCGCTTTTTTCGATATGTCTGCGCACGAGAGGAATATCGTAAACCGCGCCGGTTTCGTTGTTGGCAAGCATTATGCTCGCAAAGACGACCGGAGCGGAAAAGGCTTCCGCAAGCGCGGCTTCGTCCAGCCTGCCGCCGCTCGTCGGTATGCGGATGACCTCGAACCCCTGCTTTTCGAGCAGGGCAAGCGGCTCCGAAACGGAGGGGTGCTCGCTATCGGTGGTGACGATGCGCTTTGCCGCGCGCGCACGCAGCTTTGCCGCGCCGAAAATGCATTGACAGTTCCCCTCGCTCCCGCCGGAAGTGAATATGACCTCCTCCGGCGTGCAGCAAAACCCGCGGGCGACACTTTCCCGCGAGGATTCGATCACGGCGCGCGCCTCACGTCCCGCGAAGTGAAGCGAGGACGGGTTCGCAAAAATATTCATTGCCTCCGTTGCCGCCGCGACAGCCTCCGTGCAAGGCGCAGAGGTTGCGGCGGAATCGAAATAATACATAAACAAGCCTCTTTGAGCGGACAATTCTTTAATTTACTACATTATACTTCTTTTTTGCGCGCCCGTCAAGGATAATCGCCGGGCGGATTTTTGCCGTGTCGCGCGGATAATTGCAAAAAAGCTCTTTACATAATGCAAAATCCGTTGTATAATAGAATGAATACCGACGCAAAGCCCCTTGCCATGAACGGGATAACCATATATTTTTCACTTTTTGCGCTGCGGCGCTTTCAATAGAAAAGAATATAAAACTTACCCGTTTCTCTTTGGGTTTTGCCCCGGGATTAAATAAATTTCAGGAGGCAGAAATGGACCCTATTTTAGTTGTCGGCATATGCGCCGGCGTTGCCGTTCTGTTCTTCGTTATCGGGTTTTTTATCCGCAAGCTTACCGCCGAAAAGGCGATAAAATCCGCGGAAACCGAAGCCAAAAGGATAATTGAGGACGCCGGAAAGGCTGCCGAGACGGTCAAAAAAGAAAAGCTGGTCGAAGCAAAGGAAGAAGCGCTGCGGATCAAGAACGACGCCGAACGCGAAATAAAGGAACGCAGAAACGATCTGCAGCGGCTCGAACGCAGAGCAATGCAGAAGGAAGAAAATCTTGACAAAAAGTACGAAAACCTTGAAAAGAAGGAAGAAACGCTCAATTCCAAGATAAAAGCAAATGAGGAACTGAACGCCAAGATCGAAGCCGCTCTTGCCGAGCAGGAGGAGATTTTACAGAAGATATCCGGCATGTCCGCCGAAGACGCCCGCACGATGCTTATCGAACGCGTGGAGGAGGAGGCCCGTCACGACATGGCGAAAAAGCTTGTCGAGGTCGAGCAGGAATGCAAGGACAAGGCGGAAGAAAACGCAAAAAACATTATCGCGCTTGCCATTCAGCGTTGCGCCGCGGACAGCGTGGCGGAGGCTACGGTCTCCGTTGTCGATCTGCCTAACGACGAAATGAAGGGCAGAATAATCGGCAGAGAGGGCAGAAACATACGCGCCATCGAAACGCTCACCGGTGTCGATCTTATCATCGACGACACTCCCGAGGCGATCGCGATATCCACCTTCGATCCGATCCGCCGCGAGGTCGCACGGATGACGCTCGAAAAGCTCATCTCCGACGGACGCATACATCCTTCCAGAATCGAAGAAACGGTGGAAAAATGCCGCCGCGAGGTGGAAGCCGTTATCAAAAAGGAAGGCGAACAGGCAACGCTTGAAACCGGCGTTCACGGCCTGAACCCCGAGCTTGTAAAGCTGCTCGGCAGGCTGAAATACCGCACGAGCTACGGTCAGAACGTACTCAAACATTCCATAGAGGTTTCGCACATTGCGGGCATGATCGCAAGCGAGCTCGGGCTCGATGCGACACTTGCAAAGCGCGCCGGACTGCTGCATGATATCGGCAAGGCGATGACGCACGAGGTGGACGGTTCTCACGTCCAGATCGGTGTCGATCTTGCCCGTAAATACAAAGAATCGCGCGAGGTCGTTCATGCCATCGAGGCGCACCACGGCGATGTCGAACCGCATACGCTCGTTGCGATGATTGTGCAGGCGGCGGATGCCGTTTCCGCGGCAAGGCCGGGTGCAAGGCGCGAAAATCTCGAAACCTATATCAAGAGGCTGCAAAAGCTGGAGGAGATCGCAAATTCCTTCTCCGGTATCGAAAAATCCTTTGCCATTCAGGCAGGCAGAGAAGTGCGCATAATGGTCAAGCCGGATGAGGTGAGTGATGACGAAATGGCGTTTATCGCCCGCGATGTCGCCCGCAAGATCGAGGAAGAGCTCGAATATCCCGGTCAGATCAAGATCAATGTGATCCGCGAAATGCGCCAGGTCGATTACGCGAAATAATTCAGGCTATGATCAAGATACTTGCGGTGGGCGATGTTTTCGGCACACCGGGCAGTGAATTTATCCGGAGACGGCTGCGCGCCGTCAAGCAGCGCGAGGGCGCCGACCTTGTTATCGTAAACGGCGAAAACGCAAGCGCGGGCAACGGGATTGGAGTCGCGGAGGCACAGCTTATATTCGATTCCGGCGCCGATGTTATCACCGGCGGGAACCATTCCCTGCGCAAATACGATATATTCGATTATTCGGATGAAACGGCGGCGTTTCTGCGTCCGCTCAACTTCCCGGCGGATGCGCCGGGGCACGGGTGGTGCATAGTCCCCGTGAAAAACGGGTTAAGGGTGCTGGTCATATCCGCCGCGGGGCAGCTTTTCATGGACCCCGCGGATTCGCCTTTTGCCTGCACCGAACGCGTTCTTGCCGCCGAAAGCGGTAATTACGACATTGCCGTCTGCGATTTCCATGCGGAAGCGACAAGCGAGAAAAAGGCATTTTTCCATTGCTTCGACGGGCGCATAAATATCGCATACGGTACACACACCCATGTGGCGACGGCGGACGAAACGCTTACCGACCGCGGGTGCGCATACATAACCGATATCGGTATGTGCGGCGATGAGGATTCGATCATCGGAGTGACATACGAAAGCGCAATGGAACGGTATCTGACCGGCATACGCCGCAAGGGCGTTGCCGCGGGAAATAACGTCACCCTGCGCGGGGCGGTGTTCACGGTGGATGAATCGACACTCTTTGTCACCGATATAAAACGAATAAAATACAATGAAGGAAGTTTCAAATGAAGATCAACACCCTTATGATGCTTGCCGATGAAGCAACGGAATCGGCGAGCGGCATTACAAGCGTTCTTTCGCTCGTTATCCCCTTTGCACTGCTCGGGCTTGTGTTCTACTTCTTTATTTACAGGCCCCAGAAAAAGCAGGAAAAGGAAACGCGCGAAATGCGCAGCTCTATCGCCGTCGGTGACGTTATCGTCACAACGGGCGGTATTGTCGGCATGGTCGTCAAGGTCAAGGAGGATATGCTTCTGATCGAAACCAGCGGCGACAGAACGAAGATCCAGATCCAGAAATGGGCTGTCAGTTCGGTGCTCGAAAGAGTGAACGAGCCGGAGGAGCCCGCAAAGAAGAAATAATCCGTTTTTATGGGCATCGGCGGCTTTTGCATCCGGTGCCCGCGGTTTTGCGAAAGGACACAGCAATGAAAAAGACAATAATGAAGAAATACGCCAACCTGCTGATAAAGCAGGGCGTGAATATCAAAAAGGGGCAGGAGCTTATCATTGTCGCCGATGTGGAGGCCGCGCCGTTCGTTGCGCTGCTCACGGCGGAGGCGTACCGCGCGGGCGCTTCCGAGGTGCGTGTCGATTGGGCGATGACCGAGCTGACAAAGCTTCATTACCGTTACCAGTCCCGCAAAAAGCTTTGCGAGGTGCCGGAATGGAAGGTTGAAAAACTCAGGCACGATGCCGATGTGCTTCCGGCGCGTATCCGCCTGATCTGCGAGGATCCGGACGGGCTTGCGAGCGTCAACCAGGAAAAGCTTGCCGCCGCAAACGCCGCGTTCGGCAAGGTTTCCAAAAAGTTCCGCGAACAGACCGAAAACAAATATC
Organism: bacterium; assembly: GCA_963661975.1. Classification (GTDB taxonomy): domain Bacteria; phylum Bacillota; class Clostridia; order Oscillospirales; family CAG-382; genus Coliplasma. The sequence goes on from CAVLDN010000006.1 coordinate 37,866, forward strand.
AGTGGCTTGTCTGTGCGATACCGGGCAGGGCATGGGCGAAAAAGGTGTTCCCGGACGAACGCCCCACCGCCGCGGTCGAAAAGCTGTGGGAGGCGATACTTTCCACCGTGCAGTGCGGCGCGGATAACGATGCGATTGCCGCGTGGGATGCGAAAAACGCCTCCTTTGCCGCGCGCTGCGGGAAGCTCAATGCAAAGCATTTCGATTATCTTGAATACAAATCCGCAAACGGCACCGATTTCAGATGCAGCCTGATGGAAAGCAGTATGTGGTGCGGCGGCGGAGAATATGCCGAAAACGGCATATACTTTAACCCGAATATGCCCACGGAGGAGATATTCACCACGCCGAAGAAGGGCTGCTGCGAGGGAAGACTTGTCGCCGCGATGCCGCTTTCGCTCCGCGGAACGCTTGTGGAAAACTTTTATATCGATTTCAAGGACGGCAAAGCCGTAAGCTGGCACGCCGAAAAGGGTGAAGAAGCGCTCACGAAGCTTATCGAAACCGACGAAGGCAGCAGAATGCTGGGCGAGCTTGCGCTTGTGCCGAAAAATTCGCCGATCGCGGAAAGCGGACTGCTCTTCTATAACACTCTTTTCGACGAGAACGCCTCCTGCCATGTCGCACTCGGCAACGGATATACAAGCTGCGTGAGAGGCTATTCCGAAAAAACGCTTGCCGAAATGCGCGAGGAGGGCGTGAACGATTCGATGATCCATGTCGACTTCATGGTCGGCGCGAAGGATCTCCGCATCACCGGATACAAGGACGGCAAAGCCACGCCGGTCTTCGTGAACGGCACCTGGGCACCGGAGTTTGAATAAAAGAAAGGCGGTAAACGCAATGAAATTCGCACTTCAACTTTATTCCGTACGAACCGATCTCGAATCGGATTTCAGGGGCACGCTTCGCCGCGTGAAGGAGCTTGGCTATGACGGCGTTGAATTCGCCGGGCTTTACGGGCAGGATCCGAAGGAGCTTTGCGGTTATCTTTCCGAAATCGGGCTTGAACCGGCCGGCGCACACGTTTCGTTTGCCGAAATGCGCGACGATATCGAAAAGGTCATAAGCGATTATTCCGCTGTGGGCTGCCGCGATATTGCCGTTCCCGGTCTTGCACCGGAGGATCGCCACGGCACGCCCGGCTGGGGAAAGACGGTTGCGGATATCCGTGCAATAGGCGAAAAGGCCGCGGCGGCGGGAATAAGACTCAGCTACCATAACCACGATTTCGAATTTGAGAAGGCCGGCGGGGAATATGTGCTTGACAGGCTCTATTCCGATATTCCCGCAAGCCTGCTCGAAACCGAACTTGATCTTTGCTGGGTGCGCGTTGCGGGCGAAGACCCTGCGGCATACCTGCGCAAATACGCAGGCCGCTGCCACCTTGTCCACTTCAAGGATTATGTCGGCAGCAAGCAGGCCAATATGTACTCTCTTATCGGCATAGAGGACGACGGCAAAAAGCCGGATGTGCAGGCGTTTGAGTTCCGCCCGCTCGGCAAAGGCGTTCAGAATATCCCGCTGCTCTATAAGACCGCCGTTGAATGCGGCGCCGAATGGATCATCGTCGAGCAGGACGAGCCTTCCATGGGGCTTTCCCGCATGGAATGTGCGGAGATCAGTATAAACACCCTTCGCTCTGTCGCAAAATAACAAATAAAAAGGAAAGGCGCAATGCCCCCGCGGAATCTTCGGCGGGGGCGGTGAAGAAATATGTCAGAATGCACACATGATTGCTCGACCTGCGGCGCGGATTGCGCTTCACGCGGGGCACAGCCGATCGAAAAGGAAAAACTTCATAAAGGAAGCAGCTTCAAAAAGGTTATCGCCGTTGTGAGCGGCAAGGGCGGCGTGGGCAAATCGCTCGTCACCTCTTTGCTTGCCGTCGGCGCGGCGCGGCGCGGGGAACGCGTTGCCATACTTGATGCCGATGTCACCGGGCCTTCCATTCCGCGTATTTTCGGGATGAAGGGCGGTGTTACCGCGGAAGAGGACTGCATGGTTCCGCCGCAGAGCAAAACCGGGATAAAGATAATGTCCGTCAACCTGCTTCTTCCGGATGAAACCGACCCCGTCGCCTGGCGCGGCCCGGTCATCGCCGGCTGCGTGAAGCAGTTCTGGACCGATGTCGACTGGGGCGAAAACGACACGATGTATATAGATATGCCTCCGGGAACCGGCGATGTTCCGCTCACCGTTTTCCAATCCATTCCCGTGGACGGAATGGTCATAGTCACCTCTCCGCAGGAGCTGGTTTCAATGATCGTCGAAAAGGCGGTCAAGCTCGCGGAGCTTATGAACATCCCCGTGCTCGGCGTTGTGGAAAATTATTCCTACTTCAAATGCCCGGATTGCGGCAAGGAGCATCACATCTTCGGCGAAAGCCGCATCGATACCGTTGCCGCGCAGTACGGAATACCCCGTATCGCAAAACTGCCGTTCGATCCGAAGCTTGCCGCCGCGTGCGACAAGGGCACCATCGAGCTTGCCGTGCGTGAGCTTGACCTTGCGGGGCTGTAAAAACCGATGTTTACCGAAAAAGGAGGGCGACGCCCCCTCCTTTTTGCCGCCCGCTATGTGAAACGCTTTTGCTGCAGGCATAAACCGTGCGGACTTTCGGCGCGATAACGGTTATGCTGCGTGCGGCGGCCGTTCTTGCCGGCGGCAAGAGAAAAGACCGCGTTTAATAACGCATAAAACAAAAAACGCATAAAAAAGACGCTTCCCGCGGGGGAGGCGTCTTTTGCCGTTTGTTGTTCCGTATTGACTTATTGTTCCGTATCGCCGTGAAACGCCGGGGCTTTCAGCCGTTTGCGAGAAGCTCGTTGACCTGCGCGAGTGTCGGCACTGAGTTCATTGAGCCGCGCTTTGAAACGGCAAGCGCACCCGCGGCGTTGGCGAAGCGCGCACTTGCGATTATATCGCCGGAGCGGAGGTATTCGGTTGCCAATGCGGCGGTGAAGATATCGCCCGCGGCGGTCGTATCGACGACAGGTGTGTCGAAGGGCGAGATGATGTCGCAATATTTGCCGTCGTAGACATAGCAGCCTCTGCCGCCGAGCTTGAGAACGACATATTTTGTCGGCACGCGGTTGCACAGCGCGATCGAAGCGCGCAGGCAGTTTTCAAGGCTGTCCGGACGGATGCCGGTGAGTATTTCGGTTTCGGTTTCGTTCGGGGAGAGTATTTCGACGCGTTCCAGCTTTTCCAGCGGGAAATCCGGCGTTGCGGGGCCGGCATCGACAATGAGCGGTATGGATTCGTCCGCGGCAAGGCGTGCGGCGCTGATGACGGTGTCGCGGTTGATCTCGAACTGAACAAGCACGGCATCCGGATAGCAGGTGAAGGCGGCTTCAAGGTCGCCGAGGTTGATTTTGTCGTTCGCACCGGGGTAAACTATAATGCGGTTCGTGCCGTCCTTTTCGACGGTGATCACGGCAAGCCCGGTCTGCTCGCGCCGATCCACGCGGATGTATTTTGTGTTGATGCCGCGTTCGTCAAGCGCACGGAGCATACGGTCGCCGTAGGCATCATCCCCCACGCGTGTGCAGAAAATGCTGTCCGTACCGAAGGCGGCAACGGCCGCCGCGGCGTTTGCACCCTTGCCGCCGGGCGTGAAGGAGTATTCTCCGCCGGAGCGCAGCGTTTCGCCCGGGGCGGGGAGATAGGGTGTCGTCAGTACAAAATCAATGTTCGTGCTGCCGACGGTGAGTATCCTTTTTGCACACATGATACGATCCCTTCCGTTACCTGTAAATTTGCGATAAACACAGTAATTATACGGTTATTTTACAACACCGGCCGTGAGTTGTCAACTTTTTCTTTTTTGCGCCCGTGCTTTGTTGCCGTGCCGCCGCGGCAAGCGTTCGAATATGTCGCCGTAATACATACACTTTTCTTCCCGAAAAATGTTTGTGCCGTTGCGGAGCGGGGATTCGCAAAAACGCAAATAAAGCGCCTGCCGCACCGCGAAAAATCTTGACACGCAAGCCCGGCGGTGGTATATTGTATAGTGTATATTTGTATCACGGGGGTGAGTGCGCTACGGCAAGAGTGATTTTTGTTACCGGCTTCAAGGGCGGTGTCGGCAAGACGACCGTCGCCGCGAATGTAGCCGCATCGCTTTGCGCCCTCGGGCGCACGGTGCTCCTTATCGACGGGGATTTCGGCATGCGTTGCATGGACATGGTCCTCGGCGTGGAAAGCGAAACGCTTTTCGATTGCAGCGATGTGCTTTCGGGCGAGTGCTCGGAACGCGCTGCGATGACGGAGATTCCCGGCTGCGCGGGGCTTTCGTTCATTCCCGCGCCGATGAATTACCGTGCCCGCTGCACCGATAAGGCGGCATTCGCCGCAATGGTGGACAGTCTGCGCGGCGATTTCGATTACATCATCATAGATTCCTGTGCCGAAGCAACGGATTATTACACCGCATTCGCTGCGGCTGCGGATGAAGCGCTGATAGTCACTCTGCACCAGTCCACATCCGTCCGCGCCGCCGAAAAGACCGCCGCAAGGCTTTACGCGCTCGGGCTGAAAAGCGCGACGCTTGTCGTGAACGGCTTCCGCGAAAGGTTCGCCGCTGCGGGGGAACTTCCGTCCATTCCGGATATCATAGAGCGTTCCTCGGTGCGGCTTTCGGGCGTTGTCCCGTTTGACGAAGAGCTTCCCGCACGGCAGGAGGCGGCTTACCTTGCCTTCACGGGGGATAAACGCCGCAGGGCAAGCGCAAGTGAAATTGCGTTTCTGAACATTGCCGTTCGGCTGGACGGCGGAAGAGTCAGGCTGTTTGACGGGGTATCCCGGCCGAAGCGCCGGTGCGATGCCGTCTGCATATACAAATCGATACGGAGGGAAAAATGAACATTGCGATTATTGCAAACGACAAGAAAAAAGAGCTTGTGACCGAATTCTGCATTGCGTACTGCGGCATTCTTTCGCGCCACCGTCTGTGCGCGACGGCCATTACCTGCAAATACATTTCGGAAGCCACCGGCCTGCATATAGAAAAGCTGCTTCCCGGCGCACGCGGAGGGAGCGAACAGATAGCCTCCAAAGTGGTATACGGCGAGGTGGATCTTCTGATCCTGCTGCGCGATACGGATAACGATCTCGAATATGCCGAGACCGAACCCGGACTTATCCGTCTGTGCGACAAATACACCGTCCCCGTGGCGACAAATATCGCAACGGCGGAGGCGCTTGTTCTTGCGCTCGACAGGGGCGATCTCGACTGGCGCGACAACATGAAAACAAACAAAGGCATTTTTTGACATGAACAGACTGCAAAGACTGAAAGGAACAATGGACATACTCCCCGGTGAATCGGAGGTATGGCAATATATAGAAAAAGTCCTTGCCGAAGCGGCGCGCCTTTCCGGTTTTTCGGAAATACGCACGCCGACAATCGAGCTTACCGATCTTTTCTGCCGCGGTGTCGGCGATACGACGGACGTTGTCAGCAAGGAAATGTACTCCTTCGATGATAAGGACGGCAGCAACATTTCGCTCCGCCCTGAGGGTACCGCGGGCGTTGCCCGCGCCGTTATCGAAAACGGACTTTATGCCGGCGCGATGCCGCTGAAGCTTTATTACACCGGCAGTTTCTTCCGCCGCGAAAAGCCGCAGGCGGGCAGAAGCCGCGAATTCACCCAGTTCGGCACCGAACTTTACGGCAGCACCCGTCCGGAAGCGGATGCGGAGGTTATACTGCTTGCGCGGGATATTTTCCGCCGGTTCGGGCTTTCCGGAATAAAGCTGCACATAAATTCCATCGGCTGCCCGGAATGCCGCCCGAATTACCGCAAGGCGCTTACGGATTATTTTTCCGCGCATTCGGAGAACCTTTGCGACACCTGCCGCGAAAGACTCATGCGGAACCCGCTGCGTGTGCTCGACTGCAAGAATCCCTCGTGCAGGGAGCTTGCAAAGGGTGCGCCGAAAACGCTTGATCATCTCTGCGACGATTGCAGAACGCATTTCGATTCACTTTGCGGACTGCTCGATTCCTGCGGCTGCGATTATATTATCGATCCTTCCGTTGTGCGCGGGCTGGATTATTATACCGGGACGGTATTTGAATTTATCGCCGAAAGCATCGGAGCGCAGAGCACCGTTTGCGGCGGCGGCAGGTATGACGGGCTTCTCGAATCCATCGGCGGCCCCGCTTTGCCCGCTGTCGGCTTCGGCATGGGAATAACGCGGCTGATACAGGCGCTGCGCGATGAAAATCTGATACCGCAGCCGGACACCGGCGCGGATGTATATATTGCCCCGATGGGCGCGGAAGCGGCGAAGAAGGCTTTCACACTTGCGGAGGGGCTGCGCTGCCACGGTGTTTCCGCCGTGACGGATCTTTGCGCAAGATCGGTGAAGGCGCAGATGAAATATGCGGATAAAACACACGCCAAATACGCGCTCGTTATCGGCGATACTGAGCTTGAAAACGGCACTGCCGAGCTCAGACCGATGCGCGGAGGCGAAAATATAAAGGCTGATTTAAGTATCAACGGTATAATCAATGCGATACGCGAATGACGCCGAATAAGGAAAACGAAACTTATTATTAAGAAGGTACGGATAATGGAAAAGAGAACTCATTACTGCGGCGAACTGCGTGCCGCCGATATCGGCAGCAGGGTGACTGTCGCCGGTTGGGTCAGAAAACAGCGCAATCTGGGCAGCCTGATATTTATCGATCTGCGCGACAGGACGGGTTATGTCCAGCTTGCATTTGACGAAAACAGTGCGCCCGAGCTTTTCGAAGCGGCTTCCTCCGTGAGGAGCGAATATGTGCTTGCCGTTTCGGGCACCGTGCGCGAAAGATCGAGCAAAAACCCCGATATCCCCACCGGTGATATCGAAATATACACCGAAACGCTTTCGGTTCTCGGCGAAAGCGAAACCCCGCCCTTTGATATAACCGACGACTGCAAGGCAAACGAGGAACTGCGTCTGAAATATCGTTATCTCGACCTGCGCCGCCCGGTTTTGCAGAACAATATCATGTTCCGCGCCAAAACGGCAAAGGCGGTGCGCGATTATCTTTGCGACAACGGCTTTATCGAGATCGAAACTCCGATGCTCATAAAGAGCACCCCGGAGGGCGCGCGCGATTACCTTGTTCCCTCCCGTGTGCATAAGGGCTCGTTCTATGCGCTTCCGCAGTCGCCCCAGCTTTACAAGCAGCTTTCCATGGTTGCCGGGTTCGATAAATACTTCCAGCTTGCGCGCTGCTTCCGCGATGAGGACCTCCGCGCCGACCGTCAGCCCGAATTCACACAGATAGATATCGAGATGAGCTTTGTCGACACCGAGGATGTCCTTGCCGTCGGCGAAGGGCTTGTGAAGCACATCTTCAAAACCGTTATGGGCGTGGATATCGAAACGCCTATTCCGAGGTACACATACAAAGAATGTATGGAGCGCTACGGTTCCGACAAGCCGGATATCCGCTTCGGCATGGAGATACAGAATGTTTCCGAAGCCGTGAAGGGCTGTTCCTTCCCGGTGTTCGCCTCCGCCGTTGAAGCGGGCGGCAGCGTTCGCGCCATCAATCTGAAGGGCTGCGCCGACAAGCTCACCCGTAAGGAAATCGACCGCCTTGCCGATTACGCAAAGGGCTGCGGCGCAAAGGGGCTTGCCTGGGTACGCCGCCACGATACGGACAGCGGTTCCTTCCTGAAACACATGACGGAATCCGAGCTTGCCGCGCTTTATGCCGCCGCGGGCTGCGAAAAGGGCGATGTCCTGCTTATTCTTGCGGATACGGACACAAACCGTATGCTTTCCCAGCTCGGCCAGCTCCGCGTGGAAGCCGCAAACCGTCTCGGGATCGAAAGAGCGGGTTACAGATTCCTTTGGGTTGTGGAAATGCCTTTCTTCGAGCTGGATGCCGAAACGGGCGAATGGGTTGCGATGCACCATCCGTTCACCGCGCCGCTTGATGAATGCCGCGAATATCTCGAAACCGACAAGGGCAGTGTCCGCGCCAAGGCGTATGACCTTGTTCTGAACGGGATCGAGCTTTCCAGCGGTTCCATAAGAATTACCGATCCGAAGCTGCAGGCGAAGATATTTGAGCTGCTCGGACTTTCGGATGAGGAAGCCAGGATCAAATTCGGCTATCTGCTCGAAGCCTTCAAATACGGCGCGCCGCCCCACGGCGGCATGGCGATCGGGCTGGACAGGCTTGTGATGCAGATGCTCGGCGCTTCGAGCCTGCGTGATGTTACCGCCTTCCCGAAGGTGCAGAACGCGAAGGAACTCATGACCGACTGCCCTGCGGGCGTACCGCAGAAGGCGCTTGACGATCTTGGGATCGTAATAAAAGAAAAGGAATAAAATCCAATGATCGAAATTACGGATATACGCAAAAGCTTTGGGGATAAGCACGCGGTGGACGGGATCTCATTTACCGTTGCCGAGGGCGAAATAATGGGCTTTCTCGGGCCGAACGGCGCGGGAAAGAGCACGACGCTGAACATTATCACGGGGTATCTCTCCGCCGACAGCGGCGTCGTGAAGATCGACGGGACGGATATCCTTTCCGATCCGATCAAGGCAAAAAAGGATATCGGCTTCCTGCCGGAAATACCGCCGCTTTACCCGGAAATGACGGTCGCGGAATATCTGGATTTCGTTTACGAGCTTAAAGGCTGCAAGCTCCCGCGCAGGCAGCATATCAAGGAGATATGCGAGGTCGTGAAGATCTGGGATGTCTCCGGACGCCTGATAAAGAACCTTTCCAAGGGATATAAGCAGCGTGTCGGTATCGCGCAGGCGCTTATCGGCAATCCGAAGGTGCTCATATTTGACGAGCCGACCATCGGTTTGGACCCGCGCCAGATAATCGAGATACGCAATCTTATCAAGATGCTCGGTAAGGAGCATACCATAATCCTTTCCACGCATATTCTGCCGGAGGTACAGGCGGTGTGCGACAGGATCGTTGTCATCAACAAGGGCAGAATCGTCGCCAACGAAAAGACAGAGGATCTTATCAATGCCGTGGACGGCTCACGCAAGCTCGTCGCAAAGATAGTCGGGCAGGAGGACGATGTCCTCAAGGCGCTGCGCGCGCTGCCCGGTGTCAAGACCGCGGATATCATCGGCAAACGCGACACCGATTCCGTCAGCTACCTGCTCGAATCACAGGAGCGTGTCGATATCCGCAAGCCGCTGTTCTATATGCTTTCCTCCAAGGGCTGGCCGCTTATAGGGCTGGAAGGCGTGGAACTTTCGCTCGAGGACATATTCATCCGCCTTGTCGGCAGGGATAAAGAAGCAAAAACCAAAGGAAAAGGGGGAAAATAAGATGTTTGCAATATATATACGCGAACTGAAATCCTATTTTCTTACCGCTATCGGGTATGTTTACTGCGGTATGTTCCTTATCGTTTCGGGGCTTGCCTTCGCGCAGTGCACCCTGCTCAAACAGAGCACGGACAGCATCGGCGAATACTTTGTGTGGATGATAATCATCTTCGCCGTGCTTATCCCGCTGCTCACCATGAAGCTTATCGCAGAGGACCGCAAGACAAGAACGGATCAGATACTTCTCACAAGTCCGGTCTCGGTTACCGGAATCGTGATGGGCAAATACCTTGCGGCACTCACCGTTTATGCCGCAACCTTCCTTGTGAACAGTTTTAATTTCGTTCTGCTCGCAAAATACGGCGATCCGAACGCTATCTCGATACTCACCAACATTTTGGGCGTGTTCCTGCTCGGCGCGGCGTTTATCGCCATCGGCATATTTCTTTCCTCGCTCACCGAAAATCAGCTCATCGCTGCGGTTTCGGCAATGGGTGTCAATGCCGCAATGCTGCTTGTGAGCCTGCTTGCCGACAATATCTCCGGCACGGCGCTCAGAACCGTCGTAAAATGGTTCTCGGTGCTTGACCGCTTCACGCCGTTCACGCATCAGATGCTCGATGTTTCGGCGATAGTTTATTATCTGAGCCTTGCGGCGGCATTCCTCTTCCTCACGACGCGCGTTATCGAAAAACGCCGTTGGTCGTAAAGAAAGGAGTATTGCCACTATGAGTTTCAAAAACAAAGCCGGCCATGACGGCAGACGGGTAAAATACGGCACATTCTCGCTCGTGTTTACCGCCGTTGTGCTTGCACTTATCATTGTAATAAACGTTATATTCACCTCGCTTTCGCTTTCCGGCGCGCTTACAACCGACCTTACATCCGAAAACTTTACCGAAATCGGCGATGAATCGATCTCGCTCCTTTCCGCTTTGGGCAAGGATCTGGATATAACCATAACCTTTATGTCCCCGCGAGACCGTTTTGACGACAGCGCCAATTCCTACAACGGCATAAACCTCACCGCGCTCGTGCGCGATCTTGCCGAAAATTATGCCCGCAAGTTCGACGGTAGCGGCGATCTCGGCACCGTGCGCGTGGAATATAAGGAACTGGATTCCGACCCCGAATTCCAAAACCGCGTTATCGAGGAAACCGGTACTGCCCTTTCCTCCGTGAGCGTTATAGTCAGCGGCAAATATCACCGCCGCGTGCTTGCGCTGCCCGCATTTTTCGAAACCGACAGCAGCGACAGCAGCGAGTATTATTCCTTCAACGGCGAATACCGCTTCACCGCCGCCATGCTTCAAAGCGCGATAAAGGAACCGATGGCGGTCACATTCCTCACCGGGCATGGCGAACAGCCCTCCGCAAGCCTTAAATCCGTGCTTTCCGAAGCGGGATTTGAGATCAGAGAGGAAGACAATATCGCGGCAAACGGTGTCGGCGACAGGACAGAACTTGTCATTATCTGCGCTCCCAAGAGTGATCTTACATACGAAGAGCTGGATATACTCACCGCATACCTCCAGGAGCACAATTCGCTTATCGTAATGGTGGATGCCTCCACCCCGACCGATCTTAAAAACCTTTCGGATATGCTTTCCACCGACTGGTGCATCGGCTTTGATGCGGGCTCGCTCGTCACCGACGAAAAGCATTCGCTTTCAGGCGGAAAAGCCTCGATTATTTCGGCAAAATATCCCACATACGAATCCGACACCTCCTCTTCCTCCGCCGCGTATCAGATCGTGAAGAGCGCTTCGGATATCGACGGCAGAATAAACACCTTCATGCCCGAAAGCGTGCGGCTTTATATCAAGGAAATGACCGAGCTGGACAAACAGTCCGTCACGGTGGAAACGGTGCTCACCTCCTATGATACGGCAATGTGCGGATCGTCTTCCTCCGAATATGCGCCGGGCGGCGAGATGCCGCTTGCGCTGCTCTCCACAAAATACGAATACGGCAAGAACAATGTTCTGGAATATTCCTATGTGATGCTTATCGGCAGCACCGAATTCGCTTCCGATTCCTACCTTGCGTATGCCGGCAACCGCCGCGTGATGCTTTCCTCCGCGCGCGTGTTCACGGCAAATCGCGTGGCACCGGATATTCAGAGCAAGCCCTTCGCCTCCACCGCACTCACACTTGAAACCGGCACGGCGCAGACACTCACCTGGCTCATCTGCACTGTCGTTCCCGGCGCGATGCTTATTATCGGCATTGTTGTCTTCTTCCGCAGAAGACATCTGTAAATCAATCCCCGAAAGGATCGTTTCAACCCAATGAAAAAACAGATCATAGCCGTTTCCGCCGTCGTTCTGGCGATAATACTGCTCGTGACAAGCTATTTTGTATTTTTCCGCAAATCGGAAGAATCCGATTTCGACGAGTTTTACAGGCTTTCCGATGAGGTAAAATCGGCAATGGGCGAGCTCGGCGCAGATGCGGAGATCGAGCTTCGCGGCTATTCCGAAAGCGATCCCGGCTGGCAGGATATTTATAAATCCGCACTCTGCTTTGCGGAGGCAAGCGGGAAGATAGATGTTAAGACCTCGTCCGGATCGGGTGATGTGCGCATTTCCTCCGGAAACGAAGAGGTCGTCATCGCCTATAACGATTTCTTCAAGACTCTTTACGACGGCACCCGTTATGCCTTCAACGGCGAACCGCTTATCGCGAATGCGATACTGAAATGCAGCGGCGGCGAGGAAATCGCCGTCGATGCAAGGGCGTATTCCGGCTACGACACCGACGGCGACACGATCACCGCCGCAGGCGCGCCGTTCGTTTTCAAATCGCTCGACAGAAGCGAAATTTCGCTGCTTACCGTCACAAATGAGACGGGCAAATATTCGATTTATCAAAACGAGGGGAACTTCTATTTCTCCAGCTCCGCCGCCGCCGCGATGAACAGTGAAACATTCTCGCTCGTCACCACGAATATGCGCTACCCCGTTGCCGCGGGCAAAATGAAGCTGCCCGAGGACAGATCATGGAAGGACTACGGGCTGGACAACGCATCCGACGCGCTTGCAAGCTATACGATAATGTCCGAAAAGGACGAATCCGGCAGGTATTACCTCCACACGGTCTATGTCGGCGGACTTTCGGGCACGAAAAGCTATTATTACGCACGCTACATCGGAGGGCTTTTCGTTGATAACGGCGACGAATCCGAAATGGTCGTGAACCTTTCCAAGGATATCATTTATTACCTTTCGTCATCCGTTGTCACCGGCTCGATAATGCTTCCCGAAACGGCAATGATGGATGCGACACTTGTCAACACGATTTCAAGCACGAACGATATTTACTATATCGACGATATCCGCATAGACATACCCGCGGACGGCATAAATGCCCATGTCCGCAACATGAGCGCGTTTATCGCCGCCTCCAACCTTTCCGCAAACGACAATTCCTCGCTCACAAAGCTTCTTTCGGATAAGTTCTATGCGGACGATTATTCGCAATACTCTGACGGCTGGACAAACCATACCGATGTTTTCGGCGGCTTTTCCAGCTCGGACGGCAACACGACATATATCGAAGCCGTTCTTGCGCGCAACGCATCGGACGGGAAATATTCCGTCTCGGTCGGGCTTCTGCGTGATGAAGCCGCGGGTGCATACCTCCCAAAGGAACTTTACTTCACCATGTCGGATGACGGCGTGAATTACAAGCCCATCGGCGAAACCTTCAAACCTTCTCAGGACGATAAGACACTGAAGCGCTATACGCTCGAGTTTGAATCCGAAGTCCCTGCGAAGTTTATCCGCATCTGCTTCGATGTTCCGCAGATAAAATACAGCTATGTTGTCATGGATGAGATTCATCTTACCGCGGGCGGGATCGACGCACAACCCTCCGATTCGCTTTCGGGTGTGTGGAGGCTTGTCAATCCGCAGAGCCTGATCTCCGAGGGACGCAATTTCTCCTACCTGGATATGACAAACTTCGGCAACTTCGTGCAGAGTATTGCTTCGCTCAAGGGCGACAGTGTTGTCGCCTGCGGTATCGGCAAGGACGGTGATGCAAAGGAGCTGAACACCGAACTGCTTGCAAAATACGGTTTGGACAACCCCGCAAAGCATATTTCGTTCGTATACAAGGACGAGGTCACTGTCGATATCTATGTTTCCGCAAAGAACGAAAACGGAGCTTACTATGTTTACAGTACCTATTACGGCGAATATGACGGCAAGGATATGCTTATAACACCGGATGTTATCTGTGAAATTTCACCGGAAACGGCATCCTGGCTCGAATGGGATATAACGGAATATATAGCCCACCCGATACTTTCCATATACCTTGTCGAAATAAGCGATATGTCCTTCGAGTTCGGCGGCAATAAATATGATTTCCGCCTGGGACTTGATTCCGACGGCAACCTTGCAAGCGTTCGTTACAACGGCGGGGAATACGATGTTCTGAGCTTCAAATACCTCTTCCAGGATGTGCTTTCCGTTTATCTTGCGGATGAATACACGCCCGGCGAGGACGAATTGGGTGAGGAATACCTGCGTATCGAGATCCATGCGCAATCGCGGGATATAAGCCTTGTGTTCTACCGCGTTTCGGCCTCGAAATGCTATTTCACGGTCGACGGCACGGGCGGCTACTATACCACCGTCGAATCGGTAAACACTGTTCGCGATGATGTATTGAAATATCTCGACGGGCAGACTATATCGCGGCGATGAGGCGGCTGATAGCTCTGCTTGCCTGCGCGGCGGCGGTGCTTTGCGCCTGCGGCACGCTTGAGGAAGCCGACCCGCAGCCTTTGACCGCGGCAATCGGGGAAATAAACGGAAGGGACGCACTTTCCGGCAAATACAGCCTGGAAATGACATTCGGGCAGAGCAATACGCTTTATTATGCCGCCGGCGATGTGGAATGGGACCGCGCCGCGCTTACCGCGCACGCGAACTTTACCCAAAACTATCTCGGCACGGCGGTGCGTTCCGAAAACACTTATGAAAACGGCGTGATGAAGAGCGTCGAAAACGGCGACGAGCTTGAGGTCGAACGCGATGCCGATGAGCTGTTCGCGAAATTCCCGTATTTCAAGCTGCCGGAGTATTCCGCCGGCGGAGAGGGGCTTTCCGCGACGGAAAACGGCACATCCGCGACATATACCTACACGATGCCCGACGGAAAGGCTTTTGCCGAAAGTGTCGTCGGTGATCTCTATTCGCTTGTGACGGTGATCAAAAAGCCGCAGCGTGAAAAGACCGAATACGGCGCGGTGGAATGCACCGTTGTCGTGCGCGGCGGGGCGGTCGCCTCCGCAAGGTACGAATATACCGTAAAGCTTTACGATACGCCGGCGTATTCGGATGTCTATTCGGCGCCGGAAAGCGAATATACCGTTACCGTCAGGGTTTCGGCAAAGATCACATATAAATAAATAGGATGAGGGGTGCTTCCCGCAGAAGCGGGCGGCTGAGAATATACCCTTGGACCTGATGCGGGTAATGCCGCCGTAGGGAGGATCCACTTTGACCGGGAATCTGCGTTTTTCCTTCCTTTACGGCGATATTATATATATCTATCCGACCGAAAGGAAACGAAAAAATGGAAAGAACAAAACAAAAACAGGCGCTTCGTGCGCTGTGTGAAACGGCTGTCATGGTCGCACTTGCCGTGGCGCTCAGCTTTGCAAAAATCAAGCTTTGGGCAAACGGCGGCTCGATCGACCTTGTAATGATCCCGATAATCATCGTCGGCTACCGCCGCGGATGGCAGTGGTCTATCCCCGCGGGGCTTGCGTTCGGGCTTATCAAATGCGCCGTGGGCGAAGGCTTCTCCTACGGCTTTGCTTCCGTAATGCTTGACTATGTGCTGGCTTACGGTCTTGTCGGTCTTGCCGGCTTCTTCAAGGATAAAAAGCACGGCATGGTTATCGGCTCCGTTGTCGGCTCCGTTGCCAGATTTTTGGTGCACTTTGCAAGCGGTATCACCATTTGGCGTATCGCCGCGGGCGAAAGCACGGAGCTGTTCGGCGCAACCTACGGGAGCGATGCTTCCGTGCTTTACTCGCTTGTATACAACGGCAGCTATATGCTCGTTAATATGATAATTGCCGTTGTTGTTTCGCTGCTTATCGAAAAGGCAATTTCGCGCATACCCAAATAAAGGCGGTGTGAACGCCGCAAAAAGTCCGGAAAAGGAGTAAAAATATGTACGACGGATATCTCGGGTACCTTCTTTTCATGCTTCCCGCGTTGCTGCTCGGGCTTTATGCGCAGATAAAGGTAAAGACCAATTACAACCGGTATTCAAAGGTCATCTCGCGCTCCGGACTGACAGGCAGAGAGGCCGCCGAAAGAGTTCTGCAGATGAACGGTGTCGGCGGAGTGCGCATCGGCAGGGTCGGCGGTACGCTTACCGACCATTACGATCCGCGAAGCAACTGCATAAACCTTTCGCAGGGTGTTTACGATTCCGCAACGGTCGCGGCAATCGGCGTTGCCGCGCACGAGGCGGGCCATGCCGTTCAATATGCGAAGAATTATGCACCGATCAAGCTGCGTATGGCGATAATCCCGGTTTGCAATATCGGCACGCGGCTCGGTCCTCTGCTCATAGTACTCGGCTTCTTCATTTCCTATCTTGCGGAATCGATGATAACCATCGGCAACGTTCTGTATTTTGTCGGGCTCATACTGTTCTGCACCGTGGCACTGTTTCAGATTGTCACGCTGCCGGTGGAGCTTGATGCCTCCCGCCGCGCGATGAAGGCGCTTTCGAACGGCGTGATGGCGGAAAACGAGCTGCCCGGGGCGCGCAAGGTGCTCACCGCGGCGGCGCTCACGTATGTTGCCGCGCTTGTCAGCGCGGTGATGCAGGTCATTTATTACGCATCGCGTTATCGCCCGCGGGAAAAATAACGATATGTGGCACGCCCCGCGCGGGAGCACCACAACATATTGTCGCGGCGGGATTTTCCGCGCAAAATGCGCAAAAACACTTGATTTTGCCCGAAATTCGTGATATAATCAATTGTTAAAACTCGGCGGTCCTCTGTCGCTCGCATGAACGCCGAAGAAATACGGAGGTAAAACGCTTTGGATATGCTTAAAGCTTTTACAGAAGAGCAGTTGAAAAAAGAGGTTCCTCAGTTCAACGTCGGTGATACCGTTAAGGTATACCAGAAAATAGTTGAAGGAACCAGAGTCAGAACCCAGATCTTCGAAGGAACCGTCATCGCGAAGAAAAACGGCGGTATTTCCGAATCCTTCACCGTAAGGCGTGTTTCCTACGGCGTCGGCACGGAAAAGACCTTCCCGATCCATTCCCCGAACGTTCAGTCCGTCGAGGTTGTCAGAGCAGGTAAGGTTCGCCGCGCGAAACTTTACTATCTCCGCGACAGAGTCGGCAAGAACGCCAAGGTCAAGGAAAAAATCTAAGTCGGCTCGCCGGGCAAAGGCGGACGGCGATCGAAACGGCTGCTTTTGCCCTCGGCGTCTGCGTGACAGCAGACGCCTTTTGCTTTTTTATTCGAAAAAATCACTGTTTCAGGCGGTAACGGAATGAGCGAAAACAACGAAACAAACGGGCTGCCGCAGGAGGAAGCCCGGACACCTGCGCCGGAGGGGGCTTCCGCCGCGGTGCGCGGGCGCAAAACGCGCCCGTCAAAGCGTATCCTGTGCGTCGTTTACGATTATGCGGAAACGTTTGCGTATGCGCTTTTCACAATGATGATACTGTTCCTTTTTGTTTTCCGCCTTGTTACGGTGGACGGGCATTCCATGCTCGAAACGCTGGACGACGGCGACAAACTCATAATTTCCAATCTGTTCTATACCCCGAAAACCGGGGATATCGTCGTGATACAGCCGGATTCGCACAGCCTTTCGAACGAACCGATCATCAAGCGCGTGATTGCCGTCGGCGGTCAGACGGTGCGCATAGATTACGAAAAATGGGAAGTTTATGTGGACGGCGTGAAGCTGGACGAGCCGTATATCGAACCGATGCGGCAGAAATACGGGGCAAATTCCGAAATGCTTTACGGCGCGTTGGAATACCGCGGGGAATTTGTCGTGGAGGAAGGCAAGGTGTTCTGCATGGGCGATAACCGCAACAACAGTAAGGACAGCCGCAGCTCCGAATACGGCGAAATGAGCGCAAAGCGCATACTCGGCAGAGTCGTGTTCCGCATATCGCCGAACGCGGGAACCGTGGATTGACATATCCGCGAATCGAAAAACGGAGTACACCTATGGCAGACATCAACACAAATGTAAACTGGTACCCCGGGCATATGGCAAAGGCAAAGCGGAACATAGCCGCTGCTCTGCCGAACATCGACATGGTTATCGAGCTTTTGGACGCGCGCGCGCCGATAAGTTCCGCCAACCCGGATTTCAAAACGCTTTTCGGCGGCAAGCCCACGCTGACACTGCTCACAAAAAGCGCGCTTGCCGACCCGGCATTGACGGCCTGTTACGAGCGTCGGCTTTCGGGCGGCAACGTTGCCGTTATGGCGATTGATTGCAAGACGGGTTTGGGCATAAAAAAGATCAACGGTGCGATAAGGGAGCTTATGCGCGAGAAGCTGGCGCGGGATGCGCAGCGCGGCATCAAAAGGCCGATCCGCGCCATGGTCGCGGGGATCACGAATGTCGGGAAATCCACATTCATAAATACGATATGCGGCGAGCGCCGCGCCGCGGCGGAGGATCGCCCGGGCGTTACGCGGCAGAACGCAAGGATAAGCGTGCCCGCACTCGGCCTGGAGCTGACGGACACTCCCGGGCTGCTCTGGCATAAGTTCGAGGATAAAGCCGTGGGCATGAAGCTCGCCTGCCTCGGCTCGATAAATGATGATATTATCGATCAGACGGCGCTTTGCTATGATCTGATCGCACTCATTTCGCCGCGGTATTCGAAGAATATATGCGAAAGATACGGCATAACGGTCTGCGAGGATGACGAGGTGGGCGATATATTCGAAAAAATCGCCCGCAAACGCGGCTTTCTCTGCCGCGGCGGCGCAGTGGATGACGACCGCACCGCAAGGGTGGTGCTTGACGAATTCCGTGCGGGCAAGCTCGGGCGGATAACATTGGACACGGAGTGAAAACGGCATGGCTTTGAGTTGGGATCGCGAGATCGCGCTTTACGGCGGGGCGAATACGGTTTGCGGCTGTGATGAAGCGGGCAGAGGTCCGCTTGCGGGGCCGGTCGTTGCCGCGGCGGTCGTGCTTGCGCCGGGGACGGAAATTGTCGGACTGAACGATTCCAAAAAGCTTTCGGCGCGGCGGCGCGAAGCGCTTTACCGCGAGATCACGCAAAAGGCTGTCGCCTATTCCGTGGCGCTTGCCTCTGTTTACGAGATAGAAAAATACAACATTCTGAATGCGGCCATGCTTGCAATGAACCGCGCCGTGGAAACGCTTTGCGTTTCGCCGCAGCTTGCGTTGGTGGACGGCAACGCCGCACGGGGTTTTTCCGTGCCGGCAAAGACGGTTGTCGGCGGGGACGGAATCTGCCCCTCCGTGGCGGCGGCTTCGGTGCTGGCAAAGGTCACGAGGGACAGACTGATGGAGCATTTCGACAAGCTTTACCCCGGCTACGGCTTTGCCGCGCACAAGGGATACGGCACAAAGGCGCATTACGCCGCCATAGCGCAGCTCGGGCCGACACCGCTTCACAGGATGAGCTTCCTGAAAAAGCTGTATGAACACTAAACAAAAGGGCGCGTTCGGGGAACGCGCCGCCGAAAAATACCTTTCGCGTCGCGGTTACAGGATAATTTCCAACAATTTTCTTGCCCGCGGGGGCGAGATCGACCTTATCGGCTACCGCGGGGGTGAGCTCGTCTATTTCGAGGTGAAAACGCGCTCCGGCAATACGTACGGGACGCCGGCATCGGCGATCGATGCGGAGAAGATAGCGCATATCCGCGCCGCCGCAGCCGCATTCCGCAGGGCGTATGTCGAAAACGGCAGGGTGCCGGTGGGGTATCCGTGCGGTGTAACGCTTATGCGCACGGTGCGCCGCGAAAGGATCGACGGTGTCGAGGTGTACCTCGAAAACGGGAAAACAAGGATAAATCATATAAAAGATATGGAAAAACGGATATGAAGTATATAACCACAAGAACCGAAAACGCACAGGGTGTCGAAAGCGCCGCCGCAATACGCAACGGGCTTGCACCGGACGGCGGGCTTTATCTGCCCGAAAGCATACCGCGGCTTACGCAGACGGATATAAATGAATTGCGGGAAAGCGATTATGCGGCGCTTGCGGCGAAGGTGATGTCGCTCTTCCTTACGGATTATACATACGATGAGCTTCTTTCTGCGGCGAAAGCGGCTTACTCGGAGGAAAAATTCGGCGGTGTTCCCGCGCCGATATCCAAGGTGGGCGAAGAATATTTTTCGGAACTGTGGCACGGTCCGACCTGCGCGTTCAAGGATATGGCGCTTCAGGTGATGCCGCGCCTGCTTTCGCTTGCGTTGGATAAGACCGGCGCAAGGGAGGATGCGCACATACTTGTTGCCACAAGCGGGGATACGGGTGTCGCCGCACTGGAAGGGTATAAAAATGTTCCGCGCACGAGGATCACTGTGTTTTACCCGGCAAACGGCGTTTCGGATACGCAAAAAAGGCAGATGTCCACGCAGGATGGCGAAAACGCGGATGTTGTCGCCGTGGAGGGCGATTTTGATGCGGCGCAGACGGGTGTCAAGCGGATATTCGCATCCGAAAGCGCGGCAAAACGCGCGGCAAAGGAAGGTTGCTTCCTTTCGAGTGCCAATTCCATAAACTGGGGGCGGCTCGTTCCTCAGATAGTTTATTATGTTCACGCCTGCATACAGCTTTGCCGCGAGGGCGAGCTTGCCGCGGGCGAAAAGCTGGATATTACCGTGCCGACGGGGAATTTCGGCAACATTCTTGCGGCTTATATCGCAAAAAAGATGGGCATGCCCATCGGCAGGCTGATCTGCGCCAGCAACGAAAATAACGTGCTTACCGATTTTATAAATACCGGTGTCTATGACCGCCGCCGCGAGCTGAAGCTTACGAAATCGCCCTCAATGGATATACTGGTTTCGAGCAATGCGGAAAGACTTTTGTTTTTGCTTTTCGGCGCGGAAAGAACAAGGGAGCTGATGAATTCTCTTTCTTCGGAGGGCGTTTACCGCCTCACCGGGGAGGAACTTGCCGCGGTGCGCGCCGATTTCGATGCCGGCTTTGCCGCGGAGGGCGAGGCTTCTGCGGAGATCGCCGCACTTTTCGGGGAATACGGATACCTTTGCGATACGCACACCGCGGTTGCCGCGAGTGTCGCAAAGAGATTCCGCGCGGGGAACAAAATGCTTGTTGTTTCGACGGCTTCGCCGTATAAATTCGCGCCGGCGGTGCTTTCGGCACTGGGCGCGGAGGTGCCGTCGGACGGATTTTCCGCAATAGCCGCGCTGGAAGCGCTTACAAAATTCAAAGCGCCGGAGCAGCTTGTGAACCTGCGCGAAAAAGCGGTGAGGTTCAACCGCGTTGTCAAGCCGGCGGAAATGGAAGGCGCGGTATTCGCAAAATAATTAAAAGCGCGGGAACGGCCCGGAAACCGTTCCCGCATTAAAAAACGGGATAATGTCAGAACAGCTTCCGGCGGAAGGCTGCGCAGACCGTCTGCGCACGGTTTGCCGCCGCGTATGTGCCTCGGCGTGCTGTTGAAGGGAATGCCGTACACGGCGCTTTGTCCTTCCTTTGTTTCTGCTATTATTCCCGCACGGATCATATTTATTTACAGTGAGTCGAAAATGGCAGTTTTTACGATCGCAGACCTTCATCTTTCGCATACGACAAACAAACCGATGGATGTTTTCGGCGCAAAATGGGAAAATCATGTCCAAAGGCTGGAAAGCAATTGGAAGGAAACCGTCGACGAAGGCGACACCGTCGTCATCCCCGGCGATATATCCTGGGGTATGCGGATAGACGATGCGGAGGAGGATCTGCGGTTTATCGAACAGCTTCCCGGAAAAAAGATCATCGGCAAGGGCAACCATGATTTTTGGTGGGCAACGATGAAAAAGCTTTATGAGTTCCGCGAACGCGCGGGTGCATACAGCGTTGAATTTCTTTTCAATAACGCATACCGTGCCGAGGATTTTATCATCTGCGGAACGCGCGGCTGGTTTCCGGAAAGCAATTACGGTCCGGATGACGAACGCATTGTCAATCGCGAGGCGGAACGGCTGCGCGCATCGCTTTTGGCGGGCGAAGCGCTGAAAGCCGACGGCGATCCCGCGGAAACGCTCGTTTTCCTGCATTATCCGCCCGCATACGGCGGCGTGAGGTGCGAAAGGATATGCGAGGTGCTGCACGAATTCGGCATCAAACGCGTCTTTTACGGCCATATCCACGGCGCGCACAGGGAAAAGCTGATCTATCAGATTGCGGGGGCGGAATCGCGGCTTATCGCGGCGGATTTTGTGGATTTTCGCCCGGTACGGGTGGATAAACGTTAAATTCCACAAAAGATGATATTGACATCGCGCCCGATTTGTATTATACTTTGTAGTAGCAGAAAAATCGATCTCGGAGGTATGTCCGCATGGCAGAAAAGGCAAAGACGGCAGGAAATAAAAAAGGGATGTATATCGCGATAGGCGTTGTGCTGCTGCTCGTCGCGCTGTTTATCTTGGATACGTTCGCGGGGGCTCTCGTTGTCGATTATTCGCTTACGGTAATGTACGACAACTACGGCTATGAGCCCGCAGAGCAGATCGTCACCGTTCTTAAATACTACAACATCTTTGAAGTATTTTCCAATGTCGGCGGTGATAAATCTTTTGAAACCGTCTATGAAGAAGTTTCCGGGAAACTGGATTACGACACGCGCCATGCAAAGGCGTATAAGGAAAAATACGGCAAGGAAGAAACGCTTTACAATTCCCGTGCTTCCTTTGTAAAAACCGCGTATGTGCTTGCCAATGTTGACGAAGCGCCGAGCTTCGGGCTCACCATGGAAAAGCTGTTCGAGGGCAAGAATACCCCCTCGATCACGATGGTCATCGGCGCGCTGCTGTCCATCGCCGCATGCGCTTACTTCGGTGTGCGCTTTATCATCAAGGGTGCAAAGGCGGGCAGGCCGGTTGCGGTTGCGTAATAAAATCAATACGGTTCTTTCGGCGGCACACTCCCAAAACGGGGTGTGCCGCGGTTTTTTGAGAGGCTGCTCTCCTAAAAAGTTATATTCGCGGGGCGAATATAATAACACTGTAAGCTTTGGCAAACAATATCACTTTTGCCGAAGGCAAAAATATCACGCCGGGCGTTGCCCGGCATATCACTCAAAACCAAACAAACGGGGTTTCGGCTGCGGTAAGTGATATTGTACTCGGGCGGTTTTAACAGGCGGAATATAAGCCGAAAGCCGCTGCCGCGGGGAACAAGGGCGGATATAAAACCGGACAGCTTCGCAAGAAATAAAAAGTGTGGATTTTTGCCGCGGAATGTGGTAGAATATAAAAAAGCGGAATCATTCCCGAAGGAGGGCTGCGTTTTATGAACCTGTTGCATATGAAATACGCCGTAACGATTGCGGATACCAACTCAATAAACAAGGCGGCGGAAAAGCTTTATGTGGGGCAGTCGGCACTCAGTCGCGCAATAAAGGAGCTTGAAGCAAGCCTGGGCGTTACGCTTTTCGAGCGGAGCGCCAAGGGAATGACATTGACTGCGGACGGCGAGGTGTTCGTGCGCTATGCGCGGACGGTGTTGAAGCAGGTCGATGAGATAGAGAATATGTTCAACGAGGGCGCCGCGGGGAAGAAACGGTTTTCGGTCTGCGTTCCGCGCGCAAGCTACATCGCCGATGCTTTTGTGAAGTTCTCGAAACTTGTGGGGGATAAGGGCGAGTCCGAGTTGTTTTATAAGGAAACGAACGCCATGCGTGCCGTGAAGAATGTCCTGGCGGAGGATTATAAGCTCGGAATAGTGCGCTATGCCGAAAATTACGATAAGTATTATAAAGAGATGATGGAGGAAAAGGGGCTTTCCTACGAGCTTGTGACAGAGTTTTCATACCTGCTGTGCATGAGCCGCGATTGCCCGCTTGCCGATGTTGAAAACGTGACTTATGACGACCTTCGGGAGTATATAGAGATCGCTCATGCCGATCCGTATGTTCCCTCGCTTCCGTATGCGGAGGTAAAAAAGGAGGAACTGCCGGACAATTCGCGCAGGAGGATATTTGTTTTCGAACGGGCAAGTCAGTTTGAGCTTCTCGCAAACAATACCGAAACCTTTATGTGGGTTTCGCCCGTGCCGCAGGAACTGCTTGACCGTTACGGGCTGATACAGCGCCGCTGTGAGCAGAACGGGAGAATTTACAAGGATGTTATGATACACCGCAGGGATTATTCGCTTTCCGAACTGGACGAGCTGTTTGTTTCCGAGCTTGTCAAGGCAAAGCGGCGGATAATCGGCGCGGAATAAAAGCGGAGAAACCTATTATGAAATGGCTTGTTGCTTCGGATATCCACGGAAGCGCGCTTTATTGCCGCAGGCTGCTTGAATGTATGCAGGCGGAAAGGGCGGACGGGCTGATACTGCTCGGCGATATACTTTATCACGGCCCGCGGAACGCACTTCCCGATGAGTACGATCCGAAATCGGTCGCGGAGATGCTCAATGCGCTCGAATGTCCGCTGCTCTGCGTTCGCGGCAACTGCGACAGCGAAGTCGACCAGATGATGCTTGAATTCCCGATTATGGCGGCATACGCGCTGATGAATATCGGCGAAACGTCCGTTTACATGACACACGGCCACATAAACGGGCGGGATGATCCGCCGCGCCTGCGCAAGGGCGACGTGCTGCTTTGCGGGCATACGCATATCCCGGCGGATGAAATTCTTCCCTGCGGGGTCAGATATATCAACCCCGGCTCCGTCGCGATCCCGAAGGGTGGCTCCGAACGCGGGTATATCGTTATCGAAAAGGGCGAATTTATACGCAAAACACTTTGAAAATCGGCGTTCTCCGTGTTATATCGGCAGGGAGAACGCATTTTTTGCGTTTCAATCCGAACCATGTATATCGATAAACGCAACACTTATATGAAAAAGCGGCAATTCCCAAATGCGCTTGCGTATGATAGAATAATGTTGTGGGAGAAGCAGTATTGCCGAAAAAGGAGGAGCTTGGGCAATGAAGGAAAATGATATATCGCGCGCGACATTAGGACGGGTTCCGGAATACCTGCGTTTTCTGCGCGAGCTTCCTGCCGAAACGGAAACCATATCCGCCCCGGTCATTGCAAGGGAGCTTGGGCTCGGTGAGGTCCAGGTAAGAAAGGATCTCGGCGCACTTTGCGGTGCGGGCAAGCCGAAGATCGGATATCCCGTCGGTGAACTGAAGGATTCGCTCGAAGGTTTTTTGCGGCTCGGCGACGGCAGCACCGTTATCGTCGGCGCGGGCAAGCTGGGCAGAGCGCTGCTTGATTACGGCGGATTTTCGGAATACGGAATCGATATGCTCGCGGCATTTGATATAAGCGTTAAAAAACCCGAATTTTCTCCGCGCGGGCGCAAGATACTGCCGATTTCGGATCTCGGCGCGTTCTGCCGTGCACACAAGGTGCGCATCGGCGTGATTGCGGTGCCGGCGCAGGCGGCGCAGGAGGTGTGCAACCTTCTGTACGATTCCGGCGTGAAAACGATGTGGTGCTTTGCACCGAAAAAGCTTTATCAGCCCGCAGACGCGGTGATAAGATACGAAAATATGGCGCTTTCGCTTGCACATCTTAAGATGCAGTCACGCGATACGGGCGCGGGGGAAGCATGAACCCCGACCGCATTATTGCGCTGCGGGCGACACTCACCGTATTCCGCGACGGCGATCGCTGTCTGAAGGTCTTCGGCGAGGAGCATTCGCAGAGCAGTGTGCTGTGTGAGGCATTCAACGCCGCATACGCGGCGGAGGCGGGGGTACGGACACCGCGCATCCTCGAAGTGACGGAGATCGGCGGCAAACGGGCAATCGTCTCGGAATACATAAAGGGCAGAACGCTTGCGGCATTTGCCGCAGAGCAGGGCAATACGGGCGATTGCATCGCGCGGTTCGCTTCCGCGCAGGCGTATGTCAATTCACTTGCCGCACCCGGACTGCGCAGCGAAAAGGATATCGCGGCGGATGGAATATTGCGCTCCGGCTTGCCGCGGGATACCGCGGAAGCACTGCTTGCGATGAACGACGCATTCCCGGAGGGCGACAAACTACTGCACGGCACCCCGGAAATGAGTAATATTATTATCGATAACACGGATAACTTATATATTATTGACTGGGCGTGTGCATCAAAGGGCAGTCCGGAGGCAGATGCCGCGCGCGCGTATATACTGACAAGCCGTTTTCAGGGCACCGGCGCGGCGGAGGAGTATCTTGCGCAGCGCTGCAAGGCGGGCGATGTGAGCGCACGGGATATATTCAAGAGAGTTCCCGTTGCCGCCGCGGCAATGCTGCACCTGTACGGCGAACACGAAAGAGAAGCCTTGAAGGCTTTTATAAATACAAGTGAATTTGGTTTAAGGAGAAAATCATGAAGTTGACTGTTTGCATCGGATCATCCTGCCATATCAAGGGTTCGCGTCAGGTTGTGGAACGGCTTCAGACGCTTATCCGCGAAAACGCGCTCGGGGACAAGGTGGATCTTTCCGGCACGTTCTGTATGGGCAAATGCCAGCAGGGTGTGTGTGTTACGGCGGACGGGGAGTTTTATTCCGTATCGCCCGAAAATGTGGATTCGTTTTTCGAAAGCACCGTGCTTGAGAGGGTGAACTGATATGCTTGTAAGGATATGTGTGGGCTCGTCTTGCCATCTTAAAGGCTCGGAAAAGGTCGTGGAACTGTTCCGGGCCGCGGTAAAGGAACGCGGCCTGGAGGACAGCGTTACGCTCGCGGGTAATTTTTGCGCGGGCAAATGCAATCGGGAAGGCGTTACCGTTACCGTGGAGGATGATATTTACACCGGAGTGACACCGCAGAATTTCGCGGAATTCTTCGAGGACAAAATTGCTGGAAGACTCAAAAGGGAAGGAGCCTGATCGGTAAATGGATTGCCTTACACTGAAAAAGTCAAATTGCCGGAATTGCTATAAATGCATACGCTACTGCCCCGTGAAATCAATTCGCTTTTCGGGGAATCAGGCGTATATTATCGGTAATGAATGTATTCTTTGCGGGCATTGCTTTGTTGTCTGCCCTCAGAATGCCAAGCAGATAGTGGACGAGACCGAAAAGGTCCGCGTGCTTCTGCAATCCGGGGATCCCGTTGTTGTGAGTCTTGCGCCCTCGTTTATCGCCAATTACGAAAATGTCGGCATCGGCGCGATGCGGGCCGCATTGAAGAAGCTCGGCTTTTACGATGCGGAGGAAACGGCGCTCGGAGCGACAATGGTCAAGACCGAATACGAGCGTATGCTCCGCGAAGATGCGCGTGATATCGTGATATCCTCCTGCTGCCATTCGGTGAACCTGCTTATACAGAAATACTTCCCGAAGGAGCTTGAATATCTTGCGGATGTCGTATCGCCGATGATGGCTCATTGCAGCGACATAAAGCGCCGTATTCCCAATGCGAAAACCGTGTTTATCGGGCCGTGCGTCGCCAAGAAGGACGAAGCCGAGCATTATTCCGGCGCGGTTGATGCCGTGCTCACCTTTGATGAGTTGACGGCGTGGTTCAAGGCGGAAGGGATCGAGCCGGAGCAGACACCCGATCGGGACGAACATTCCCGTGCGCGGTTCTTCCCCGTTACCGGCGGTATTCTGAAAACCATGGCGACGGACGAATCGAAATATACCTACATGGCGATCGACGGCGTGGATAACTGCATGGCGGCGCTCAAGGATATAGAAACCGGCAAGATCCACCACTGCTTTATCGAAATGTCCGCCTGCGTGGGAAGCTGTGTCGGCGGGCCGGTCATGGAAAAATTCCACAGATCGCCGGTGCAGGATTATAAATCGGTTTCTGATTTTGCGGGCAAGAAGGATTTCGAGGTGGAACAGCCGGATCCGCTTGCGCTCCGCAAGACATTTACCGCCATCGAAAGGAAGCTTCCGCAGCCGAGCGAGCAGGAAATACGCGATACTCTGCGTCAGATGGGCAAAATAAAGCCCTCCGACGAGCTGAACTGCGGATCCTGCGGATATCCGACCTGCCGCGATAAGGCGATAGCCGTCTGCCAGGGCAAGGCGGAAATTTCCATGTGCCTTCCTTATCTTAAAGACAAGGCGGAAAGCTTTTCGGATACCATCGTGCGCAACACCCCGAACGGGCTGGTCGTTTTGAACGAGAAGCTGGAGGTGCAGCAAATTAACCGTGCGGCGCTGAAGCTGCTCAATATCCGCAACGAAAAGGACATTTTGGGCGACCAGGTCGTGAGGATACTCGAGCCGGATGATTTTGCCGCCGTTCTTGCAAACGGAAGAAGCATTCACGGCAAGCGTGTCTACCTTGCGGAATACGAAAAGTATGCCGAGGAAACAATCGTTTACGATCGCGAATACCGCCTGCTTGTCTGCATACTGCGCGATGTGACAGAGGAAGAGATACAGCGCGAAAAGAAAGAAAGCATCAGCAGACAGACTGTCGAGATTGCAGACAGAGTCGTCGACAATCAGATGCGCATTGTTCAGGAAATCGCATCCCTGCTCGGTGAAACAGCCGCCGAAACAAAGATTGCGCTTTCCAAATTGAAGGAGTCTATCGGCGATGAATAACCTTTGCACCGATATAGGCTGGAAAAGTATCAATCACGAGGGCGAACAGCTCTGCGGTGATCATGTTGATATCGTGGAGCAGAACGAAAACTCCACCGTTATCGTGCTTGCCGACGGGCTGGGAAGCGGCGTCAAGGCAAGTATACTTTCCACACTTACATCAAAGATAATATCCACCATGATGGCATCCGAACTGCCGCTCGAGGAATGTGTTTCCACCATTGCGGCGACACTCCCGATCTGCTCGGTGCGCGGAGTCGCGTATTCGACCTTCACCATCATACATGTTATCGACAATTCCGTTGCGGAGCTTATCCAATACGATAACCCCCACATAATACTTCTGCGCGATTGCGAAAATTATGAATACCCGCGTTCGGAGCTCAATATCAACGGAAAGACGATATACAAATCGGTCATCAACCTGCGAGAGGGAGATATATTCATCGCCATGAGCGACGGCTGCCCCCACGCGGGGATCGGTATCGCTTACAACTTCGGCTGGAAGCGCGAGGATATCGCCGATTACATGAAGACCTTTGCCCATGTCGGCTACACGGCAAAAACGCTTGCGACGATGCTTGTCGACGAGTGCGACCGCCAATACGGCTTTCACCCCGGCGATGATGCCACCGCCTGCGTTCTGCGTATCCGCCGCCGCGAGCCGGTGAACATACTCTTCGGCCCGCCGCGATACCGCGATGACTGCAACAGAATGATGTCGCTCTTTTTCTCCAAGGAAGGCAAGCATATCGTGTGCGGCGGAACGACATCCACCATCGCCGCGAAATACCTGGGCAAGCCTCTTGTGCCGAGCCTGGATTTTGAGAGCGGCGATGTGCCGCCGATCGCCGAAATAGAAGGCGTGGACCTTGTCACAGAGGGGGTAATAACCGTCAACAAGGTGCTTGAATATGCCAGGGATTCGCTCGGCTCGAACGAAAAGTATGCATATTGGAGTGTTCACCGCGACGGTGCTTCGCTTATGAGCCGCTTACTTTTCGAAGAAGCGACGGATATCAACTTTTATGTCGGTCGCGCAGTCAACCCCGCGCATCAAAACCCGGAACTCCCGATCAACTTCAACATAAAGATGAACCTTGTGGAGGAGCTTTCAGCCTGCCTGAAAAAAATGGGCAAGCGTATCAAGGTAAGCTATTTTTAAGGGGAAAGTGTCATGAGAAAATTCGATACAAAAGTCCAGCATCTGAAATACAAGGTATTGCGCGAAACGGCAAGACTCGCATGGAACGACGAGCTTACGTCAAAACTGCTTGATATCCCCAAAATGATCGTTCCGGGCAACAAACCGACAATGCGCTGCTGTGTTTATAAGGAACGCGCGATACTCGGCGAGCGGGTTAAGCTTGCCATGGGCGGCGATAAACAGAACCCGAATATCATCGAGGTCATCGAGATAGCCTGCGATGAATGTCCGATGGGCGGGTATGAGGTGACAAACGCCTGCCGCGGCTGTCTTGCACACCGCTGCGAGGATGCTTGCCGGTTCGGCGCGATCGTGTTCGACGAAAACCATGTTGCGCATATCGACAAAACAAAATGCAAATCCTGCGGCGCCTGCTCCAAGGTCTGCCCCTATACCGCGATAATCAACCGCCGCCGCCCGTGCGAGAGCGCCTGCAAGATCAAGGCGATTTCCATGAACGAGGAAAACATGGCTGCCGCGATCGACAATTCCAAATGTACTGCCTGCGGAGCCTGCGTATATCAGTGTCCGTTCGGCGCGATAAGCGATAAATCCTTTATACTCGACGCGATAGACATCATCAAAAAGAGCCGCGGCAATACCGAATACAAGGTCTTTGCCGTTGTGGCGCCCTCCATATCCAGCCAGTTTACATACGCCAAGCTCGGTCAGGTTATCAGCGGGCTCAAGGAACTCGGGTTCCATACGGTGGTCGAGGCGGCGCTCGGCGCGGACATGGTCGCGCTTTCGGAAGCGAAGGAGCTTGCCGAAAAGGGCTTCCTCACAAGCTCCTGCTGCCCCGCATTTGTGACATATATCGAAAATGCGTTTCCCGACTTGGTGCCGCATATTTCGCACAACCTTTCGCCTATGGCGGCAATCGCAAAATACATAAAGGAGCATGAATCACCCTGCAAGGTGGTATTCATCGGCCCCTGCACCGCAAAGAAGGCGGAGGTTCGGAAGGAGTCGGTCAGCAAGTATGTCGATGTTGCGCTCACCTTCGAGGAGCTTCAGGCGCTGTTCGACAGCCGCGATATCGATATAACCACGCTCCCGGAGGGCATTTTGGACAACGCTTCCTATTACGGCAGGATATTTGCCCGCAGCGGCGGTCTTTCGGATGCCGTTGCCGAAGCGATCAAGGAGCAGGAGATAACCGGGTTCGAATTGAAGAATTGCGCCTGCGACGGTATCGAGGAATGCCGCATGGCTCTGCTCAAAAAAAGCAAGAATATGCTTGATGCAAACTTTATCGAGGGTATGGCTTGTGTCGGCGGGTGTATCGGCGGCGCGGGATGCCTTACTCACGGCGAAAAGAACAAAGCGGAAGTCGATAAATACGGCAAGGAAGCGTTTGAAAAAACGATCCAAAATGCCGTTTCTCTGCTCGAAAAATAACAAAAAACGAAAACGCAGAGCAATATGCTCTGCGTTTTGCTTTGCCGCGCGGAATTGCGCTGGTTTAAACGGTTATATCGAAAAGCATCGTGATGACCATCGGGCGGCGCTTTGTGCGCTTGCGCGCAAATTCGGAAATATCGTCGCGCAGGCGGGATTTGAGTACCGAAAGGTCGTCCACGCCGCGGTCAAAGGAACGCCCGAGCGAATTGCAGACTGCTTCCGAAAGATCGGAAAGCATATTCTCGCTTTCGCGCTCGTAAACAAAACCGCGGGTGATTATTTCCGGCGGGGTGACTATTTCGCCCGCGGAGGCATCCACGCAGGCGGAAACGATTATCACGCCGTCCTCGGAAAGCTTTTTGCGATCCCGCAGGACAACGCCGCC
Source organism: bacterium (assembly GCA_963661975.1). Taxonomy (GTDB): domain Bacteria; phylum Bacillota; class Clostridia; order Oscillospirales; family CAG-382; genus Coliplasma. The sequence continues at coordinate 68,939 of CAVLDN010000006.1, forward strand.
GATGTTTCCGACGCCGTTTCCGTCGATCATAATTCCGCCGGCTTCGACGGTGCCGGCGTGCTTTATGCTGCGCTTGCTCAACTCCACGACTCCGCCCACCTCGGGTATGATTATGTGAGTGTCATCCATTCCGAGCGAACGCGCGATATCCACATGTGCGATAAGGTGCTTGTATTCGCCGTGCACCGGGATAAAAAATTCCGGATTCGTAAGCGTGTGCATCAGCTTCAGCTCCTCGCGGCAGGCGTGGCCGGAAACGTGAACATCGTAATTGTTGTAGGTTATGACCTCCGCCCCGCGCTTGAAAAGCTCGTTGATGATCTTTGTGATGAATTTTTCGTTGCCGGGTATCGCAGAGGAGGAAAGCACGACAAGATCTCCGCTGCCGAGCGTGATCTGATTATGCTCGCCGAACGCCATGCGGTAAAGCGCGCTCATCGGTTCGCCCTGGCTGCCCGTTGTGACAACGGTCACCCGCTCCGGCGGGTATTTTTTGACATCGGAAATGTCTATAAGCGTGTCGTTTTCAATCTCAAGGTAGCCCAATTCCGTCGCGGCGCGGAAGAAATTCTGCATGCTGCGCCCCGTGACGGCGACCTTCCTGCCGTATTTTTCAGAGGCGTTTATTATCTGCTGTACGCGGTGTACGTTGGAGGAGAATGTTGCAATGACGACACGCCTCTTTTCACCGCCCAGCAGCCTGTCAAAGCTGACGGCAAGCGAACTTTCGCTCGGTGTGTAGCCCGGGCGTTCGGCATTGGTGCTGTCGCACAGAAGCAGGCGTATGCCTTTGCGCCCCAGCTCCGCAAAGCGGGCGAGGTCGATCGGGTGTTCGCCTACCGGGGTGAAATCAACCTTGAAGTCGCCGGTGTGGAGTATCCTGCCGACGGGCGTGCTTATGCATATTGCGCAGGAGTCCGGCATGGAATGGTTCACCGCGATAAATTCGGCTTCGAAAACGCCTGCACGGACGGTGTCGCCCGCGTGCACGCGGCAGAGCTTTGCGTTGCGGATGCCGTGTTCGGCAAGCTTGCCTTCGATTATTCCGAGCGTGAGCGGCGTTGCATAGACCGGTATTCCCGGGAACTTTTTCAAAAAGTAGGGCACCGCGCCGATGTGGTCCTCGTGCCCGTGCGTTATAAATAACGCACGCAGTTTTTCGGCATTGCTTTCAAGATATGAAAAATCCGGGATGACAAGGTCGATTCCCAGCATATCATCCTCCGGAAAGGCAACGCCGCAATCGACGGCGATAATGTCGTTTCCATAGGAAAAGGCGGTCATATTCATACCGATGCCGTCCACGCCGCCGAGAAAAGCTACCTCCGTCTTCGGTTTTTTGGTTTTTGCCATTTATGTTTATCCTTTCATACGCGCGTTCCCCGCGCGAAAATATCCAATTATTATTATGCAACGCAAAAGCCGTTTTGTCAAGAAGCGATTAAGCGCATATAATGCAATATCCGCACGTGTAAATGCAAACCCCGCTGAAAAACCTTGACATTTCCGCCCGCTGATGTTATCATAAATTGATACGGTGCGGCAGTACCTTCTTTTTGTGTCCTCTGCGCCGCTACGGCAAAACAAATCGACCGAAAGGTGTTTGGGTATAAATGGATAAGCTTTGTATTTCCGGCGGCAGGCCGCTTTTGGGAACAATAACCGTCGGCGGGATGAAAAACGCCGCTCTTCCGATAATTTTTGCGACAATTCTCGTGAACGATGTCTGCGTGCTCGAAAACCTTCCCGATGTGCGCGATATCGCAACGGCGCTTGAAATAATCCGTTCTATGGGCGGTACGGCGGAAATGCTTGCTCCCGGTACATACCGTATCGACACGCGCTCCGTCCGCTGCGGAAGTGCTCCGCTTGTTCTTTCCCGCTCAATGCGGGGCAGCTATTATGTTCTCGGTGCGGAGCTCGGCAGGTTCGGCAGGAGCACGACCGGATTCCCCGGCGGATGCAATTTCGGCGTTCGTCCCATCGACCAGCACGTAAAGGGCTTTGAGGCTTTGGGCGCGACCGTCATTTGCGGCAATGATGCCGTTTCCTGCTTTGCGGAATGCCCGCTCAAGGGCACCTCGATATATATGGATGTCGCTTCCGTCGGCGCAACGGCAAATATAATGCTTGCCGCCGCCACCGCCGAGGGCATGACTGTTATCGACAACGCCGCAAGAGAGCCGCATATCGTCGACCTTGCAAACTTCCTCAATTCCTGCGGGGCAAACATCTCGGGCGCGGGCACAGAGGTTATCAAGATCCGCGGCGTGAGCGAACTGCACGGCGTCACCTATGCCATTATTCCGGATATGATCGAGGCGGGCACCTATATGATCGCCGCCGCGGCGACAAAAAGCACCCTCACGATAAGCAATGTTATCCCGCGCCATCTGGAGGCTATCACCGCAAAGCTCGTGGAAATGGGCGCGACGGTGGAGGAAGGCGACGACCATGTTGTCGTTTCCGCGCCGGAACGGCTGCGCAAGGCGCGTGTGAAAACCGATTTTTACCCAGGCTTCCCCACGGATATGAACCCGCAGTTCTGTGTTCTGCTCTGCCTGGCGGACGGACACAGCATACTCACGGAAAGCGTTATGGATCACCGCTTCAAATATACGGATGAGCTTGCGCGCATGGGCGCAAAGATCAGCGTTGTCGGCAGAGATGCGCATATCGACGGCGTTCCCGCGCTTTCACCCGCAAATGTGCGCGCGGTGGATCTGCGTGCCGGTGCGGCGATGGTCATTGCCGCGCTTGCGGCCAACGGCACAACCGTTATCGATGATATTTATCATATCGAGCGCGGATACGAGGATCTTGTCGGCAAGCTGCGTGCCGTCGGCGCGGATATAAGGCTTATCCGCGACAGTTTTTCCGGCGCGCCGGAATCCGCGGCGCATATCCAATAACGCCGAAAATGCAGAAAATATAAACATATAATCATTAAATTCCGCCCGGATGCAAAAACGGGCGGAATTTTTGTATTTTGTTGTTGACGGCACTCTATCGGTATGATTTATCGTAAAAAAGGAGCGACAATCGATAACGGCGGGATACAGTCATAATATGTCCTCACACAAATGCCGTTCATTTGCGGCGCAGCCGATCCGCCGGGCGATTGACTTTTGCCCGCGGCACCGCCTGTGCCGCATAAACACCGCGGAGATCTGTAAAAAAACCGTTGTCCGAACCATTCGGGCGGCGGGCGCAGATACAATAAAAACCCCTGCCGGAAGGGGCAGGGGAAAATATGCCGTTTTACCCGGCGATGACCGAACTTTGGAAGGTGGAACTTATCAGCGAATGCCCGAGCGTATTCGGGTGGATGCCGTCGGCGCAGATCATATCGTGCAGTCTGCGGTCACGCAGGAAGGCGGTGCGCAGGTCGAGCGTCGGTACGCCCATTTCCGCGGCGACGCGCTCCGAAAGGCGGGAATAATATTCCTGCCACCGTGCGAGCATATTCACATCGCCCAGCCAGCCCAGAATCGTATCATACGAAAGCCCGCGGGTGATCCAATCCATAAACTTGCCGGATTCGATCGGCACAAGCGTGCATACCCGCACCTCTGCGCCGCGGTCGAGCGCGTATTTTATCGCCTTGCGGTAGGTTTCGATAAATTTGTCCTCCGGCGTGTTGCAGAAGTGGGGCGTATCGGGGTTTTCGGAAACGGCTTTCCAGTTGAAATCACAGTCATTTCCGCCGAATTCCATCACGACAACGGTATCCTTCCCGCAGTCCGAAAGCGTATCGCGCATAATTTCGAAGCCCTTGTCGACAGTTGCGCCCATTTTGCAATTGTTTTCGACCTCCACGCCCTGCGCCGCCAGTTCGTCAAAGCGGTAGCCGTACAGGCGGTAGCGCTTCAGCTCCTCACTGTACATAACACCTTTAAGTATCGAATCGCCGTATATTTTAAGCTTTTTCATCACATTCACTCCTGTTTGCTGCCTGTTGCTGTTGTATTCCGTGTGCCGCACGCTTGCCGCCCGCGGCCGTATTCGTGTTATCGGGCGCCCTTTGCGGCCGTTATCCGCTGCAGCTGCATGCCGTTTGTTTCTGCGGCGCCGCCGCGGCTCTGCCGCCCGCCGTTCCCTGCAGAGACTCTCTGTGATGCGGCCGTACGCCGCTTTTGAGGTTTGCCGCACCCGTTCGGCACGTGTTTTGCGCCGCAGGCGCGGTGCCTGTCTGCATGGCTTATTATATGTTTTGCCGCACGAAATGTCCACCTACACACGCACACGCGCACACTACATGCAGGGGCGTGCGCGGTAGAGTTGAAACGTGTCGATTCTACTCGCAGTAGAGTCGTTGTGCCGCAACCGATTTCGGGTTTTGTTGTTGACAATGCCGCGCAGGATGTGTTATAATGGCTGCGGAAGGAGGGCGGCGCGGTGTCGGACCTTAAAAAGATTATTGCAAACAATATTTCCGAACTGCGGCGGGCGTATCCGCTCACTCAGGCGGAGCTTGCCGAAAAATTGAATTATTCCGATAAAGCCGTTTCGAAGTGGGAACGCGGCGAATCTATGCCGGATATCGAGGTGTTGAAGCAGATTGCCGATCTTTTCGGTGTGGGTGTCGATTACCTTCTTTGCGAAACGCACGATAAAAGCGAACCGGACGTACCCAAGCTCATGCGGCGCAACCGTCTGATAATCGCCGGGCTTTCCTGTATGCTCGTTCTGCTTGTGGCGACGGTCGTTGTCGCCGCGCTCATGATCGCAACGGAAACAACACGCTATTGGCTGGCTTATGTATATGCCGTGCCGGTGTGCGCGATCCTGCTCATCGTTTTCAATTCCGTGTGGGGCAAGAGGACGCTCAACTTCTTTCTTATCTCCGTGCTTGTGTGGGGACTGCTTGCCGGGATATATCTCGGCATCGGCGATTACGACAAATGGCCGATATTTCTTATCGGAATACCCGCACAGGTCATCATTGTGATGTGGTCGGGCATAAAACGCTTTCTTAAACGCACGCCGCGAAGCTGAGCGGCGTTGACAAGCGGCCGAAGGCGATATATAATATATACTATAATGTTAAGAATGTGCGGAGGCACGGCATGGAAGAAAGACGCAGCAAGATAAATTATTACCTTGATATCGCTCAGACGGTCACCGAGCGCGGAACCTGCCTGCGGCGGAGGTTCGGTGCGATAATCGTCAAGGATGATGTTATCATTTCCACCGGCTATGCCGGGGCGCCGCGCGGGCGCAAGAACTGCTGCGATCTCGGCTTTTGCCTGCGGGAGCAGATGAACATCCCCCGCGGCGAAAGGTACGAACTTTGCCGCAGTGTTCATGCGGAGGCAAACGCCATTATTTCCGCCGCACGCGAGCGTATGCTCGGCGCCGACCTTTACATGGCTTGCATAGATTCCAAAACGAACGAGCTTGTCCCCGGCACAACGAGCTGCCAAATGTGCAAGCGCATGGTGATAAACGCCGGTATTGCGCGGGTGATAGTGCGCGACACGGCGGACGAATACACGATTTACAATGTTGCCGACTGGGTTGAAAACGACGACAGTCTGGGCAGCATAGGGTATTGAAAATGAAAAAATTCGTAGCACTGCTTCTTGCCTTTTCCGGCTTTCTGCTTGCCGCCTGCAACGGGAGCGACAAGCTTGCCGAGATATCCGAATACACGGCGGATGGTTTTGTGGACCCGAACACCGGCGTGGAATATGTCACCGCGCGCGGCGGGCGCACGCTTTATGCCGTGACCGCGGGCGAAAAGTACCTCACTGCGGCAGACACGGCTTTTTACACCGTTGAATTTGAGGACAAGGCAAAATTCCTCTGCCTGCCCGACAACGGCGAAAATCTGCTTTACCGCGCGAAGGATGTCGAGGAACCGGATGTTGTTTCTTTCGAGCCGGTTTCCGCGGGGATATACAACAGCGGCAATGCCGGCAAAATGGCGCAGTTTTATGCCGATGACGAATATCTCCCCGATGAATTGAAGGGGCGAAACCCCTCGCAGGATACCGCGCTTTGCAAAGAGCTTGCGCGAGCGGTTGCCGAAAACGAGCAAGCCGACTGCGAGGATGACGAGATCGACAGCAGCACGCTGCGCTTTGTGCGGCTTTATTCGCAGAAATACCCCGGGCTTTATTACCTGCTTGCCGTTTACGGCGATACATACGGGCGTTATTTCGTGCGTGACAGATACCTGGGCAAGTCGGTGATCTGCCCGAGTGAGATAGCCGTGCGCATTTACGGCGAAGGCTGATGAAAATACGCGAAATCACCCACGGCGAAGCCGCGGCGGCCGCCGCCCTGGAATCGGAAGCGCTCCCCGCGGAGGCATGGAGCGAACGGCAGATACGCGAAGCCTGCCTTATGGATGGCGTAAAATATCTTGCCGCATTTGACGGTGGGGAATTGATCGGGGCAATAAGCGTTTATACCGCCTGCGGCGAGGTGATGAACCTTTCCGTTGCTGCCGCGCACCGCAAAAAGGGCTGTGGCGGCGCTTTGCTTTCCGCCGCCCTGCATTCCGCCGCGGAGGCGGGGGCGGAGAGCGTTTCGCTCGAGGTGCGGGCGGACAATATTGCCGCGATACGGCTTTATGAAAAATACGGGTTTGAACGTGTCGGCAGACGCAAGGCGCTGCACGGCGCGGAAGCATATATTATGGAGAAAAAGCTATGAAGATACTCGGAATAGAATCCTCCTGCGATGAAACCGCCGCAAGCGTTGCGGAGGACGGCAGAAAGCTGCTTTCGGGCGTTGTCGCATCGCAGATAGATATCCACGCGAAATACGGCGGCGTTGTGCCGGAGATCGCATCCCGCGCACACACGGAGGCAATATCCGGCGTGGTGGACGAAGCGCTTTCCCGCGCGGGCGTTACGCTTGACGATATCGACGCAATTGCCGTGACATACGCACCCGGACTTATCGGTGCGCTGCTCACCGGCGTTTCGTTTGCAAAGGGGCTTGCATACAGCGCAAAAAAGCCGCTTGTGCCGGTCCACCATATACGCGGCCATGTCGCGGCGAATTATCTTGTTCACCCGGAGCTGGAACCGCCGTTCATCGCGCTGGTCGTTTCGGGCGGGCATACCTCGCTTATGGCTGCCGAAAGCTATACGGAATACCGCCTTATCGGCTCGGCGCGCGATGACGCCGCAGGCGAAGCCTTTGATAAATGCGCCCGCGTGCTCGGGCTGCCGTACCCCGGCGGCGCGGCAATGAACCGCCTTGCAAAGCTGGGCGACAAACACAAATATTCATTCACCGCCGGGCATATCGACGGCGCGCCCTATGATTTTTCCTTCTCCGGGCTGAAAACGGCTGTGATAAACCTTGTCCATACCGAGCTTCAGCGCGGCAGAACGCTTGATGACGAATTCCGCGCGGATATCGCGGCCTCCTTTACAAACGCGCTTGTCGGCGCGGTCACGGAACGGCTGGATACGCTTCTTTCCGAACGCGGCGGCAAAGAGAGCATCGTGCTTGCGGGCGGCGTTGCCGCCAACAGCCACCTTCGCACCGCCTGCGAGGAAACCGCCGAAAAGCACGGCAGACGCATATTTTTGCCTCCGCTTTCGCTTTGCGGCGATAACGCGGCGATGATCGCCGCACAGGGCTATTACGAATTTCTTGCCGGTGCGCGTGCCGGGCTCGACCTGAACGCATACGCCACAATGGGTGTTTGAAGGGCGCGATTTTGCCGCGGTTTTCCGGCGCAGCCGGGCGGGGAAAATGCGCCTCGCTGCGGCATCGGGATAATTATTCATTGACATAATTCACCGTGTAAAATGTGGAAAACCCGGTGGAAAAAGTGGACAACTTGCAGGGCATACGCTATATTTCAAGCGTTTTCGGCATTTCGGCGGTGGAAAACCCGGTGGAAAAAGTGGAAAACCCCGCAAATAACGCATCACATCCCGATCTTTATGTCAACCGGCAATATACATTTTCCGTATACATTGCGCATACGGCGCGCCCGAAAAAGCGCGCTTTGCCGGGTGTATTTCTCAATACAATCATAACGCGGAAATGCGATAATATTTAATGCGACCATTGAACGCGGCGGAGGAATTCCCTCCGCCGCGTTTTTTTGAAAAAGGCTGTTGACAAGGTTGACACTTCTTGATGTGATCTATTGCATTTCGGCAGATCTTTTCATGGGTTTTCCCCTTTCATGTATAAAAAGCAAACGCCCCCGTTTGTACGGAGGCGGCAAGATCGTTGATATGCGGAAGCACCGCGAAGGAATAAGCAGGGGCAACGTTTGCGGGTTTTCATGGCGGCTTCCGTAATATTTATTTGTATTCTTAATATAATGCGGGATATGCGCGGGTGTTAACGCAATTCTTCGGTTTTGCCGCCGGTCTGCCGGGATTTCGTAAAACCCGAACAAATTCCGGCAATGCACATAGTGCGGGGTGCAAAAAAGCGAGGGCGTTCAAAGGCCCCCGCTTTCGGTTTGTTATTTGTTTTTTGCGGCGCGCAGCGTGTTTTGAAGCAGCATTGCGATAGTCATGGGCCCTACACCGCCGGGCACCGGGGTGATAAGCCCCGCTTTTTCGCGGCAGGCTTCGAAATCCACATCGCCGCAGAGCTTGCCGTCCACGCGGTTTATGCCGACATCAACTATTACCGCGCCGGGTTTTATCATGTCCGCGCCGATAAGCTTCGGCTTGCCGCAGGCGACAACAAGTATATCCGCCCTTTGGGTGTGCGCACGAAGATCCGCCGTTTTTGAATGGCAGAGCGTTACGGTGCCGTTTTCGGCAAGCAGCAGAGCCGCCATGGGCTTGCCCACGATATTGCTTCTGCCGATGATGACACATTCCTTCCCGGAAATTTCCGCACCGTATTCCGAAAGCAGGCGCATAACGCCCGCCGGGGTGCAGGGAAGGAACGCCGGCTTGCCGGAATAGAGCAGCCCGACATTGTATGGGTGGAAGCAATCCACATCCTTGCCGATATCTATCGCGGAGAGGATGAGCGATTCGTTCAGGTGCTTCGGCAACGGGAGCTGGACAAGTATGCCGTCCACACCGTCGTCGCGGTTCAGAAATTCAATGGTTTCGAGCAGCTCCTTCTCCGATGTGTATTCGGGAAGGAGATATTCGAGCGAGGTTATACCGGCTTCGTCACACGCCTTTTTCTTGTTGCGTACATAAACCTGCGATGCGGGATCATCCCCGACAAGCACCACTGCAAGGCAGGGAGCGCGTTTGCCGGAGGAAACAAGCTTTTTTACCTCATCGCGCACCTCGGCGCGACATTTTGCGGCAACGGCTTTGCCGTCGATCAAATTACTCATTCCTTGTCCTCCGTGCTGTCGCCGCCGTTTGCTTCTTCGGCGGTGCTGCCGTCGGCGGTGTTATCGTTATCGGCTTCGGTATTTGCATCCGTATCGAAAACGCTGTCGTCAAGCGCATCGCTTTCGTGGCTGACGGCTATTGCCGCGGCCGCAAATTTGGCTTTGTATTCGGCAACGCTTTCCTTTTGTGCGCGTGCGCGGCGAGAAAGCACTATCCAAAGAACTATTGCCGCGGCAAAGAAGAGGAAACCGGTGAAAACTGAGAATTTTACGGATGTGCCGGTGATATAAAGCGAATCGGTGCGGAGCATTTCGATAAAGCCCCTGCCGAGCCCGTACCAGCCCATATATGCAAGGAATATCTGCCCGTTGAATTTTTTTCTGCGGTAAAGCACAAAGAGTATAATGCAAAGCCCGACAAGATTCCACAGCGATTCATAAAGGAATGTCGGGTGCGCAAAGCAGCTGCCGGTGGAGCTGGTTTCCGTTGCGTTGATCTGAATAAGCACGGTATGGTCGAGCTGCATTCTCCAGGGGAGGTTTTCCACGCCCTCCGACCAGCCGTAGGCTTCTCCGTTGACAAAATTGCCCCATCTGCCGATAATCTGCCCGAGCATTACCGCGGGGGCAAGCGCATCCAGCATGGAAAGCGTGCCGACCTTCTTCACCCGGTTGTAAAAGATAACGGTGAGCAGCCCGAAGATTATCGCGCCGTATATCGCGATACCGCCGCCGCGTATGTTTATCATGTTGAGGAAACCCTTATCCTTGTAGGAATCCCAGTTCGTGATAACATAAACGAATCTCGCGCCGATGATTGCGATGGGAATGGTGAAAAGCGTGACATTGTAGATATCATCCGCCTTTATGTGCTCATGCCTTGTGCCGAGCCGATAGAACATCAGAAACGCAAGCACGATTCCCGTTGAAAGAAGTATGCCGTACCATTGAATGTCAACGCCGAAAACAGTGAATGCGGTGCGGTTCATTTCGAACATTTCGATACCGAGTCCGGGGAATCCGATTCTTGTTGTCATAAGCTGTTATCCTTTCCTTTTGCGTTTTCCGCAATGCAGATTGCAGAATTGTTTATATCGATTGCGCAGAGCTCGCGGAGAATATCCTCCTCCGTGATAGAGCGCAGGATCTCCATGCAGTCGTATTCGTCATAGCCGCGGCGCGCATCGGAAGCAAATATTGACGCAATATCCTCGCCGCTGTCGAAAACCGAAAGACAATCGGCATAGGCGGCGCGCTTTTCGCGCAGAAATTCGCCGTGGGTGAAGAAGCACTTTTTGCGCTCCTCAAGCTCGCGCAGGGCAAGCTCCATAACGCGATCCGGCTCTCTTCCGCTGCCGCTGATAACGATATGCGCCATGCCGCGCATACGGGTATAACCCGCCCAAAAGCGTTCGCCCAAAAGCCCTGCGGAATAATTCCTGCAATAAAAATCGCTTGCTCTGCCGAAGGTGAGCGAGATCGCCGTGCGTATTGCGGCGGCGCGTTTTTCGGCGGCAATATCATCCGTTTTGTCCGGCGGGAGCTTTATTCCGATCGCGTAAAGCGGTGTTGCCACCGCCGAATGAAGGATTCGGCGCCGTTCCTTTACGCACGTGTCCTCCTCCGGTATGAATGTTTCGGGGCGGAGGACCGCAGCGGGGGAGAAATACCTCCCGACAAGATCGTATACCTTCTGCGGGTCCGTATCACCGCAGACACAAAGCGCAAGGTTCTGCGGTATGTAAAAATCCGAATAGACCGCGCTCAGAAGCTGCGGCGTGATATGCGATATGCTTTCCTCCGTGCCGGCAATGGGAACCGCCGCGGGATGATCGTGATACATCGCCGCAGTGAGCCCGCGGCTGACCGCTGTTTCGGCGCGGTCGTCATACATTTTGATTTCGCTGTTGATTATCGCACGTTCCTTTTCGACAGAATCCTCTGTTGCGTGGAACGAGCTCACCGAGCGGAGAAGAATTTCGAGGTTTTCGTAAAAATTGTCCGTCCCGCCGAAGTAAAAGCAGGTGTTTTCGTATGAGGTATAGGCGTTCGCGTTGCCGCCGCAGCTGTCAAATTCGTTGAAGGAATCACTCCCGTCCGCCTGTTCGAACATCTTGTGCTCCAGAAAATGCGCCGTTCCGGCGGGAAGCACGGTTGTTTTTCCGTTTTTGCGGAAGGCGGTGTCCATTGCGCCGAAATCGCAGGAAATAAATGCTTCTTTCGTGGGGAAGCTTTTCGGGACAACGATTATCTTCATCCCGCTTTCGTGCGTTGCATAAAGGTATTTTTCTTTTATCAGATGGTTTTCGCGTATAGAAAAGCTGATCATTTTTCGCTTGCTCCGAGAATGAATTCGGTGTCCGGAAGCACGGTGCGTGCGTATGCGGCGATATCCTCGTCGGTGACGGAGCGCACATTGTTTTTGAGTTCCTTCGGCGTGACAGAGTCGTATTGCGAAAGGAACTGCCCCTGCAAAAAAGAGGATGCCGCGCCCAGACTGCCGCCCAGACTGTCGACCGAGCGGATAAGCGAAAGCTTTGCGTTTTCCGACTCCGCGGCGGTAAAATCGCCCCTGCTTATGGCTTCAAGCTCGGCATATATTGCCGTGCGGGCTTTTTCCGCGCAGCCGTGATCGACACCCGCAGTGATGAAAATGACATTCTTCCCCGCATAAGGATAGCTGTTGCAATAATAGCAAAGCCCGTCGCGTTCGCGAACATTACGGAAAAGTCTGCCGGATGTCCCGCCCCCGAGCATTTCGTCGAACACCGAAAGCACCGCACGCTCCCGCGCGGTTTTTGTCGGTGCGGCGCAAAGCCCCAATACAAGCACGGTCTGCTCCGATTCGTTAGCCTCGAACACGGTTTTTACGCTATCGGCGCGGCGGTGCAGCGTTACCAGCGGAAGCATATCCGCGCGCGGCGCAAACCGAAGTTGCGCAAGAAGGCGTTTCTCCGCGGCTTGCGGGTCGGCATCGCCGACATAGGTGATAATGACCGGCGCTTCGGCAAGCATATCGCGGTACAGAGCGGCAAGTTCCCGCGCAGTGAGTGCGGCTACACGCTCGCGTTCGCCGCCGACGGCGGCGGCAAACGGTTCGCCGGCGCACATTATCTCTCGTGCACGCTTTGCGGCGTAGCCGGGTTTGTTTTCGATCACCGAATCAAGCTCCTCGATCAGGGTGCGTTTTTCGGTTTCGATGCTTTCGGGCGGGAAAAGGCCTTCCTCCGTCAGCAGCGGGCGGAAAAGCATTTCGCCCAGAAGCTCGGCGGCGGGTTCGAGTATTTTATCGCCCTCGAGGGCGTAGCTGTCCGAAAGCAGGTTCATTTCGGCGGTGAAAAGCAGCATTTCGCCCGCACGGCGCTGAACATAGGCATCCAGCGAGAGGGCGTATATTTCGTCCTTGCGGATACAGAAATCGCGCATTGTGGGGTATTTTGCCGTTGAAAGAGATATTATATTTGTAAGCAGCGAATAACCGGATGCCGTTTCGGCACTCAACGGGAGCACAAACGAAACGGTGACGGTTGAATTCTTGAAGTTTTCGGTATGTGCGGCGGCAAAATGCACGCCGCGCACCGGTTCACTGCGGTAAAAATCCAATTTTTCTCCTTAAATAAGTGCGGCGCTGTCCGCATCGAGGTAAAGCTTTGCGTTTTTGTGGCTGCGAAGTGCGGTTGCGGGGCAATCGGCACCGATCTCGCCGGTGAGCGTGCGTTTGACGGCCTCTGCCTTTGTCGCGGCGGGGACGATGCAGAATGCGGCATCCGGAGCGACAAGCGTGGGGATGGTGAGCGTTATTGCAAAGCGGGGCACGGATTCGATCTTATCGAAGCAGCCGTCGTGCACCTGCTGCATACGGCATTTGTCATCCAGCATAACGACCTTGACAGCCTTGTGATCGTTGAAATCGGCAACGTGCGGGTCGTTGAAGGCGATATGGCCGTTTTCGCCGATACCCATAACGATGATGTCGCACTTGTTTCGGGCAAGCACCGCGGCATAACGCTCCGCCTCGATATTCGGGTTCATGGCCGTGCTGTTGATATATTCCACGGAAGCAAAGGGAACGCGGCCGAAGATGGCTTCCTTCAGAAAGTTGCCGAAGCTCTGCTTTGCGCCGGCGGGCAGACCGATGTATTCATCCATGTGGAAGCCGTGGACCTTTGTCCAATCGATGCTTTCGTCGGCGACAAGCGCCGCAAGAACATCGTTCTGACTGGGAGCGGCGGCAAAGATCATGTTGATTTCGCCCTTTTCGGCGATCTGCTTCTTCATCTCTGCGGCAATATCCTTTGCGGCGGCGGCGCCCATTTCGGTTCTGTCGGAAAAGGCTTCGTAGGTGAGGTTATCTTTTTTTCCCTGCCTGATGATAGACATTATGTTTTACTCCTGATATGTAATTATTTTTTATATACGGTTTTGCCGCCGCTTACCGTTTCGCACACGGAAACACCCTCCGTGAACACGGTAAAATCGGCATCATAGCCGGGCGCGATAACGCCCTTGCGCTTCATTCCGGCAATGCGTGCCGGGGTTTCGGACATCATTTTGACTGCATCCGTGAGTGTCGCTCCGGCGGCGACCGCCGTGCGGACAAGACGGTCCGTTGTCGCGATACTGCCGGCAAAGGCTTCACCGCCGGGCATTTTCGCAACGCCGTCTTCGATATAACATTCCTGCCCGTTTTCGAGCGAGCCGAGTATGGTTTTGCCCTCGGTCTGCCCCGCACCGCGCATTGCGTCCGTGACCAGCGCGACCTTTGCGGGCGTTTTGGCGCGGAACACATGGTTCAGCATGGAAAGCGGGAGATGCTTGCCGTCGGCAATGACCTCAACGGTGAGCGAGTCGATCATGTAGCCGCTTTCGATAACGCCGGGGAAGCGGTAGCCGTGGCGGCGTGTCAGTGCGGACATGCCGCTGTAAAAGTGCGTGAGGTGAGTGTAGCCGTTTTCGACCGCGGCAAGAACATCCTCGAAAATCGCATCGGTGTGGCCTATGGAGGCGCAGATGCCCTCCTCTTTCAGCCGTCTGCCGAGCGCAAGCGCGCCCTCCAGCTCCGGTGCGACGGACATCCGCGCGATACAGCCCTTGCCGGCGGCAAGAACCTTTTCGTAATGTTCGGGCGCAGGCTTCAAAAGGTACTTCGGATCCTGTGCGCCTGCCTGCGCCGCCGAAAAATAGGGACCTTCGAGGTGCAGCCCGTAGAACACATTCGCATAAGCACTGTTCTGTTTTGCGGCGCGGAAGATATCGAACGCGGCAAAAAGATCGCTGTCCGGGCAGGTGAGCGTTGTGGGGAGCAGTACCGCAGTCCCGTGGGAAGCGTGCATTTCCGCCGCGGTGTCCCATGCCTGCAGAGTTCCGTCCAGAAAGTCCGCTCCGCCGCCGCCGTGAACATGAAGGTCGATAAAGCCGGGAGCTATGAAGAGCCCGGTGTCTGTCGGGTGGCTGGTGACGGCGGTTATTTTGCCGCCTTCATAATAAACGCTGCCCTCTGTGAGTCCGTCGGGCGAAAAGATAATACCGCTGAGCTTATTCATCGATGACCGCCACGGCCGTTGCCGCGATACCCTCGCACCTGCCGGCAAAGCCCAATCCTTCCTGTGTGGTTGCTTTTATGCTCACCGCGCCGGTGCCGATCCCGAGCGTGTCGGCAATCTTCCTGCGCATCGTGTCTATATACGGGGCAAGCTTCGGCGTGTCGGCAATGACAGTCACGTCAATATTGTTTATTTCACATTCCATCGAGGCAAGCATTTTTCCGACATCGGCAAGCAGCGTGAGCGAACTTATCCCGCGGTATTTTTCGTCGGTATCGGGAAATCTGCGCCCGATATCGCCCAAAGCCGCGGCGCCGAGAAGCGCATCGCATATCGCGTGGACGAGCACATCCGCATCCGAATGCCCGAGCAAGCCCTTTTCATGCTCGATCTCCACGCCGCCGAGTATGAGCTTGCGCCCCTCGACAAGGCGGTGGACATCATAGCCCTGGCCCATTCTTATCATAAGTAAATACTCCTTATGTGTTTTAATATCCGTATTTTTCGGCAATGAATTCCGCCAGCGGGATATCCGACTCCTGCGTGAGCTTTATGTTTTCCGCTCCGCAGCGGACATACTCCACACGGTACCCGGCTTTTTCGAGCAATGCCGTTTCGTCCGTGAAGCCTTCGCCGCCGCATATCGCACGCGCTTTGAGGTAATCCGCCTTGAAAAAGCACTGCGGTGTCTGTACCGCGGCAAGACGGCTGCGATCCGGTGTTTCGGCCCCGCCGTCCGGGGTGAAATACTTTACGGTGTCCGTCACCGCGCGGCAGGCGCTCGAAGCACCCGTTTTCCGCGCTGCGGCAATAAGCAGGCGGATGTCGCTTTGGCGTATGAAGGGGCGTGCGCAGTCGTGCACGCACACAAGCCCGTCGCCCGCGGCGCATACCCCTGCGCAAACCGATTCCGCGCGTGTTTCGCCGCCCGGAACAAATTCCGCGGCAATGCCCGCCCGTGCGGCGAGCGTTTCGAGGCGCGCACGGTTTTCCGTGCTGCAAACGGCAATAATGCGCGATATTTCCGGCATGGCGGAGAATACTTCAAGCACCCGCGCAAAGAGCGGTTTGCCGCGGATGACTATTTCCGGCTTGGATATGCCGCCCATCCGCCTTCCGCTTCCCGCAGCGACGATAACAGCGGATATTTCGCCGTTATTCTTCGTAATCATAGCCCATTTGCAGAGCCTTTGCGTTCAGCTCGCCGAGCTCCGGTTTGGAAGCGGGCGCGGAGGCGCGTATGCGCTGCATGAAATAATCGGCATCGAAAAGTTTTGTCTTTTTGATAAGGTATCCGAGCACGATGACATTCGCAAGCTTGGGGATACCCGCTTCGTTTGCCATTTCAGTCGCGGGGATGTAATATGCGTTCACATCCGTGCGCGAGGTCTTTATGTCTATAAGCGAGCTGTCCGCTACGATCGTGCCGCCGGGGACGACTCTGCCCTCGAATTTGAGCAGCGAGGGCTTGTTCATGACGATAAGTATATCCGGTGCCGTAACGAGCGGAGAGCCGATGGGTTCATCGTCGATATTCACGGAGCAGTTGCAGGTGCCGCCGCGCATTTCGGGCCCGTAGGAGGGCAGCCAGCTTACCTGCTTATCCAGTTTCATGCCCGCTGTGACAAGCTGCTTCCCGGCGAAAAGTATACCCTGACCGCCGAATCCGGCAAGAAGAATCGCACTCATTTCGCTGCCTCCTCCGTTGCGGTAATATCTTTATAAACGCCCAAAGGGTAATGCTCGATCATGTTTTCGCGCAGCCATTCTATTGCCTTTTCGGGCGAAAGGCCCCAGTTTGTGGGGCAGGTGGAAAGAACCTCGATAATGGAAAGCCCCTTCTTTTCCTGCTGCATCATAAAGCCCTTTTTGATCGCCTTTTTGGCGTTCATAACATTTTTGACACAGTCCACGGAAACGCGTTCCGCATAGGCGACACCGTCCAGCGTGCTGACCATTTCGCACACGCGGATGGGGTTGCCCTGAATCTCGCGGATTCTGCCGTAGGGGGAGGTCGTCGTGACCTGGCCGAGCAGCGTTGTCGGCGCCATCTGACCGCCCGTCATGCCGTATATCGCATTGTTCACGAAGATTATGGTGATGTTTTCGCCTCTTGCGCCGACATGGACGGTCTCCGCCGTGCCTATGGCGGCAAGGTCGCCGTCGCCCTGGTAGGTAAATACGGTGAGATCGGGGTTGGCGCGCTTGACACCCGTCGCAACGGCGGGTGCTCTGCCGTGGGGAGCTTCGATCATATCGCAGTTGAAATAGTTATATGCGAACACCGAACAGCCGACGGGCGCTATGCCCACCGTGTTGCCCTCTATGCCGAGCTCGTCGATGACCTCGGCAACAAGTCTGTGTATTATTCCGTGCGTGCAGCCGGGGCAGTAATGAAACGGTGCATCGGTGAGCGCGTGCGGTTTTTGAAATACTGTCATTTTGCTTCTCCTTCCGCGTATTCGGTTATCTTTGCGTAAATTTCCTCCGGAGAGGGGATCATGCCGCCGGTTCTGCCGAAGTGGTATACCGGCCTTTTGCATTCGACGGCGACCTTGACATCGTTCACCATCTGGCCCATGTTCATCTCGACGGAAAGGAAGCACTTCGCGCTTTCCGCAAGAGCCCTGAGCTGCTTTTCGGGGAAGGGATAAAGCGTTATCGGGCGGAACAGACCGGCTTTTATGCCCGCCTTGCGCGCGTTGCGCACCGCCGTTTTCGCAATACGGGAGGTGATCCCGTAGGCAACGACTATGATATCCGCATCGGATGTGAGGTATTCCTCGTACTTGACTTCGTTTTCCTCGATGGTTTTATATCTTTCGAAGCGTTCGACGACCGTCTTTTCAAGCTCTTCCGGCTCGATATAAAGCGAGTTGATTATGTTGTGCGGTCTGCCGCCCTTCGTGCCGCGGCAAGCCCAGGTCTTTTCGGGTATATCGCGGTGCGGCTTCGCTTCGAAGTCGACCGGCTCCATCATCTGGCCCAATGCGCCGTCGGCAAATATCATGCAGGGCATACGGTAGATATCCGCAAGGTCAAAGGCTTCGCCCGTGAGTGACGCCATTTCCTGCACCGAGTTCGGAGCAAGGACGATTATGTGACCGTCGCCGTGACCGAGAGCCTTTGTGGCCTGGTTGTAATCACTCTGCGCCGGCTGAATGCCGCCAAGTCCGGGCCCGCCGCGCTGAACGTTTACGATAACGCAGGGCAGATCGGAGCCGATTATGTAGGATATTCCCTCACTTTTAAGGCTTATTCCGGGGGAGGAGGAGCTGGTTATGACTCTCGCACCGGAGGCGGAGGCACCGAGCACCATGTTGATCGCTGCGATTTCGCTTTCCGCCTGGAGCGAAAGCCCGCCGCGCTTGGGCATATTCTTTGCCATATATTCCGAAAGTTCGGTTTGAGGGGTTATCGGGTATCCGAAAAACAGTTTGCAGCCGGCGCGTATAGCCGCCTCCGCGATAGCTTCGTTACCCTTCATCAAAAGTTTTTCCGCCATTGCTCAGACTCCTTTCTCCACTGTTATAACGACATCGGGGCACATCGTGGCGCACATGGCGCAGGCAATGCACTTTTCGGTTTCGGTCATCGTCGCGGGGTGGTAGCCCTTTGCGTTCAGACGGCTTTTGTCGAGGAACACGATCTTTTTCGGGCAGGCGGAAACGCAAAGTCCGCAGCCCTTGCAGCGATCGGTTCTGAAGGTTACTCTGTTCATTTTTTCTTTATGATTTCCTTTCGTAGAGTTCAGAATAATTGCTTTGTTATATTGGCAATGCGTATTACCGCATTATCGCCCGTTTCGATACACGCCGTTGTCGCAACCAGCGGAAGCCCCGCGGCTTCGGCAAGCAGGCGAGCCGGTTCGGCAGAGGAAAGCACAACCTTCGCATCGGTTTCCGCGCCGAGGTTGCTGTTGTTTATAATCCCGTCGAACCGCAGTCCGGAAATGCGTTCTATATCGCGCAGCATTGCAAGAGCATCCTCCGGCAGCGCGGTGAGCGGGCGATAGCGGTTGTAAACGAAATACATCGTGTAGCCCGCGGCGATATATTCATCGTGCGAAAGCCCCAAAACGGCTGCGCCGTCCGGATCGCCGCCGACATCGGCAACGGAATATCCTTTTCCCGTGAACAGCTTGTTGTAATTCGCGGGCAGCGCGGGTATATCCACATTTGTGTTGGCAAATTCGGGGATCAGCGTTTCGACACCGTTTTCTTCCAGCAAAACGCGGTTGTCTGCACTGCGGAAGTAGGGGTTGACGATATCAAGGTCGGCAAGCCGGCATTCTCTGCCTTCGGCGGCAAGAGAAAGCGCAAGGTTCACGGCGACATTTGTCTTTCCGGCGCCGTAAGGCCCTGAAATTATCGTGATTTTGTTTTTTGCAAGCCGGGAAAGTGTGTTCAATGCTCAGGCTCCTCTTATAATATCGCCCTCGTGCGCGTTTTCGAGCGGAATGTAAAATTCCATGCCCGCGTGCGGCGTGGCTTCGATGGGGTTCATTTCGGTATCGTAAAGCGCGGCGATGATAAAATCACTGCCGAACCCGCCGGGAGAAAGCAGATTTGCCCTTTCGCCTACGCGCATTTTATTGCGCTGACGGCATTTTGCAAGCTTTGATGCGCCGTCGTAGCTTTCAACCGTGCAAAGGAAGGGACGGTCGCTTATATATTCGTTCACCGCGACGGTGTTCGGCTCCTCCGCGGGCTTTGCGAAATAGTAGCCCGTGCCGTATTCGCGGTGGCTCACGCTTTCGGTCTCCCGCAGGCAGCGTTCGTCAAATTCGCGCCCGGCAAGCATATCGTTCAGCGCGATACGGTAGGCGTTCGTGACCGCTGCGGTGTAGTATGCGCTCTTCATCCTGCCTTCTATTTTGAAGGAATCTATGCCCGCATCGGCAAGTTCCTTCAGGTGGCGGATCATGTTCATATCGCGGGAGGAGAAAATGTATGTTCCGTCTCCGTATTCCTCCGCAACGGCCGCTTCGCCGCGTTTTTCCTCGCGCAGGTAATATTTCCAGCGGCAAGGCTGTGCGCAACCGCCGCCGTTTGCATCCCTCGCGGTGAAATAATTGGAAAGCAGACAACGCCCGGAATAGGAAACGCACATTGCACCGTGGACAAAGCATTCAAGTTCCGCATCCGCGGGGATATTGCGCCTTATTTCGGCGATCTCGGCAAGCGTAAGCTCCCGCGCAAGGACAATTCTCTTCACGCCCTGCCTGTACCAGAAATTGATCGCGGCAGAATTGACAGTGCTCGCCTGTGTGGAAAGGTGGATGACCGGATCTTTTATGTTTTTTCGCAGGATGTCGATAACGCCCGGATCGCTCACTATATAGGCATCGGGGCGAATTTCACCGAGAATACGGGCGTATTCCGCAAGTTCGCCCAAAACACTTTCATGCGGCATGGTATTAACCGTGACATACACCTTTTTGCCGCGGGCGTGTGCATATTCCACACCCCGCGCCAGCTCGTCGGGCGTGAAGTTGCCCGCGCTTGCGCGCATACCGAACCTGTCGAGCGCGCAGTATACCGCATCGGCGCCGTAGTTGATTGCATATATCAGCTTTTCCGGGTTGCCCGCAGGGGATAAAAGTTCCGGCGCTTTTTTAACATCAGCCGACATAGGTGCCTGCCTCGATTTCCGCGTTTTCCTTCTTTACCCGTGCAACATTGTTGTTGTGCGCGGCAAGAGTCTGCGCATAATATGTCTTTCCGGCGTTGTTGGAAACAAAGAAGTAAGCCTTGCCGTTGATTGGGCTGACGGGGAATACCGCCGCCATGAGAGCATCCGTGCCGGGGTTGCTTATCGCTCCGGGGGGCAGCCCTTCGTAAAGATAGGTGTTGTAGGGACTGTCGTAGCTCACATCGAGCTGTGTGGAATCCTTTATGCGCTCCGGAAGAACATATTGTATCGTCGCATCGCTTTCCAGCTTGGGAAAGTTCTGCTTGTTGGCAAGGCGGTTATGGAATACGCTCGAAATGTATTCGAAATCCTCCACCGTGCCGCCCTCGCTTTGAATCATCGAAGCAAGCGTGACAAGATTGTCAAAGCTCATATCCGGGTGATCCTTTTCGAAGGTTTCCTTGCAGTAGCGCTTGTAATAGCTCCAGAATTTGGAATTGAAGGCGGAAAGGAATTTGCTTATAACGCGGGATTCCTTTTCGTCGGTGTAAAAGTCGTAGGTGTCCGGGTAAAGGTAGCCCTCCAGACGGTATTTGCGGGTTTCGGGGTAGCCGCTTTCATCAAGCAGCTTCAGAAATTCGTATTTGTATTCTCCGGCGAAATCGAAGTTGTTTATCACATCCACGTAATTTTCGCGCGTGCCCACGCCCTTTTCGACAAGCAGATCGATTATCTGATCGACCGTGTAGCCCTCCGGAACGGTTATCCGCACCGTTTCACGCGCCTTGCGGCTCACCGTCAAAGCACTTATGAGCTGGGAATAATTCATGTTTTCATTCAGCTCGTGCGTGCCGGCAACATACTTTGTAGCTTCGTCGTTATCGCGGCCGCGGTATTTCATATAAAGGCGGAAAAGCCATGCGCTCTTGTTGCCGTTTTCCTCCAAAAGCCCGGCCACATCCTCGTCAGTCGCGTTTTCGGATATTTCTATGCTGAAAGCGCGGTCGGTTGTCATTATTCCCATCACCTCGCTGATGATCGAGATGGCATAATAGGAGAGAAAAGCCGAAATTATCAGCACGCAGGCGATATAAACGACAGCTTTCGGGAAAATACCGAAAAGACGGAAGATGCTCTTTCTCGTCTCCGCACTTTCGCTTTTCCGCTTTTCCGCCGCCGGCTCGGGTTCGGAATCTTCGTTTTCGGCATCCGAAAAGTGGCCCGCTTCGTTGTTTGCCCCGTTTTGCGCCGTGTCTGTATCGGCACTGTCGGAAATATGGCTTGCGATGGAATCGGGTATGCCGGTATCCGCGAGTGCGTCCGCACGGGTGCTTTTCCCGCCGCCGATGATCCCGATGGCATCGTCGATCCCGTCGTCTTCGTTATCGGCGGGGGGCGTGTTCTCGGTCTCCTGCGCAATAAGCTTCAAAAGCTCGGAAGCGCGGCCTTTTTCATTGTTGTTCGGCATGATTGACCTCCATTGGTTTCGGTACGTTCCGCTGGTTTACAGGAAGGTATACAGCAGGAAAAATGCGATAATCAGCAGCAGAAATGCCGGCGAAAGAAAAACCTGCATCACTCTGCCGCGGCTTTGCGTGGGAAAGGAATCCCCGGTCGCCTCCGCCGCGCGGCGGTAAAGTATGCTTTCGGTGCGCGAAAGCAACAGCACAAGCGATACTCCCGCAAGCACCGCCAGCACGAATCCGATAAAGTAGGCTCCGTTTTTTACAATCGTCACGCGGAGAAAAGCATCGCTTGCATAAACGCTCAGCGTGTTGCTCAGTATGTGCAGGGCAAGGGCGGGGAATATCGAGCGCGATACCGCCGTGACAAATCCGAGCAGAAGCCCGGTGAAGAGATAAACCGGCGCGTTTCCCGGCGAGAAGTGGAGCATCGTGAAGCATATTGCGGACATGATGACCGCGTTTGTTACGCCGTAACGGCGGTATTCGGTAAAAACTATCCCGCGGAAGAGCAGTTCCTCGCACACGGCGGGGATGATTATAAGCGAAAGTATTATGCGCAGCGGGCTTTCACCCTCCGCGGATATAAGCCCTTCACCGTAATAGTTGGTGAGTGCCTCCGACGAAACGCCCAGCACGAACATGAAGAATTTAATAAACAGCATCCCGGAAACAAACAGCATTGCCGCAAAAAGCAGAAACAGCACATTTGTGTTTTTCGGGGAGAGCAGATACATCGGTTCGGAAAGCTTTTTGCCCTTTACAAGATAATAAATAATGCAGGGCAGTGCAAGCACGGCAAGCTGTATGACGGCAGCCGCAACGAAAATATCGGTTTCGGGGCTGAGCTTTTCGAGCGCAAAGCGCGAAGCGCGCATCGCGGTTATCACAAAGAGCGAAAGCAGCGGGGCTGTCATCGCCGGCGAAAAAAGCTTGTTTTTCTGTTCCTGTGTCATGCTTCGGCGCTCACTCCTTTCCCGTTTTTTGCCGTATCGGCACTCATTCGCCGTATCTGATCTGATATTTGATCTCTTCCGCTTTGTCGAAACCGAAAAGCGTTTCGATAAGCCGGAAACCGAATCCGAACGAAACGCCCATTCCCTCGGCGGTTATGAAGATATCGTCGCTTTCGACCTTTTTGCCGGTGATGTTCGCACCGGCAAGCGCGGGGGCAAAATCGGGATAAACCGCGGCATTGCGCCCTTCAAGCAGCCCCATGCTGCCGAGAATGGAGGGAGCGGCGCAGATGGCTGCAACGGTGGTTCCCCTTGCGGCGGCATATTCTATGAGCGATCTCACGCGCGGATTTTCGGAAAGAGCTTCCGTGCCCGCCTTGCCGCCGGGCAGGACCACACAGGCGGCATCCTCGCGGCGGACCTCATCAAGGGTGATATCGGCGGTGACGGTTATCCCGTGCGAGCCGGGAACGGCGAGGCCGCCCTCCGTAGCGACAAGCACGACATTCGCCCCGGCGCGTTTAAGCAGATCGGCGGGAATGATGGCTTCGCATTCCTCGAACCCGCGTGCAAGAAGTATATATACTGTACCCATGAGATTGACCTTCCTTTCAATTGAAAAGGGTGTTTATATAACAGCCTTCCGGGAGATTTTTTCCGAAGGCGAATTCGGTTTCCGTGTATTTTATGCCCGCATTGTCAAGCGCCGCGGCACATTCACGCGGCAGTACGGCATAAGGCGCACTTGCTGCGGCAACGGCTTTTGCGGCATTATCGGGGCTTTCGGCAAAAACATCGGTGATACAGCCGTTTTCCGTCAGTGCGTACACCCCTTCCGCGAGCTTTGCAACACCACCGCCGCATTCAAGGTGGGATTTCACGCAGGCGGCAAAAAGGCTTTTGCCCTTCTTCGGGTGCTGAAAGCAGCCCTCGTATGCCCGTCGAAGCTCGCCTTGCGGGATATCAGAGCAAGAAACGGGCGTGTCCCCTTTCGGACGGGCTTTAAGCACGGTGAGCGGGGTGAACCCGAGGCGCGTGTAAAGCGGAAACAGCTCCCGTCCGGCGGGGATAAGCGCGGCGGGAGCGGAGCCGACGGCTTTTTGGAGATTTTCGGCAAAGTAACCGCGGCGCTCGCAACCGATGCGTGTCGCCGCTCCGAAAATATAGGTTATCCCGCCGGTCAGCGGCGCGGTGAGTATAAGGTTTACGGCAATCCCGTCCTTGTAAAGCAGGTGTATTCCGCCGTGTTTTTCGGCATAATCGAGCACGGTTTTGCCGTCCGGGAACGGAAAACGGGATGTATAAAGCGCGCGCGCTTCTTCAATATCGTTCACAGCCCTATATCCGGAAGCCTTTCTTTGATACGTTCGACGATTTCATCGTGGATATCCTCCCGCGTGCGGAGCACATCCCCGCGTGCGCAGTCGATCCTGATCCACCCGAGCTTTTCGGCGGAATAGACCGCCGCACGGTAGCTTGCTTCGAGGTGGGCGTTGCTCTTTTCGTGTATGTCCGGGGCGCTTCCGGTTTCGCGGCAGCGCCTTGCCAGCAAAAACTCCGACATTTCCGGCGGCATACAAAGGTATATCACCGCCGCGGGGCGCGGAAGCCCGAGCTTGCCGAATTCGAAATCACAAAGCCAGTCAAGAAAACCGTCGCGTTCCTCCGCTGGCATTTTGGAAAGCTGATGCACGGCATTTGCGGAGGAGTATCTGTCTGCGATTATTACCTTGCCGGCTTCCATATCTTTCTTCCAATCGAGCATATAGCTTGTGTATCTGTCCACTGCGAAGAAGGAGGATGCCGCATAGGCGTTCACGGTGTTCGGATCCGAGCCGAAATCGCCGCGCAGATACATATTTACCGCGGCGCAGCCGTCGCCATTGTAGGTGGGGAAGGATATATATCTGTAATCGATACCCTTTTCCGCGAATGTCCGGGAAAGAAGCTCTGTTTGTGTCCTTTTGCCGCTGGCGTCAAGCCCGTCCACGGCGATAAGTCGGTTTTGCATTGCGCCAACCCTCTCTTTGCGGAAGAATAAAAATACTCAAAATACATATATACCACAAAACGCGGGAAAAATCAAGAAAAACGAGCGTAAAAACGCTCGTTTTCAGGTGCTATTTTTTTGCCTTTTCGACAAATGCTTTTTTCAGAGGGTAATTCTTTTCCGCGGATTCCTTTGCGAACTGTTCGAGCAGGTCCTTCTGCTTTCTGGAAAGCCCTTTCGGTGTTTCCACCGTTACGGTTACAAGCAGATCGCCTCTGCCCCTGCCGTTCAGCTTCGGAACACCCTTGCCGCGGATGGAAAATGTAGCCCCGCTCTGCGTACCTTCGGGGATGGTAAGCTCGCCGCTTCCGTCCGGTGTGGGAACCGTCAGCTTTGCGCCGAGAGCCGCCTCCGTGAAGGAAACGGGGAGGTTGTAGTAAAGGTCAAAACCGTCGCGGCGGTAAAGCGCATCCCTGCGCACATTGATCTCTATGATAAGATCGCCGTCCGCACCGCCGTTTGCGCCGCTGTTGCCCTGCCCGTGAAGTATGATGCGCTGACCGTCATCAATGCCTGCGGGGATGTTGACCTCGAGTTTTTTGCTCTTGCGTACATTACCCGTGCCCCGGCAGGTCTTGCACGGATCGCTGATGATCTTGCCCTTGCCGCCGCATTCATCACAGGCGGTCGTGCTTTGCATCATGCCGAAAACGGTTCTCTGGCGTACGTTTATGTGCCCGCTGCCGCCGCATTTGGTGCAGGTCTTGGGCGTGCTGCCCTTTGCCGCGCCGTTGCCGCCGCAATCGGCGCACTTTTCCACGCGGTTGTAGGAAACCTCCTTTTTGCAGCCGAAAACCGCCTCGCGGAAATCGACCGTCACGCGAAGACCGATATCATCGCCGCGTGTGCGTGCGCTTGCGCCGCCGGAGGAAAAGCCCCCTCTTGCGCCGCCGAACATACCGCCGAACATATCGAATATATCGCCCATATCAAATCCGGCGCCGCCGGAGGAAAAGCCTCCTCCGAAACCGCCGCCGCCCGCGGAAGGATCGACACCGGCATATCCGAACCGGTCGTAATTTGCCTTCTTTTCCGGATCGGAAAGAATGGAATAAGCCTCGTTGACCTCCTTGAACTTTTCCTCGGCTTCCTTGTTGCCGGGGTTTGCGTCCGGGTGGTACTTCTTTGCCATGGTGCGGAAGGCTTTTTTTATCTCGTCCTCGGATGCACCCTTGCTTATCCCGAGTATTTCATAGCAATCTCTTTTTTCTGCCATATAAGTGTCCTTCGCCGGAAAGGGAGGGCGACTTTGCTCGCCCTCCTTGCCGACCGTATTTATTCGCGTGGGTTATTTGTTGTCGCTCTTGTCGGTGAAGTCGGCATCGTAATATTCGCCGCCGTTGCCCTGCGTGCCGCCGTTGCCCTGTGCGCCCGCGTTCGGGTCAAAGCCCTGCGCGCCCCCTTCGGGTGCGGACTGTGCATAAAGTTTGGAGCTTATATCGTAAACCGCCTTCTGAAGCGCTTCGGTATCCGCCTTGATCGCATCGGTGTTATCCGAAGCAACGCTGGCTTTCAGCTTTTCGATGGCATCCTTTACGGGCTGCTTGTCGGAATCGGTGAGCTTGTCGCCGGCATCCGTCATGGTCTTTTCACACTGGAAGATGAGCGCTTCCGCGTTGTTCTTTGCCTCAACGGCTTCCTTGCGCTTTTTATCCTCGGCCGCGTGCATTTCGGCATCGCGCACGGCGCGTTCGATATCTTCTTTGCTCATATTGGAGGAGGACTGAATGGTGATGTGCTGTTCCTTGCCGGTACCCTTGTCCGCCGCGCTGACATTCACAATGCCGTTCGCGTCGATATCAAATGTGACTTCGATCTGCGGAACTCCGCGGGGAGCGGGAGCGATACCGTCCAGGCTGAATCTGCCGAGCGTGGTGTTGTCGGAAGCCATTTCGCGTTCGCCCTGGAGGACGTGGATTTCAACGGAGGGCTGTCCGTCCGCCGCGGTCGAGAATACCTGGCTCTTCTTTACGGGGATGGTGGTGTTTCTGTCGATTATCTTGGTGAATACGCCGCCGAGCGTTTCGATACCGAGCGAAAGCGGGGTAACATCGAGCAGCAGCAGATCCTTTACCTCGCCGCCGAGCACGCCGCCCTGGATAGCCGCGCCGATGGCGACACATTCATCCGGGTTAATGCCCTTGAAGGGTTCCTTGCCGATGAAGTTCTTGACGGCTTCGTAAACGGCGGGGATTCTCGTAGAGCCGCCGACAAGCAGGACTTTGTCGACCTGAGAGGGCTGCAGCCCCGCATCCTTGAGAGCCTGCTTTACGGGGCCCATGGTCTTTTCCACAAGGTCGTGGGTAAGTTCGTCGAACTTTGCACGGGTGAGAGCTGCATCGAAATGCTTCGGGCCGGTCGCATCCGCGGTGATGAACGGAAGGTTGATGTTGGTGCTCATCATGCCGGAAAGCTCGATCTTGGCTTTTTCCGCGGCTTCTTTCAGACGCTGCATGGCCATCTTGTCGCCGCGCAGGTCAATGCCGGATTCCTGCTTGAAGGTATCCGCGATCCAGTTTATGATCTTGTTGTCGAAATCGTCGCCGCCGAGTCGGGTGTCGCCCGCGGTGGCAAGAACTTCGAAAACGCCGTCGCTTATTTCGAGTATGGAAACATCGAAGGTGCCGCCGCCGAGGTCGTAGATCATGACCTTCTGGTTAAGATCCTTATCCAGACCGTATGCAAGCGCGGCTGCCGTCGGCTCGTTGATTATACGCAGAACATCAAGCCCCGCGATCTTGCCGGCATCCTTTGTTGCCTGGCGCTGTGCATCCGAGAAGTATGCCGGAACGGTGATGACCGCCTGGCTGACGCCGGTGCCGAGGTAGGATTCCGCATCGGCTTTCAGCTTCTGAAGTATCATTGCGCTGATCGCCTGCGGAGTGTAGCTCTTTCCGTCCGCGTTGACTTTATAATCGCTGCCCATTTCGCGCTTGATGGATATCACCGTTCTGTCCGGATTGGTGATGGCCTGTCTTTTTGCGACGGTGCCGACCATTATTTCGCCGTTCTTGGAGAATGCCACGACGGAAGGTGTGGTTCTGTTGCCCTCCGCATTGGGGATGACTGTGGGCTCGCCGCCTTCGTAGACCGCCACACAGGAGTTTGTGGTACCGAGGTCAATGCCTATGATTTTTGCCATAATAATGTTACCTGCCTTTATATGAAGATATTTTTATTCTTTGCTTTGTTATGCCGTGCGATTCAGTTTACGACCTTTACCATCGCATGGCGTATGACTTTGTCGCCGAGCTTATAGCCCTTGCGAAGTGTCTGCGAAACGAGATTTTCGCCCTTTTCCGGATCCTCCTCGTGCATAATCGCGTTGTGAAGGTTCGGGTCGAATTCTTTTCCGTCGGATTCGATTTCCGAAACATTTATCCGTGCGAGAATGTCGGAAAGCAGCTTGTTCAGCGCCGCTATGCCTTCATCGTTCGGGGCAAGCCCCGCGGCGGTGAAAAGCGAATCGGCAAGCGGGAGGAATGCCGCCACGGCATCCGAATACGCATCTGTGTAGGCTTCGCTCTTTTCCTTTGCGCTTCTCTTGCGGAAGTTATCGTATTCCGCGGCAAGCCGCAGATATTTTTCGTTTGCTTCGGCAAGCTGCTGCTGCAGTTCGCAAAGTTCGCGTTCCTGTTTTTTGTTTTTCTTTTCTTCCTTTTTGCTCTTTTCTTCCTTTGCCGTGCTTTCATCGGGCGCGGCTTCGTGTGCCTCCGCTGCCTTTTCGGCCTCTTCGGCGGAGTTATTTTCCGTTGTCGTCTTTTCCGTTGCCATCTTTTCCGTCTCCGATCATATTGATAATTTGGGTATCGCTGTCGATCGTCGCGGTAAGCCCTTCGGCAAAATAGTCGAGCGAAGCGATTATCTTTTTGTAATCCATTCGTTTGGGACCGATAACGCCCACGGCACCGATCACCTTGCCCCCGACGGTTATCGGGTGGAACACGAAACCGGTGTCGGGCGGCGCTATGCCTGCGGATTCGTCGCCGAATACCACGCTTGTCCTGCCGGGCACGGCACGCTTCATCAGCTCGCCGAACCGCTTGCGTTCCTCGATCATCGAAAGCACGCTCTGCACCTTTGCGACATCGAAGAATTCCGGGTGGGAAAGCAGCTTTGTTACGCCGTCGATATGGACCTTTTCGCGGTCGAAGGAGTTGAACATTTCGTTCACGACGCGTAAAAGCATCGTGGCAAAGCTCTTGTGATCGCCCAATGCGCTTTCGAATTCAAGCACGGTGTTCAGGTTGACCTGCTCCGGCGTGATGCCGACAAAGCATTTGTTCAACGCTTTTTTCGCCGCTTCGGTGACCTCCGGCGTGATCGCCTCCTGCGTTTTGACCTGGCGGGAACGGACGCTGCCGTCCTTGCAGATCATTATAAGAAGGAAATCGTGATCGGCTATATAAAGCGTTTCGTAGCGTTCTGCTTCCGTTCCGCTGCCGCCGATAAAGGCGAACGAGGTGTAGTTCGTGACCTCGCCGAGCGCGTGGCTTGCTTCTGCCATCAGCGAATTGATCTCCGAAAGCTTGTGCTCAATAACTTCGTCAAGTACCTCAACCTCGTCCATTGCGAGGTAATACCTTCCCATGAGGTTTTCGACATAGGTGCGAAAGCCCTTTGCCGTCGGCACTCTGCCGGCACTGGTGTGCGGCTGTTCGAGATAGCCCATTTCCTCAAGATCGCTCATTTCGTTGCGTATCGTGGCGCTGGAAACATTGAATTCCCCTTGCGAGGAAAGGTATTTCGAGCCGACCGGGTCGCCTGTGTTTATGTACGCATCCACGACCGAGCGTAATATTGCTTTTTTGCGTTCGTTAAGTTCCATTTACAAAACCCCGCTTCAAGCTTCGAAAATCGTCTTTTGATTAGCACTCATAATACCCAAGTGCTAACTCTGGCTTTATTATACCCATGTTTGAGGTTTTGTCAATAGGTTTTGCCGAAAAAATCGCCCGCAGAGAGAAAAATTTTTCCTCCTCCGCGGGTGCTCCGACCGCTTTTCCGGCTCTTTTGCGGAAAAACCGTTGACACGGCTTCCCTGCGGTGCTATAATTTGCCCGTAACGAAGAGTAAGAGTCCATTCGTAAAGTGCCGGCAGGACGGGGAGTTGTCTGCCGGACGAAAAACTTATGTTTGCGGTCTGGGCTCTGCATCCCGCTTCATACGGCAAAGATCGCAGGTGTATTCCCGCTCCGCACGGCAAAGCGGGGCAAATAATATGACCTTCTTTTTCTGCTATATGCTTGCAGGGGAAGGGGGTTTTTTATTATGAAAAAAGGTTCGGGGCCGAGAAAGCTCGTATTTGCGGCGCTTTGCTGCGCCGTGTCAATCGTTATCGGTGCGCTGTGCAAGCTTGCCTTTACCTTCGGGGGCGGAGCGCTGCGCATCACCTTTGAAAATCTTCCGCTGTTTCTCTGCTCGGCTCTGCTGGGGCCGCTGTGGAGCAGTGCCTGCGGGATCGCTTCCGATCTCATATCCTGCGTTCTTGCGGGCAATGCGATCAATCCGGTAATAACGCTGGGGACGGTATCGGTCTGCGCGATAAGCGGAATATTTTTTCGCTATATAATAAAAAGGAAGTCTTTCCCGATGATACTGCTTGTCGTGTTCGTATCGCATGCCGTCGGCTCGGTCGGCGTCAAGACCTACGGGCTCAGCCTTTACGGCATCTCCGCGCAGCTTCTGCTCCTGCGGATCCCGCTTTATATCTGCATCGCCGCGGCGGAAAGCTACATGCTTTGGCTGCTGCTTCGCAACAAAACCATATCTTCCTTCGGCGGTGATATAAAATGAATTATAAGCAGGCGCTTTCTTATATTGAAAATGATGTATGGCAGGGCAGCCGCCCCGGTCTTTCCCGCATCGGGGAGCTTATGCAAAGGCTCGGCTCACCGCAGAAGGGAATGCGATTTGTTCATGTCGCGGGGACAAACGGCAAAGGCTCGGTCTGCGCCTCCTGTGCGCGTGTGCTGGAGGCCGCGGGCTATAATGTCGGTCTTTATACATCCCCGTATATAGTTCGCTTTAACGAGCGGATGTCCGTCTGCGGCGAACCGATAAGCGACGGCGAGCTTGCCTCGCTCACCACGCTCGTGCGGCAGATTGCCGATGCCATGGAGGATAAGCCCACCGAATTTGAGCTTATCACGGCGGTTGCCTTTCTTTATTTTCGGCTGCATCGGTGCGATATCGTCGTTCTTGAGGTCGGCATGGGCGGGCGTCTGGATGCAACGAATATAATAGAATCCCCGCTTGTTTCGGTCATTACCGGCATCGCGCTTGATCATGTGCACATACTCGGCGACACCGTGGAAAAAATAGCGTATGAAAAGGCGGGCATAATCAAGCCGGGTGTTCCGACGGTATACGGCGGGCGCGACGATGCCGCTTTTGCCGTCATTTCCGCCCGCGCGCGGGAGCTCGGTTGTTCCGTCACCCGCACGGAGCTTTCATCGCTGCATACGGTTTCATCCGCATTGCACGGAAACACATTTGAGTATAAGGGTGAAAAGCATTTTGTTTCGCTCGCCGGCGCATATCAGCCCGAAAACGCCGCAACAGTCATAGAAACGGTGCGTGTTCTCGAATCGCGCGGGGTGAAGGTCGGCGCTCGTGCGCTTGCCGCCGGGCTGGCGAATGTCCGCTGGCGCGCAAGGTTCGAACTGCTGAATGATGCCCCCGCGGTGATTTATGACGGATCGCACAATGTGCAGGGCGTAACCGCCGCCGCAAAGAGCATTGCGGAGATTTTCGGCGGCGAAAAGCCGAATGTTCTCATGGGCGTGCTTGCGGATAAGGATTATAAAGCCATGGTCGCGCTCCTTGCGCCGCTTGCAAATCGGGTGATCACCGTCGCTCCGCCGTCGCCGCGTGCGCTTTCCGCAGAAGAGCTTGCCGATGTTTGGCTCGAGTGCGGCGTTGAGGCGGAACCGTTTGCGGATATCGATTCCGCTGTTGAAGCGGCGTATCTGCGCTCCGTAAAGGAACGCCGTCCGCTGGTGATTTTGGGGTCACTTTATATGTACGGAAGCGTTTTTTCGGCTTTTTTGCGGGCAAAAAGCCTTGCGCCGCAAGTGGTTTGAGGCTTTCCCAAAAAAAGTGCAAAAAAGTGCAAAAAAGGTATTGACAAAGGGCGGGTGATGTGGTAAGATAGT
>CAVLDN010000007.1:0-76231 GCA_963661975.1 bacterium
TCTCTTGGTGTTTTTGCGGTTTGTCATTGCGAGTTTCTCCTTTTTTTATTTTTTTATGGGTTTCAATCCATAATTTTATATTTATTCGGTGAAGGTGTCTTTGCCGCGAAGCGCTTCGTAATATTCCGCCTTTGTTGCGTTGACATAGGGTATAAGCCACAGATAGCCGATACCGAAGGTGAAAACGCATACGAACGCCCAGCCGATGAAGCTGAGATCGAGCATGAAAAGCTCGCCCTTGTGGCCCATGGTGATACGCTTGCTTTCATTCAGGCAGGCGCGCCAGTCGTAATCGGGGTGATCGACTTTTATGTAAAAAGCCATGGAATACGAATACTGCTTCACAATGCCCGGAATAACGAACAGCAGCGACCAAAGCCAGACGAACAGGGCTTGAAGAAGCCACAGAATAAGATTGCCTACGAAATCGGCCTTGAAGCCTTCGAAAATCCCGGCAATTTCCATTTTGTTGCCGGTGCGCGACTGTTTGAGATAAAGATAGCTGAGTCCGTATGTGAGCGGACCGGTGATAAGAAGGGGCCCGACCACCACCGCAGAACTTATCGAAGCAAGCGCGCTGATAATGAGCGTGACAACAGCGGCATACAGCCAGTTATGCTGAAATAACCCCCCCCGAGTTTTTGCTTGGCTCGTGCCTTGAGCTCTGATCTTGTCATAACCGAAAACCTCCGTTTTTCATATATCAAACCGTTGTACCCGGATTGATTGCAACATCATTACTTCGGCGGCGTACTCCCGTGGGGATTTTTACAAGCGGCGCATCCGCACAAACAGGGCGGTAAATCATCGTAAACCTGTATTCGGAAGTATTATACCGCAAATTTCCGGAAAAGTCAACCGGTTTCGCGATAACAAGCCGCAAAAACGGTCAAAAAATTGCTTATTTGTAACTTATTTGCGGTTGCGCGAACAAATACCGCGCACAAAACCCACACCGTAATAAGCAAGCATGGAGGCGGCGGCGAAGAAAAAGCAGAAAAGCAGTGTCTTCTGCGCACCCAAGCCCACCGAAGCATAGCCGCTGAGCACGCTTGCGGCCATGCGCGCGCCGCCGAAGGAAAGCGCCGTGGGGATATTTATCGCCGTGGCGTGAAGCTCCGGCGGAAGATTATCCACGATATACAGTGTTGCGCAATAAAGCAGCACGACGGGCGAAAAGCCCGTGAGGAGCGCATTGAGGTGTATTATCCACCCGGACTTTGCAAACGCAAACACAAAATACCTTGCGCAGGTGAGCGCCAGCGCGGTGAACACCGCTGCCTGCCGCCCGTGTCTGCGGCCGAATATCACCTTGCAGAGCAGGAAGAACGGTATTTCACCCGCAACGGAGAGAAGTACATTCCACCCCCACGCGCGGCCCGACATACCGAGTTCCCCCGTAACGTAGCCGGGATAAAGGTTGAGATAAAACTGCCACAGAAACTGTGACATACATATAAGCGCCACATAGGACATCAATGTGCGGTCGCGGAAAATCGGACGGATATCAAGCCGTTTTTTAGAATCCGCCTTGCCCTTTGCCTTCGGGCACATCAGCAAAACGATAATGCCCGTGACGGCAAGAATACCGTAAACGATGAAGAACCATGCCCTGTCGCGCTCGTAAAGTGCCGAAACAAGCAGTGTCATCACCCCGAAGGCGAATGTGCCGACACAGCGCATCATTCCGAATGTCAGCCCCATATCAGATGCGACATCCAGAGTTATCGCATCCGCCATCGTGGCAAATGGTGCGATAAAGAACATAAGCGTGACAAGCACGATAAAGAGGTAAGGAAAGCTTTCCGGGAACAGCGGAAGCACCGAAAGGCTTACCGCGCCGCCGATGATGTTGATAAGCAGTACCGTATTTTTATACCTTGCCTTATCGGCGCGGACGCCCCAGAAAAAGGGCGATATCATCGTGACGGCGGGACCGAGCGCAAGCAGATACCCCGCCGCGACGGGCGGCTGATATACGCCGATATACTGTTGAATGAAGGAATAGTATATACCGTTCATCCCGTATATTATGAAATTCATAAGTGTGAGCAGCACAAAAGCACGCTTCTTTGTCATTATCCGTACCCACCGTTTTTTATTGCAAAGATTGTACCACACAGCGCCGTATTTTGCAATAGACGACACGCACAAAAAGCCGCATATTGCCTGCCGAACGGCAAGCCGAAAACGGCATACCGCCGGCAGTTATTCCGGACGGCTGCATAAAGCGCACTTTTTGCACGGAAAAGGCAGCGGTAAAGGCGGCAAATAGAGCAGATTTCACATTGACATGTTACGATGCGGGTGGTATACTGAGGCATAAATCCAAAACTGCGGAAGGAAACCGAAATGGATACAGACGGCAAGCTTCAAAGCGGCGAAAACGCAAAGGTATTGCGCAAAAAAAGAATCATTGCGATAATTTCGGTCGTCATCACCGTTGCGCTGTTTCTTTGGCTTTCGTATTATCTTGTAGACACATTGATACTTTCCTACGGCGACAGCAGCGGAGGGTTAAAGGATGCGCCCTCTCTCTTCCGCGAAAAGATACAGAGCTACGGCAACTGGGGCATTCTTGTCGCCTTCGGCATACAGGTATTGCAGGTTATCGTTTCGCCGATCCCCGGAGAGGTAATCGAAACCGGCATGGGACTGTGCTTCGGCTGGTTCTTGGGGCTTGTAATCTGCCTTGCGGGGTGTGCGCTCGGCTCGGTCGTGATACTGCTTTTTGTAAAAAAGCTCGGATACAAGGTCGTGGAGCTGTTTGTTTCCACCGAAAAGATAAACGATCTGCGATTTATAGATACCGATAAAAAGCTCGAAATCACCTGCTTTCTGCTTTACTTCATACCCGGCACACCGAAAGACCCGCTTGTATTCTTCTTCGGGCTGACAAGGCTCAGCATACCGGATTTTCTGATATTATCCTCCATCGCGCGGATACCGAGCATTCTCACCTCCACCATCGGCGGGCATTGGATTGCAAACGGAAGGTTTGTAAAGGCGCTCGTGCTTTATATCATCATCGGTGCCCTAAGTCTCGCCGGTATATTCTTTTACCGCGGCTTTATGGCAAAGATCCGTGAAAAGCACCATAAAAAGAAACTTCAAAAGGAACACAGGGACAAAAAATGATAACTATACCGAAAGGCTATTCCTCATCGCTGAACATACGGCAGACGCAGGTGGCAATAAAAAAAGTAAAGGATTTTTTCGAGCGCGACATTGCCATACAGCTAAATCTGACGCGCGTTTCCGCGCCGCTGTTTGTTGCAAAGGAAAGCGGCCTGAACGATAACCTGAATGGTTACGAGCGCCCGGTCGGATTTGATATAAACGGAGTAAAGGGCGAATACGAAATCGTACAGTCGCTCGCAAAATGGAAGCGGCTCGCATTGAGCAGATACGGCTTTGCCGTCGGCGAGGGGCTTTATACCGACATGAACGCCATCCGCCGCGACGAGATCACGGATAATATCCATTCGGTCTTTGTCGATCAATGGGATTGGGAAAAGGTCATAGATGCGGATTCCCGCAACGGAACGACATTGCGCCGCGCCGTGAAGCAGATATACTCCTCGCTCAAACATACCGAAACATACATTGCCGAGGATTATGATTTTGTCGGCAGACTGCTGCCCGAAAGGATAACCTTCGTTTCCTCGCAGGAACTGCTCGACGAATACCCCGGCAAAACACCCAAGGAGCGCGAATACCTTGCCGCAAAGGAATACGGCGCGGTGTTCATATCCGGCATCGGCGGTGCGCTTTCGGACGGATCTATCCACGACGGCAGAGCGCCGGACTACGACGACTGGTCACTGAACGGCGATATAATCGTATATTACCCGGTGCTTGATATCGCGCTTGAGCTTTCCTCCATGGGCATCCGTGTGGATGCGGAGGCGCTTTCGCGCCAGCTTGCCGCGGCGGGCTGCACCGAGAGGGCATCACTTCCCTTCCACAAGGCGCTGCTTGAAGGGCGGCTTCCGCTCACGATGGGCGGCGGTATCGGGCAATCGCGTATGTGTATGTTCTTCCTGCGCAAGGCGCACATCGGCGAGGTGCAATCCTCCGTATGGCGGCAAAGCGACTTTGCCGTCTGCACGGAAAGCGGGGTTGCACTGCTGTGACCGGCGCAAAAAACGCACAAGGCTTTTTTACGCGCACATCATCATAATTGTCTTCGGGCTTGCGGCATTCACCGCGATTTCGGCGAAAGAGTCGGCTTCCTTTTCAGCTTTTTCACGGTTTTCAGCTTCACCTTTTTCAAATACGCGCTTCAGATACGGATGTATTCCCTGGCGGCATTCCTTACGGCGCTCACTGCAATATACGCCTACCGCTTCTTCAAAAACGGCAGCACCCGCGCGGCTGTACTGTTTGTACTCTTTTCGCTGCTTGCATCCTACACGCACTACTTCGCGTTTATTACCGCGGGCCTGATCAACCTTGCGCTGCTTGTCGCCTTTATCCGTGCAAAGAGCCGCAGCGAAATAAAGTGCATGATTGCCGCGGCGTTTTCGCAGCTTGCGCTTTACGCATACGACATTTATCTGCTTGTCAAGCAGGTGACATACGGCGGTGCCTGCTGGATCACCTTCAAGCCGGTCAAGGATCTGTTCGATAACCTTGCCTACCCGTTTTACGGGCAGGAGATAGCGGACAATCTACGAGCTATCCTCTACCCCGTTATTATTGTCTTCTACGTTGCGCTGATATTGCTTACGGTCCGTGCGGCAAAGCGCAATAAATGTTATGCACCGATATGGGCGCTTTGCATATTCTTTGCGATACTCGCCGCAGGCACGCTGGTTTCGGTATTCCGCCCGATAATGTATATGCGCTATACCGTCTGCTTCGCGCCGCTGCTCTACTTTGCGCTTGCCTATGCCGCCGCATACGGGCTGGGCCGCGCATGGCGCCCGATTATCGCCGTGCTGCTTGCATTGCAGGCGGTTCTTCACGCGGCGTTTTATTCGGCAATATTGCTTTACGGCAAGGAAACCGCCACGGATATCGTCGATGAGATTTCGGAGCAGGTGCGCCCCGGCGACACGGTCGTTTTCGACAACATACGCTGCCTGTGGTTCGCCGTGAATTTTCCCGAAACACACGGACTTTTTCTGAACACGTACTTCGACTCAATCGTCGGACTTTCGGACATTCACCTTGCGTCCGGCTTTGTCACCACGGAGGATACGGAAGCCTTCCGCAATCTGCACGGCAGAGTGTGGATAATCAATGCGCACCGGGAACACCCGGAGCACGGTTGGGTATCCCGGCTCGTTACCGACGGACGGGAATACGATGTTCTTTATGAGCGCGAATTCTTTGTCCCCTATGACTCCTGGGGCTTTCTGGCAACACTCGTTTATCTTAATTGAAGGTCAAAAATATGGATTACAAACGCATTCTTACATTGCAGGATATTTCCTGCCTCGGACAATGCTCGCTCACCGCGGCGCTGCCCATACTTTCCGCCTGCGGGCATGAGACCTGCATTATCCCCTCCGCCGTGCTTTCCACCCACACCGGCGGTTTTACGGGCTACACCTTCCGCGACCTTACGGACGACATCCCCGGCATTGCCGCACACTGGAAGAAGGAAGGCATCTCCTTCGATGCAATATACACCGGCTATCTCGGCAGCGTGCGCCAGACGGAAATGGTGCGCGATATATTCGCCGCGCTCTGCCGCCCCGGCGCGTTCAAGGCCGTTGACCCGGCAATGGCGGACAACGGCAAGCTTTACCCCGGTTTTTCGGATGATTTTGTCGGCGCGATGACGGCGCTTTGCGCGAGTGCGGATATCGTTCTGCCCAACATAACCGAAGCCTGCATGATGACGGACACCGAATACCGCACAGAGTACGACATGGCATATATCGAATCGCTCCTCGGTGCGCTTTCCCGCGCGGGAATGAACACCGTGATACTCACCGGCGTTTCCTTCGAGCCCTCCGGGACCGGCGTTATCGTTGCCGAAAACGGAAAGACGGAATATTACCGTCACCGCCGCCTGCCGCAGGGCTGCCACGGCACGGGTGATGTGTTCGCCTCCGCCTTCTGCGGCGCACTGCTGAGCGGCAAGAGCAAATACGATTCCGCCGTGATAGCCGCCGATTTCACGCTGAAATGCATCGAAAACACCGTCGGCGATGAATCCCACCGCTATGGTGTGAAGTTTGAAACCGCAATACCCGACCTTATCGCCGCTCTCGGAAAATAATCCGGCCGGCAAATACCGGCAGAGCATGTAAAGCCATGCTCTGCCGGTTTTTTTCGACAGTAAAAAAGCACGGGAACCGAAACGGTACCCGTGCCTTCATTATATTGCGCTATAATGCGTTTTTGAATTTTGACCGTTCAAAAGCGGTCTGCGGTGCAATACGCGCGATACCTATTGAATTTACACAGCAGCGGAGTGTGCCGCAGAGCGGGCGCCGCGCGAGCGTCGCCGTACTCGGTACGGCAGTCGAAGCGCACCGCTCGCAGTCTTTTGAACATATAATAAAAAGCAAAGGACACGGGAACCGAAACGGTGCCCGTGCCTTCATTATATTGCGCTATAATGCGTTTTTGAATTTTGACCGTTCAAAAGCGGTCTGCGGTGCAATACGCGCTGTTAAGCTTTGCCGTTGCATCCGAGAACATCAACAAGTTTGTGCTTGACAAGCTCTCTGATATTGTCTCTGCCCGGAGCAAGATACTGACGCGGATCGAAATGATCGGGATGTTCGTTGAAGTGCTGACGAATAGCCGCGGTCATCGCAAGACGGAGGTCGGAGTCGATATTGATCTTGCAGACAGCCATGGAAGCAGCCTTGCGGAGCATATCTTCGGGAATACCGATTGCATCGGGCATTCTGCCGCCGTTGGCGTTGATGATATCAACATACTTCGGAATGACGGAGGAAGCGCCGTGAAGAACTATCGGGAAGCCGGGGAGACGCTTTGCGACTTCTTCGAGAATGTCGAAGCGGAGCTGGGGCTTCTGGCCGGGCTTGAACTTGTATGCGCCGTGGCTGGTGCCGATGGCGATTGCGAGAGAGTCAACGCCGGTTCTTTCAACGAATTCCTGAACCTGATCCGGATCGGTGTAGGAAGCGTCCTTGGCGGAAACATTGACGGCATCTTCGATACCGGCAAGACGGCCGAGCTCGCCTTCGACAACTACGCCGTGATCGTGAGCATATTCAACAACCTTCTTGGTGAGTTCGATATTTTCTTCGAACGGGAAGTGGGAGCCGTCGATCATAACGGAGGTGAAGCCGCCGTCGATGCAGGATTTGCAGAGTTCGAAGGTATCGCCGTGGTCGAGGTGGAGGCATATGGGAAGCCCGGTATCCTCGATAGCGGCTTCAACGAGCTTTACAAGGTAGGTATGCTTTGCATACTTTCTTGCGCCGGAGGAAACCTGGAGGATAAGGGGAGCGTTTTCTTCCTTTGCGGCTTCCGTGATGCCCTGGATGATTTCCATATTGTTGACATTGAAAGCGCCGATGGCATAGCCGCCCTTATAGGCTTTTTCGAACATTTCTTTTGTTGTTACGAGAGGCATGATTATTACTCCTTTTCTTTGCTTTTTCTTTTTTTCAGTTTAGCTTTTTTCGGGGCTTTTGTCAATATGAATTTGTGAATATAACCGCGATTTTTGCGAAAAAAGCTTTGGCGGAACTGCCGAAAAAGCGTTTTGGGTGTTGATTTTGCGGGCAAGGTGTGGTATATTGTATTGGAAACAATATATGAAAAAAGGTGGATACTATGAACACTCTTAAAGGTGCCTGCATTATCGGGCAGTCCGGCGGACCGACCTCCGTTATCAACGCAAGCGCATACGGCGCTATCAAGACCGCGCTCGAATGTGAGGATATCACCGCAGTTTACGGCGCACTCAACGGCATAAAGGGCGTGCTGAACGACAATCTTATCGACATGAGCAAGGAAGATCCGGAAGAGCTCGCTCTGATGAAGACTACCCCCTCCTCCGCTCTCGGCAGCTGCCGTTACAAGCTCAAGGACCCCGATGTTGACGATACCGATTACAAGCGCATACTCGAAATCTTCAAAAAGTACA
The DNA here is from genome assembly GCA_963661975.1 of bacterium. Taxonomy (GTDB): domain Bacteria; phylum Bacillota; class Clostridia; order Oscillospirales; family CAG-382; genus Coliplasma. Next base: position 8,084 of record CAVLDN010000007.1, read on the forward strand.
ATGTCCGCTATTTCTTCTACAACGGCGGCAACGACTCCATGGACACCTGCAACAAGATAAGCAAGTTCATGCTCAAAAACGGCTATGAATGCCGTGTTATGGGTATTCCCAAGACGATCGACAACGACCTTGCGGGTACCGATCACTGCCCCGGCTATGCCTCTGCGGCAAAATACATCGCAACCTCGCTCATGGAAATTTACCACGATGCGCGCGTTTACGATACCGGCATGATCACCATCGTGGAAATCATGGGCAGAAACGCCGGCTGGCTCACCGCCGCCGCATCGCTCGCCTGCTTCAAGGGCAACGGTCCCGATCTTATCTACTGCCCCGAAAACGATTTTGATCTTGATGAAGTTATCGCAAAAATCAAGGATATCTACGAAAAGCACGGCAAGTGCATTGTCGCCGTTTCCGAAGGTATCAAGGATAAAAACGGCAAATACATTTCCGAATACGGCAACGATCTTTCCAACGCGAAGGACGGCTTCGGCCATGCACAGCTCGGCGGTCTTGCGGCTTACCTTGCGGGCGTTGTCAAGAACGCCACCGGCGCGAAGGTACGCGGTGTGGAACTTTCCCTGCTCCAGCGCTGCGCGGCTCACTCCGCTTCGCTCACCGATATCAACGAATCCTTCCTTGCCGGCAAGAGCGCCGTTGATTATGCCGTTTCCGGCATGACGGACAAGATGATCGGCTTTGAACGCTCCTATGATAAGGACGGCAACTATGTCTGCAACATAAAGCCCTTTGATCTGACACTTGTCGCCAACACCGAAAAGAAGATTCCCGATGATTGGTTCAACGCCGCCAAGGACGGCCTGAACGAAAAGTTCATCGAATACGCGCTTCCGCTTATCCAGGGTGAAACCGATCTTCCCAAGGAAGACGGACTTCCCCGCTTTGTACACCTCAAAAAGGTCAAGGCTTCCGTATAAACGCAAATCGGCGTAATATAAGAAACAAACAGCGTTTCCGCAGTAATACGGAAACGCTGTTCTTTTTATTTCTTTGCTTTTATTGCTTATAACGTATATGTTCCGAGCGCGACACGCTTGATGATAAGGTAATCGACAATCGAAAGCTCGCGCCTGCCGCTCACATCGGCGGCAAGGAGATAATCACCGGAGAGATCGTATGTTCCGAGAAACGCACGCTTGACATAAAGATAATCCGTGGAATCGATTTTACCGTCTCCGTTCACATCGCCCATCACGACCGCCGCTGCGGTATCGCCGTTATCGGCGGTGATGACGGTTCCCGTGCCGACAAGCGCCCCCTCCGCAAGCGTGCTTCCGTTTTGAGAAGTGACCTTGACACTGCCGGTGAACTGCAAAAGCATTTCGCGCACCGTTGTCCCGGCGGAAACGCCGATCAGCTTGCCGCCGGTTATTTCATAAACGCCTTCTTTTAATCCGAAGCCCTTTTCGGCGGTGGTTTCGGCTTTGATCCTGCCGGTGACGGTGATATATTCCGCGGAGGACCAGCCCGTGACGGAAGCACCCGTACTGACCGTGCCGGAAACATTCATCCAGCCGTCAACGGCTTCGCCGTATATCGTTATCGTCACGCCGGAGCGGAATGTACCGAGAAGCGTTCCGGATGTGCCTGCCGTTTCGCGGACATTGAGCGCATCCTTTGTCACGCCGGTATAAAGCACCTTGATATACTGCGCGGAGGACCATCCGGAAACGGATTTTCCGTCCGAGGTGATGCCGGAAACACGGTACCAGCCGTTTTGCTCCCCGCCGGTAATGATGATGCGTTCGCCCTCCTTGAACAGTCCGAGCGATTCATAGCCCGTTCCCGCACCCTTGCGGACATTAAGCGGCTCCGCAACGATCGCGTAATAGGCTTCCTCGGTCGGATCGGTGTCGGGCTCGGGATCGGGAGCGACCGAAAGCTGCGCGTATCCGCATACGGCGTTGCCGTTGGAACGCACGCCGATGACATAGCTCCAGCCGTTTTCATCCTCCCCGCCGATCTTTTTTGCATAAACGGCGGCAGAATTATGTGTATTGCAAAGCTCGCCGTATATGAGGGATGATGTGTCCTTTTCGGCATAGACCGTCACGCCCGAAGCGGGAGTAACCGTTTCGACGGCCGCATCGTCCGCAATTACCTGCACATAGAAAGAAAGAATATAGCCCTCGATATCCTTACCTGCGGAATTCTTCCCGCGGACACGGTACCAAAGTCCCTCCGGCTCGCCGATTACGTCAACTTCGGAAAGGAACGGAATACTTCCGACATTCTTTGTGAATTCGCCGTTTTCATCCTTTTCGCGCACCGAAATGTAGGAGTAGCTTGCGATAATGCCGCGGTATTCCTTCGGGGAGGAAGCAACGGTGACGGTTATATTCGCCTTTACGCCGCTTTTCAGTTCCGCCGTGATAATGCAGGAGCCGTCTTTATGTGCGGTTATCCCGCCGTTTTCATCTGCGGATGCGATATCCGGCGCGGAGCTTGTCCAGGCAACGGACGCATCCGCGCCCGCGGGTGCGATCGCCGCCGCGGGAGTGTATGTCTGCCCGGGAGTGAGCGTGACGGAATCCTTCACAAAGGATATCTCGTTTGCGTAAACGCGGTTGAGCTTTATACATTCGGCGGTGGCGTAGCCCTCTGTCAGTTTGCCGTCCGAGCTGATGCCGCGCACCGAATAAAACGGACTGCCGGCGGCATCGTAAAGTATTTCATCCGAAAGAACCTTTATCGGAAGCCCGCGCACGAGCGTGCCGAGCTTTTCGCCCGCCGTTGAAGGCGATTTGCGGATGATTATATCCGTGTTCATTACCGTTGCATTGCAGTCAACGGCGACTATGCAGCAGGCTTCCCTGCCGTTTTCGAGCGTGGCGGTGACAAGCGTTATCCCGTGGGCGACGGCGCTGACCGTACCGTCATCCGAAACGGCGGCGACATTCGTATCCGCACTTGCCCAGGTGACCTTTGTCGGAGTGGCGGTTTCGGGAAATACATTCAGAAGCAGCCTCTGCTGCGCGCCGATCTCGAGGAATATGCGTTCCTTATCGAAGGTGATGGCGGCAACGCCGTCGGTATCGGGCTCTATATCGTCAAATTCCGAAAGGTCATAGCTGTTTATCATCCGCACGACATTGTCGGCATAGCCGTCATCGTTGCAATAGCCCGCGGCGACAAGCGCTTCCGCAACCTTGTGCGGATCCTTTTCGCCGACGATCGCCTTGTAGCGCGGGTTGAGCAAAAGCTCGGAATGTGCATCCACGCTCTCGCCCCAGCTTGCATGGGCGCGCCATGTGGCAACATTTCCGATATAGGATTGCCCGTTTGCAAGGCGCATATCGTCATAGGATGCATAAACCGTTTTGGAGTTGGCATCGTATATCCACCCCTCGGTAGTGCTCCAAGCCTTAATGCCGAAAAGGTTATTTCCGCAAACGGGGAGCGAATACATCGCCCAGCCGCTTTCGAATATCGCCTGTGCAACGGTTATGCTTGCCAAAATATCGGTCTTGTAATAATCGGCGCGGGCGAGCGAGCCGATGGTGCGGCGGAAGTAATTCTGCACCTTATTAAGGCTTTTATATTCCTTCGCCGCGGAGGCCGAAAGCGGCAGGCAAAGCGCCGTCAGTAGCAGCGCAAGCAGCAGCGCGATACACTTTTTCGTTTTCAAATCAAACCTTCCTTTCGGGGCATTTATCTTCAATCGGATTCATTTTACCATAAACCGACGGCGATTGCAACCCCCGTCCATAAAGCGGCGCATAAACGGAAAAACGCCCTCTCGGGCGTTTTTTCAATAATATCATTCCATGCCGTTTTTCAGCTTTTCGGCATTGTCGGCGGCGGTCAGTGCATCAATCATTTCATCCAGCTTGCCGTTAAGAAAGCTTTCGAGCGAATAGAGCGTAAGCCCGATACGGTGATCGGTAACGCGCCCCTGCGGGTAATTGTAGGTGCGGATACGCTCGCTTCTGTCGCCCGTTCCGACCTGCGATCTGCGCTCACTGGCAACAGCCTCCTGCTTCTGACCGTTGTAATGGTCGGCAAGGCGGCTTTTCATTATCTTCAAAGCCTTTTCTTTATTTTTGATCTGGCTGCGTTCATCCTGGCAATCAACGGTTATTCCGGTGGGAATGTGGATTATGCGCACGGCGGATTCGGTCTTGTTGACATGCTGCCCGCCCGCACCTGCGGAGCGGTGGCGGGTGATCTCAAGTTCGTTCATGTCAAGTTCGAAGTCGATATCCTCCAGTTCGGGAAGCACGGCGACTGTTGCGGTGGAGGTCTGTATCCTGCCCTGCGATTCGGTATCCGGCACACGCTGAACGCGATGCACGCCGCTTTCGTATTTGAAGCGGGAATAGGCGTTTTCGCCCTCCACAAGGAAGGTTATTTCCTTAAAGCCGCCGAGTTCGGTTTCGTTGCAGGAAACAAGCTCCGCTCTGAAGCCCGCCGCTTCGGCATACATATTATACATACGGTAAAGTACCGCCGCGAAAAGGCACGCCTCCTCGCCGCCGGCACCCGCACGTATCTCGATGATAACGTTTTTATCGTCGTTCGGATCCTTCGGGATCATAAGCACGCGCAGCTCGGCAAGTGTCGATTCCGCCTTTTCCCTGCCCTCACGCTTCTGCTCCTCCGCAAGAAGGCGCATATCCTTGTCGCTTTCGGTTTCCAGAATGAAATCCGCCTCGGCGATATCTTTCAGAGCGGCTTTGTGCTCGCGGTACTTTTCGATGACGGGGGTCAGCGATTTGTACTCCTTCATATACTTCTTATATACTTCCATATCCGCCATTATCTCGGGGTCGGAAAGTGCCTGTTCGGTTTCGAGATATCTTTTTTCGCAAAGAGCGAGCTTTTCAAGCATGGAAACACCTCCGTAAATCATAGAATCGAATAAAAACAGGGGGCAGGTTATGAATCGGGAATATCGCTTTGAAGGAAAGCCGCCCGGCACCGAGCCCGACCGATGCCCAAAGGGATAAGCCGCCAAAGCGAAACGGATGTGAGAGAGAATATTTTCGATGCCGTTTAATACATGAAATCGAATTCGATACCGTGCATGGAAACGGTGTCGCCTTCCTCGATGCCGGCTTTTTCGAGCGCATCTATAACGCCGCGTTCACGAAGCGCACGCTGGAAGTATTGAAGTGATTCGTAATCGTCGAAGTTGATATCGTTGCAAAGCCGTTTGAGCCATTCGCCCTCGACAACATAAGCACCGCCTTCTTTTTTGACGGTGAAGCCTTCATCCGAGCCGGTTTCCGGCGCAACATATTCTTCCTCATAATACGCAAGCGGAGGCAATGTCGGAAGCATTTCCGCGATCGCCTTCATAAGCTCGCCGACACCTTCGCCGATTATTGCGGAAATAAGGAACAGCTTATAATTATTTTCCTCTGCGAAACGCTTGATACATTCAAGCGTTTCTTCATTTACGCCCATATCCGCCTTGTTGCCCACAAGTATCTGCGGGCGCTTTGCAAGCTCCGGGCTGAACTTGCGCAGTTCGCTGTTGATGGTGAGTATATCGCCGAGCGGATCGTCACGCTCGGAAGCGGAAATATCAAAGACATGGACTATCAGGCGGCATCTGTCGATATGCCGCAGAAAATCGTGGCCGAGCCCCAGCCCGTCGGATGCACCCTCTATAAGCCCGGGTATATCCGCCATGACAAAGCTCCTGCCGTACACCTCCGCAACGCCGAGGTTTGGCGAAAGCGTGGTGAAGTGGTAATTCGCGATCTTCGGCCGCGCCTGTGTGACCTCCGAAAGCAGCGTGGATTTGCCGACATTCGGGAACCCGACAAGCCCCACATCGGCAAGCATTTTCAGTTCGAGCGTGATATTGCGCTCCTCGCCCGCCGTACCGCTTTTCGCAAAGCGCGGTATCTGACGCGTGGGCGTGGCAAAATGCACGTTGCCCCAGCCGCCCCTGCCGCCCTTTGCGGCGACAAACGGCTTGCCGTCGGACATATCATGTATCACAAGGCCGCTTTCGGGATCGCGCAGCACCGTTCCGCGCGGAACGGAGATATAAAGATCCTCGCCGCTTTTACCGTAGAATTTTTTGCCTCTGCCGTCCTCGCCGTTGGGCGCAACGAACTTGCGGCGGTACTTGAAATCGAGCAGGGTGTTTTCGCCCTCGCCGACAACAAAAACGACATTGCCGCCCTTGCCGCCGTCGCCCCCGTCCGGCCCGCCGTGGGAAACATATTTTTCGCGGCGGAAGGAAACGCTCCCGTTGCCGCCGTTCCCGGCTTTAATATATATTGTAGCCTTATCGATAAACATAATATCACCGTCCCGAAAAAATAAAGAGCCGTCGGGATGCTTTCTTCACATTCCGACAAGCTCTTTACGTTTTGATAACTAATCCGCGTTTTCAGCGTAAACGCTGACTTTCTTTCTTCCGCCTGCCATCGGCTCGAACTTAACGGTGCCGTCGACAAGTGCAAAGAGAGTATCGTCGGAGCCGCGTCCGACGTTAAGACCCGGGTGGATCTTAGTGCCTCTCTGACGCATAAGAATGTTGCCCGCGGTAACGAACTGGCCGTCCTGCCTCTTGACGCCGAGACGCTTGGATTCGCTGTCGCGGCCGTTCTTGGTGGAACCGACGCCCTTCTTATGTGCAAAGAACTGTATAGACATTCTGAGCATGGTTTTAGCTCCTTTCAGTATTGATCATTGGACGGACACCCGGACAAATTCCGGATAATCCTCTTCAAGGGAACGCATTTCGTGCAGAAACCCTTTGATAATGCCGTTCGCGGCGGCGGACGGACTTTTCACGGACATTTCGATGACCGCGCCGGCTTCGTCGGCGCTGATATCGGCTTCTTCGCCGAAGCATTCCGCAACGGTGTTGACCGTGAGGAAAGCCATTGCGCTGACCGCGGCGCAGACGATATCGCTGCCCGCTTCGGAATAACCCGAATGACCGCTGATGCGGAACCCGTAAAAACCGCCGTCACGGGTTTTGAACACAGCAGTGATCATTATTTTGCGATGCTGAGAATCTGAAGCTTCGTGTAGGGCTGTCTGTGACCGATATGACGCTTGGAGTCCTTCTTGGGCTTGTAGCGAATGATGTGGAGCTTCTTGCCCTTGCCGTTCTTGACAACGGAAGCCGTGACTGTCGCGTTGACAGTGGGATTGCCTGCGGTGAAGCCGTTCTGATCGGCAACCGCAAGGACCTTTTCGAAGGTGTAGGTTTCGCCTTCTTCAAGACCGAGCTTTTCGACGAAAATGATATCGCCTTCGCTGACCTTATACTGCTTTCCGCCGGTTTCGACGATTGCAAACATATTGTAGACCTGTTCCTTTCAGTAAGACTCGCTGCAAATAAGGTGTGCGGCAGGCGCAACTTCATGACCCCATACAAGCGGCAACTGTTATATTATCACAACAGCAAGCCCGTGTCAAGTCCTTTATCGCAAAAAAACAATGCGGTGCGGGCGGAAAACGGACCTGCGGCGCATTATTTCCGGGGGATACAAGCTTTTACGGGCAGAGGCGAAGGCTTTGTTCTTCAAACGCATAAATATGTTTTGTGATTCGTTTTGCAGGGCAGGCGTTCTTCCGGCATTGACGAGCGGCAAAAAAAGAGGGCCCGAACGGGTCCTCTTTCCGTAATATTCAATCGGTTCAGAAATTCTGCCTGTGCGCTTCGCGGATGATCGCAAGCTGCTGACGAACCTGATAAAGCTTGATATCGTGCTCTCTGCCCTCGGTAAAGAGCGCGTATATCTGATCGTAATAGGTCTGCACGGCTGCGATGAACGGTGCCTGAGGATCGCCGTCCCAGGATTTTTCATACCATTTGAGTGTTTCGGTGCAGTATGCGGGAAGCTTTTCCTCGCCCTGGCAAAGCGTGCCGCGGTCGAGCGTGTGCCCGGGGGCTTCCTCCTCGCGGAAGAACTTCCAATCGATATGCGCCATCGTTCCCTTGAGCGTGCCGCGTGTGCCTTCTACCTTATATGTGTAGCAGGGGTATGCATCGCAGGAGGAGATGTCGAGGTCGATTATGGGCCTGTCCGGTGCTTTGAGTATGAGCTTCACATAGTCCTCGGCATCGCCGAAGGTGTTTGCACGGTCCATGTGGCAGAAAACAGTGGGCATTCCATCGTAATAATCAAGCAGGTTGAGCGCCTGATCGAGCGGATGAGGCCCGGTGTTTGCAAGGTTGCCGCCGTTGAAATCAAGGCAGCACTGCCAGTCCCAGCGGCGTGCAAAGCCGTTGAACTGAATGCCGATATGTACGATTCTGCCGAGCTCGCCGGAGGCGATGACCTTCTTGACCTCGGTGAAGTAATTGGCAAAGCGGCTCTGCTGGAACACAAGCAGCTTCAAGCCCTTTTCCTCGGCGATATTGACAAGTATGTCATATTCCTCCACGGTGGGCACGAAGGGCTTTTCGCAAAGCACATTGAAGCCGTGCTCCAGAAGATCCTTTGTTACCGGGAAGTGGAGATAGCTGGGGAGAGAATTTACGACAAGGTCGATATCCTTTCTCCCGAGGATCTCTTTATAATCTGCATAAACATCACAGCCGTACTCGTTTTTCGCGCGTTCGCGGCGGATGTCCATCCGATCGACAACGGCAACGACCTTGAAGCGTTCGGTATCCTTTTTCAGATGAAAGCCGTGAATGTCGCGGCCGCTTCTGCCCTGACCGAGTATGGCTATACGAATCTGTTCCATTTTGATCTCCTTTATTTTGATTATTTATACCTTGATTATACCATTTCGGCACCGAAAGTAAAGTGAAAATAATCATCTTTCGGCGGATTTTTCGTTCAAAGCGGCAAAATCGCGGAAAACGCGTGAAAATGGGATCGTAAGCCCCGCAGTCTTATCCCGATTCCGCGCCTTTCGCTGCGCAAAGTGCCGCATCGTTCCGTCCGCTGCGGAAATATCGAAATACAGAGAAAGCGGCCGTGATTATCGAACGGGCCGAATGATAGTTCACCGTTTCCGTTTACTCGCTTCCCTTTTCGGCTGTTTGTTCTTTTTTTCTCCGCACCCGCGCCGAAATTAACATTTTTATTCCCGAAAAAGATATTGACACGGCGCCGATGTTTGATATAGAATAATAAAGATAATAACGGATCGGAGGTTCACGGAAATGTCGCGCGGAAAAGCTGCAAAAGGCGGGGGTATCCTTGCGGTAATACTGTGTATTCCGCTTGCGTTTATCGTATATTTCTGGATCTCTTATTCCTCGCAATCAATATCCGCAAGTTCGGTAAAGCGGGTGACCGTTGTCACCCCGGACGGCGAAAGCGTGCTTGAATCGCGCAGCGATATCGATTTCTTCGTTTCGCTGTCGTTGGATGCGCAATCCATAAGCACGGCAATGCGCGATGTTTCCGGCGAACAGGCGGCCGAGATCATTTACGACCGCGGCGACAAGCCGATAACATACCGCCTTTACCCCTCACTGAACCTTTCCGGGTGTCTGCTTGTCGGCCCCGAAACCGACGGCAAAAGCAAGCTTTACGTGCTTGATACCGATCAGGCGAAGCAGCTTCTTCTGCGGAGCGAATTCGAATACCTTTATTTTTCGCAATTCCTGCCGGAGCTGACCGTTTCCACCGGAAACGAAAGCAAGGCGGTGCTTCCGATTGAGTGCGACTGGAAATACATCAAGCCGGACGGAAACACCTACACCTACACCCCCTCCGCGCTTGCCGACGGCGAGGAAGTGTACACGATATACAAAGGGTTTGAAAACCATCTTTCCTTCACACCAGGAAACGAATCCAAGCCGTACACAATGTCGGATGTCACATTTGTTTCGGAATCCGGCGTACAATACCGTATCGATGACATAAGCGAACTTGATCTTTCCGTCGACACGCTTGTGAATGTGAGCTTCACCGTGAAGTGGAGCAACCTCAACGGCGCGCAGAGCTACGGCGAGGCAAAATACAAATTCTCGATACTTTACGATATTCCCGCCATGCTTTCAATCTCTGCCGAAACGCTGCAGATCGGCGATATACTCCGCATAGATGCAAAGCATCTGAACCCGGACGAGATTGTAAAGCTCAACACGGCGCTTGATACCATTCCGCTCAACTTCTTTGTCACCTCCGAGGATAACGGCTTTGCCCTGCTTCCCGTCGGAATAAACAGTCCCCTCGGCGCGACAACGCTCGGACTCACCACAAACGGCGGAACATCCACATTCCCGCTCACGATCGAAGTTCTTTCCGGAGCAGGCTCGTGGGATCCGATATCCATCACGGAGGAGCAATTTGAGGCTTCGATGTCCAAAACGCATCTCGAGGCTTATCTCTCCGCGGTGGAAGCCGTTGTTTCTGAACAGCCGGACGAAAACCACTTCACCTACGGCACCGACAAATTCGCCTACCCCACAAGCAACAGAAACGCAAAATACAGCTTCGGCAAGCGCGTGAACCTTTCCAGCCCCAACATTCTGAATGACACGGGCGAGCGCACCATCGAAGCGGAGGTATACGAGCTTGCGGACGGTACGGAGGTACGCGCGGCGCAAAAGGGCAAGGTCGTATTTGCCGATACACTTGCCGCGACGGGCAACACCGTGATAATCTACCACGGCTACGGCATATATTCGCACTACTGCAACCTCGGCACTGTCGGCGTTTCCGTCGGCGATGTTGTCGAAGCTTCAAAGCCGATCGGCACTGCCGGCAAGACCGGTTTCACCTCCGATAAAACCGTGCTCACCTTCGCGGTGAGCGTGGGCAATGTTTTCGTGAACCCCGCTGCATTGCGGTAAGCTCAATATAAGAAAAAGCACGCGCACGCGTGTTTTTTTGTTTTACCGCAGAGAATGTAAATACACATTTTTCGCACCCGACAAACAAAAAGGGAACCCAACGGGTTCCCTTTCTTTGCTTTATTCCGCGTGAACGGGGATCAATACATCCCGCCGCCCATGCCGCCTGCCATCGCCGCATTTGCCGCTGCGTTGGCCGCTTCGTCCTTCTTATCCGCAACAAGCGCTTCGGTGGTGAGAACCATGGAGGCAACGCTTGCGGCGTTCTGAAGGGCGCTTCTGGTGACCTTTGTCGGATCGACAATGCCGCAGTCGATCATATTGACGAACTTTTCGTTATATGCATCGAAGCCGACGCCCGTCGGTTCGTTCATGATCTGGCGAATGATGACCGAGCCTTCGAAGCCCGCATTTTCGGCGATCTGGCGAACAGGTTCTTCGAGAGCGCGGAGAACGATGTTGACACCGGTCTTTTCGTCGCCTTCGACGGTTTCGAGAAGCTTCTTGACCTCGGGTATGCAATCGGCAAGAGCAACGCCGCCGCCGGCGACAATGCCTTCCTCAACAGCCGCCTTGGTGGCGTTGAGAGCATCCTCGATACGGAGCTTCTTTTCCTTCATTTCGGTTTCGGTAGCCGCGCCGACCTTGATAACGGCAACGCCGCCGGAAAGCTTTGCAAGGCGTTCCTGGAGCTTTTCTTTATCGAACTCGCTGGTGGAAACCTCGATAGCGGCTCTGATCTGAGCCACGCGAGCCTTGATTTCATCGCTGTTGCCCGCACCGCCGACAATGATGGTATTTTCCTTATTGACCTTGACCTGTCTTGCAGAGCCGAGCTGTGCAAGAGTGGTTTCTTTAAGTTCGAGCCCGAGTTCGGAGGAGATAACTTCGCCGCCGGTGAGAATGGCGATATCCTTGAGCATTTCCTTGCGCCTGTCGCCGAAGCCGGGGGCTTTTACGGCAACGCAGGTGAAGGTGCCGCGCAGCTTGTTCACGATAAGGGTGGAAAGCGCTTCGCCTTCAATATCCTCGGCGATTATAACGAGCTTTCTGCCGTTCTGAACGACCTGCTCGAGCAGGGGGAGAAGTTCCTGAACATTGGAAATCTTCTTATCGGTGATAAGGATGGATGCATCGTCGATAACGGCTTCCATTTTATCGGTATCGGTGACCATGTACGGAGTGATATATCCGCGGTCGAACTGCATGCCTTCAACGACTTCGCAGCTCGTTTCGGCGGTCTTGCTTTCCTCGACGGTAATAACGCCGTCTGCGGTGACCTTTTCCATAGCATCGGCAATAAGTCTGCCGATAACCTCATCGCCTGCGGAAACGGTGCCGACGCGTGCGATATCCTCGCTGCCGTTGACCTTCTTTGCGCTTGCTTTAAGAGAAGCAACGGCGGTTTCGACCGCGCGTGCAATACCCTTTTTGACGACCATCGGGTTTGCACCGGCGGCAACATTCTTCATGCCCTCGCGAACGAAAGCCTGTGCAAGAAGCGTTGCGGTGGTGGTGCCGTCGCCCGCGGCATCGTTGGTTTTGGTAGCGACTTCGCGTACAAGCGATGCTCCCATATTTTCGAAAGCGTCTTCAAGCTCGATCTCCTTGGCGATGGTAACACCGTCGTTGGTTATGAGCGGAGCGCCGAATTTCTTATCGAGTACAACATTGCGGCCCTTCGGACCGAGAGTGATCTTTACGGTGTCGGCAAGCTTGTCGATACCGCGCATAAGCGATTCTCTTGCTTCAATGCCGTGTTTGAGTTCCTTTGCCATATCAGTGATTCCTCCTGTTATTCAACTATTGCGAGAATGTCGTTCTGGCGAACGATTATATATTCTTCGCCGTCGAGTTTGATCTCGGTTCCGGAATATTTGCTTGTGATGACCTTATCGCCGACATGAACGGTCATGACGACTTCCTTGCCATCCACAACGCCGCCGGGACCGACTTCGATAACCTCGGCTACCTGGGGCTTTTCCTTTGCCGCGCCGGTGAGGATGATACCGCTTTTGGTGGTTTCCTCGGCTTCGACCATTTTAACGACTACTCTGTCTGCAAGGGGTTTAAGCTTCATAATAATTACCTCCGTTGTTCTCTTTTTTTTACGGAACAGTTATACTCCGTATTTATGAACAAATAAAGCAAATTCATAGTATGAATTGTAAAGTATTAGCAAGCGACGGCGGTGAGTGCTAACTCATCATGCAGTGTACGCGGAAAAAGCACTTGTTTCCGCAGCTTCAAGTGCCAAAAATCAGCCTTCTTCGCGGCGGATCTTGCGCCCCATGAGAACGCCCATGACGGAAGCCATCATCAAGCCGCGTGTCCATCCGGAGGAATCGCCCAGGCAGTAAAGTCCCTCGACGCTCGTATTGAAATCCGAATCCATCTTCACGCGGTTGGAATAGAATTTGAGCTCCGGAGAATAGAGAAGCGTTTCGCCGGAAGCAAATCCCGGTACGACTTCATCCACTGCCTTGATAAAGTTGATGATATTCATCATTGCGCGGTAGGGCATCGCGGCGGTGATGTCGCCCGCGACGGCATCCGGAAGCGTCGGGCGGACATTGGATTGCGAAAGCTCCTTTTCCCAGGTGCGTTTGCCGTCGAGAATATCGCCGAAGCGCTGAACGAGTATATGCCCCGCGCCGAGCATATTTGTCAGCTCGCCTACCTTTTGAGCATACGCGATGGGTTGATTGAACGGCACATTGAAATTGTGGGAGCAGAGTATCGCAAGGTTTGTATTGCTGCTTTTGAGTTCCTTATACGAATGACCGTTGACAACGGCAAGATCGTTATCGTAATTTTCCTGGCTGACAAATCCGCCGGGGTTCTGGCAGAAGGTACGCACCTTGTTTTTGAAGGGGTGCGGATATCCGATCAGTTTGGATTCGTAAAGAACGCGGTTGACCGTTTCCATAACTTCGTTTCTGACCTCGACGCGAACGCCGATATCGACGGTGCCGGGTTCGTGAGCGATATCGTTTTCGGCGCAGATTTTTTCCAGCCAATCGGCGCCGCGGCGCCCTGTTGCGACAACGGTATAATCGGCGGATATTTCACGCTCACCGCCCTTTTCGGCGATACGCACGCCGCGGCATTTGCCGTCCTCGAGTACAAGCCCGACACATTCCGTGTCGAACATAATCTCCACGCCGTTTTCAAGCAGATATTTTTCGATGGAGAGGTATATATTCTGCGCCTTTTCGGTGCCCATGTGGCGGATGGGGCAATCGACAAGCTTCAGCCCCGCTCGGATGGCGCGAAGTCGGATCTTTTTTACCTCGTCGTCGTTGCTTATACCCTCTACATGAGTATCCGCACCGAAATCGAGATATATGGAATCGGTATATTCTATGGTTTCCTGCGCAAGATTGTCGCCGACAAGCCGCGGAAGATCGCCGCCTACCTCGGAGGAAAGCGAAAGCTTGCCGTCCGAAAATGCGCCCGCGCCGGAAAAGCCGGAGGTTATGTGGCAATATGGCTTGCAGTTCATGCAATGCTTCGTGACGCTCTTCGGGCATCTGCGATTTTCCACAGACCTGCCCTTTTCTATGATAAGGATGCTCTTTCCGCTTCCCTTTCGGATAAGCTCCAGCGCGGTGAAGATACCCGCAGGGCCCGCGCCGACGATAACGACATCTTTTTTCATAACAAACCTCGATTCAAACAAAATTCGACCGATAATAAAATATCATAAAACCGGCGCCGTGTCAAGAACGATGATTGACAACAAACCGCACGGGTGGTATTGTATAATTGTTGAATGTGCTCCAAAAACAAAAAGGAGAATCACCATGAAAAGAGCAGTTTCTCTTATACTCGCTTTGACGGCGTGTACCCTTCTGTTTTCCTGCGGCGGCAGCGGAAGCGGCGATGAGAGCTCCGCACAAGCAGGCGACGGCGACAGCCTTGCCGAAAGTTCCGTCGCAATTGATAAGCCCGAAGCGAGCGGCAGGCTGCTGATATCCTTCGGCGACAGCATAACCGCACTGAGCGACTGGGGCAAAACGGCCGCCGAAAACTGCGGGATGCGTTACTTCAACGCCGGGTTCGGCGGTATGAACACCGACACCGCGCTCACACGTATTGATGCATTTGTCACCTCCCGCAAGCCGGATGCGGTAACAATATGCTTCGGCATGAACGATATGCTTATGACGGCGAAGGACAAGCCGCAGGTCACGCCCGAAAAGTTCGCCGAAAACCTCAAAGCAATGGTTGCAAAGGTTCGCGAATGCGGAGCAACGCCCGTGCTTATGACGGCAAACCCCTTGAATCCCGATGTGTTCTATACCTCACAAGGACAAAACCCGGAGCATTATGCGGGCGTCGGCTCCCCTTCCGATTGGTTGATGAAATATAACGATACCACACGCGCCGTTGCTGCCGAAACCGGCGCCGCGCTGATAGATACCTATGTTCAATGCATGCTTTCGTCCCAAGTTGTATACCGTGCTGACGGGATACATCTTTCGGAAGCGGGAAGCGATGTCTTCGCCGAAGCGCTTACCGGCTGGATAAGCGAAAACTACAAAATCGACAGTTTCGCAGCAAAGGCGGATAATTCATACATCATCCCGGAAAGCGGTGAAACGATTTCCCTGCTGCCCTATGATGCGGGCGCCTTCTTCCTGCCGGAGGCGGGTACGCTCGTGATCAGAAACGAGGACGGAGTGTATAAAATGTCCAACACGAACGGACTCTGGCCGGAGGCACACTATGCCTTCACCACGCCGATAAAAGTGAACAAAACCGCGAAGCTGGTCTGTGATATCGTAACGGACCAAACCTATGTCGCCATAGTGCTTTACTTCGGCGGAGCGACACCGAACGCCTATACCGATGACCGATACCTTGTCGTTTCGCAGAAGCTCGGCTATGAGATCGACCCGGTTTCCGGCGACGTCCTTCCCCACCAGCACATACTTTTCGATGCGGCATTGAGCACGCTTTTCCTGCCCGCCGGAGCATACGATGCCGACGGGAATGTGATCATCAGCGGCGTGAAGATATACATACCGGGCACGGCGAACAATGCGGTGACATTCCGCAAGTTCGCGCTTACCGTCGAATAAGGCAGAAAACAAAGAAGTGCTTCGTTTTTCACGAAGCACTTTTCTTTATTCAGTCCGCCGCCGTATCGCTTTCGCGTTCCAGTTTGAAGGAGCCCATATCGAACCGGCGGTAATAGATGATCGTGCATAACGCACACGCCGCCCAGCCGATGGGATAGCTCATCGCGATGGGGATAAGATCATTGGAAATATAATTTGACATAACGAAAAGGTATATCTGCCGCACTCCGATAAAGGAGGAAAGCATGATAAGCATAGGTGCCTTTGAGTTTCCCGCGCCGCGCAGCGAGGCGGAAAACACCTGGTTTACGGAGCAGAAGAGATAAAACGGCGTGATACGGGTGAGCAGCGTGACCGCCTGTGCCGCGATATCGACATCGTCCTTATTGAAGATAAACACAATGCGGGATGCGAATATCATCACCGGAACCATTATGCATACCGAGCAAAGCGTGGAAAGCAGATATGCCGTGCGTGTGCCCTTTTTGGCGCGGGCGACATTACCGCACCCGAGGTTCTGCCCGACAAAGGTGGAAACGGCAAGCGCGATGGAATGTATGGGAAGGAAGATGAACTGATCGACCTTTGAATAGGTTGTCCAGCTTCCGAGATTCACCTGTTTGTCGCCGTTTATATTGCCGATATAGGATTGCACGAAAACATTCGCGAAAGCGGTGAGCGCCATCTGTATCGCAGACGGGAAGCCGATCTTGACAATGCGTTTGAGCATGAACATATCTATGCGGATGCGCTTTATGTGCAGCTTCACGCAGGAATCATCCCGAATCAGAACGAACATTGTAAGCGCCGCGGAGGCAAACTGTGCGATGATCGTCGCAAGGGCGACACCTTTCGCACCCATTCCGAACCGAAAAACGAAAAGAAGGTCGAGCACGACATTCGTGAACGCCGAAACGATAAGAAACACGAGCGGGCGGCGCGAATCGCCGACGGCGCGCAGTATTCCCGCGCCCATGTTGTAGAACATCAGCCCCGAAACGCCGCCGAAGTATATCGTAAGGTAGTCTTTTGCGGCGCTGAACAGGCTTTCGGATGCATCCGACCCGAGCATGAGCCGCAGCATCAGCGGCGATATCAAAACGCCGGCGACCGTGAACACGGCGGCCATTATCGCCGTCATCGCCATTGCGGTATGCACGGCGCGGCTTACGCTTTTTTCATCCTTTGCGCCGAAATATTGCGAAATAACGACTCCCGCACCGCTTGCAAGCCCTGAAAAGAAGCCGATAAGTATGTTGATTATCGGCCCGACACTGCCGACAGCCGCATAGGCGGAGCTGTCGCCGCTCTGACCGATAACCCAAACATCGACCATATTGTAAAGCTGCTGGAATAAATTGCCGACAAGCAGCGGTAATGCGAATTTGAAAATATTACCCGCGATGCTGCCGCAGGTCATGTCAAGCTCGTGCTTGTTTTTATGTGAAAGAATACGGGAACCCATTGAAAACCTCCATGCTTTTTTATGATACCACCTTTCCGCGCAAAAGACAACCACCTTCTGAAAATTTGTCGAAAATACTGCCCCGGCGCCGCCGAAAGGCTTGCATTATTATACGCGGCATGGTATACTTTTTGAGAAGAAATGTTCCCATGAAAGGAATGAATTTTATTGATGACCGATCTTGAAATAGCGCGCAGCCGAACACCCGAGGACATATCGGTGATTGCCGAGCGTGCACACATAAGCGAAGAAGCCGTGGAACGCTACGGCAGGTACAAAGCGAAAATATCGGACGAGTTTATCGCCGCGCAAAAAGGAAAGCGCGGCAAGCTGGTGCTTGTCACCGCGATAACGCCGACACCCGCGGGAGAAGGTAAAACGACAACGACAATAGGTCTTGCCGACGGACTGCGACGCATCGGTGCGGATGCCGCCGTTGCCCTGCGTGAGCCGTCTCTCGGGCCGGTATTCGGCATAAAGGGAGGCGCCGCCGGCGGCGGATATGCGCAGGTCATTCCCATGGAGGATATAAACCTGCATTTCACGGGGGATTTTCACGCCATCGGCGCGGCAAACAATCTGCTTGCCGCAATGCTGGATAATCATATTCAGCAGGGCAACGAGCTCGGTATCGATCCGAAAAGCATCACCTGGAAGCGCTGTGTGGACATGAACGACAGACAGCTCCGCTTTATTGTGGATGGTCTCGGCGGCAAGGCGAACGGCACTCCGCGTGAGGACGGATTCGACATAACCGTCGCAAGTGAAATCATGGCGGTGTTCTGCCTTGCGGAATCGCTTGCCGACCTCAAAGCGCGGCTCGCAAGGGTAATTGTCGGCTATACATACGGCGGAAAGCCCGTCACCGCAGGCGATCTGAAAGCCGCGGGTGCAATGACGGCGCTTTTGAAGGAGGCCTTCAAGCCCAACCTTGTTCAGACATTGGAGGGAACCCCCGCCTTCATTCACGGCGGTCCCTTTGCGAATATCGCGCACGGCTGCAATTCCGTGCGGGCGACAAGGCTTTCGATGAGCCTTATGGATTACACGGTGACCGAAGCGGGCTTCGGCGCCGATCTGGGTGCGGAAAAATTCCTGGATATCAAATGCCGCGCGGCGGGAATAAGGCCGGATGCCGTTGTTATCGTAGCAACGGTGCGCGCGTTAAAGATGCACGGCGGGCTTGCGAAAAGCGAGCTTGCGCGGGAGGACACCGCGGCCCTTGCACGCGGCATACCGAACCTTCTTCGCCATGCGGAAAACATCCGCGAGGTTTACCGCCTGCCCTGTGTTGTGGCATTGAACCGCTTCCCTGCCGACACGGACACCGAAGTAAAGCTCGTGCTGGACGAATGCGGCAGGCTCGGCATAAAGGCCGTGCTTTCGGACGCATGGGCCTGCGGCGGCGCGGGCGCGGAGGAGCTTGCACGGGAGATCGTGCGGATATGCGGCGAAGGCGGCGGAGATTTCCGTTTTGCCTATGACAGCGAAATGAGCATTTCCGAAAAAATAAACGCCGTGGTGACAAAGGTCTACCGCGGCGCGGGTATTGAATTTACATCGCAGGCGAAAAAGCAGCTTTCGATGCTGGAGGAGCAGGGCTTTTGCGGACTGCCGGTGTGCATTGCGAAAACGCAATACAGCTTTTCGGACGATCCGGCAAGGCTGTGTGCGCCTGAGGGATTCACCGTCACCGTGCGCAGCCTGCGTGTGAGCGCGGGAGCGGGCTTCATTGTCGCACTGACGGGCGACATACTCACCATGCCGGGGTTGCCGAAGCACCCCGCGGCCGAAAACATAGATGTGGATGAAAGCGGCAATATAACCGGGCTTTTCTGAAAAGCCGCCATGCAAAGAGGTACCGAAATGAAGGATATGTTCGAAAAAATGCTGAGCGGCGAGCTCTACGATTGCGGAGACACCGCGCTTACGGCGGAGCAGACACTCTGTCTCGAACGTCTGTATGATTACAACATGACGCGCCCGACGGAGTCCGAAAAGCGCCGTGCGCTTCTGTGCGAGATGTTTGCCGAAGCGGGCGAGGGCTGTTATATCGAACCGCCGCTCCACGCCAACTGGGGCGGGAAGTTTGCGCGGCTCGGCAAGGGCGTATATGCCAATTTCGGCCTGACGCTTGTCGACGACGGTGAAATAACCATCGGGGACAGAACGATGATCGGCCCCAATGTGACTATAGCGACGGCATCCCACCCGATATGGCCTTCGCTGCGCGCGAAAACGCTGCAATACAACCTGCCCGTGCATATCGGCGCGGATTGCTGGATCGGCTCCGGCGCGATTATACTGCCGGGTGTGACAATCGGCGACGGAAGCGTTATCGGCGCGGGCAGCATTGTGACAAAGGACATACCCGCCGGGTGTGTCGCCGTCGGCAACCCCTGCCGGGTAATCCGCGAGATCAACGAGCGCGACCTCGAATTTTACTACCGCGAAAGAAGAATACCCGACCATTTCTTCGACACGGAGGAATAACCCTTTACTTTATCCGCGTTTTGCCGTTGAGCACGGCGGACACGAGATTTTCGCCGCCGTAAACGAGTTTTAACGAGAAAAACGGGGTATCGCTTTCGAGCAGTTCGAGGAATATACGGTCGCCCTCCCATGCGGGAAGCTCCGGCAAACGCCGCTTCGGTGTCCATTCAAGCACACCCTCCGCACATTCGTGCGGCGTGCCGTGCCAGGATGTCACCTTGAACAGGTGCATATATTCGGTGCCGAATTCATCCGAAACAAATGTGACAATACCGCGGTACTGCCATTCCTCAGCTTCGAGCCCGGTTTCCTCGAATATCTCACGCTTCATGCAATCCTCAGGCGATTCGCCGTATTCCAGCCCGCCGCCGACACCGATCCACTTATCATGGTTTTCGTCGTTTTTCTTCTTTATGCGGTGGAGCATTAAATACTCGTCACCCTTTTCGATATAGCAAAGCGTTGTCTGTCTTGACACGGCAGCCACCTCCGTTGATGATATCATTCAATCAGGATTATATAATACTGCGGAGCGGTTGTCAAACCCGTCAAAAGCAAAATGCGGAGCATAAAAGCGAAAACAGTAAATAACGGTGCCGGACGCACTGCGAGCAATACCCTGCGAACGAACGGATACAGTGCCGAAACGGGGGCAGCGAGGGCGACGGTCCGAAGAAAATATGCGAATTCATCGAGCGTGAGAGCCGCCGTGAAGGGATCCGCCGCGATTACGAGGCGGCCTGCGCGGGAATCGGCAGGCTGCCGGGTAAAAGCGGCATTCCCC
The DNA here is from genome assembly GCA_963661975.1 of bacterium. Lineage (GTDB taxonomy): Bacteria > Bacillota > Clostridia > Oscillospirales > CAG-382 > Coliplasma. Next base: position 28,669 of record CAVLDN010000007.1, read on the forward strand.
GATACGGCACGAAGCCTTCTCCGGCGAGCCGCTCGCCTCCGCAGAGTGGTACAACCGTTTTTTCCGCAGACGAGCTTGCCGGAAAGACAATGGCGTTCATCCCCCCGGAAGTAAAATACAAAACCGAACGGCGTTTCCGCACCCGGCGTGCGGAAGTGCCGTTTTTTCATCTGTTTTCGGGGGAATAATACAGGTGAAATATTTTTTCGTTTTCCTCTTGACAAATGTTTTTGCGTATGGTATTATAAGGCAGAAATGATAATGATTATCATTATCATTTTAGAAAGAAGGTTCATTATGCCCGAAAAGCAAAAACATTCCCGCCAGCGGGAAGCGATATACGAACTGTTGAAAAGCGTTACCTGCCACCCGAGCGCGGAATGGCTTTACGAACATCTCAAAGCGAAGATTCCGAAGCTGAGCCTTGCGACGGTATACCGCAACCTTACCGCCTTATGCGAAAACGGCATGGCGATAAGGCTTGATGTCGGGGACGGGACCATCCGTTACGATGCGCAGACGCGCGACCACAACCACTTCTTCTGCAATGCCTGCAAAAGGCTTTCGGATGTCGGCTGTAACGGGGAGATTTCCGGGCTCGACCGTTTGATTGAGGAGCGCTCCGGTGTAAAGGTGACATCACATTCATTTGTTTTTTACGGCTTGTGCCGTGAATGTAATAAAGAACAAAAATAAGAAAAATACGAAGATTAAAAGGAGTAACCACCATGAAAAAGTTTGTCTGCCCCGTTTGCGGCTATGTCCACGAAGGAGAATTCCCGCCCGAAAAGTGCCCTCAATGCGGCGTTCCCGGCTCCAAGTTTACCGAAATGAAGGGTGATTCTCTCAATTATGCCTGCGAGCATGTTATCGGTACGGGTGCGAAGGGCAAGATCGATGAAGAAGTCTACAACGGCCTGAAAGCCAACTTCGAAGGCGAATGCACCGAGGTCGGTATGTATATCGCCATGAGCCGCCAGGCTATCCGCGAGGGCTACCCCGAAATCGGTGCCTTCTACCTCCAAGCAGCATACGAGGAAGCCGAACACGCAGCGAAATTTGCCGAGCTTTTGGGCGAAGTCGTTACCGATTCCACCAAAAAGAACCTCACGCTCCGCAGCGAAGCAGAATGCGGCGCGACCGCGGGCAAATTTGAACTTGCAAAGCGTGCAAAGGAGCTTGGCTACGATGCCATCCACGATACCGTCCATGAAATGGCGAAGGACGAAGCCCGGCACGGCAAGGGCTTTGAGGGTATGCTGAAAAGATATTTCGGCTGAACCGCGCACCTGCGTTAATAAGACCGCATAAAAAAGGTACTCCGTGCCTGTCTGCACGGAGTACCCCTTTTTATTACTTTTTCAGTTTTGCCGTTTTTTCGTATGCGGCGACGACGGCATTTGCGACGGCATAGCGGAAGGAATTGCGTTCCAACTCCATAACGCCCTCGATCGTCGTACCGCCGGGGGAACACACGGCATCCTTCAATTCGCCGGGATGTTTTCCGCTTTCAAGCGCAAGCCTTGCCGAACCGATAACCGTCTGCTTCGCATAAAGCAGAGCCGCCGCGCGCGGAAGCCCGCATTTCACCGCGCCGTCCGCAAGCGCTTCGATAAACATATAAACATACGCGGGGCCGCACCCGGTGAGCGCGGCTGCGGCATCGATATACTTTTCATCTATCGGCGCAAGCAGCCCGCAGTGCGACATTATCGCTGTAAATTCATCAATTTCCTCCGCGCCGATACCGATATCCGAACAGTAAAGCACGGTTCCCTCCCCCACCGCAACAGGCGTATTGGGCATTATGCGTATAACACGGTCGGTTCCGTAATCCGCGGCAACCGATGCGGATGAAACGCCCGCCGCCATTGTCACGACAACGCTTTCGGCATCAAGACAGCCGACCACCCGCGCGCCGAGCGCGGATATTCCGTTCGGCTTTACGCCGAGGAAAAGGAAGTGTGACTGCGAGGCAACCGTCTCCGCATCCGCAGCGAAAGCGCCGACCTCTGCCGAAAGAGCCTGTTCGTGCTCGCGGTTGTGATCACAGAACACGATATTTTCCCCGCCGACAGCGGCGGCAACGGCACGCAGAAGCGCACCGCCCATATTTCCCGCGCCGATAAATCCGGCAATGTATTTTTTCATATAAATCCCTCTCTAACGAATGTTGCCGTTGCCGGTAACGATGTATTTGTATGTCGTCAGCTCGCGAATGCCCATAGGTCCGCGGGCGTGCAGCTTCTGCGTGGAAATACCCATTTCGCAGCCGAGACCGAATTCACCGCCGTCCGTAAACCGCGTGGAGGCATTGACATAAACCGCGGCACTGTCCGCATTGCGGGTGAAATACTCCGCTGCGGCGGTATCCTCCGTAACTATCGCATCGCTGTGATGCGTGGAATGTGCGGAAATGTGCTTTGCCGCCGCTTCAACCGAATCCACAATGCCGACAGCGAGTTTATAATCCAGAAATTCGGTATCAAAATCGTTTTCACACGCAGATACGGCGGTTTTCAGGTATTTTATCGCACGCTCATCCGCGCGCAATTCCACGGCGGGCTTTCCCTGTGCGGCGCGGTCCTCGACAAGGCGCTTTTCAAGCAGCGGCAGAAATTCCGCGGCGATCGACTCGTGCACAAGGCAGACCTCTGCCGCATTGCAGACCGATGGGCGCGAGGTTTTTGCGTTCTCGATGATATTCAGTGCCTTTTCGATATCCGCGGCTTTGTCCGCATAAATATGGCAGATACCCGTGCCGGTTTCTATGCAGGGGACCGTTGCATTCTCCACGCACGCCTTTATAAGTCCCTTGCCGCCGCGCGGGATAAGAAGGTCTATATACCCGTTGCCGCGCATGAGCTCGTAGGAGCTTTCACGGCCCGTATCCGAAACGAGCTGAACAAGGTCGCTTGCCATTCCCGACACGGCAATCCCTTCACGCAGGGCGTTCACTATCGCTTCGGCGGAGGCGTGTGCCTCCTTTCCGCAGCGTAAAATGCAGGCATTGCCGCTTTTTAATGCAAGTGATGCGGCATCGGATGTGACATTCGGACGGCTTTCATAAATAATCGCCACAACACCGAGCGGCACGCACACCTTGCGGATCAGCATTCCGCCGGGGTGTCTGTATTCGGATATCACGCTCCCGACAGGGTCGTTCAGCCGTGCGACATCGCGCACACCGCAAGCCATCGAGCGGATACGCGCGGGGTCGAGAAGGAGCCGATCGATCATCACATCCGAAAGAGCCCCTCTTGCGGCTTCGACATCCGCGGCGTTTGCGGCAAGTATTTCGCCCGCGTGCGCTTCAAGCGAATCCGCCATATTCATGAGCGCGGCGTTTTTTTCATCCGCAGAGGCGAAAAAGCGTTTTGAGGCTTCCCTTGCCCGCTCCATTATTTCATGCGTGGTCATTGTTTTGCCCTCCCGACAAAGCGCGTGCCGACGGGCTTGCCCTCGATAATATCATAAAGAACGGCAGGGTCGGTGCCGTTTGCGATAACCATATCACAGCCGCCGGATGTCGCTATCTCCGCAGCGCGGAGCTTTGTTATCATGCCGCCGGTTCCGATCCCGGAGGTCGGGCAGCCGGCAAGCGCGTATATTTCCGGTGTAAGCTCACGCACAACGGGTATCAGCTTTGCATTTTCGTCCTTGTGGGGATCGGCGGTAAACAGCCCTTCGATATCCGAAAGTATCACGGTGAGATCCGCGCCGATGCTTTCGCCGACAATGGCGGCAAGAGTGTCGTTATCGCCGATGACAAGCTCACTCGTGGCAACGGTGTCGTTTTCGTTGATAACGGGCAGCGCCTTCAAAGCAAGCAGCTTTTCGATCGTGTTGACAAAGTTTCCGCGGCGCGCCGGATCGTTTACATCCTCCGCCGTCAGCAGTATCTGTGCAACGGTATGGTTGTATTCCGAAAAGAGCTTATCGTATGTGTACATCAGCTCGCACTGACCGACAGCCGCCGCCGCCTGCTTCAATGTCAGTTCACGCGGGCGTTCGGAAAGCGAAAGCTTGCCCATGCCCATTCCGACGGCGCCGGAAGAAACGAGTATAACCTCATACCCGGCGTTTTTTATATCACTTATAACCTTGCAAAGCGTTTCCATATGGCGTATGTTCAGGTTGCCCGTGGAATACGCCAGCGTAGATGTTCCTACCTTTATTACGATTCTCATAATTATTCTCCTTGTGCTTTATTCTAACTTTAATGCGTTAAAAAAGCAATAGACGAAAGCAAAAAATGTGTATTGAAATGCAATTTGCCTTATGCTAAAATAATAAAAAGAGGAAGACCTGTGTGTTTCCGGATTCGCCGCTCGGCAAAAGCGGACGGAACACTTCGGTTTTCTTCGTTCGGAAATATAACAAGCAGCAAAGGAGAAACATCATGAACACAACAGAAAGAGTATGCAAGTTTTTGAAAGAAGCCGAAACCTATTACCTTGCCACCGTCGAGGGCGATCAGCCGCGCGTGCGCCCCTTCGGCACCGCGCATATCTTTGAAGGGCGGCTTTACATACAGACGGGCAGGAGCAAGGCCGTCGCCGCACAGCTTGCCGCCAACCCGAAAGCCGAAATATGCGCCATGCTGAACGGCGATTGGCTGCGCGTTTCGGGCGAGCTTATAAATGACGACAGGATGGAAGCACGCGTTTCCGTGCTGGATGCCTACCCCGAGCTTAAGGCGCTTTACACGCCGGAATCCGCCGAGGTGCTTTACTTCCGCAACGCGACCGCGGTATTTTCCTCCTTCACAAAGCCGCAGGAAGTTCTGAACTTCTGACATCAACGCAAAAAACAGCGCCTTCGGGTTGATCACCCGGGGCGCTGTATTTTTATTTTTCTTTGATATTCACATCAAGCTGATTGAACGGAATTGTTATTCCCTTTTCGTCAAAGGCTTTTTTTACATTTTCGAGCATATATGCCCGCACTGTCCAATAATCCTCGTTTTTGCACCAGACCTTGGAAAGCAGGTCGATGCTGCTTGCGGATTGCTTATCCATGCAGACAGCCGGTGCGGGATCGTCGATGACAAGCGCACAGGAGCGCGCCGTCGAAAGTATGATATCGCCGGCGGAATCGAAATCATCCGAATAGGATACCGAAAATACGATATCCACACGCCGAAGCGGCTTTTCGGAATAATTGACTATCTCGCTCGTGGAAAGCTTGCCGTTGGGGAGATACACGACCTTGTTGTCGATCGTTCTCAGCTTTGTATTGCAGAGCTTTATATCCTCCACCGTGCCGGAATAGCCGCAGGCTTCGATATAATCGTCATCGCTGAACGGGCGCGTTATCACAAGCAATATTCCACCCGCGATATTCGAAAGCGTGCCGTTTATGGCAAGACCGACGCTTACGCCCAGCGAGGCAATGACCGCCGTTATGCCGCTCGTATCAAGCCCGAGATACCCGACAAGGCAAATGACTACAAGCAGCTTCAAGCCGATACGGACCGCTGTTGCGATCGCACGGGAAAGTGTCTTATCCTGCTTTCTGCCGCCGATATGTGCGGTGTGCTTTTCGGCAATGCGCTTACCGAGCCGATTTATCAGCGCGAACGACACCACCATTACCAGCACGGCAACAACGATCTTTATCCCCGTTTGCATAATCCAGCCGGAGACGGCGTTCCAAAGTGTTTCCCAATTCATGTTAATCCTCCTTCGCGGCACGCAGCTGCGCTAACCGCTCCTTTATGTGTTCAAAGCCTTCGCGGGCATCATCCGTTTCCGAAACGGCTTGCTCCATCGGGCATCTGCCCGTACCCGCACGATTGATTATTTCCGGCACAAGCGTGCCGTATTCCGATTTTATGCCCTTTGAATCGAGATAAGCCTTTCCCGCCTCGGACATGACGGCGGCATATACTCCGTTCACGCCGAGCAGCGAAAATAGCATCGCCGCCGCTTTTCCGACAATTTTGTCCGCAGCCGAAAAGCCGCGGCAATCCGCGCCGGAATCGAGAAGTGTGACAAGCGGTTTTACTCCGCGTTCATCCGAAATTATCCGTTCCGCCCCGCGGCAGAGCACGGCGGAATGCCCCGAAAGGCTTTCGCGGGCAGAGGTGATATCAGTCATTTCCGCCCCCGCGCTTTATTGCCTTGCCGATAAGCAGTGCCGCAAGCGGAACGGCAGCGGCAAGTATCACAAGGCCGGGTATGCCGGTGCGGACAACGGCAAGCGCCGAGGAAATGTTTTTGATGTTCATCAGAACATATACCGCCCTGCCGCAAACGGCGGCAAGCGCGCAGACGGGGAACGCCTTACGCACATCGCGATATACCGAGCCCGAAAATGCGCCCGCGACAAGCGCGAAAACGGCAAGCTCGACGATCATGTACGGAAGCCTTGCGGCAGCGGGCATCGGGTTGCCGAGCGAAAGCGTGATAAGATAACTCACGACAGGCGAGGCAACGGCAACGCAAACGCCCCATACCTTGCCGAGCAGAACGCCGCCGAGCAGAACGGGGATGTACATCGGGAGGAATTTCGCCCCGCCCGCGGCACCGTAAAGCGCGTGTACAAGCTGCGGAAGTAATACGGAAGCGGCAATAAGCGCTGCGGAAACGGCGGATTTTACACCTGCCGCACGCGCGCGTGTGATGTTTCTTTGTTTAAGTGCGTTTTCAAGCATTTTCTTTCTCCGTTTCAAATGTCTTTGCCACCTGTTCGAGAAGCGAGCGTATCGGAAGGTTCTGCGGGCAAGCCTTCTCGCATTTGCCGCATTTGATGCAATCCGATGCCTTGCCCCCGTGGGCTGTATGTATGCCGTAATAGAAATCGGCGTTCCAATCGCGGAATATGTTTTTCGCGTTCAGGCAGGAGAAAAGATCCGGAATGGATATCTTTTTCGGGCAGCCCGCGGTGCAATAGCGGCAAGCCGTGCACTGAATGAGGTTTTCGGAACGGAATATCGCGCAGACCTCCCTCACGGCTTCCCTCTCGCGCTCGTCAAGCGGCTTGAAATCCCGCATGGATTCAATGTTGGAGCGTGTCTGTTCGAGGTTGCTCATGCCGGAAAGCACCATGAAAACGCCCTCCTCACCCGCGGCAAAGCGAAGCGCATAGGAGGCATAATCAGCATTTCCCAGCGCATCAAAAACCGCTTTTGCATCATCGGGAAGGTTCACGAGATTTCCGCCCTTCACCGGTTCCATAATGGCCATCGGCTTGCCGTGGCGGCGGCAGACCTCCGCACAGCGGCGGGACTGGACGGCGGGATCGTCGTAATCGATATAGTTGAGCTGTATCTGAACAAATTCAAGCTCAGGGTATTCGGTAAGTATCGTTTCCAGCACTTCCGCTTTATCATGGAAGGAAACGCCCAAATGCCTGATCTTGCCCTCATTGCGGAATTCGATTGCCTGTTCGTAGGCGCGGCAGCGCTTGAAATGCTCGTACCTTTCGCGGTTCTGCGCGTGCATAAGGTAAAAGTCGAAGTAGTCAACACCCATTATTTCGAGCTGACTTTCGAAAAGGGGGCGCACATCGGATTCATTCTTGAAATAATTGCCCGTCAGCTTATCGGCAAGCACGAAAGCATCACGCGGGTAGCGGTCAACAACACATTCACGCACCGCAACCTCGCTCTTTCCGTCGAGATAGCCGTGTGCGGTATCGAAATAATTGAAGCCCGCCGCGATAAACTCATCTGCCATGCGGCAGAATTCGGCTTTATCAACAGCATCGCCCTTCATCGGCAGACGCATACAGCCGAACCCGAAGTTCTTTTTAACATTTTCAAAGCAGGGCATTGAATTCACCTCCGGTTGTATTAAGTATATCGTATCACGTTTTTTTCGGAATTTCAAGTATACACAAGCAAAAAAGTACACCGTTGTTTCGCCTGCTTCAACGCATTTTTCCGCGCTGCGCAATATACCGGAACGATAGCACAATGCCCCGACGGGAACACCGTCGGAGCGGTATTGCTTTGGGCTTGCGCCGCAGGATATTGCAAAGGCACGGATTTTACAGCCGATATCGCGCTCGCCTTTATCGCCAACGGGCTCGCGGCGCACCGGCAGAAAAATACTCCCCCGCACGCAGAAGCGGCGGAGGAGGCAGATGCTATTCTATTGCCCGCGGAAGATCCCAGCGGAACACCGAAGCAAGCAGCCGCAGCACAAAAACAACGGCAATACCGATCACGGCGCTTGCAACGCCGCCCGCATCGGCAACAATGCGGAGAAGGTAATAAACGATACCGCCGCAGATAGACGCAACGGCGTAAATGCGCTTTGAAAGCACAAGCGGCACCTCACGCACGATGATATCGCGGATAATGCCGCCGCCGATGCCGGTCGTCATCCCGAGAAAAACGGCAAAGAAGGCGTTATCTCCATACCCGGCGGAAACGGCGGTGTTTATCCCGACAACGGTGAAAACGCCGAGTCCGATCGCATCAAAGATATTGTTGACTTTGTCTATCACGGGGAGATTATCGGTATAGCGCCTGCCGATAAGCCGTGCGGCGGTGAATACCGCCACGGCTGTAATGACCGCGCAGATAACATAAATGTACTCGCGGAACATCACGGGCGGTAGGTTCGCAAGCAGCATATCGCGCAGCACCCCGCCGCCGAGCGCGGTTATGACGGCGCAGAATATCACGCCGAAGATATCCAGCCGTTTGTTTATGCTTATCACCGCACCCGAAACGGCAAAAGCCACCGTGCCTATTATTTCGAGCGCAAGAATCATTTTTTCCATAATATCCCCTCCGTTACCCGCGGTATTATAGCAGATTATTCCACGCATTTCAATATATTCCGCATTGTTCGGAAAAGCAAATGCATAGCCGTTTCGGTACCGGTAACGGACTTTTTCGTGTGAGTAAGCAATTTCTTACAACATCCCGTATGCAAGAAGGATTCCGGCAGCGGCGGTAAGAGCGCCGAGCAGGAGCACGGCGACTGCAATAATGATTTTTACCCTTCTGCCCCGCACAAGGTCATCATACATCCGCACGACATTATCCGGCAGCGGTGCGGAAACCGTTTCATGCCGGTATGGTTCAGCTTCGGTTTTTGCGGCAGGTGCGGCGGACTGCGGCGAGCGGTTCACCTTTCTTGCGGCTTCCCGGCGGGTGCGAATCGCCGTGTAGTAACGCGCTATCGGATCGCGCCCTTCGAGCATCGCATTGCAAAAACCCTCAAGCCACCTTGCATCGTTTTCGGAAAGCTTTCCGCAGGCAAAAAGCCCCTGTTCGTCAACGCCGCAATCGTGTGAAATACTGTTGCGCAAAGAGAGGTAGTATTTAAGGTAATCGTAGTATGTATCCCAACCGGAAACACAACGTGAAGCTTCGGCGCTGTATTTACGCATCTCGTTTATATACATTGCCACGCCGCTAACATACTTTCCGTTGCCGGCATCGTTTCCGTATACCTGTGAGCAAAGTTTGTCGAGTCGCTTGAACGAATCCATGAACTCCATTTTTTACTTCCTTTACACGGGGGATGATATATGTGATTTACTTTTCGTTTGCGACCAATCAGTCAATCTTTTTGGTAAAATGGCAATTCGGATACCCGGAACATCCCATGAAACTACCATACTTACCTTTTCGCAAAACCAATATTCTTCCGCAATAGGGGCATACATTGTTCGCAATGCTTCTTTTCTTCGTTTCAATGTTTTTGAAGTGTTCTTCATTGCTAATTGCATTTTTTCTGTTGTTTTCAACAATTGCGGAATAAGCTTCAGCCATTTTCTCAGAAGAAATTGTCATTTCGGATGGAGATTTCAGTTTTTTGATCATTCCAAATACAGTATAAACATCCGGCGATTGAATATAGCGTATGTTGCCCTTTACAAACACAACGATAGAGCAAATCGCAATATCATTACCCAACAATTTTCTGATTGCTTGTATATGTGCTTCGTTCTGTTTAATGGGACTATAGAATCGTTCTTTTACCTTACCATAGTTTAATACTTGGGTCCATTGAGTTTGCGATTCATTCCCATATATACGCCCGGAATAATTCTTTGTTTCAATTACGAAAACTCCATTTTGATTTATCACCACATGGTCAATTTGAGATGTCTTACCAGGCGAATTCTCCAAGATCAAATCATTTATAATATACTGTCTTTTATTAGGATTGGTTGAATTCTTGCCGACAGCTATACGGACAATAGTTTCTCCGATAGCACCCTTCACATATGGCAGTTTTAGCACTACAAGAACAGCAACAAAAAATGTCACCACTAAATATAATGTCACCACTAAATATATCAAAGTCCTCCATATTAAAACAAAGCCGCAGAGAGAACCCTGCGGCTTTGTTTTTGCGGTCAAAAAGCCGCCGTTGGTCGGAGTGAAGGGAATCGAACCCCCGAAATCTTGGTCCCAAACCAAGCGCCTTACCATTGGGCCACACCCCGAAAAAAATGCATATTTGCATTCTGCCGCTTTGCACACCGGGCGCAAAGCGCACGCAGCGGCACGGCGGTCAGCCGTGTCGTTTACCGCACGGACGCGCCGAACGGCATAAGCGAAAGCCGCGCCATTTTTAAGCACTGCCTGCCGAACGGTATGCCGACAATGGTTATGCACCACACACAGCCGATAACAAGATAGCAAATCGCCAGTTCCAACCCCGAAAACAAGATCCAGAACACGTTGGCAATGAACGAAACGCCCCCGCCGCCGCAGACGACCTCCCTGCCGAACGGAAAGAAGGCAAGCCCGGCAAGCTTGAAACATTGCAGTCCGATGGGAATGCCGATGATTGTCACGCACCACAGGCAGCCCGCGAGCGCCCACGCCAGCCCGCCGACGAACCCGCCGAAAAGGAACCAAAGAATATTTCCGAGCGTTTGCAAAATCGTCACTTCCCCTCCGATTTATTATGGACATAATACCACGCCGCGGCGTATATGTCAAGCACGCCGCGGCTGTTATAAATATAAACCGTTGAATTTCAACTTCTCATCATTCATCCTTATGAGAAGGAAGCAAACCGATATTTTTTATATTTTTATATACTTGCTCAATCCATTTTGAAGAAAGCGCTTGCCGCCTTGAACATCTCGTAAATATCGAACTTGGAGGCGAGCTCATACGGCGAATGCATGGAAAGTATCGGCACACCGCAATCGACGACCTCGATTCCGTTGGCCGCGATCTCCGAAGCAACGGTGCCGGCACCGCCCTGGTCTACCTTGCCGTATTCGCCGACCTGCCATGCAACGCCCTCCTTATTGAAGGCAAGCGCCACGCGGGACATGGTTTCCGCAGCCGCATCCGAGCAGCCGCCCTTCCCGCGTGAGCCGGTATACTTGCTTATGACAACGCCGCGGTTGAGGTATGCGGAGTTGTTTGCCTCGTACGCATCGGCGAAGCAGGGGTCATACGCGCCGCCGACATCGGCAGAAAGGCAGACGCTTTCGCGCTTGCAGGCGAGGAAATCCGCACCCGTAGCTGCACAAAGCCTTGCGATGAAATCCGGGTAGGTATCGCTGCCCAGACCGGTTATGCCGACGGAGCCGATCTCCTCTTTATCCGCAAGCATGACAACAGAGGTATATTCGGGGTTCGGATCGGCAAGAAGCGCACGGAACGCGGGATATGCGCAAATGCGGTCATCCTGACCGTATGCGCCGATCATGGAGCGGTCAAGCCCGACAAAGCGGGACTTGAACGCGGGAACGGCGGAAAGCTCGGCAGTGATAAGATCGCGCTCGGTTATACCGTATTTTTCGTTGAGAATTGAAAGGATGTTCAGCTTTACGCCGCCCTCATCGTCGAGAGGGAGCGAACCGTTGATGATATTGAGTATTTCGCCGGGGATAAACTCGGAGGCGGTCTTGCTCATCTGATCCTTGCCGATATGGGGCATAAGATCGCTGATATAGAAGACGGGATCATCGTCATCCGCGCCGATATTCACATCCACTCTGCTGCCGTCCGCGCGGTAAACAACACCGTGCAGTTCCAGCGGAATTGCCGTCCACTGATACTTCTTGATGCCGCCGTAATAATGCGTTTTGAAGTAGGAAATCCCGCTCTGCTCGAACATGGGCTGCGGTTTGAAATCGAGGCGCGGCGAATCGATATGCGAGGCAATTATGCGGCAGCCCTTCTCCAAGCCTTTTTTGCCGATAACGGCAAGGATTATGCACTTATTCTTGTTTACATAATAAACTTTATCGCCCGGTTTGAGTGCTTCGCCGTCCGCAATGGGGCGGAACCCATAGGAGCAGGCCTCCCTCTCCGTATATGCGGCGGCAAGGCGTTCGGTTTTCGCCATATCGATAAAGCGGCGGTATCCATCGATAAATTCCCCGATAATATCAAGGGTTTTTGCATTGCTCACAACGGATGACGGGCTTTTGAATTGAAGCTCTTCGGCTTGTTTTCTTTCCATTATTGATCTCCTTTATTATAATACAGTTTTTCGTACTTTTCCCGTGCGGAAAGCACTCGGTTTACATAATTTTCGGTTTCGGCATACGGTATCTTCGTAAGAGTCTTTCCGTCATCGGAATAGCGGCTGTCCGCAAGCCAGCCGGCAACGCGGTTCGGCCCGGCGTTATAGGCGGCAACGGCAAGGCTCCAATCGCCGAAGCGATCGTAAAGTGAGCGGAGGTAAAGGCAGCCGTAGCGGACATTGACCGCGGGATCGGTTATATCCTCCGGTGATTCGCTCCCGCCGTGCTTTTTCACAAGCCATTCGTAGGTTTCGGGCATGAGCTGCATCAGCCCCTTTGCGCCCGCCCTTGAAACGGCATCGGCACGGAAGGAACTTTCGGCACGGATAACGGAATAAACAAGTGATTCGGGAATATTCTGTTCCTCGGCAGCCGATTCGACAATATCGGCGTATTCGCGCGGGTAAAGGCGCTCTTCATACGCACGGTAGCCGATAAAGGCGGCAAGAGCCGCGGCGGCAAGAAAGCACAGCAGGATCGGCAGAATTTTCTTCATAATTCACCGCAAATGATCTCTTCGAGTATTTCACGCGCGGAATTTTCAAATTCCGGTTCCGCGCCGTTGTTATAGACCAGAATATCACTGCCGGATATGATATCGCGGGCAGGCACCTGTGCACCGAGGCGCGCCAGAGCATCGGCTCGGGATATTCCGTCGCGCGCGCATATGCGTGAGGCGGCAATATCATCGTCGCACAGGACGCCGATCACCGTGTCGCAATATTTATCCAGCCCGCTTTCGAAAAGCGCGGGCGCATCGATTATCACATTTCTTTCGCCGCCGAGCGATTCAACACCGCAAAAAACCTTTTCGAGCACATATTTGTGCGTGATCAAGTTCAGATCGGCAAGCTTGGCGGGGTCCGAAAAGACGATACCCGCAAGGTATTTGCGGTTCAGAGTACCGTTTTCAACCGCTTCCCCGCCGAAGCGCGCGGCAATTTCGTTTAAGCAATCGGTGTTTCGTGAAACGATATCGCGATATATTCCGTCGCAATCGAAAACGGCAAAGCCCATTTCCGCGCCGACAGAGCAAAGCGTGCTTTTTCCGCTGCCGCTTCTGCCGCAGACACCTATAATTCGCACCGACCGATCACCTCCTCGGCAAGACGAACATCGAACGAGCCGCGCCTAAGCAGTTTCGGCTTTTCGCCGACAAGCGAAATTATCGTCGATTCAAGACCGTATTCGGTATGACCGCCGTCGAGAATGATATCGCAGCTTTCGGACACATCGGAAACACCGGAGGCATCCACCGCGCTTGCGGCGCCGGAAATGTTGGCGCTTGTCGCCGCGATGGCGCCGCCGAATTCCTTTGCAAGAGCAAGAAATATCCCATTGCTCGGGAAGCGGAGCCCGACGGTATCCCCGCCCGAAACGGCGTTTGCCGGAATACAGGGCTTTCGCTTCAAAATCAGCGTAAGCGGACCGGGCGTAAAGCGGGATATCAGCTCGCGGCTGCGCGGATCGAGATATGCAAGTTCCTCCGCGGCGGCAAGCCCGGAAATATGCATGAGCAGCGGCTTTTCCGCACTGCGGTGCTTGGCGGCATAAAGCCTCGATACCGCATCTGCGTTGAAGGCATCCACGCCGATGCCGTAAACCGTTTCGGTAGGAAACACGGCCATGCCCCCTTCACGCAGTACGCGAACACATTCGCTTATTGCTTTTTCGTCGGGATGCAGGTCGCTCATTTTATATATGCGGGCAGACATCGGATTCACCTCTTTATGCTGATTTTACCACACCCTGCGCGAATATTCCATACCCAAAAGCAAAAAAAGTATTGAACGCAAAGGAATTTTATGCTATAATGTAAAATAGAATGGTTTTGGGAGGCAAACAATGCCCATAATGATACCCCGCTCCCTTCCGGCGGCAGAGATTCTTTCAAAAGAAAACATTTTCACGATGGACGAAGCACGCGCCCTTTCGCAGGACATACGCCCGCTGCAGATCGTGATACTCAACCTTATGCCGACAAAGGAAGTCACCGAAACACAGTTTTTACGGCTTTTATCGAATACGCCGCTGCAGCTGGATATAACCTTCCTTAAAGCAGCGACACATCAATCAAAAAACACCGCGGAAGAGCATCTCCGCACATTTTACAAAACATTTTCCGATATACGCGACCGTCGGTTCGACGGGCTGATAATCACCGGCGCTCCGGTGGAGGCGCTGCCGTTCGACAAAGTCGATTACTGGCAGGAGCTTTGCGAGATAATGGACTGGGCAAAAACCAATGTCTATTCCACGCTTTTCGTATGCTGGGGCGCATACGCCGGGCTTTACCATCGCTACGGCGTGGAAAAGCGTCTGCTTTCCGAAAAGATATCCGGCGTGTTCAAGCACAATGTGCTTATGCCCTCTCACCCGCTTGTACGCGGCTTTGATGCAACCTTCAACGCGCCGCATTCGCGCTATTCCGAAGTCGCGAGCGAGGATATTGCCGCAATAAAGGAGCTTTCCGTGCTTGCCGATTCACCCGAGGCGGGCATATACCTTATCGCCGGCAGAGACGGGCGCGAGGTATTTATCACCGGGCATTCGGAATATGATTTCGATACTATCAAAAAAGAATACGAACGCGATCTTGCAAAGGGCATTTCGCCCACTGTCCCACGCCACTACTTTCCCGGCGATGACCCTGCTCTCACCCCGGTGAACACATGGCGCGCGCACGCGCACCTGCTTTATTCCAACTGGCTCAATTATTTTGTCTACCAAAGCACGCCTTACGATATAAACGAAATTCGTTAAAAGGCGGAAGCAACCCTGTCAGGAGGTGCGGTATGTCCCTACTGGAATTTATTAAAAGCCTTACCGAACAGCCGATGCTGGCTGTTTCGACCGTACTTACACTCGGTGTTATACTCGTAAACGGCTGGACGGATGCCCCGAACGCCATTGCGACCTGCGTTTCCACGCGGGCAATCGGCGTGCGCAAGGCAATCGTTATGGCGGCGATTTTCAACTTTCTCGGCGTTCTTGTGATGACGGCGATAAATTCCTCCGTCGCCACCACGATATACAACATGGTCGATTTCGGCACGGATTCGCACGCGGCACTTATCGCGCTTTGCGCGGCTATGGCGGCTATTGTTATATGGGCTGTCGCCGCGTGGTATTTCGGAATCCCGACAAGCGAAAGTCATGCGCTTATTGCGGGACTTTCGGGCGCGGCAGTCGCAGTTCAGGGCGGATTCGGGGGCATACGCGGCGAGGAATGGGTTAAGGTGCTTTACGGCATACTGCTTTCCACCGCGCTGGGCTTTGCACTCGGATATGTGACCGCCAAGCTGACTGTACTCTGCTTCCACAACAAAAACCGTTTGAAGAGCGAAAGCTTCTTTTCCGCGGCTCAGGTCGCTGGCGGCGCCGCAAGCGCTTTTATGCACGGCGCACAGGACGGGCAAAAGTTCATGGCGATTTTCCTTTTGGGAAACGCGCTTGTAAAAGGCGAATCCAACGGTTCCTTTTCCGGTACTCCTCCGTTCTGGCTGATGGTGCTCGTTTCGCTCGTGATGGGGCTGGGCACATCTATCGGCGGCTACAAGATAATCAAATCCGTCGGTATGGATATGGTCAAATTAAAGCCTTATCAGGGCTTTGCGGCCGATCTTTCGGCTTCGCTTTGTATGTTGATTTCATCACTGACGGGTGTTCCCGTAAGCACAACGCACACCAAAACCACCGCAATAATGGGTGTCGGTGCCGCGAAACGCATAAAAAATGTAAATTGGAGCATTGTGAGCGAGCTTGTCCTCACATGGGTGTTCACCTTCCCGGGATGCGGGGTGCTCGGTTATCTCACCGCAAAACTGTTTATTCTTCTGTTCGCCTGAAAGGAGCACGCAATGGCAAAAAGCAAAAACGATTATTTCGAACTTATGCGCACGCAGGTGGCATGCTGTGTCGAAGCGGCGCAGCTGCTTGAAAGCATTCTTGCCGAATACGAAAAGCACAATCCCGCCGAGGAACGCCGCAGAATACACGAGATCGAACACCATGCCGACGAGATACACCACGATATACTCCGCAGGCTGACGGCGGAATTTATCACGCCGATCGACCAGGAGGATATACTGCGGCTCGTTCAGATCATCGATGATGTCACCGATGCACTCGATGAAGTCATGCTTGAAATGTATATGTTCCACATTGAAACTCTTCCCGCGGGTACCGCCGGGTTTGCCGCCATTGTTTCACGGTGTGTGAACGCGCTTGCCGAAGCGGTGAGTGAACTGAAAAACTTCAAGCACCCGGAAACGCTGCGAGGGCTGCTTGTGAATGTAAACACGATCGAGGGTGAGGCGGACGAAGTCTTCACCGAAGCGATATATACGCTCTTTTCGGCCAACACGGATATCCGTGCTCTTTTGGGCGGAAAGGCGATATACGAATCGCTTGAAAACTGCTGCGACCTGTGCGAGCATGCCGCAGATGTTATAGATCAGATAATCATTAAAAACACTTAATGCGATGACGCGCCTGCGGGCGGTTATCATATATATTTTTCCAAAAGGAGATGGTTTTCAGTGGACCCGCTTCCTCGAAGTAGAAGCACCGTGCATATAAGTATGCACCGTAAAAAACAAACCGCGGAGGTCCCCACAGAAAGGCTTTCAGGGTATATCATTATGCGTAATTGATACCCGGAAAACTCTTTTTTCACGGGAAACACGATTTGATTTTTTACGGAGGCTTATAAGCAACTTTTATGGACATTTTCAAGCAACTGCTGCTGCAGTTAATTCTGATCCTTCTGAACGCATTTTTTGCGGCAACTGAAATCGCCGTCATTTCGCTCAACGAGAAGAAGGTTCGCGCTCAGGCGGAGGATGGCGACAAAACCGCCAAAAAGATGCTCCGCATGATCGAGGAGCCCACACGGTTCCTTTCCACGATACAGATCGGGATCACCCTTGCGGGATTTCTCGGCTCGGCATTTGCCGCGGATAATTTCGCCGCAGGCGTTTCCGTGTTCTTTATCCGCTCGTTCGGGCTTTCCGAAAGCAGTGCGGGCGTGGTGAACACAGTTTCCGTTATACTCATCACGCTGATACTTTCATTCTTTACCCTTGTTTTCGGCGAGCTTGTTCCGAAGCGTGTCGCCATGAGGCACAAGGAAAAGCTTGCAAAGCACGTTTGCGGAGTGATATCCTTCCTTGCGGCCGCCTTGAAGCCGATAATATGGCTGCTTACCGTTTCCACAAACGCGGTTCTGCACCTTTTCGGCATTGATCCGGAAGCAAAGGAGGATCCTGTTTCGGAGGACGATATCGTTCTGATGCTCGATGCGGGCGCAGATGAGGGCAGCCTCAAGCAGGGCGATATAGAGCTGATAAAGAATGTATTCAAGCTCGACCGGCTTTCTGCGGAGGACGTTATGACTCCGCGCAAAAATGTGGTTTTCGTTCCCGCGGATTCCACCGTCGACGAAATACTATCCGCAGTCGAAACAGAGGGCTATTCCCGCCTGCCCGTCATCGGCAATGACGAGGACAATGTTGTAGGCATACTTCATGCCCGCGATTTTCTTCTCAAAAAGGACGATCCTTCCTTCAATATTGCGGATGTTATGGTGCCGCCGGTATTTGTGCCCGAAACGATACACCTTGATATGCTGTTCAAGGATATGCAGAAGGAGCATAATCACATTGTCATTGCGGTTAATGAGTTCGGAGAAACATCCGGTATAGTCACGCTTGAAGACATTATCGAGGAGATCTTCGGTGAGATATGGGACGAACGCGATGAAGCGGTCGAAAACATCAAGCAAACGGACAAATCCGCCTACCGCGTGCTTTCGACAACGCCCATCGGTGACTTTTTCGAATACTTCGATATCGATATTGACGAGGAGCCCGAATCCACAACGGTGAACGGCTGGCTGACCGAGATTGCAGGCGCGATACCCGATGTCGGATATTCATTTGATTTTCACGGGCTGAATATCACCGTGACAAAAGCCAACGATATCATGACGCAGGAGATCGTCGTAAAGCGTTCGGAAGCGCCTATACAGTGCGAGGAAAACGCAAATTCAGATAATACAGCAGCGGTTTGACACCGATAAAGCACAAAAGCGGCTGCGCTTCAAAGCGCAGCCGCTTATTTTTTTATGCGTTTAGCCTATATAACGCACTTTGCCCGCAAATTCGGCGCCGAAAAGCGGCTCGAACAGAGCGTGGTATTCGTCAAAGCATATCGGGCTTACGGACATGATCTCCATATCCACGCCGAGCAGATCGACAAGATAACCGTTGGCGGAAAGACCGTTTTTTTCGTAAAAGGCTTTACGGCGAACGCGGATATCGGTCTTATCGACGGCAGAAACGGTGCTTTCGATCTCCAACACCAGGTTGCTGCCCGCATACCTTTGTTTCAGAAGCGCAAGTATCTGCGAGCCGATCCCCCTGCCGCGATACCGCGGATCCACCGCAAGGTAATCAAGCAGGACATAGCCGCCGTCCGAAAGCGTAAAAGCTATCGCGGCGGGAGAGCCGTCATCATCAACTGCGCACAGAAGCTCCGCACTGCCCTCGAACTGCTTGCAGAGAAGCAGATCAAACGACTTGCGTTCACTTTCCGGAAAGGCTTTCAAATACAGCTTTTCGGCAAATTCAAGCCTTTCGGGTGTATCGAGAGCACTTTCAAGCCTCATAAAGACCTCCGTACTTCGTGTCGAGCAGAGCGGCGCCGATCATGCCGCCGATTCCGCGCAGCGAAGAAAGGCCTATGCGCGCATGGTCGATTATATACGGCGCAAGAAGCTCATGGAGCTCCTCGCCTTCCGCCGAAACGCCGCCGGAAAGCACAAGCATCTGCGGTTGGAATACCATTATCATCGAATTTATACCCACCGCAAGCAGTTTCACATAGTTTTCAACCACTTCCCTTGCCGCAGTACAACCCATACGCATTGCCCTGAAAGCAGTCGTACCGTCGACGCCCGATTCGGCAAGGCGGGCAAGTATGCTTTGCGGCTCGTCATATACTGCCTTCTGTGTCATATTTATGAGCGCCGTGCCGGAGGCAAACTGCTCGAAGCAGCCGTAAAGCCCGCATTCGCAGCGAACGGGGTGATCGTACTTGATGATGAAATGGCCGAATTCACCCGCACGGTTGTTATATCCGCGGTAGAGTTTGCCGTCGATCATCACCGCGCCGCCGATACCTGTTCCGATGGTTATCAGAACAACATCCGAAAGTCCTTTGCAGACACCCGCAGCCGCTTCGCCGATAAGCGCGACATTTGCATCGTTATCAATGGAAACACGCAGCCCCGTGGCTTCGGCAACTCGCGCGGCAATCGGTTCGCCGCGGAACGGAAGGTTCCCCGCAATCTCCACAACACCGAGCTTGGGGTTTACCCGCCCGGCAGAGCCGATACCGATCGAGACGACATTGTATTTTTCCTGAAGAGCGCGGCAGCCGTCGATGATAGATGTGATTATCGATTCGGCAGAGGCGTGCCTCCCCGTGGGGATTCTGCTCACCTCTGCGACCTCGAAATTATCCGCGACAACGCCGAGTTTGACACTTGTTCCGCCTATATCGACACCAATTCTGTAATCCATCAGAACCTCCGAACGCCTTCGACAAACACCGCTTTAATGTTAAGCTCCGCATCGCAAACGATAAAGTCGGCATATCTGCCCTCGAGTATGCAGCCGCGCTCCGATTCAAGCCCCAGAGCCTTTGCCGGATTCTTGGATGCCATGACCGAGATATCCTCGAGCGGAACGCCCATTTTGAGCAGGTTCTTTGCGCCTTCGAGCATACTCACGCAGCTTCCGGCAATCCGGCCGTCTGTATTGCGGCAGATACCGTTTTCGACGATTCTTTCGTAACCGCCGACATTATATACGCCGTTGCCGAGGCCGGACATCACGCCCGCATCCGATATCAGCGTGACGCCCGAAGCGCCCTTTGCGGCGAGGACGAGCTTTATCGCAGGCTCGTAGACATGCACAAGATCGCATATCATTTCGCAATTTATGCGCTTGTCGGTAAGTGCAAGACCGATAATGCCCGGATCGCGGTGGGTGAAGGGACGCATCGCATCGAAAATGTGTGTTGCCTTTGCCGCGCCGGCATCCGCGCCGGCAAGCGCCTGCTCATACGTCGCATCGGTATGCCCGAGCGATGCCGTAACACCGTGTGCGGCGGCATACTCAATGGCTTCAAGCGCATTTTCGCGCTCCGGGGCGATCGTCATCAGCTTCCAAAATCCCTCGCCCGCAGCGCAGAGCGCTTCCATGGCGGAAATATTGCATTCCGTCTTCGGCGGGTGCATGACTCCGGTTTTTTTATAGGAGACAAACGGGCCTTCCGTATGAATACCGAGTATTGCGGCGCCGCGGGATTCCTTTTTGCTTTCTCGGATAATGTTTTTCATTGCCGCGGCTGTTTCTTCCGCAGGGAGCGCACGCACCGTTGCGGCAAAGCCGGTTATGCCTTTGGAGGCGAAAAACACCCTTGCCTTTTCGAAATCCTCATCCGCAGAGGCAAACTCCACGCCAACGCTGCCGTGAACATGCTCATCTATAAAGCCCGGAATGACATAAAGCCCCTCGGCATCGAAATCGTCGATATCAACGGGAAACACGCCGCGCTGATATATCTTTCCGTTTGCAAAACGAATATCAAAGCGTTCGAAGCGGTCGTTCGCGCCGTTGAGTACAATACCGTTTCTGATCTGCATTATATCAGCCCTCTAAATCGCGTATCATTCTGTTGAGGTTTTCGCTGCCTATCGTGACACCGTCCTCCACGGTTTCAAGTCCTTCGAATTCAAGTGAAACGAATCCGTCATAGCCGGAATTCTTTATCGCCGCAAGAATCTGGAAGGTGGGCACATCGCCGTGACCGAATATGGTGGAACGGCGGAAATTGCCGGCTCTCGAACGGTTGTAGCCTCTGCCGGGGTTATATACCATGCCGGATTTGGTGAACACATCCTTGGCATGCACATGAACGATAAGCTCCAAAAGCTTGGAAACGGCGATATCGCATTTTTCGTCAACACCGCCGAAATTGCCCATATCGCAAAGGAAACGGTAATTGGTATTGTTCACCGCGTTAAAAAGCTCGAGCATACGGTTGCTGTCCTGAAGCAGTCTGCCGTGGTTCTCGGTGCAGGTCATAACACCGACGCTTTTTGCATAATCTGCGACCTTGGAAACATAAGGCGCAACTCTTTCGATAACTGCCTTGTAGGTCTTTACGCCCTCGAAATTTGCGGGGTAGCCCCACGCGATATCGTGGCGGAGAAGCGGTATACCGCATTTTGCGGCGATATCTATATGTGTGCAGAGTCTTTCGACCTCGGCGTTAAGGTCATCTTTGCTGAAATCCGCACCGGTGGTATATATCGGAACTTCCAGCCCGACCTTGTGTGCGTGTTCTGTAAGCGCAAGCGCGTAATCCTCCTTGGTGTAGCCCTCCGGAGGGTTATCATCCAGAACGAATTCCACGCCGGCACAGCCGAGCGCTTTTGTTTTGTCTATTGCATCGAATCGTGTGAAATCGCCGGAGTAGAGGCGATGGAAGCTATATGTGCTTATGCAGCTTTTCATTGTTTTCTCTCCTTATAACACAATTTCCCTGCCTGCAGCGGCGGAATCATATATGCCCTGAAGCATCTGCTGCATCTGAACAGCCTGTTCGATCGGATATTTGGTATTGCGGTCGCCGCGGAGTACATGGTCGGCAAAATGCTCGATTTCCAGTTTGAAGCGGTCGCCCGATGTGTCGACGGTGATTTGGTCGGTACTCAGGTATTGGTTCCTTTCGCCGTAGATCGTAAGCGGTTCGACAAGTGCGCCCGCCTTGGTACCGCAGATGACCGTTTCGCTCTTGGACTCGCAGTTGATTGCCCAGCTTGCTTCAAAGACCATCACCGCACCGTTTTCAAAGTGGATGACGCCCGCACCGGAATCCTCGCAATCGAATTTGTTATCCGGGCAAGGTGTGCCCTGCCATCTGCCGACACCCTTTGTCTGATAATCGCCTATTTCCGTAAAGACATTTGCGGAAACGCGCACCGGCTTCGGGCAGCCCATAAGGTACCACGCAGCATCTATGCGGTGAACGCCGATGTCGATGATCGGGCCGCCGCCGGAGGTCTTTTTATCGGTGAACCAGCCGGTCGGTGTGCCGCGGCGGCGTATGTTGGAGGTTTTTGCATAATAAACCTTACCGAACTCGCCGCGATCATAAAGCTCGCGCAGGTACATATTTTCGGACTTGAAACGCGAAGGAACGGCGAGCAGGAACACAACGCCCGCATCGTTTATTGCCTTCTGCATCTTCAGCCCTTCAGAAAGGTTCATTGCAAGAGGTTTTTCGCAAAGCACATGTTTGCCTGCGTTTGCCGCGGCAACGCAGACATCCGAGTGCGCATTGTTCCATGTGCAGATATCAACGGCGGCGATATCCGCCTTTTCAAGCATTTCCTCAACAGAAGAATACACCTGTTCGATACCGAATTTTTCCGCCGCGGCCTTTGCGCGGTCGAAGTTTATATCGCAGATTGCCGCGGGGATCGCATTGCTGCACTTCGCATATGCGGGAAGGTGCGCATTTGTACCGATATTACCCGCGCCGACTACGCCGATTCTTAATTTTTCCATTTGACACACTCCTTGAAAACATCATTTTTCATTGTTTTATATATCACAACACGTCGCAAAAGTCAATCGGGTACGACAAATATTGACAACGGAACAAACTTAATTTATAATGTAGCGGGTGATCAAAAATGTTATACGGCAATTTTGTCGAAAATGATATTTGGGCAGGAAAATACTACTGCCCCGAATGTGAAAAACAGAAGGACTTCTATCTTGCGCGCGTTTATTACCGCGTAAAACTGTTCCGCCATGCAACGATTTTTTCGCGCTTCAAAAAGAAGGTCTGCATTTGCGAAAAATGCGGTTCCTGCAAGGTACTGAACAATGCCGGATATAACGAAATGCGCGCGGAAGCGATATCAAAGGCGCGCAGGGGCGAATTTCCGGCACGCATTATCGAGCGCGACTTTGCTCCGCGTGCATTAAAGCTATACCGCAAGCTCGCCGTTTCGGCACTTGCCTGTGCGCTCGCGCTTATATTTGCGCTCACCGCCTTCGGTGCATTCGCAAGCGGAAGCGCTGTTTACGGCATTGCCGCATCAGTGCTCACACTGCTCACGGGTTATATCGGCGTAAAATACACCATACGCCTGCACGATTCGATAATGAAGAAAGCAATATACGATTATTACATCAAGGACAAAAAATAGCAACGCACAAAAACAAAGGCGGCCCGTGAAGGGTCGCCTTTTGATATTGCGAATCGGGGAGACTTATTTGTCTTCCTTTTTGTCCGCTTTTTTGTCGTAGACCTTTTCGGCTCCGACAAGTTCGATGATCGCCATTTCGGCGCCGTCGCCTCTTCTGGGACCGATTTTAAGAACGCGGGTGTAGCCGCCGTTTCTTTCATCGTAAAGAGGTGCGATCTGGGTGAAGAGCTTATAAACCACGCTTTCCTTTTTGAGGAACGCGATAGCCTGTCTTTTTGCGACAAGAGTGTTCTTCTTGCCGAGAGTTATCATTTTATCAGCAAGTGCGCTGACTTCGGCAGCACGGGTGGCGGTCGTTTCGATCCTTCCGTTTTCGAGAAGGAATGTGACCATGCCCCTGAGCATAGACATTCTATGCGCGGTCGGTCTGCCAAGTTTTCTGGTTCCGGGCATTTCGTTTGCCTCCTTATTTAATACTCATTCGCCGATCAGTCATCGGACTTGCGAAGCGAGAGTCCAAGAGAATCAAGCTTCTGTATGACTTCTTCAAGCGATTTTTTGCCGAGGTTTCTGACTTTGATCATATCCTCCTCGGTCCTGTTGGTAAGATCTTCAACGGTATCAATACCTGCGCGTTTAAGGCAATTGAAGCTTCTTACAGACATATCAAGCTCTTCGATCGTCATCTCGAGCACTTTTTCCTTCTTTGTTTCTTCCCTGTCCACCATAATTTCCGCATTGGCGGCATCGGCGGAAAGTTCAACAAACAAATTGAGGTGCTCGGTGATTATCTTTGCGGCAAGCGAAACGGCTTCCTTTGCATCGATGGTGCCGTTCGTTGTCACATCAAGCTCAAGCTTGTCGTAATCGGTGATATTGCCCACACGGGTGTTGGAAACCGTGAAATTAGCTTTGTAGACCGGAGTGAAGATAGAGTCGGTGTAGATGACGCCTATAACCGGCGATTCGGCAGCGGCTTTATTCTTCTCCGAGGAAACATATCCTCTGCCGTGTTCGAAAGTAATCTCCATGAAGAAGGGCGCGCCGGCTTCGACCGTCGCAATGTGGTGATCGGGATTAAGTATTTCGATATCCGAATCCACCTGAATATCGCCTGCGGTAACTTCCCCGCCGCGAACATCTATAACGCAGGTCTTCGGCTGCTGGCAATAAAGCTTTGCAACGATTCCCTTGACATTAAGGATGATTTCGGGTACATCCTCTTTCACACCGGGAACAGTGGATATTTCATGAAGCACGCCATCGATCTTTACGCTTGATGCCGCAACACCGGGCAGCGAGCTCAGAAGAACACGGCGAAGCGAGTTCCCGAGAGTAATACCGTAGCCTCTTTCCAGTGGTTCGACAACGAATACACCGTGTGTTCCGTCCTCGCTCATTTCGGCGGTGACGATGCTCGGTCTTTCGATTTCGATCATTCTGTTTACCTCCTCGTTTTAGTGGAACTTCTGTTATCCGGAAGTTATTATTTCGAATACAGCTCGACGATAAGATGCTCTTCGAACGGGAAGTCTATATCTTCGCGCTTCGGAAGTTCCTTAATCGTTGCAACGATATTTTCCTTATCGACATCCATCCAAGCGGGAATGGTTCTTGCGTTGATATCCTCGATAAGCATTTTAAATTTGCCGAGCTTGCGGCTGTTTTCTTTCAGAGCCACTACATCGCCCTTGTTTACTTCGTAAGAAGGAATGTTGACCTTCTTGCCGTTTACGGTGAAGTGACCGTGAAGAACGAGCTGGCGTGCTTCCTTGCGGCTTTCCGCCATACCCATACGGTAAACTACATTGTCGAGTCTGCGCTCGATCATGGTGAGAAGGTTCTCGCCGGTCTGACCTTCTTTTCTGTCAGCCTTTTCAAAGTAGTTCTTAAACTGCTTTTCGAGAATGCCATAATACCTCTTTGCCTTCTGCTTTTCGCGAAGCTGGAGGCTGTATTCCTTGACTCTTCTTCTGTTGTTGGCAGCACCGTGCTGGCCGGGTGCCTGTGCCCTGCGGTTGAGAGAGCACTTTTCCGAGTTGCATCTTTCGCCTTTAAGGTGCAGTTTGCAGCCTTCTCTGCGGCAAAGGCGGCAGGAAGGGCCTGTATATCTTGCCATGTGATACCTCCGTTAATGTTATACGCGTCTTCTCTTCGGCGGTCTGCAGCCGTTGTGAGGAATAGGCGTAACGTCTTTAATGAGTGTGATGTCGAGACCGGCTACCTGCAGCGATCTGATCGCAGCTTCTCTGCCCTGACCGGGACCCTTAACGAAAACCTCAACGGTCTTCATGCCGTGTTCCATAGCAGCCTTTGCAGCGGTTTCGGCAGCCATCTGAGCTGCAAACGGGGTGGACTTACGGGAGCCTCTGTAACCGAGTTCGCCCGCAGATGCCCACGATATCGCGTTACCCTGCATATCGGTAATGGTCACGATAGTGTTGTTGAAGCTCGACTGGATATGCGCCTGGCCTCTTTCGACATTTTTTCTTTCGCGGCGTCTTTTGACAACCGTTTTCTTCTGTACTTTTGCCATATTGTTCGCAATCCTCCTTTACTTCTTCTTGTTTGCAATTGTCTTGACGGGGCCTTTTCTGGTTCTTGCGTTCGTCTTGGTGCGCTGACCGTGAACGGGAAGTCCCTTTCTGTGCCTCGTTCCGCGATAGCAGTCGATTTCGGTCATTCTCTTGATATTGAGAGCGACTTCACGCCTGAGATCGCCTTCGACGACGTATTCGTTTTCGATAACGTCACGGAGCTTTGCGATATCTTCCTCGGTAAGATCCTTGCATCTGGTATCGGGATTGATGCCGGTCTTTTCGAGAATTTCGTTGGAGCGGCTTCTGCCTATACCGTAAATATAAGTCAGACCGATCTCAACTCTTTTTGCGTTGGGAATATCAACACCGGAAATACGAGCCATACTTTACTCTCCTATCCTTGTTTCTGCTTGTGCTTCGGATTTTCGCAAATGACCATTACTTTGCCCTTGCGCTTGATAATCTTGCACTTTTCGCACATTTTCTTTACAGAAGGTTTTACTTTCATTTTTTA
Source organism: bacterium (assembly GCA_963661975.1). Lineage (GTDB taxonomy): Bacteria > Bacillota > Clostridia > Oscillospirales > CAG-382 > Coliplasma. The sequence continues at coordinate 55,481 of CAVLDN010000007.1, forward strand.
CCTCCATTCAGATTACTTTGCTCTGAAAGTTATTCTACCCTGGCTGAGATCGTATATGGAAACCTCCACGGTGACCTTATCGCCGGGCACGACTTTGATATAATTCATACGCATTTTCCCCGAAATGTGGGCTGTGACGATGTGCCCGTTGGTAAGCTTTACCTTGAACACCGTGTTGGGGAGAACCTCAACAACCACGCCTTCACATTCGATTACATCGGTTTTAGCCAGAATAATTCCTCCTTTACTGTACATTCCCGTGCCTTGCCGCCTCGCCGACTGCCTCGCGTATGAAGCGGTTTGTCAGCTTGGATTCCGGCAATGTGTTTTCGGGAAGCTCGGGTTCGAGCGGTTTGATATGCATGAGCTTTTTCTTCTTCGGGCGTTCGACCTTTCTTGTACGGCCGTCCGCTATAAGAACATAGCCCTCGTCATCGGCATAGCCGACAACGGCGCATATACATCCTTTGTCGCGCCCCGCAAGGGACACGACCAAATGTCCTAATAAGTCGTCCATAAACTCCTCGTCAAGCCGGGTCGGTAAGTATTTCGACACCATTATTCGTTATCGCGATTGTGTTTTCGTAATGTGAGGAGAGCCTGCCGTCCTTTGTGACGACCGTCCACTCGTTCGAAAGCACGCGGACCGAATATGTGCCGGCGTTGACCATCGGCTCGATCGCTATTGTCATACCCGGACGCAGCCGCAGTCCGTGCCCGGCAACACCGTAGTTGGGGACTTCGGGATCCTCGTGGAGTTCCCTGCCGACGCCGTGGCCGACATATTCCCGAACCATGGAGAAGCCGAAGCTTTCGCAATAGCTCTGTATTGCATGACCGACATCGCCCAGACGGGCGCCTTCTTTTATGGCGGAGATACCTTCATAAAAGCTTTGTCTTGTCACGCTGATGAGTTTCTTCGCTTCCTCGGTTATCTCGCCGACGGCAAATGTTGCCGCGCAGTCGCCATGATAACCCTTATAGAAGGCGCCGACGTCTATCTTGACGATATCGCCGTTTTTAAGCACCTTCGCAGGGGAAGGAATTCCGTGAATGATCTCATCGTTAACACTGATGCACGCCGAAGCGGGAAAGCCGCCGTACCCGAGAAACGAAGGCGTAGCCCCGTGAGAGAGGATACATTTCTTTATCTCGCGGTCGATATGCGCGGTGGAAACGCCCTCGCGGACATTTTCACCGCCTATCTCCCTGGCGATCGCGGCAATTCTGCCTGCGTCACGCATCCGGATGATTTGTTCACCCGATTTCAAGGTAATCATATTCCGAGAACCTTCTTTACATTCGCGGTAACTTCCGCGGGTTCCAGGCGTCCGTCAACGGACACAAGAAGTTTCTCTTCCTTATAGTAACCGATAAGGGGTTCGGTTTCGCCATGATATATATCAAGGCGATGCTTCACAACTTCCGGCTTGTCATCGGCGCGGAGAGTGAGCTCCGTTCCGCACTTGTCGCAAGTCGCGCCGTCCTTGGACGGATTATGCTTTACATGATAGCTTGCGCCGCAGCCGGGACAAACCCTTCTGCCGCTCATACGCTCGATGATATCCTCATCGGGCACATCTATCATAAGCACCTTGTCTATCCCGGCGCCCATTTCTTCGAGCGCCTTTGCCTGGGGGATGGTGCGGGGGAAGCCGTCGAGAATGAAGCCTCCCTTGCAATCATCTTTTGAAATACGTTCCTTTACGATGCCGATAACGACGTCATCCGAAACGAGCGAGCCTTCGGATATTGCTTTCTGTGCGGAAAGCCCGAGGGGAGTCTGCTCACGGATAGCCTCGCGCAGCATAGCGCCGGTGGAAAGTGTGGGGATACCGAGCAGTGCGGAAATGATTTCCGCCTGTGTTCCCTTGCCTGCGCCCGGAGGGCCAAACAGAATGATGTTCATGCCGTTTGCGACTCCTTAATCAAGAAAACCCTTGTAGTGACGCATGGTGATCTCGCTTTCGAGGACGTGCGTGGTTTCGAGTGCAACGGAAACGATGATTATCATCGAGGTACCGCCGAAAACGAGAACTCTGAACGCATCGATGTTTGTCCAGGAAAGAAGAACCGGGAATATCGCCATGAAGGAAAGGAAGAAGGAACCGATAAGGGTTACTCTGTTCACTACCTTCTTGATATAATCCGCGGTGGGCTTGCCCGGTCTGTAGCCGAGTATCGTGCCGCCGTTCTTTTTGAGGTTGTTCGCAACTTCGACGGTGTTGAAGGATATCGACAGGTAGAAGTAAGCAAAAGCAACGATCAGAAGGAAGAGCGTGATCACATAGAACGGATACTGTGAGCTCGAGGAGAAGTATTTTTCAATACCGCTCTGCCACGAAGGAATTATAAGTGCAAGAGTTGCGGGAACCATAACGACGGAGTTCGCAAAGATTATCGGCATAACGCCGCTCATGAGAACCTTTATGGGAAGTGTCGTGTTGGCACCGCCGTACATTTTTCTGCCGACCTGACGCTTTGCATACTGCACATTAAGACGGCGTTCCGAATTCGAGAAGAAAACGGTGAGCACGATGATGAGCAGGAGCACTGCAACGGCGAGAAGAACATAGAGATACTGCATACCGCCGATCTTGAGGAGCGCGACCATTCTGAGAAGGAGCGGAGCGCCTCTGGAGACGATGTTTGCAAAAAGTATCATGGATATACCGTTGCCGATACCTTTTTCGTCAATGCGTTCGCCGGCCCACATAACAAGCGATGCACCGGCGGTAAGGCAGGCGACGATAACGACACCGGCGAACCAGTGATCCATAACGAGGCTGGAATAGTTGCTCTTAATTGTGATGTAATAGCCGTAGCCGGTTATTACAGCAAGCGCGATGGTAACGTAGCGTGTTATTTTCTGGAGCTTTTCCTGACCTTCGGGGCCGTTCTTGGACATACGTTCAAGAGCGGGGATCGCGATAGTCAGAAGCTGAATAACGATAGATGCCGTAATATACGGGCTGACACCCAAGGCAAAGAGAGTACCCTGTGAGAACGCTTCGCCGGAAAGAAGGTTGAAATATCCGAGAAGTGTTTCGCCTGCCTGATCCATCATACTTGAAAGCTCCGCACCGTTGATATACGGAACGGGGATGGCCGAGCCAAGACGGTAAAGCACGATGATCAACGCGGTAAAGAGTATTTTCTTTTTGATTTCGGGGATCTTCCACGCATTACCGAAGACGCGGAACATTATATCACCTCAGCCTTTCCGCCTGCTGCCTCGATCTTCTCCTTTGCACTTGCGGAGAAAACAGCCGCTTTTACGGTAAGAGCCTTAGTAAGTTCGCCGTTTGCGAGGACCTTAAGACCGTCAAAACGGTTCTTAACGGCCTTGTCGGCGATAAGAGTTTCGATATCCACAACAGTTCCTGCTTCGTATTTCTCAAGAGTATCGAGGTTTACGATAGCATACTGCTTGGAAAAGTGGTTGGTAAAACCTCTCTTCGGAAGTTTTCTGTACAACGGGAGCTGACCGCCCTCGAAGCCCGGTCTGACACCGCCGCCGGAACGCGCGTTCTGACCTTTGTGTCCTTTACCGGCAGTCTTGCCGTTGCCGCTGCCCGCGCCTCTGCCCTTTCTGTAATTGGGCCTGGTGGAGCCGGCTGCCGGAGAAAGCTCATGAAGCTTCATAACTTTATCCTCCTATCACTAATTTAAGTTACTCAGCATCTTCGACACTGATAAGGTGAGAGATGAGTTTGATCTTGCCCTCGACCGCGGGGTTGGAATCAAGCACCTTGTAATCGCCGGGCTTGCGGAGTCCGAGCGAGTTCGCGGTGGCGATATGATTCTTCTTGCGGGCGATGAGGCTCTTTTTAAGAGTGATCTTGATTTTTGCCATTTCCCGTCCCTCCTTAGTTTGCGAGCGATTCGACGCTTATGCCGCGCATTCTCGCAACTTCTTCGGCGGTACGAAGCTCTTTAAGAGCCTCGAATGTAGCCTTGACAACGTTTGCGGGGTTGCCGGAGCGGAGCGACTTCGCACGGATATCGCGGATGCCCGCGCTGTCAAGCACTGCACGCATCGTGCCGCCGGCGATGATACCGGTACCGGGTGCGGCGGGCTTGAGAAGCACTCTGCCGGCTCCGAATTCGCCGATAACCTCGTGCGGGATGGTTGTGCCTTTAAGGGAAACCGAAACGACATTCTTCTTTGCTGCTTCGATCGCTTTGTTGATAGCGTCCGGAACTTCAGCTGCTTTGCCGATGCCGTAGCCGATATGGCCGGCACCGTCGCCGACAACCACAAGCGCGGCGAAGCGTGCTATACGACCGCCCTTGACGGTCTTGGAAACTCTCTTGGTGTCTATGAGGGTCTCTTTGAGTTCGAGTGCGTTGTAATCTGTCTTCATGGTTACCCTCCTTAAAACTTCAATCCGGCTTCGCGGGCTGCTTCTGCAAGAGCCTTAACGCGACCGTGGTAGATGTAGCCGCCTCTGTCGAAAACAACCGTTGTGATGTTGTTTGCGAGAGCTCTTTCGGCAATAAGCTTGCCGACCTTGCCGGCTGCTTCGACATTTCCGCCTTCGTCACCGAATTCCTTTTCGGTGCTGGAAGCGGCGACGAGAGTCTTACCGACGGTGTCGTCGATCACCTGCGCATAGATGTTATCGTTGGAACGATATACGCAAAGGCGGGGTCTTTCGGTGGTACCGGAGATTTTCGCTCTGACTCTTTTATGTCTGTAAAGTCTGTTTTTATTCTTATCTTCACGACTTACCATAGTTTTATTCTCCTTTCACCTATTTACTGGCCTTGCCGGCTTTACGCCTGATCTTTTCATCGGAATACTTGATACCCTTGCCGAGATAAGGTTCGGGAGGTCTCTTTCCTCTGATTTCGGCTGCAAGCTGACCGACCTGCTGTTTATTTGCGCCGTTGACGATGATCGTTGTGGGCGAGGGAACCTCATAGGTAATTCCTTCGGGTTCTTCGAAATAAACGGGGTGCGAATAGCCGATATTCAGGACAAGGCGCTTGCCTTCCTTCGCCGCCTTATAGCCGACGCCGTTGATATCGAGCTGCTTCTTGTAGCCTTCCGTAACGCCGACAACCATGTTATGGATGAGGGTTCTGGAAAGACCGTGGAGTGATCTGTTTTCCTTGGTATCGTCGGGGCGCTTTACATGAAGTTCCGCGCCGTTCTGTTCGATAACCATAGCGGGATTGATCTTTTCGGAAAGGGTACCCTTCGGGCCGGTGACGGTGACGACATTCTTTTCGTCGACATCCACCTTAACGCCTGCGGGTACGGTAATGGTCATTCTGCCTATTCTGGACATTCTACTTCCTCCTTACCATACGAACGCAAGCACTTCGCCGCCGACGTTCTGCTTACGGGCTTCTTTATCTGTCATGATGCCCTTGGAGGTAGAGATGATAGCGACGCCGAGGCCGTTCTTTACCTTGGGGAGTTCCTGACTGGAAGCGTAAATGCGGAGGCCGGGCTTGGAAACCCTGCGAAGTCCCTGGATTATTCTCTGCTTGTTTTCGCCGTATTTCAGCGTGATGGTGATGACGCCCTGTTTGTTGTCATCGATTACTTCATACGCCTTGATATAGCCTTCGTCGAGAAGGATCTTGGCGATAGCCTTTTTCAAATTCGAAGCAGGAATGTCGACCGTTTCGTGCTTTGCGGTGTTCGCATTGCGGATGCGGGTGAGCATATCTGCTACTACATCAGTGATTTGCATATCCGTTTTCCTCCTCTTTTACCAGCTGGCTTTTTTCACGCCGGGAATTTCGCCCTTGTAGGCGAGTTCACGGAAGCAGATACGGCAGATACCGTATTTGCGAAGATAGGCGTGAGGTCTGCCGCAGATCTTGCATCTGTTGTATTGACGGGTGGAAAACTTCGGCGTTTTCTGCTGTTTGAGTATCATCGATTTCTTTGCCATCTCTGTTTACCTCCCATTAGTCCTTTGCGAACGGTGCGCCGAGGAGCGTAAGAAGCTCTTTTGCTTCCTCGTCGGTGTTCGCGGTGGTTACGAATATGATATCCATGCCTCTGATCTTATCGATCTTGTCATATTCCATTTCGGGGAATATGAGCTGTTCCTTGATACCGATGGAATAGTTTCCGCGGCCATCGAACGCGTTGGGGTTGATACCCTTGAAGTCTCTGACGCGAGGAAGTGCGAGGTTGAAGAACTTATCAACGAATTCGTACATATTCTCGTGGCGGAGAGTTACCTTCGCACCGATCTTCATGCCCGCACGGAGCTTGAAGTTGGAAACCGATTTTTTTGCGGTGGTGGGGACAGCCTTCTGACCGCTGATCATGGTAAGGTCGCCGATGATGTTATCGATGACCTTGGGATTATCCTTCGCATCACTTTCGCAGCAGTTGATGACGACTTTCTCAAGACGCGGGATCTGCATCGGGCTCTTGTAGTTGAACTTCTTCATCAAAGCGGGAACAACATCGCTGTTGTAATAATCTTTCAGTCTTGCCATTTATGTTATTCCTCCCTGCTTAAAGTGTTTCGCCGCACTTGACGCAGACGCGGCTTCTTTCGCCGTCGGCAGCACGAACGTGCTTTACTCTGCGCCCAGCCTGGCATTTCGGGCAGTAAAGCATGACCTTGGAGGCGTAGATAGCGCCTTCAGTCTTGATGATACCGCCGGTTTCGCCCTGCTTTCTGGGCTTGACGTGCTTGGAAACGATGTGAACGCCTTCGACGATGACCTTGCCCTCATCGGGGGAAACGCCGATAACCTTGCCCACGGTCTTTTCCTTGCCGTTTGCGTAATTGCCGGAGATAACAACAACGGTATCGCCGGTCTTAACATGCATCTTTTTGCTCATTGATACTGCCTCCTCAAACCACTTCGGGCGCGAGGGAGAGGATCTTCATATATCCTTTTTCGCGCAGTTCTTTTGCGACCGGGCCAAAAATACGGGTGCCCTTCGGTTCCTTATCATCCTGGATGAGAACGGCTGCGTTATCATCGAAACGGACATAGGATCCGTCGCTTCTTCTCGTGGGCTGAACGGTTCTCACGACGACTGCCTTAACGACATCGCCCTTCTTTGCAACTCCGCCCGGAGCTGCCTTCTTTACGGAGCAGACGATGACATCGCCTACGCCCGCATAGCGTCTGCCGGTGCCGCCAAGAACTCGGATGCACAACAATTCTTTTGCGCCGGTGTTGTCAGCGACCTTCAAACGGGACTCTTGCTGTAACATTGTGTACCTCCTGAATTACTTGGCCTTCTCGATGATTTCAACGAGACGCCAGTTCTTGTCTTTGGAGAGCGGGCGTGTTTCCATGATCATGACCTTGTCGCCGACGCGGCATTCGTTGTTTTCATCATGAACCTTGAAGCGAACCGTTCTCTTGATTATCTTTTTATAAAGAGGATGCTTGACGTTATCGCGGATGGCGACGACGACAGTTTTGTCCATCTTATCGGAGACGACAGTGCCGACTCTGGTTTTTCTGAGAGCTCTTTCCATCGTTCTTTATCCTCCTTATGCTTTTTCGGCAAGCTCTTTTTCGCGGAGAACGGAAAGGAGTCTTGCGATGGTTTTCTTGGTTTCGACTATCTGCATGGGATTGTCGAGCTGGTTTATGGAATGCTTAAAACGAAGGTTAAACAGCGCTTCCTTCTGCTCTGCAAGATTCTTCTGCAGTTCAGGAATCGGCATTTCTCTGATTTCTTTAATATTCATAATCTAACCTCCTATTTGTTGAGATCGGCCTTGGAGGCGAACTTGCATTTAAGCGGGAGCTTGTGCGAGGCAAGACGCATTGCTTCGCGCGCTTCTTCCTCGGTGATGCCGTCCATTTCGAACATAACTCTGCCCGGCTTGACGACTGCCACCCAGTATTCCGGAGAACCTTTACCGGAACCCATGCGGGTTTCGGCGGGTTTTTCGGTAACGGGCTTATCGGGGAAGATCTTTATCCATACGTTACCGCCGCGCTTGACGTATCTTGTCATAGCGACACGGGCGGCTTCGATCTGGTTGCTGGTAACCCATGCGGGTTCCATGGCGACAAGCCCGTAGGAGCCGTGAGTGATGGTGTTGCCTCTGTAAGCGCGACCGGTCATTCTGCCTCTGTGGACACGTCTGTATTTAACTCTCTTGGGCATTAACATTAGTGTCTACCTCCTTCGCGTGCCGAGGAACGCTTGACTTCGGGAAGCACTTCACCCTTGTAGATCCATACCTTGATACCGATCTTGCCGTAGGTGGTGTTTGCCTCCCAGAAGCCGTAGTCGATATCGGCTCTGAGGGTCTGAAGGGGAATCGTCCCTTCGTGATAATGTTCGCTTCTTGCGATCTCGGCGCCGCCGAGACGGCCGGAAACGGCGATCTTGATACCTTTTGCCTGCAATCTCATCGTTCTGCCGATCGCCTGCTTCATAGCACGGCGGAAGGAAATACGCTTTTCGAGCTGCGCTGCGATATTTTCGGCAACGAGCTGAGCATTGAGATCGGGCTGTCTGATTTCGACAACCTTGACATCAACGGTAACATTTGCGGGGAGCTTAAGGAAATCGGCAATAACGTGCTTGAGTTTTTCGATTTCCGTGCCGCCCTTACCGATAACGATGCCGGGCTTTGCGCAGTGGATGATAACCTTTACGCGGCTGTTGTCGCGTTCGATTTCGATCTCGGGCACGCCCGCCTGCATAAGGCGTTCTTTAAGGAACTTTCTGAGTTTGTAATCGGATACGATGGTATCGCCGAAGACTTCGTCCTTTGCATACCAACGGGAACTCCAATCCTTGATGACGCCGACACGAAGACCGTGCGGATTAACTTTCTGTCCCATTAGTTATGCCTCCTGTCTTTCTCTGAGTACGATAGTAACATGAGAAGTCCTCTTCAGTATTCTGAATGCCCTGCCCTGAGCGCGGGGACGGACTCTCTTCATATTCTTGAGGATGCCGGGAGTGACGAAGCATTCCGCGACATAAAGCTTGTCCACATCCATGCCGAAGTTGTGATCTGCATTTGCAACGGCGGATTTGAGAAGCTTTTCTATATCCTCGCAAACGAGCTTGTTGGTGTTTTTGAGTATTGCGGCAGCAACCGCAACATCCTTGCCTCTGATGAGGTCGAGCACTATCTTAACCTTGCGCGGTGTAACGCGAAGCTGTTTGAGATATGCTTTGGATTCCTTGTTTTCCACAGTTTATTCTCCTTTCAACCTCATTAGCTGTTTGAAGTCTTGGAGCCGGAATGACCGCGGAAAGTTCTTGTAGGTGCGAACTCGCCGAGCTTATGACCGACCATATCTTCAACCACATATACCGGAACGTGCTTTCTTCCGTCATGCACTGCAATGGTGTGACCGACAAATTCGGGGAAGATCGTGGAAGCGCGTGACCAGGTCTTGATAACTCTCTTTTCGCCCTTGCTGTTCATATCGGCAATTCTGTCGTACAGCTTCTGTTCGACAAACGGGCCTTTTTTGATGCTTCTGCTCATTATGTGATCCTCCTTTATCTGTCATTCTTTCTCTTGACGATGAACTTATTGGTACGAGCCTTCTTGTTCCTCGTCTTATAGCCGAGAGTAGGCTTGCCCCACGGGGTAACAGGGCCCGGACGACCGATCGGAGAACGGCCTTCGCCGCCGCCGTGCGGGTGGTCGCAGGGGTTCATAACGGAACCGCGGACTGTCGGGCGGATGCCCATGTGTCTTTTCTTACCTGCTTTGCCGAGCTTGATGTTTTCGTGCTCGAGATTGCCGACCTGACCGATGGTAGCTCTGCAATCGAGGCGGACAAGGCGAACCTCGCCGGAAGGAAGTCTGATCTGCGCCATGCCGTTTTCCTTAGCCATGAGCTGCGCGGCAGCACCGGCGGAACGAACGAGCTGAGCGCCTCTGCCGGGATAAAGTTCGATTGAGTGAACAACCGTACCGACAGGGATCTGAGCAATGGGAAGAACATTGCCGGGTTTGATATCGGCGTGTTCGCCCGAGTAGAGGAGCGTGCCGACCGTTACTCCGTCGGGAGCGACAGCGTAGCTCTTCTTGCCGTTTTCATCCTGCAGGAGCATGATATAAGCGGTGCGGTTGGGATCGTACTCGATCGCAACGACGGTGCTTGCCGTATCCTTATACGCACGCTTGAAGTCGATGATCCTGTATTTCTTTTTGTTGCCGCCGCCCTGGTGGCGAACGGTGATTCTGCCCGTGTTGTTTCTGCCCGAATGCTTTTTAAGTATGGTTACAAGCGTTTTTTCGGGTGTTTTCTTCGTGACCTCCGCAAAGGAAGGGGAAGCCATGTTTCTGCGGGAGGGAGTAGTGGGTTTGTAAGTCTTAACTGCCATAGCTACTTGCTCTCCTTTCCTTACATAAGGCTATCGAAGAATTCGATGGTCTTGGAATCTTCGGTAAGCTTAACGATGGCCTTTTTCCATTCGGATGTTTTGCCGACATGGTAGCCCATGCGCTTGGTCTTTCTCTTCATGGTGATGGTGGCAACCTTCTCCACCTTGACCTTGAATATTTCTTCGACCGCGTTTTTGATTTCGATCTTGTTCACATCGGCAGGAACTCTGAAGGTGTACTTCTTATCCTGCATATTCTTGATCGAGGCTTCGGTAATTACAGGCGCCTGAATAATGTCGTAAACCGATTTCATTATGCGTATACCTCCTCAAGTTTTGCCAGAGCATCCTTCGCGATGATCATTTTGTCGTATTTGAGGATGTCATAGACGTTGATGGTGTTCACCGGTGCAGTGATGACGCCGGGGATGTTTGCAGCAGAGCCGACAACGAATTCATCGGCGCCGTTAAGCACGATCATCGCCTTGCCGTCAACATTGAGCGCTTTAAGGAAGCCGACCATGCTCTTTGTCTTGTAGGAATCGAGCGCGATATTGTCAACGACAATCAATTCGTTCGCAACCACTTTGGATGTAAGAGCAGAGAAAAGTGCAACCTTCTTGAGCTTTTTGTTGATGCTGATGCGATAGGTTCTGGGCTTGGGGCCGAGAGCTATGCCGCCGTGGGTCCACTGAGGAGAACGAGTCGAACCTTGTCTCGCTCTGCCGGTACCCTTCTGTTTCCAGGGCTTTTTGCCGCCGCCGGAGACCTCGCTTCTGGTGAGCGTGGACTGTGTACCCTGACGGCAATTCAGAAGATGAGCCCTGACAACGGAATGAACCGCTGCGTTGTTGATTTCGGCAGCGAATATTTTTTCGGAAAGAGCGACTTCGCCGCAAACCTTTCCTTCCATGTTGTAGACGTTAATTGTAGGCATTATTTCTTCCTCCTTCCGCTTACTTTACGGTGTTGCGGAGGTAAACGATACTGCCCTTGGAGCCGGGGACCGCGCCCTTGACAGCAATCAGATTGTTGTCGGCGTCGATCTTGACGATTTCAAGATTGAGCATCGTAACCTTTTCGTTACCGTACTGGCCTGCCATCTTCTTGTTCTTGAAGATGCGGGACGGGTCGCTGTTCGCGCCCATGGAGCCTGCATGACGGTGAACCGGTCCGGTACCGTGGGTCATTCTGAGCCTGTGGCAGCCCCATCTCTTGATGACGCCGGAGAAGCCGTGACCCTTGCTGATGCCGGTTATATCGACCTTTTCGCCAACCTCGAAGGTATCGGCGGTGACAACGTCTCCGACATTCATGGAAGCGGAACCTTCAAGACGGAATTCTTTAAGGTACTTTTTGAAGGGAACTTCAGCTTTCGCGAAGACGCCCTTCTGCGGCTTGTTCAGCTTTCTTTCCGCGATATCCGCGTAACCGAGCTGAACCGCTTCATAGCCGTTCTTTTCGTTCGTTCTTTTCTGAACGACAACACAGGGACCTGCGTTGATGACAGTAACGGGGATGACTTTTCCCTTCTCGTCGAAGATCTGAGTCATTCCGAGCTTTCTGCCGATGATGCCTTTTTTCATTTTATTTCCTCCTTAGGTTATTGGTTGAAACACAACACGCGCTTCAACATGACCTGTATTTGAAAACGATTAGAGCTTGATGTTCACATCGACGCCGGCGGGAAGCTCGGTGTTCGTGAGAGCTTCTACGCAAGCCGCAGACGGCTTGATGATGTCGATGAGTCTCTTGTGGGTGCGGTACTCGAACTGTTCGCGGCTGTCCTTATACTTGTGAACAGCGCGAAGGATGGTGACGATCTCTTTATCGGTGGGGAGCGGAACGGGACCGGAAACCGCCGCGCCGTTGCGCTTTGCGACTTCAACGATCTTTTCGGCAGCCTTGTCGATAAGGGTGTGATCGTAGGATTTGAGCCTGATTCTGATCTTGTCTTTCTTTGCCATGGTTTTTGGTGCCTCCAAATATAATAATGAAATGATTTGGCAGCGTGCTTTGGACACTGCGCCGGGCGTTCCGTGAAACACCCTTAAAAAATGCCCGAAGCCTGCGCCCGATTGACGGACATACTCCACGGAAGTTACCTGCCTTTTGTGACAGCAATCTCCCGCTTCATCGCATACCAAGCAGAGCCTATTGTATCATACGCGGCAGGATCTTGCAATATTCGCGGCAAAATTTATATGTAAACATTATATGAATTTTCTTTTGACAAATCTTATATGCGCGCAAAAGTGCGAAAAAGGGTTTACATTGCGCGGGAAAACGTTTATAATAGCAGTTGCGTAGATTATACCGTATCGAAAGCGCAGAACACTATATATAATAAAGGAAGAAAAACCAACATGATGTTCGAACATGCAAACAAGGGAACCTGTTCCGCTGCGGTAAGCTTTGACATTGCCCCGGATCATACCGTAAGCCATGTGAAATTCACGCGCGGCTGCCCCGGAAACACACAGGGAATCGGCGCGCTTTGCGAAGGTCGCAAAGCGGAAGACATTATTGCCGCATGCAAGGGTATGAGATGCGGAATGAAGAACACATCCTGCCCGGACCAGCTTGCACACGCGCTTGAAGAAGCGCTCGCGTCACTGCCGGAAAACAACTGAACGCCGCGGGGAGGTACCTTATGAACGCCGAATACAGGAAATGGTGCGAACGGAGCGATCTTGACGAAGCGACAAAGAAGCGCCTTGCGGAGATTGCGGGGGATGAAACGGCAATAGCGGAATGCTTTACCGTACCGATGAAATTCGGGACAGCCGGTCTGCGCAGCACGATGGACGTGGGCATCTCGAAGATGAACAGATACACCGTCGCACAGACGACACAGGGGCTTGCCGAGCTTGTGATCGATGCCGGCGGAAGCGAACGCGGCGTTGCGATATGCTATGACTCCCGCAACAATTCCGCACTTTTCGCGCAGGTCGCCGCAGAGGTGCTTTCCGGAAACGGAATCAAGGTTCTCATATTCGATGAGCTCCGCCCCACGCCCGAACTTTCATTTGCCGTGCTTCATTACGGCTGCATAGCCGGTATAAACATCACCGCATCGCACAACCCGAAGGAATACAACGGCTACAAGGTATATTGGGAGGACGGCGCACAGCTCCCGCCGGAGCACGCGGCGACCGTTTCCGCGGCCGCAGCACGTGCGGACATTTTCGACGGCGTGAAAAAGCTCCCCTTTGAGGAGGCGAAACGCACCGGGCTTATAACCGTTATCGGCGCCGAATGCGACGAAGCGTTCATGAATGCCGTACTCAAGTGCCGCCTCTCTCCCGGCTGCACGGAGGAATACGGAAACCGCGCGGGCATTGCATACACCGCGCTGCACGGAACGGGTTACCGTCTTGTACCCGAGGTACTGCGCCGCTGCGGAATTGACAGACTGTTCCTTATTGAAAGTCAGATGAAGCCGGACGGCAACTTCCCCACCGTTGCCTCGCCCAACCCCGAAAACCGCGAATGCTTTGAATGTGCCGTAAAGGCAATATCCGAAGCGGATGCCGGTTGCAGCGTCATTATTGCCACGGATCCGGATGCCGACCGTATCGGACTTTGCGTGCGGGATGACAGCGGCGAGTTCAGAGCGCTTTCCGGAAATCAGATCGGCGCACTGCTTATTGACTATATCATTAAAACACGCCGTGCGGCGGGCAGGCTCCCCGAGAATGCGGCGGCTATAAAATCCGTTGTTTCTTCCAACCTTTTCGATGCGATATGCGAGAAGAACGGAGTATACCACATAAGCGTGCTCACCGGGTTCAAGTATATCGGCGAAAAAATCGCGCAATGGGCGGAGGACGGCAGCCATACCTTTATATTCGGCTATGAAGAAAGCCAGGGCTACCTCACCGCCGGTTACGCGCGTGATAAGGATGCCGTTGCGGCGAGTATGCTTGCCGCGGAAATGGCGTGCAGTCATTACGCGCAGGGCAAAACCGTATGGCAGGCGCTTAAAGACATTTACGCCGAATACGGCTGCTACCGCGAGGGTGTGCTGAATGTGAAGATCGGCGGGATCGACCCTATGTCCGAAATGGAAAAGAAAATGGCACATATCCGCGGCGAACACATTGACGAGATCGGCGGCATAAGCGTTTCGGCAGTGCGTGATTACAAAACAGGCCTCCGCACCGCTGCCGACGGGCGGAAAGCCCCGGTCGGTCTGCCGGAAAGCGATATGCTTTATTACGAGCTGGCGGACGGCAGCGCGGTGATAATACGCCCCTCCGGAACCGAACCGAAAATCAAGGCATATATTCTCATACGCGGCAGTAATGAAGCCGAAGCAGAAGAAAAAATCAAGGCCTGCACCGACTTTTGCGGGAAAATACTTTCATAGGGGCATTTATGGATAAACGCCTTTCGGAACTTTTCAACGAAATATACACCCCGGTATGCGATCTTGATGTAACGGCTTATATCACGCATGAGCCGGTCCCCTACCGCGAACGCACATCCGGCGAGCTGCGCAAACTTTCGCACGGCGACCGTTGGGGTGAACTTTGGGATTGCGCATGGATGAACATGAAATGCATTATCCCGGAAAGCTGCGCGGGAGAAAAGACCGTTCTGCTTATAGATGTCGGCGGCGAGGCCTGCGTTTTCGACAAAGAAGGCGTGCCGTATGTCGGACTGACAAACAAGGAAAGCTTTTATTCCTTTGAACTCGGAATGCCGGGTAAGGTTGTTGTCGATCATTCCGATCTTCAAGAGAGCAACGAAAAAATCGACATATGGGTCGATTGCGGTGCAAACGATCTTTTCGGCGAATGCTGCGATTCCCCGCGGGATAAGATCGGAATTCTCAACCGCGCGTGTGTCGCCGTCGTAAATGAAGAAAAGCGCACGCTTTACTACGATCTCGAGGTAATGCTTTACTACGCCGGTGCCATAGAAGACTATGCCCTGCGCAGCGAAGCCATTACGGCCATAGACAAAGCATTTGAGCTGCGCGGGAACAACATGTCCGCGGCACTCAAGCTCACCCGTGATTTTCTCTCTCGGGGAACCGACAGCGGTTTTACCGTCACCGCACTCGGACACGCGCATATTGACCTTGCATGGCTTTGGCCGATACGCGAAACAAAGCGCAAGGCAGCGCGCACCTTTGCGACCGTACTGCGCAATATGGAAAAATACCCCGAATACCTTTTCGGAGTGAGCCAGCCGCAAATGCTTGAATGGGTGCGTGAGGATCATCCGAAGCTGTTCGAAAGCTTCAGGGCGCTTATCGAAAAGGGGCGCATTGAACCCCAGGGCGGATTTTGGGTGGAAAGCGACACCAACATTCCCTGCGGCGAAAGCCTTGTGAGGCAGATGCTTTACGGCAAGCGCTACTTCCGCGAAAACTTCGGTTACGAGCAGGAAATACTCTGGATACCGGATGTTTTCGGCTATTCGGCACAGCTCCCGCAGATAATGCGCAAAAGCGGAGTGAAATACTTTCTTACCATAAAAATGAGCTGGAACTCCGTCAACAAATTCCCGCACAGCACATTCCGCTGGAAGGGGCTTGACGGTTCAGAGATACTCACGCATATGCCGCCGGAGGGCAATTATAATTCCGCGGCGCGCGCCGAATCGCTTATCGCAACCCGCAGCAAGTTCCGCGAAATCGATATTGACAACCGCGCAATGCTTCTCTACGGTATCGGCGACGGCGGCGGCGGCCCCGGAACGGAGCATCTTGAACGCCTCCGCCGCGAGAAGGAACTTGTGGGTCTGCCGAAAACGCGGCAGGCGTTCGCCATAGAATTCTTCCGCGATATCGACCGCGACCGTAAAAAGTTCCCGCAATATTCAGGTGAGCTTTATCTCGAAAAACACCAGGGCACATATACCACGCAGGCGCGCAACAAGCGTTTCAACCGCAGGTGCGAATCCGCGCTTCACGATGCGGAATTTATGTCCGCCGCCGCTTTTGCACTTTCGGGTAGTGAGCCGCCCGCCGCACGGCTTGAAAAGCTGTGGAAGGAGGTTCTTCTTTACCAGTTTCACGATATAATTCCCGGTTCATCCATAAAGCGTGTTTATGACGAAACAGATGCCCGCTACCACGCCATACTCAGCGAGATAAACGGAATATTTGCGGATGCCGCAAACAGCCTTATCGCGCCGGGCGAATCGGTATACAATCCCGCTCCGTTTGATTTCAGCGGGTATATCCCGTACGGTGACGGTTACCGATTTGTAAATGCGCCCTCAAACGGGTTCGGCGGTTTTGCAAAGGATGTCTTCCACGCCTGCACGGCAGATGCGGATCATATCGAAAACGGGCTTGTAAAGATCACCTTCAACGAACAGGGCGGCATTTCGAGTGTTTGCTCGAAAGCCGACGGATTCGAATATCTGAGTGCGGAGGGCAATGTCCTCACGGTTTATGAGGATAACGAGAACGCATGGGAGGTTCCCGCCGACTATGCGCAAAACCCGCATGAACGCCCCGTGCTCGAAAGCACACACAGCGAGATCGCCGACGGCGTTGCCCTGCGCAAATCCGTATACCGCTGCGGCGGCTCCGTGATATCGCAGACAGTCCGTCTGTGCCCCGGAAGCAGGCGTATCGACTTTATCACCGAGGTCGACTGGTGCGAAACACACCGTATGCTCCGCGCAGCATTCCCGCTTTCGGTACACAACGATAACGCGCGCTGCGATATCCAATACGGCAGTATCGAACGCCCGACACACCGCCGCGACAGCTTTGCCGCGGCAAAGAAGGAAATATGCGCCCACAAATGGGTTGATATTTCCGACGGCACCCACGGCGGCGCCGTTCTGAGCGATTGCAAATACGGGTACCGTGTTTGGGATTGCGTGATTGATATCGATCTGCTCCGCAGCAGTATGTATCCCGGTGTAGATGCCGACAAGGGCAGGCAGGTATTCACCTATTCCTTCCTGCCGCACACTGGCGATCACAACGGCGAGGTCATCCGTGAGGGTTATTATCTCAATTCTCCGGCAAAGGTCATAAACGGCGCGCCGAAGAAGCTTGCCGGCAAATCCTTTGTCACGGGCAATGCAGACAATATAATCATAGACTGGATCAAGCCCTCGGAGGACGGCAAGGGTATTACAGTCCGCGCGTATGAGAGCGCAGGCAGAACATCCGAAACGGTATTGCGCACCGTGTTCCCCTTCAATAAGGTCGTGTTGTGCGATCTGCTCGAAAACGAGCTGGCCGTGTGCGACGGAGCCATTCCCTTCTCGCCCTACGAAATACAGACAATTAAATTTATTCTCTGAACACTTAAAAGCGCCGCAAGGACAGTTGGCCCTTGCGGCGCTTTATTGTTTACCGTTTGTTCATTCAATGTACAAGGCAAATGTATTATAATGAGCTTTGATATCATCGCGGAGGAAAGAGTATGCTCAGGCTCGAAAACATCAGAAAATCATATAAAACAGGCGATACCGTCACCGAAGCGCTCAAAGGCATTTCGCTCGGATTCGAAAAAGGCGAATTTGTCGCGATACTCGGTGCTTCCGGCTGCGGCAAGACCACGCTTCTGAATGTTATCGGCGGCTTGGATCGCTATGACAGCGGCAGTCTGATAATAGGCGGTACGCCGACAGAGCAGTTCACCGCACACGACTGGGATTCCTACCGCAATCATTCCATAGGCTTTGTATTTCAGTCATACAACCTTATCCCGCATCAGACTGTTGCCGCGAATGTGGAGCTTGCGCTCACGCTTTCCGGTGTTTCCCGCGCAGAGCGGCACGAAAGAGCGCTTGCCGCATTAAAGCGTGTCGGCATAGCCGACCAGGCAAAAAAGAAGCCCAACCAGCTTTCCGGCGGGCAGATGCAGCGCGTTGCCATAGCGCGTGCGCTCGTAAACGACCCCGAAATACTTCTTGCCGACGAACCGACCGGTGCGCTCGACTCTGCGACAAGCGTACAGATAATGGAGATTTTGAAGGAAATATCCGCAACAAAGCTCGTCATCATGGTCACGCACAACCCCGAGCTCGCCGAAAAGTACGCCACACGCATAGTTTCGCTCCACGACGGGCTTGTCGTTTCGGACACCGCGCCCGAAAAGCAGCCCGCGCCGCAGCAAAAGGCCGCAGCGAAAAAAAAGCAGAAGCGGAAAAGCAAAAAAGGCATGGGAATGTCCTTCTTCACCGCACTTTCGCTTTCGCTCGATAATCTGCTCACGAAGAAGGCGCGGACCTTCCTCACCAGCTTTGCGGGGAGCATAGGCATTATCGGCATTGCGCTGATACTTTCGCTTTCAAGCGGCTTCAAGGCGTATATAAATAAGGTGCAGGAGGACACTCTTTCCACCTACCCGATAAGCATCACGCGGGAAAGCATGGATATGACCGAGCTCATGGAGGAATTCATGAACAAGTCCGGCGAGGATGCCGAACACGGCACGGATAAGGTCTATGCTCGCTCCATATACGGAAAAACGATGAACGCCATGATATCCGGAACAAAAATAAACGATCTCGCCGCGTTCAAAGAATATATTGATGCCAACCGCGGGCTTATAGAGGACTGCATAAGCGATATAAAATACGGTTACGGCATAAAGCCTTATATATACCTTTCCGATACATCAAACGGAGTTATCTGTGCCAACCCGATGAATGTGATGGAAAAGATGTACGGTATGCAGGACAGCTCCGCGATAAGCACGGGAATGAGCACAACAAGCACGGATATTTGGCGCGAGCTTATCGACAACCGCGAGCTGCTTGAATCGCAATACGATTCCATAGGCGGCGGACGGTGGCCCGAAAGCTATGACGAAGCGGTGCTTTTTGTCAACGACCGCAACGAGATAAATGATTTCATGCTCTGCGCACTCGGCATTACCGATCAGAACGAAATGATCCGCAAGCTCAGCGATGCAATGCTCGGCGTAAAGGCGGATGATTTCACAAAGGAAATCGAGTATTCCGAAATAATCGGCAGAAGCTTTACCGTTATAACCGCCTCCGAAAGGTTCACATATAACGAGGAAAAGGGTGTTTGGGAGGACAGATCGGACGATGCCGCATATATGAAAACCGCAATAGCGGGCGGCGGTGTCAAAATCAAGATCGTCGGCATAATGCGCCCGAAGGAATCCGCAGCCGCCACAAGCGGAACCGGCATGATCGGATACACCCACGCGCTGACGGAGCATATCATTTTGCTCAACAATTCCTCGGATATCGCAAAAGCGCAGCAGAGTACCGATGTGAACACCGCCGCGACGGAGAAATACGGCAAAACCTACCTTAACAACGAGGTGGATGTTTTCACCGGGATCCCGTTCGGCTACACCCCGAATGAATCCGAACCGCTCACGATGGATTCGATACGCGCCTATATCGAAACGCTCCCCGCGGATCAGCAGGCGCAGCTCAATGCATGGATTGCAAGCGCAAGTGAGCAGGAGGTCACAGAGAAGTTCGCCCAAATGCTCGGAAATGGCAAAACGACAGATGCCACACTTGCGGGCAACAAGTCAATTATCGGCACCTGCGAGATTGATACACCGACGCGAATCGACATTTATGCAAAGGATTTTGAATCCAAAGACAGGATAAACGCCTTTATCGCGGATTACAATAATTCCCGCGGAGAGGATAAAAGCATAAGTTATACCGATTATGTCGGTGTGATGATGGATTCGATAAGCACGATAATAGATGTCATTTCCTATGTTCTTATCGCCTTTGTCGCCATTTCGCTTGTCGTTTCCTCCATAATGATCGGCGTTATAACCTATATCTCGGTGCTCGAACGCACAAAGGAAATCGGTATTCTCCGCGCCATCGGTGCTTCCAAGGGCGATATTTCCCGCGTGTTCAACGCTGAAACACTCATCGTCGGCTTCATTTCGGGTATGTTCGGCATTCTTGCAACGCTGCTTCTGAATATCCCCGTGAACATGATCATCAAAAACCTCGGCAACATCGAAAATGTTTCCAAGCTGCCGGCCGCAGGCGCGGTCGCGCTTGTCGCGATAAGTATGCTGCTGACCTTCATCGCCGGGCTTATCCCCTCTCGCATTGCGGCAAAGAAGGATCCGGTTGTCGCGCTCAGAAGCGAATAAACAAAAGCAAATATCCTGATTGCAGAAGATGAAGTGACCATCGCCCGTGCGCTGAAGGTCATGTTGGAAAAGAACAAATACGTTGTAGATACCGAGCTCGGCAGGAGCCTCAAGCCGATTCTCGATTCCACGTGGGCATGGGGAGAGGGATACAAGGCAAAAATGCAATAACCGATTCAAATAACAAAAGGACTGCCTCCGGATTTGAAAAATCCGTTGGGGGCAGTTCCTTTTACTCTCTCGATTATTCCAGCGTCAGCAGAAGCGCCATCTTGAATTTCTTCGTCGCCTTGACGCTGTGCAGTCCGCCTTTGGCAAAATGGAAGTTTTCGCCCGCCTTGATGGGATGCT
>CAVLDN010000008.1:0-64424 GCA_963661975.1 bacterium
ATTGCTTCACTTGAAGATATAATCCCATAACAATCAAAAGGGCTTTCGGCGCAATTCCGAAAGCCCTTTTTTAGCTCTTTGAAGCTCTGATATGTTATTTTGTAAGATCGATCTCTTTGCCTGCAGCGGAGGAATCGTACATTGCCTGCATCATGCGGGCGGTGATAACGGCCTTGTCGATATGGGAAGGAAGCTTTTCACCCGTGCCGATGCAGCGGATGAAGCTGTCGATCTCATTCTGGAACATATTGTTTGCGGTGAACTTGGGTTTGAACGAAACGAGCCCGCCGCAAGCGGTGGTATAAACGGTGAAATCGCTGCCGTACTGAAGGCGTGCGCCGGCCTTGGTGCCGATAAAGTCGATATAAGTTTCGCTAACACCGATATTCTGTGCCCATGCGCCGTTAAAGGTGATCGTGGGACCTTCGGTGCGGACAAAGCCCGTTACAAAGTCATCGACATCGTATGTGCCGTTGACATTCTTGGTTTCCTCGGACCACATACCCTCATAAACATAATTAGGCATATCCACGCCGAGCTTGGAGAAAGCTTTTGCGGAAACGGTGAGAGGCTTGGGATCGTTCATGCAGTACATGACGATATCGAGATAATGAACGCCCCAGTCGATAAGAACGCCGCCGCCGGCGATATCCTTGGTGGTGAAAGCGCCGCCGAGACCGGGAATGGAGCGGTGAGCGCGGAAGCTTACATAGATGTGATAGATCTCGCCGAGCTCGCCGGACTGAATAAGCTCGCGCAGCTTGTTGACACCTGCATTGAAGCGGTTTACAACACCGATGTTAAGAACCTTGCCGGTTTCGTGCTGAGCTTCCTGCATGAGCTTGGCTTCGCCGAATGTTCTTGCGGCAGGCTTTTCACAAAGAACGTTTTTGCCTGCTTTAAGAGCATCGATGGAAATCTGGGTGTGCATTTTGTTGGGGGTGCAGACCGAAACAGCTTCGATTTCGGGATCGTTCAGAGCGATATGGTAATCCTCGATCGCAGTGCCGCAGTTGTTCTTTTCAACACACTTTTCGGCCTTTTCCTTGATGATATCGCAGAAATACTTGATCTCGACATCGGGATTAGCCATATAGGCGGGAATATGCGCATTGTTTGCGATACAGCCGCAGCCGATGATCGCAACTTTCATTTTGGACATGATGTTTCCTCCGGTAAATTATTTTGACCTTGAATGGATTATATCACAGACAAACCGCATTTTCAACCGTTTTTTTCGGAAATACTTGACAACCGACGGAAAAAGCGGTATACTAAAATTTGTAAAAAGCAATGAAGGGGAAAAAGCCTGCGAAATATGCTTTTCAGAGAGCCGTCGTTCGGTGCGAGACGGCAGCATTGCGCAACGCGATCTCACCCCGGAGCTGCCGTCCCGAACTCATTTAGGGGCGGTCGGGTTTCTCACCGTTATCAACGAGAGCCGCTGTTCGGCGTGCAATGCAAGTGATAATTTTCGGTTAAGCCCTCTGCTCGGTCTTTTGCTTTTGACCGGGTATTTTTATTTTTCAGGCAAAGGAACACACAATGAAACTTTCTTTCTCCACACTCGCCTGCCCCGGCTACGGCTTCGGCGATATCTGCGCAATGGCATCCGACCTCGGCTTTGACGGAATCGAAGTACGCGGGCTCGGCAACGATCTTTCCGACGGAAGAAACGGAACTCCGTTTTCGGAATCGAATATTATGTCGACCGCAAAAAAGCTTTCCACACTCGGACTCGCGGCTTCCTGCTTTTCATCGGGGGCCTGCCTTGCTTATAAGGGCCGCGCGGTCGAAAACGGCATTCTTATCCGCGAATACATAAACGCAGCAGCAAAGATCGGCTGCAGATTCGTCCGCGTTCTGGGCGATGATGTCATAGCCCCCGGCAACGATGTCGACGATGAAGAAGTCCTCGCGCAGCTCAAGGCGCTCATACCGGCGGCGGAGGAAGCGGGTATCACGCTTTTGGTCGAAACCAACGGCGTTTACAGTGATACCGCGCGGCTGAAAGCACTGCTCGACCGTGCCGAAAGTGATGCGGTCAAGGCTCTTTGGGATGTTCATCACCCCTACCGCTTCTGTGCGGAATCGCCCGAAAAGACGGTGCAGAATCTCGGGATGTATATCGCCTATGTGCACATAAAGGACAGTGTCTGCGAAAACGGCAGTGTGAGGTACCGTCTGATGGGTGAGGGCGATATGCCCGTTGCTGATATCATCGGCGCACTCGAAAGCATCAATTATGAGGGATATTTATCGCTTGAATGGGTGAAGCAATGGGCGCCTGACCTGCAGGATGCCGGCATAGTGTTTCCGAATTATGTAAACTATATGTCCGCATTCCTCGGCGGGCGCACGGCACCGGATACGCTTATTCCCGACCTGCGCGGAAACGGCAAATACATCTGGCAGAAGAATATGCTGATCGATCTGACCTTCCCGCAGCTCCTCGACAGAGTCTGCGAAGCCTTCCCCGAGCAATATGCCTTCCGCTTTACCGAATGTGATTACACCCGCACCTATCCGCAGTTCCGCAACGATGTCGACCGCTTTGCCCGCGCACTTATCGCACTCGGTGTGAAGCGCGGCGACCATGTCGCGATATGGGCGACAAACCTCCCGCAATGGTATATCACCTTCTGGGCAACGACCAAAATCGGCGCGGTGCTTGTCACCGTCAACACGGCTTACAAGATATATGAAATAGAATACCTGCTCCGTCAGTCCGACACGCATACCCTTGTCATGTGCGACGGATTCAAGGACAGCGATTACAACGCGATAATCCGCGAGCTCTGCCCCGAGCTTGCCGGGCATGACCCCAAGACTCCTCTTTATGCCCGCCGCGTTCCGTTCCTGCGCAACATCATCACGGTGCAGAGCCGCTGTGAAGGCTGCTTTACCTGGGAGGATGCGCTTGCCCTTGCGGACGATGTCCCCGCAGAGGAAGTTTATCGCCGCAGCTCGCTGATAAGCAAGCACGATGTCTGCAACATGCAATACACCTCCGGCACGACAGGCTTTCCGAAGGGCGTTATGCTCACGCACTACAACATCGTAAACAACGGCAAGAATATCGGCGACTGCATGGATCTTTCGAGCGCCGACCGCATGATGATACAGGTCCCGATGTTCCACTGCTTCGGCATGGTGCTTGCCATGACGGCTGCCGTCACGCACGGGGTGACAATGTCGCCGATCAGCCGCTTTTCGCCGCGGATCGCGCTGGACTGCATAAACCGCGAAAAAATCACCTGCTTCCACGGCGTTCCCACGATGTTTATCGCAATGCTGGGGCATGAAAACTTTGCAAAAACCGATTTTTCACATATGCGCACCGGTATTATGGCGGGTTCGCCCTGTCCGATAAAGGTCATGCAGGATGTTATCGAAAAAATGCATATGTCCGAAATCTGCATAACCTACGGTCAGACAGAGGCTTCGCCCGGCTGCACGATGAGCCGCACGACTGACAGCATTGAGGCGCGTGTGAACACCGTCGGCGCGGCGATGTTCGGCGTGGAATGTAAAATCGTGGACCCGGCAACCGGCGAGGAGCTCCCCGACGGCGCAGACGGCGAATTTGTCGCACGCGGATATAATATCATGAAGGGGTATTACAAAATGCCGCAGGCAACGGCGCTTGCCATTGACCCGGATGGTTGGCTGCACACCGGCGACCTTGCACGCCGCGATGAAAACGGCTATTTCAAGATCACCGGTCGAATAAAGGATATGATTATCCGCGGCGGCGAAAATATTTACCCGAAGGAGATTGAGGATTTCATCTACACTCACCCGAAGGTAAAGGATGTTCAGGTCATCGGAGTGCCTGACAGGCAGTACGGCGAAGAAATACTCGCCTGCGTTATCCCGAAGGAGGGCATGACACTCACGGAATCCGAAATTAAAACCTATGTCGCCGAGCACATGGCAAAGCACAAAACACCGCGCTATGTCAGCTTTGTCACCGAATTCCCGATGAACGCGGCGGGAAAGATACTCAAATATAAAATGCGCGAACAGGCGGTGGAGCAGCTCGGGCTTCACGATGCCGCACGAATAGTAACAGCATAAAAAGGAGAGGATACCATGAACGGAAGAAAGGTTTACGAAAAGATCAGCGCCGCGGGCTTCGACTGCGCACTGTTTCTTGATGAAACAAGCCAGCATTATCTGAGTGATTTTTACACGACCGACGATGTGGTCATTGTCGGAAAAGAGGAAACCGTCCTTTTTGCCGATTCACGCTACTTTGAAGCGGCGGACAATCTGAAAAAGGCGGGCAAACTTTCCGCGGATGTGCGCCCTGCACTTCTTAAAGGCAGCCTTTATACCGCAGTCGCCGATTATTTCTGTGACTGCAGGGCAAAGAAGGTCTGTGTCGACCCGGCGCTTGTCAGCGTTTTGCAGCTTCAAATGCTTCAAAGCCGCTGCGAAGGCGTGGAATTCGGTTTTATGGATGATATCGTTCTGGAATTCAGGCGTGTCAAAACCGAAGCGGAGGTCGAAAACATCCGCGCCGCACAAAGGATAACCGACCTCACCTTCAAGCATATCTGCGGCTTTATCAACGGCGACCGCACCGAGGTTGAGGTTGCCGCCGAAATGGAATACTTCATGCGCAAATCAGGTGCTTCCGGGCTGGCGTTTGACACCATTGCCGTTTCCGGCAAAAAATCCTCGATGCCGCACGGCGTTCCCGGCGATGAAAAGCTCACGATGAACTCCTTCTTCACGATGGATTTCGGCGCAAAATACAACGGATATTGCAGCGATATGACACGCACCGTCGTACTCGGCAAGGCAAGCGACGAAATGAAACGCGTTTACAACACCGTGCTTGAAGCGCAGGGCGAAGCCATGAAGTACATCCGCGCCGGTGTTTCGGGCAGGGATGCCGACGGTATCGCCCGCAAGATAATCTCGGATGCCGGATACGGCGAATATTTCGGGCATTCGCTCGGGCATTCACTCGGGCTTGAAATACACGAAAATCCCCGTGTTTCCCCCGCAAGCAACGATATTCTCGTCCCCGGCAACATCGTGACCGTCGAGCCCGGTATATATCTCCCCGGCAATTTCGGCGTGCGTATCGAAAATATGGTTCTCGTGACCGAAAACGGCTGTGAAAACCTCACCGCAAGTCCGCGCGAGCTTATCGAGCTTTAATAACCGCCAAAAAGTTCTTGACAAAATGCCCTGTGTGATATAAAATATAATGTAGAAAAGATTTGTCAGACGAAAAGGACTTAAATTCAGGAGGACTTTATATGATATCCGCAGGCGATTTCAAAAACGGCTTGACCTTCGAAATGGACGGCGCTCTTATGCAGGTCATCGAATTTCAGCATGTCAAACCCGGCAAGGGCGCGGCTTTTGTCCGCACCAAGATGAGAAACATCATCTCCGGCGCCGTTATCGAAACCTCGTTCAACCCCACCGCGAAATTCCCGCAGGCCGTTGTCGAAAGAAAAGACATGGAATACAGCTACAACGACGGCGACCTTTACTACTTCATGGACCCCGTTACCTACGATCAGGAACCGCTCAACAAGGAACAGCTTCCCGACAGCTTCAAGTTTGTCAAGGAAGGCATGACCTGCCGCCTTATGTCCTACAAGGGCAAGGTATTCTCTGTTGAACCTCCGATATTCGTCGAACTTGAAGTCACCGCCACCGAACCCGGCGTGAAGGGCAACACGGCAACGAACGTCACCAAACCCGCAACCGTTGAAACCGGCGCCGAAGTAAAGGTTCCGATATTCATCAACGAAGGCGATGTTATCAAGATCGACACCCGTTCCTGCGAATATCTCGAACGCGTCTGATCGATACTTATTTTATAAGGAGTATTTACAATGACAGTATCCGAAAAAGCTGCTTATATCAAAGGCCTTATCGAAGGCATGAAGATTGACACCTCCGACGGCGAAGGCAAAATCATTTCCGCTATGGCGGATTTGCTCGAAGATCTTTCGCTTTCCGTGCTCGATCTTGAGGACGAGGCCGCCACGCTCAACGATTATGTCGAAGAGCTTGACGAGGATCTCGGCGCTGTCGAGGAAGAGCTTTATTGCGATTGCGATTGCTGCGATGACGACGACTGCGATTGCTGCGATGACGACGACTGCGATTGCTGCGATGACGACGATTGCGATTGCGAATGCCTGGAACTTGAATGCCCCGCTTGCGGCAAGCCCGTTTATATCGACGAATGCGATGCAGATAAGATCGACGAGCTTGAATGCCCCAACTGCGGCAAGCTTTTGAGCCTTGTCCAGACCGACGACGAGGACGAATCCGAAGAAGAGGACAAATAACCTCTTTCGCACCCTGATGACAAAAAGGCATCGGAAGCGGAACGCCGTTTTCGGTGCCTTTTGCTTTTTTCACCGGATACCGAAGGCACAAAATGATAACCGAAAGAGAAATTATTGACGTACACACCCACATATTCCCCGCAAAAATTGCCCTGCGTGCCGCCGAAAACACGGCAAGCTACTATCACCTCGGCAGGCAGGGGGACGGCACGGCCGAAGGTCTTTTGGCGCTGAGTGATGGACTGCCGAACACAAGGTTTGTCGTATCCTCCGCGGCCTTGAAGCCCGAAGCCGTCCGCCACGGCAACGATTTTCTGTTGAATACGGCGAAAAGCGATGCCAGATTTATCCCGCTGTGCTCCTTCCACCCCGCGATGGGCGTTGCCCTTGCGGAAGAGGAGCTGATATACGCAAAAGAAAACGGCGCAAGAGGCGTGAAGCTGCACCCGGATTTTCAGAACTTTGCCACAGATGACGCGACGGCGATCGAGATCTACCGTATCTGCGCCCGAATCGGGCTGCCGGTACTCTTTCATGTCGGGGATAAAAAAAGCGACCTTTCCCACCCGAAGCGGCTGCTTGCCGTGATGGAAAAAGTACCGGAGCTTGTTGTTATCGCCGCGCATATGTGCGGCTATTCGGTGTGGGATCTTGCCGAGGAATACCTTATCGGCACGCCCGTATACACCGACACGAGCGAAGCGCGGCTCGGTATGGACGCGCACGGACTTTACCGTCTTGCCGAAAAGCACGGAACGGAAAGGATAATGTTCGGGAGCGATTACCCACTGTGGGGAACGGCATATTCCTACCCGCTTGTGGATGAATGCGCCTTTACCGAAGCCGAAAAGCAGCAGATATTCTGCGGCACGGCAAAAAAAGTATTCGGCATCGATTAAAAACAATGACAAACAAGCCCCCCGCTGCACGGGAGGCTTGTTTTTGCGTTTTGTTTATTTTTCGGAATTCATTGCCGCGAGTCCTTCGCGAAGTGCTTTAAGTGCAAGCGGAACGCCCTCATCAAGTTTGAGGTAATTAAGGATCTTGGTTTCGCCGTCAACCTCGGCATAATCGTTCTGTGAGAACCATACGGCTATTTTTATATTGCGGCAGAATTCATATCCGGGTTCGGTATTGTGGGCAAAGCATTCGAACATTCCCTTGATCCACTCTGCCTGGCGGACACGCTTTGCTTCGATATACTCCACAGGGACATACGCGCCCTTATCCCAACTATATATGACCTCGCCGCCCGCTCCGCAGCCGAATTCGCCGATTATCGCGGGGTAGTTGTCGAAATACGGGGTGTTTTTCTTATACAGATCGGTATACATTTCGCGGAAGGTCGCAAACGAATCATCGTTGTTCATCTGATAATTCGTAAGTCCGATCATCTGCACATAATCCTCGCCCGGGAAGTAATTGAGCGTATCGCCCCAGTTGCTGTAGGGGCAGGATGTTGCGATCGGATTGAATATCCAAATGCAGTTGTCAACACCCTCCTCGCGGAATATATCGTAAAGGCGGCGCCAGGTTTCGATAAATATGTCCGGATCAAGCATCGTGACCATGCCGCAGTAGCTTGTCCAGTCGGTATTCATTTCGTTGTTCAGACGGAAAAGCACGGGCTTGCCGTATGCCTTTATATCCTGCGCAAGCTTGCGGAAATGATCATCCAGCCTGCCGCGGAGTATATCATACATGGGAGTGTATCCGCCGAGAAGGTTGTTCGTTGTCGTGAACTGATATGTGAATTCAAGCACGGGCTTGCCGTTGAAGCCGTTGCCGCCCGCGTTGTTGCGGAGCAGATTGAGATCGACATACGTCTTGGTATCATACCAACCGATATGATAGTAGGTCATGAATATCTCGTTCTGATGGCCGAGTGCCTCGTCGGATTGAAGCCATTTGATATATTCGGCATCGTTCTGCGCATAATAGCAGCCGAAATCCACGCTTGTCTGGTTCTGGAGCTTTTCGAAATATGCCTTTGTTTCGTCGCTCCAATAATCGGGAGTGCGCAGCTCATAGGAACCGACGGCATTCTTCGGGGTGCCGTTCTTTTCAAGTTCCTTGAAGGATGAGACGATCGAATCGAGCGTTTCGGACATCGGATCGCCGGATTTAAGAACAAAGAGCCAGAAATAATCGTATTTATCCTTCGGGCGCACGACGGCTATGCTGTAACAGTCGTATTCGAGCTTGGATGCAAGGTTGATCTGCATATCATAGTAATTCACCGTAAATCCGGGGAGCAGCTCCTCCGTGACGCCGATCTGACGGGTGCGGCGTATTGTGTTTGCGGCAAGAAAATCAACGTTTTCGAGATACCTTGTGAGCCATTCATCAAAGTAAATCGCGAATTTATCCGCAGTATTGCCATACGGATTCTGATCCTCATACGTAACGGTGAGAACATATTTATCGGTCTTGTACTTGCTGCGGAGCGCACCGAGAGTGAAATCGGCGGTAACATCCGTACCGGGCAATGTCAGGGCATAGCCTTCGGAGCAAACCACCGCGCGGGTGGATTCCCTGCCGGTGAAGAGGTATCGTTTGTCGCCCTCGTATTCATACGGAGTGAAGCCGAAAACATCCTCCGCGCCGGAGAAACCTTCCGCCTTGTAGCTGTCGGACCAATATTCTTTTGCTTTTTCATCGGGTATCAAGGTCGTATCCTCCGTGACATCTGATATTTGGGATGAACTGCTTTCGCCCCCGTCATTGCAGCCGTAAAGCGCGGCGGCGGACACAAAAACCATCGAAACAAAAAGAAGGAGCGCAAGTATTCTTTTCATTATTTCCTCCGATTATCGGTTAATTGTATACATTATACAGTAAAGGCACGGTAAATGCAATAGCTTTGCGAAAACAAAAACACGGCGCCTGAGCACCGTGCTGTTTGTATTTTGTTTTATAACAAAATTGCGAGATACAGGCCTTTATCTGTATTTGCGCTTGCGAGCCGCTTCGGACTTCTTCTTACGCTTAACGCTGGGCTTTTCGTAATGTTCTCTCTTACGAAGTTCAGCCTGAACGCCGCTTCTGAGATAAGACCTCTTGAATCTGCGAAGAGCGCTGTCTATGGTTTCGTTCTCCTTAACTCTGATCTCAGCCAATTTTGTAACCCTCCCTTGCATCGGTTTCCCGGGAAATCGCATCTGATGGGGACATTATATCAAATAATTCGACATATGTCAACAAAAGAAATCAATTGCCCTGCGGTAAACTTATTTCTGTTGATTAAAGAGCCTTTTTTGCGGTTTCGACAAGGGAAGCGAACGCTGCCTTATCGTTGACGGCAAGCTCGGAAAGCATCTTGCGGTTGAGCTCGATGCCGCTCTTCTTCAAGCCGTACATAAAGCGGGAATAATTGATCCCTTCAACTTTGCACTGTGCGGAAATACGGGTTATCCAAAGAGAACGGAAATCTCTCTTTTTGAGCTTTCTGCCGGCAAAAGCATAGTTGCCGCTCTTGAGAACGGCCTGCTTCGCCATTTTGAAATGCTTGCTCTTTGCGCCCCAGTAACCCTTGGCGAGTTTGAGCATTTTATTTCTTCTTTTTCTTGTGGCAAGTGCGCCTTTGATTCGAGCCATTTTTCAAAACCTCCGATTATTGATAAGGAAGGAGTCTCTTCAGATCGTCCATACGAGCGTTGCTGACATATGCAGCCTTGCGAAGAGATCTCATGCGCTTGGTGTTTTTAAGACCGGTCTTGTGACGGCGGCCGCAATGACCCATTTTGACCTTACCTGTTCCGGTGAACGAAAAGCGCTTTGCGGAAGCCTTGTGCGTCTTGATTTTTCCCATGATTATTGGTCCTTTCGGTTATTTTGTCTTTTTCGGTGCGAGTATCATCGTCATGTTTCTTCCGTCGAGCACGGCGGGCTTTTCAATGGAGGCTGCTTCGCCGCAGCCCGCGGCAAAGCGGTCGAGAAGCTGGACACCCAGTTCGGTATGCGCCATTTCCCTACCGAAGAATTTAACAATTACCTTCACTTTGTTGCCCTGAGAAAGAAACCTCATTGCGTGATTGAGCTTTGTGTTGAAATCGTGCGTGTCAATGCGGCATTTGAGCTGAATTTCTTTGAGCTCGATAACCTGACGCTTCTTGCGTTGTTCTTTTTCCCGCTTTTCTTTTTCAAAGCGGAATTTGCCGTAATCCATTATCTTGCAGACAGGCGGAACCGAATCCGGAGCTATTTCCACAAGATCAAGATCTGCTTCGTTTGCGAGCCGAAAAGCTTCGGCAAGCTTCATAACGCCGAGCTGAGTACCGTCCGTGCCGATAACGCGAACCTCGTTTGCTCTTATTTCTTCGTTTATCAGGGAAGAAGATTTAGCGGCGATGAGAGGACACCTCCAAAAATAATTTGCAAAAAAGAAAATGCAAAGCGCACACACCGCTTTGCACAGCCAAAACCGAACCCGCAGAGCTTGCGCCCGCGCAGTTGAAACAGATATTGACCGCGCACGGAAAGCCGTGAGGGTGAGAGCAAATTGCCCTTCTTCTTTGTGCAACAACGATTTTACCATATCTTCGCGGCTTTGTCAATAGCCTTTTTGCACTTTTTCCGCAAAAAGAAATATACTTTCGAACGAGCGGAATACTTCGGGTTGGCGCCGGCAGAGCCGAGCGCCGTTCTGGACGCGACGGCCGTCGCACAGGGCAGGCGTCTGAACATCCGCGAAGCGCCTGATATAAGCGCAGTTATACTCGGCCGGATGCCCGATGGCGCAAGGATCACCGTGAACGGCCGACAGGGCAAACGATATCCTGTAAATTACAACGGCATAAGCGGTTGCGGCCACGGAGAACACATCCGCTTTGACCGAACCGCCGCGGCAAAAAGCACACCCGCCGGGTGTGCTTTTTCTTTGCTTATTTCAATGCGCCGTCTATAAAGGCATCCAGCTCGGCTTTCGGCATATAGCCGACGGTTTTTGCGATCTGCTTTCCGCCCTTCATTATTACGACGGTGGGTATGCTCGAAACGCCGAATTCGTTTGCAAGCGCCGCCTCCTCGTCCACATTGACCTTGCCGACCTTTATCTTCCCTTCACGTTCGGCGGCGACTTCTTCCACCACCGGCGAAAGCATACGGCAGGGGCCGCACCATTCCGCCCAGAAATCGAGCAGAACGGGGGTCGTGCTTTCGAGCACTTCGGCTTGGTAATTATCGTTTGTTATCTTCATTTTCGTGTTCTCCTTCTTTGGATTTGTAATATAGCATACAGTGACAGAAGCCTTCGAAATCCGGATCGGCAATTTGCCGGCGGAATTCCTCACACATACATTTGTACTCCGGGGTGCGTTCACGGCGGCAGGGGCAATACCCTCCCGTGCGCCGAAGCCCTTCCTTTACGGCATCGACTATTTCCCTGTTCGGATTAAGCGTTATCTTCATCTTTTAACCTCCGCTGCGGTACAGTTCAGTTTGTGTCGTCCTCTCCTTCGGCGGGAATATCCTGCCCGGGATCATCCGGCTCAATCGGCGTTTCCGAATTATCGCGGCGAAGCGGATCGAGATGCTCGACGCAAACGCGGTTGTACGGCTTGTCCGAAGCATAACCGAACGCATATTCGTTGGAAAGCAGCTTCTGGAAGAAGGGGTATTTTGTATCCGAGGGGTAGATATACCCGGCGGGGACATCTATATAAACGCTTTGCGCATCCCCGACAGAAACCTTGCCTTCAAGGTTTCTTGCGCCGATGTTCATCTTGCGGAAGCCGTATTCCTCCAAATCCGCCTCCGGACAGCTGCAGCCGTCCAGGCAAAGCGCCTTTGTGACGGTATCCCATTTGCACATCACGTGGACATCGCAGGTTTCCGTCGGGATATCCTCTACGCTGAAGGTACCCGTTGCAACGCAGCTCATCCCGCCGCAGACCGCGGCGTTGAAATCCTTGCGGCAGGCATCTGTTGCAAGCTTGCCGGAAAGCGTGCAATATTCGACATCGCGCACAACGCCCGCATCCTCAAGGCTGCCGTTGCGGCGATAATAGAACTGGGATTCAAAAGGAGTGCCGTCCTTTGACCACGCGGAATATATCTCGTCGAAAACGCTGTTCCAAAGCTGCGCCGCGCAGTTACCGCCTGCCGTGATGACCTTGTTGTTGTCATAGCCGTACCAGGTGCATCCGACAAGATCGGGGGTGTATCCGCAGTAATAAACGTCCTTTTTGTCCGTTGTCGTGCCGGTCTTGCCCGCCGTCTGCAATGTTGCGCCGTTGCTGCTGTATTTGCGGTAGAAGTTTATCCTGCCGTTTGCCGTGCCGTAAGGGCCGTTGACAACGCGTTCGAGCATATCCGTTATGATCGCGCAGGTGGATTCTTCATATTGCTTTTCAAGCGGAAGATCGCGGTTGTCGAGTATAACATTGCCCTTGTTGTCAAGAACATATTTGTAGGTATGTGCTGCTATACGGTAGCCCTTGTTTGCGAGCGTTGCATAAGCCTGCGTATGCTCGCGCACGGTGACACCGTATGTCATACCGCCGAGTGCAAGCGGCGAATAGTTCATATCCGAAACAACGCTTCCGTCCGCAAGCGTCTTGGAGGCGACAAGTGTAGTATACCCGCTCTGCACAAGGTTATTGTAGACATTGCTCATCCCGAGCAGCTCGCAGGTGCGCACCGCAACGGTGTTGAGCGAAAGCTGTATCGCGGCATCGAACGACATCAGACCGCGGTAGGTTCTGTCCGAATTTCGGGGCCAATAGCTGTCGTTGCGCAGTATCGGGGGAATGTCATCCACCGGTGTGCCGAAATTGTAAAGCCCGGTATCGATAGCATAAGCGTAAAGCGAAACAGGCTTGATGGAGGATCCGCACTGTCGGCGGCTCTGCGTTGCGCGGTTAAGCCCGCGGCTTTCGCGCTTTTCGCCCAATCCGCCGACAATGCCGACTATTTCGCCCGTGGAGGGCCGCATAACGACCATTGCCGACTGCGCCTGCATACCGTTTGTCTGCGGCCAATAGGAACTGTCGGTATAGACCTTTTCAAGGCTTTCCTGCACCGTGGGATCAAGGCAGGTAACGATCCTCAGACCGCCGGAATAGAGCATTTTGGATGCGGTCGTCTTGTCGTAGCCGTATTTTTCCATAAGGTCGGCGGAAACATCGTCCATAACGGCATCTATATAATATGAATGTATCTTCGTTCCGTAGGCCTCATCGTCGTCGTCCTTATCCTGCTTTAAGGTTATGGGCGCATCATAGGCTTCGATGAACTGCTCCTCGCTTATCTTGCCCTGTTCGAGCATAAGTTTAAGGACAAGGTTTCTGCGCGTGAGGTTGTTTTTCGGGTTGCTGATCGGATCATAATGTACCGGCCATTTGCCGATGGCGGCAATGGACGCACATTCCGCAAGGGTAAGATCATCAAGTTCCTTGCCGAAATATGTCTGCGCCGCGACACGCACACCGTATGAATGGTGGGAAAGATATATCGTATTGAGGTACATTTCCAAAATGTCCTCTTTTGTATATTTCTTTTCCACATTGAAGGCGCGGAGTATCTCCTGCACCTTACGCTGCACGGTGACCTGGTTTTCCTGGCTGACATTCTTGATAAGCTGCTGAGTTATCGTCGAGCCGCCGCCGTAGTTTGAGCTTGTGGGGATAAAGAAGTTGTATATAGCCGATGCGGTACGGGTGAAGTCCACACCGTCGTGCTCCCAGAAGCGCTGATCCTCCACGGCAACATACGCATCGATAAGCATCTGCGGGATATCCTTATATTCCGCCCACAAACGGTTTTCGCCGCTTTCGAGCGTATCATCCTCCAATTGTATCTCGTTCCCGTCGGCATCCGAATAATACAGTTCCGTGGAAAGCGACGAATCGAATTTGAGGTTATCCAGTCCTTTGTAGTTCGGGTCGACATTGTCCTTGATATACATTATGAATGTAAGCGCAACAACCGTCCCCGTGATAATGCCTATCGCGAGCAGCGTGAAAAGTATATTGAGTGTATATGTGAGTACCTTGCGGACAACGAACCACACACCCTTTACGGTATTCTTTGCCGCGACGGAGGTCTTTGTGCTCTTCTTTTCGCCTCCGGAGCGCGGCTTATTCACGGAATCAAACATTTGTGTTCTTCCGTCGTCGCCCTTTCTCTGCTTCGGCGCGGCGGGAACAAAGCTTTTTGTTTCCGTATTTCCCGTGCCTTTTTCCTTCATTGCCATATAAGCTCCTTTCCGTCACCGAACGGCGACGTTGGCTTCGCCCATGATCGTTTTTAACTTTCCGACCGTCGATTCGCCCGGGTCGGCGCTTTTGCCGCGCACGGCGCAAAGCCGATGCTCCCGTTCGAAATACACAACGATCCTTGCGCTCCCGCCGGACATTGCGGCAATCGCCAATGCATCGTCGAGCCTTGCGGCGTTTTCCGCCGTGACCTTGATATAAACAGATTTCTTTTCTTTTTCCGATCCCGCCGCAGGTATTGCCGCGGGTGCTTCGGAGGGCTTGTAAACGCTTTTCAAAAGCATTCCGATATGCTCGGCGGCTTCCTCGCCCGGCTGTTCGCGCAGCTCGGGATTTCCTTCGAACACAAGCACGCTGTTTTCGTTCAGCAGAGCGCCGAATGTCACAAGCGTTTTCGGAAATACGGTTATTTCGATCTCGCCGCGGTCGTCCTCCGCCGTTACGAAAGCCATTATATCATTTTTCTTTGTGACTTTTGTGTGCTTTTTTGTTACAAGTCCTACAAATTTTATCGTATCCTGCTTTTTTATGCCGCCGGATTCGAGCCCGTGCCTTATTTGTACGCTGCTCAGCGCGCCGATCTGCTTTATTGTTTCGGAATATCCATCCAGCGGATGGCCCGAAAAATACAGCCCCGTGCTTTCCTTTTCGCCGGAAAGCATTGCCGCGCGTGAAAGCTCCGGAATATCCGCATCCGGAAAGACAAATGCCGAACCGTCATCCTCCGCACCGCCGAACAGGCTCTGCTGACCTTCGGAGTTGCGTCCGCGCTCCCGCGTGACGGTTTCGAGCGCCTTCTGCATCTCCGCGACGAGCCTGCTGCGCTTTATGCCGAAGCAATCGAGCGCACCGGCAAGAGCAAGCGATTCGAAAGCCTTTGTGTTGCCGCTGCCGCCGACCCGCTCCAAAAGCGATTCAACAGAGGAAAAACCGTTCTCCCCGCGTGAGGTAATTATTTTTTCGGCAAAAAGCCCGCCGACGTTTTTTATTGCCGCAAGCCCGAAGCGGATCCCTTTCCCCTCCGGAGAAAAGCCCGCCATGCTTCGGTTGACACAGGGCGGCAGAAGCGGAATGCCCATTTCGGCGCAGTCGGCGATATATTCCCCGACCTTTTCGTTATAGCCCATAACGGTATTGAGCAGCGCGCACATATATTCTCGCGGGTAATGCGCCTTCAGATAAGCCGTGCGGTATGCGACAACGGCATATGCCGCGGCGTGGCTCTTGTTGAAGGCGTATTTTGCAAACTCGCTCATCGTGTCGAAAACCTTTTCGGCAACATCGCGCGGAGTTCCGTTTTCCGAAGCGCCCGAAACAAAGCTTTCGCGTTCTTTTTCCATTACCTCCGGCTTTTTCTTTGCCATCGCACGGCGGACGATATCGGCGTGCCCGTAGGTATAGCCCGCCATAACGCGGCAGACCTGCATGACCTGCTCCTGATAAAGCATCACACCGCAGGTGGTGCCGAGTATTTCACGCAGACAGGGCGCGGCATATTCGGCTCTTTCGGGGAATGCGCGGTTTTTCAGAAAAGTGTCGATCGAAAGCGCAGGCCCCGGACGGTAAAGCGAAATGACCGAAATGATATCCTCAAGATTCCGCGGCTTCAGCCGAACGAGAAGATTGCGCATCCCTTCGCTTTCGAGCTGGAACAGCCCGACGGAGCGCCCTGCGGAAAGAAGGTCATATGTCGCCGTATCGTCATACGGGATATTTTCCGCCGAAAAGCCGGGCACCGCAACGCCTATTTCGGCTTCGGCGTTGCGGATTATCGTAAGAAACCGCAGCCCGAGAAAATCTATTTTGAGCAATCCGAGCTCCGCGACGGTATTCATGGTAAACTGTGTAACGACGGTCTCATCATTCTTGGCGAGCGGAAGATATCGTGTGAGCGGTTCATCGGTGATGACGACACCCGTCGCATGGGTGGAGGAATTGCGCGGCCGCCCCTCAAGCTTCATTGCGTATTCGATAAGCTTTTTCGCCTGCGGATCGTTTTCCGCGCGGCTTTTCAGCTCCGGATTGGCGGCAAGCGCCTCAACAAGCGTAACGCCGCTGTAACGCGGTATCATCTTTGCGACGGCATCGACGGAAGCATAGCTCATTCCGAGAGCCCTGCCCGCATCACGCACCGCCTGGCGGCAGGCAAGCGTGCCGAAGGTTATTATCTGTGCGACATGGTTTGCCCCGTATTTTGCGGCGACATATTCAATAACCTCGCCGCGGCGTTCATCGCAAAAATCTATATCGAAATCCGGCATACTGACACGTTCCGGGTTCAGAAACCGTTCAAAAAGCAGTCCGTAGCGTATCGGATCAACACGCGTTATGCCGAGAAGATATGCGCAAAGGCTCCCTACGCCGCTCCCTCTCCCGGGGCCGACGGGTATCGAGCGCGAACGGGCATAATTCACGAAGTCCCAGACGATAAGGTAATAATCGTTGAAGCCCATTCCGCCGATAACGGAAAGCTCGTATTCCATGCGTTCACGGTATGCTGCCTCGTCCGGAATCGCTCCGCTTCGCGAAAGTGTTTCAAAGCCTTCCTCACACAGCTTTTTCAGATACGAGCCCGCATTGTACGGTGCGGGAACACGGTAGGCGGGCAGGTGCATCGTTTTGAAATCGAATTCGAAATCGCACTCGTCGGCTATGCGCACGGTATTTTCCGTTGCCTCCGGAATATCCGCAAACAGCGATTCCATTTCGGACGTGGATTTAATATAATGTTCGCTTCCCTGCATACCGAAGCCGGTATCCTCCACCGTGTTCCCGGTGGCAATCGCCGAAAGCAGCTTTTGTACCGGCGCGTCGGCGCGGGAGGTATAATGGACGTCGTTCGTCGCAGCGAGAGGGATCCCCAGCTCGCGCGAAAAATTGATGAGCGCGTCGTTGACCTCCTGCTGCCCCTCGATTCCGTGGCGCTGCAGTTCAAAATAAAAATGTCTGCCGAAAATGCTCTTGTATATGAGCGCGCGCTCCCGCGCAAGCGACATATCATGTGCAAGTATCGCCTTCGGCACGGCGCCCGAAAGGCAGCCCGAAAGCGCGGTAAGCCCATCCGCATGGGTGCGCAGCGTTTCGATATCCGTCCTCGGCTTGCGGTAGAATCCCTGCGTGAACGCCTTTGAAACAATGGCGTTCAGATTGCGGTAGCCCTCCGCATTACGCACAAGAAGTGTCAAGTGGAAGCAATCGGAATCAAGCAGTCTGTCCTTGCGGTCCATGGAACGCGGCGCGACATAAACCTCACACCCTATTATGGGCTTTACGCCCTTTTCCCTGCAGCTTTTATAAAAATCAACGGCGCCGTACATAACGCCGTGATCGGTTATCGCAACGGCGCTCTGCCCTGCCCTTATGACGGCATCGGGAATGTCGCGCAATCTGCATTCGCCGTCCAGCAGGCTGTATTCGGTATGAAGGTGCAGATGTACAAATCCCATTTTTGCTTCCTTTGGTTTCTAAGATTCATCGTGTTTTGAGAAATTCCGCAAATTCCGCCAGCTTTTTCAGACGGTGATTTATCCCGGATTTGCTCACCGGCTCGCGGAAGAGCTCGGCAAGCTTCGAAAGCGGCATATCCGGGTTTTCGAGCCGCAGCTCCGCACATTCGCGCAGTTCGGGCGGAAGCTCGTTCATTGCCCCGCGCTTTACTATATATCGTATTGCCTCGCACTGTTCCGCCGAAGCTATGGCGGTGCGGTCGAGATTCGCCGTTTCGGCATTGCATATACGGTTCGTGTTGTTGCGCACATCCGACATGACCTTGCTGCTGATGATGTCGAGCGCCGCCTTTGTCGCGCCTATATATGAAAGAAAATCCTCGATGCTTTCCCCCGCCTTGTAATAGAGTACCGGCTTTCCGCGGCGCACCGAACTTTTTGCGGGGAGCCCGGCCGATTCCGCCGCTTTTGCAACGGTTTCCGCAGCCGCCTCATCGGGGAGCGAAAGCGAAAGCATAAAATTGCGCCCCGGAGCCGAAACCGAACCGCACTTCACGAACACTCCGCGCAGGTAATGCGAAAGATCCCTTTCGCACACGGACACAAACGGCAGCAGCCCCCTGCCGCGTTCATATGCGGTGCGGCAGCAGTCTCTTTTTATTTCCGCAGCCGAAAGGCCGTGCTTTATATCCGAAGAAAATGACATGGTTACCTCCGGTGCTTATCCGATCACGCGGATCTCGGGTTCGAGCATAACCCCGGTGCGCTCGTAAACGGTATCCCGAACAAGCTTTATAAGCGCGATAACATCGGATGCCGTCGCGCCGCCCTTGTTTACAATGAACCCGGCGTGCTTTTCGGAAACAAATGCCCCGCCGACGGAAACGCCTTTAAGTCCGCATTGTTCGATCAGTGCGCCCGCGAAATGCCCCTCCGGGCGCTTGAAGGCGCTGCCGCAGCTCGGATATTCGAGCGGTTGCTTCTGCTTGCGGGCACGCATGAAGCTCTCCGCCTTTTCGCGTATCGCTTCGCTTTCGCCGGGCGTGCCGGCAAATTCGGCGGAAAGAAGTATATATCCGTTTTGCGCAAGAACGCTTTTGCGGTAGCCGAAATCCATTTCGCTCTTTTCGAGAGCGACCTCGCGAAGTTCCTTATCCAGAAACACTCCGCGCAGGAAAACATCGGATATTTCCCCGCCGTAGGCGCCCGCGTTCATGAACGCGCCGCCGCCGACGGTGCCGGGTATCCCGTAGCAGAATTCAAACCCCGCAATGCCCGCATTGCATGCCGCACGCGAAAGCGCCGAAAGCGTTTCGCCGCAGGCGGCGGTTATCGTATACCCTGAGGTGCGCATGCCTTTGACGCATCCCGTGAGTATCACGGTGCCGTCGAAGCCGCTGTCCGGGAATATCACATTCGAGCAGTTACCCATAACGATATACCTGCCGCCGCTTTCGGCTTCGGCACGGACAGCCGCGGCAAGCTCCGCGATGCCGTCGGGAAGAAGTATGTATTTTGCCCTGCCGCCGACCTTCATGCTGCAATACGGAGCGACTGATACGTTTTCGAGCCTTTTATATGACATCGCGCAGCCTCCCTTTATCGGCGGACAGAGTCCCCCGTTATTATACCATTTTCATTATACTATATCTTTCCCGCGATTACAATAAAAAAAGGCATATATTTTTTGCTTTCGCTCTTGACCTTTGGAGGATTTTTTGATAAAATTGGTTTCAGAACCGGTGCATTTGTGCAAAATCAATATTTTTTGAAAGGATCCAACACTATGAAAAAGCTACTCGCACTCTTTCTGGCTCTTTCCATGGTCGTATTCTCCGGTATCACCGCATTCGCAAGCGGTATCGACTATGGCGCATGGGGCGGCGCTTCCGGCGTCGAACCCGGCGGTTCGTTCTTTGCACTGAACGGTGAGAATTCTTCCGAAACACACATGGAAGGCAAGGAATTCGAAATCGTTCTCGATGTTACTGACATCACTCTCGAAAAAGGCGGCATCCAGGCGCTTGAATTCAAGCTCTCCTATAACCCTCTCTTCGTCACCCCCGTTACCAAAGCGGGCGAAGAAGGCAATTTTGACACCGTTATAAGCGGTATCGAAAATTGGGAAGGCTTCGGCAAACTCGATGAAACCTCCGGCGAATACTACGTCGCTTTCGGCGGCAAGGCCGAATCCGCCGTCGAATACAACGCGATCAACGCCAGCACGTCCGCACGCTTCACCTTCAAATTCAAGAGCACCGCGGCCGCTATCGGCAGCGAACTCGTTTTCAATGTCAAGGGTATACGCGGCGTTGACCTTGCAGGCAACGAATGCAGCTCCGCGGATCTCGAGATCAGGGTTGCCGATGACAATCCCGAGCCCGTTCAGCCCACCGAGAAGGTCACCCTTCCCGACGGCGCGCTCGCGCTCACTTATCTCGGCTACAAGCATGCCAACGACCTCAGCGTTATCGACTATGTCAAGGATTCCATAACCGTCGGCGAATACACCGCGCGTTACTGCAACAATGTGCAGAAGGATATGAACTGGTTCTACCTTGCAATACTCGATAAAGACCTTGTCGTCACCGCAGCTTACACCACAATCGGCAAGCCGGACGGTATCAAGACCACTGCCGTGATCCCCGCAGACAGCTATGTTCTCGCGGTCAACGCAGGCAGTGTCGCCGCGTGGACAAACGGCCCTGCCGCTTCCTTCAAGGCAAACTTAAAGGTCGGCTCGATGGTCGAGCTTTACAATGTCAATATCGACGGCGTTATCGACAACTGGAACCACACGAGAGTTGTCGCTCTTGATCAGGCGGGCTTCACGATCAGATCGTTCGCCGATGTTCAGCCCGAGGAAAAGGAAGATCTTCCGCAAGGCGCGATCAAGCTCACCCACGCAGGCTACCCCCACAAAAATGATACCGGCGTTATCGGCTATGTTGCCCAGAAATCCACCATCGGCGATTTCACAAAGCGTTACTACGGTGAGTCCAAGGATATGAACTACTTCTATGTTGCCATCCTTGACGAAAACCTCAAGGTTACCGCGATTTATGATAATATCGGCAGACCGGACGGCGTCAAGACCAATGTCGAAGTCCCCGCAGGCAGCTATGTGATAGGCATCAACGCAGGAACGGCAACTGATTGGATCAACGGTCCCTCCGCTGCCTTTGTCGAAAACGTAAGGCTCGGTTCTCAGATCACCC
Organism: bacterium; assembly: GCA_963661975.1. Taxonomy (GTDB): domain Bacteria; phylum Bacillota; class Clostridia; order Oscillospirales; family CAG-382; genus Coliplasma. The sequence goes on from CAVLDN010000008.1 coordinate 21,207, forward strand.
TCTGCAACATCAATGCAGACGGTCTTAAAGATCTCTGGATCAGACAGACCACCGTCGAACTTACAAACGCGGGCTTCACCGTTTATAATGTTCCCGTTCAGCCCGCCGAAAGCGAAATGGTCGATCTCCCCGACGATGCATTCGACCTTTCCGCTATCGGTTACTGGCACGTTAGCGACGTCAGCTTCCTCGGATATGCTCCCGAAGCTACCACCGTCGGCGAATACACCCTTCTTTACAACAAAGAAACCAAGGATATGAACTACTTCTATGTTGCCATCCTTGACAAAAACCTCAAAGTTACCGCAATTTATGATAAGCTCGGCAGACCGGACGGCATCAAGACCAATGTCGCCATCCCCGCAGGCAGCTACATTCTCGGCGTACACGCCGGTGAAGCTGCCAACTGGAAGAATGAGATCGCAGATCCCTTCCACAGTGTAATCAAGGTCGGCTCCGAAATCACCCTTTACAATGTAAACCTCGAAGGCGTTCGTGCACAGCATGACAAGGCCGAAAACGTCATACTCAAAAAAGCGGGCTTCACCGTTTATAACGAACCGGTGATCCAGCCCGAAACGCTTGTAGAGCTTCCCGCAGACGCGAAGAAGATAGACTATGTCGGCTACAAGCACGAAGGCGGTCTGACCGTTATTCTTCCCACCAAAGAAGATACCACTGTCGGCGAACTTGTCCGCAAGGGCGATCCCGAAGGTATCGGCAGCGAAGAGCCCGATATGAACTACTGGGCAATCATGGTCATTGATGGCGACGGCAAAGTAATCGGTATTTACAACACACTCGGCAGACCCGACGGCGTCAAGACCGACATCGAAGTCCCCGCAGGCGGCGGTGTTATCGGTACACACGGCAACGCAAAAGCGTTTGAAGGTGTAAATATCGGCGACAGTGTTCGTGCTTACAACCTTGCCGAAGGATGCTTTGAATTGACCGGTTACAGGGCAGTCACCAAAGCAGGCTACACCGTAACCGCAGCAAAGCTCACCCCGAAGGCAGATGCGAAGCTCGAAGTTATCGATGACAATGTCCGCCTCTACATCGACAATGTCACCGTCGAAGACGTCAAGGCAATGTTCGATAACAAATTCACCGTTGTCGACGGCGAAGGCAACGAAATCACCGAAGGCCTTGTCAAGACCGGCATGAAGATCAATTTCGGCGACGGCTACGATATCGTCGTTGTCGGCGATGTCGATCAGAACGGTATTGTCAATGCTATTGACTATCTCTATGCGAAGCGCGCATACCTCGGCACGCTCACACTGACCGATGCTCAGAAGGATGCTGCCGACCTCGGCAACAGCGATATGGGCAACCTCATACTTCTCAAACGCCACATTCTCGGCACTCAGTACATCCGCGAGCTTCTCGCGAAGTAATTACTGATCAGACAACAAACCATTGCTTCCGCCGCCGCACCGCAATTCCGGTGCGGCGGAACGGAAGCCGAAGACGGGCAATCACGGTCAATATATGTTCAGAAAACTGATTTACATTTTCGCTATAAGCATGGTCCCCGTCATCGAGCTCCGCGCAGCGATTCCCATCGGTGCGGGCATGGGGCTTGAAATGTGGCAATGCTTTCTCGCGGCGATACTCGGGAACCTTCTCCCCGTTCCTTTTCTGGTTCTATTCGGGGGCAAGGTGCTGCACTGGCTTGCGGGGTTCGAAAAATTCGGCAAACCCTTCCGCAAAATACTCGAGATCGGCGAAAAGAAGGTCAGCAAAATGAGCAAAACCCTTTTTTGGGGGCTTTTGACCTTCGTTGCGATACCGCTGCCCGGAACTGGGGCGTGGACGGGCTCACTCATTGCGATAACATTGGGGTTGAGCCTGAAAAAAGCGTTCCCGCCGATCGCGCTCGGCGTTATCGGCGCAGGGCTTATCATGATGCTCGGCTCTTACGGAATAGTCGGGCTGTTCAACATTTTCGCTTAAAACACGGCAAATACAAAAAAACGGAGTCTTGAAAAATGCAGAAAATAGGTTTTATCGACCATTACCTCGATGAATGGCACGCAAACAATTACCCCAAGTTCATTCATGACGAAGCCGGTGAGGAATTCACCGTCGCTTACGCTTATGCCGAACAGGATAAGCCGGGCGGACTGACAACCGACGAATGGTGCGCAAAGTTCGGAGTCGAACGCTGCGCGACCGTTTCGGAACTTGTCGAAAAGAGCGATTGCATTATCGTTCTTTCCCCGGATAACCCCGAACGCCACCTCGAGCTTTGCCGCGAACCGCTCGCAAGCGGGAAGCGCGTTTATGTGGATAAAACCTTTGCCCCCACAAGGGCGATCGCGCAGGAAATAGTCGATAACGGTGAAGCACACAATACCCCCTTCTTCTCCACCTCGGCGCTCCGCTTTGCGACAGAACTTCAGGATTTCGACAAAAACGGAATCTGCTTCATAAATTCCCGCGGACCCGGCAATTTCGACACCTACGCAATACATCAAATAGAACCGCTTGTGGTTCTTATGGGCAGTGATGTAAAGCGCATAATGTCTGTCGGCAGCGGAAAGTATGAATCGATGGTCATTGAATTTTCGAACGGAAGACGAGCCGTTATGAGCCACTACGGCTGGTCCGGAATCGATTTTGAAATGATTGTCAATTATACCGACGGCAGATCGGTAAAGATCCCCCAGATGAGCAACTACTTCCCCAATTTCATCAGTTGCCTCTGCGAATTCTTCAGAACCGGCAAAACTTTTGCCGCGCATGATGAAACAGTTTCGGTAATGGGCATTATCGAAGCCGGAAACAAGGCTCTCGAGCATCCTTGTGAATGGATCGAAATCAAATAAATCACAAATAATTACGGAGGAAACAATGAAGAAGATCAGATCAGCAGCACTCATACTCGCGGTCATCACGGCGTTTGCCGCGTTTACCGGTATTCTTGCAGGTGCCGAAGAGATCACCTTCAAGCCCGAGATCATCGGCGGAAAGCTTTACGGCGTTCCCGCAAACACCACCGTTGCGGATGCAAAAGTGGCTTTCCCCAAAACAATATTCGAACTTATCGATGAAACCGACCTTATCGCCACCGGCAAAAAGGTCCGTATCAACGGTAACGAGCTCACCGCAGTTGTCATGGGCGACCTCGACGGCAACGGCAAGCTCGACCCGACCGACTACCTCCTTCTCAAGAGAGCTTTCCTCGGCACAGCCGTACTGGAAGGCGTTTACCTTGAAGCGGCAGGCGTTGTTCCGGGCAAAGCAATAACCCCGCTCGATTATATGCTTCTCAAACGCGCATACTTCGGAACCTACAACCTCAACAAGGATTACACTGTTGATGCCTACGATCCCGCAGAGGATGAAACCGGCTGGACTTCCGAATGGGCATGATCCGTTCATAAGCATTAAAAACGCATAAACCAAAGCAAAGGAGCTTTTACCCTGCGGTAAAAGCTCCTCTCTTTTTTGTTTTATATCTTACTTTCCGGAAATCGTTATTCCGTCAAAGGCGACATAGGGAACAACGCTCAATCCGTCGGCGCAGTATTCGCGGCTGATTCCGGCAAGCGAGCAGAGCATTTCGGCGAGGTTGCCGCTGATCATCGTTTCGCTTGCGGCGGAGGTGATCTTTCCGTTTTCTATGTGGAAAGAATTTTTGGCAACGCCGGAAAATTCGCCGTTCGAGCCGGGCTCCCCGCCCGAAAAGCGCATGACAAGCAGCCCGTGCCCGGTCCTCCTGATAATATCATCAAGCGATTCGCTGCCCGGCTCCACAACAAGGTTCGCCCCGCCGTTCGGCGCACGGCTGAAGCCGGTTTTGTTCGCGACATATTGGCTGATCATAAAGTTTTGCAGAACGCCGCCGCGAATAAAATCGAAATTCTCGGAAATATATCCTTCGCCGCTGTAATTGTCCTTGCATACGATGCGGCTGTCGGAGGGTTTGAAGGAAACGGTGAGTTTTTCGTCCGCAACACGTTGCGAAAGCTTGTTTTTCCATATAGAAGTGCCGTCCAATATTACGGCATCGCCGGCAAATGCGCCGCAGATCGTTCCGACAACAGCGGATGCAAAGCAGCCGGGCGCGAATATTACTCTGCCGACATACTTTCCGTTTTCGGGGACGGTGTCGATCTGGCGTTCGATTGCCGAAAGTTCGGTGTCGATAAGGCCGAGTTCGATGAACGGGCGGTCAAGTTCCGCAGTGACCTGCGAACTGCCGAAGAGCGAGCTTGCCTTTTCGCCCTCATGTGCGGAATACGCAAGATCAATCCCGTAAAAACCGCCGACGGTATAATAGCTGTTGCCCGTTGTGGTGCGGTAAAGCCGCTTTACGGCATCGTGCGAAACGATCATCTGCTCCATCATTATGCGCGGGTGGCGCTTTGCGATATCATCTGTAAGCTCACGGCAGCGGAAGAAGAGCTTTTCGGTATCCGGCTCGTAAACGCCCTCGTTGAAATGCTTTTCGCCTACACCCTCCGCAATTTCCCACGCAGTGTCGGCGACGGCGCTGTTCGCGGAAGCAATGCACTCCGCCACGGCGCGTTCGAGGCTTTCTTCATCGAATTTATTCAGCGAAACGCTGCCCTTTTTGCCGCCGACATAAACGGTTATGCTTACCGAATCCGAAAAAACGGTGCGGAAAAGCGAAAACCTTCCGCTATCGACATTGAATTCCCTTTTTATGCTCTGCCCGACCGAGCAAACTGCCTTGTCGGCGCCGAGAGCGGTTGCCCGTTCAAGAACGAACGAAGCGCACTTATCGAGTTTTTCCATTATCAGCGACCTCCTATCATGATCTTGCAGCGCAGAGCGGGACCGCCCATCCCCACGGACATGAGCTGCTTTTTGCCGCAGAAGCCGCTGCTTGCCCAAACAACATCATCCGAAACCATATCAACGGTTTTGAGCATTTCAAACGCAACGCCCGAAACCGTCGTGTCCAGCAGCGCTCTGCCGAGCTTGCCGTGCTTGATCTCGTAACCATAGGATACGCCGAACATAAATTCGCCGGTAGTATCCGCCTCGCCGTTGTTTGAATCGAGGAGAAGATACCCGTCATCCACGGAAGCGATCATGTCCTCCAGTTTGTCCTTGCCGGGAAGCACGGCGGTGTTGCGCATTCTTATAAGCGGTTCATCCGAAAAGTTCCACGCACGGGCGTTTCCGTTCGGCTCCATGCCGAAGCGCAAAGCCGTTTCGCGGCTGTTCATATAACCGACGAGTATGCCGTTTTCGATAAGCTTCGCATCCGTTGCGGGTGTTCCCTCATCATCAACGAAAACGGGAAGCGGCGCTGGCTTACCGAACGCCGTATGTGCAAAGTCGACCATATTTACAAGCTCGCTGCCGACTCGCTTGCCGAGCGAATGTGCGGCGACGCTCCCGCCGAGAACAATGTCTGCCTCCACGGTATGGCCGACAGCCTCATGCGCAAGCATACCTGTCATCATCCCGCCGAGTATGACCGTCTTTTCGCCTGCATCGGCATAAACGCCCTCGCGCTTCTTCATTATGCGCTCGTAAAGCGCATCGACCCGCGGATAAAGCAATGCCGGGTCGGTAAAATTTGCGGAGAAAACGTGTTCGCCGCCGAATGCTTCGAACAGTCCCACAGGCACCCCGGAATCGGTTTCGGCATTCAGAAACACATAAATATAGGAACGCGAAATGCCGGTGTGGGCATCCGTTCCGTCCGAAACGCGCAGGAGCTTTTCCTGCGAATCCTCAGTTGCGATGACCGTTCTGCCCGCAAGTTTTTTATACTTCCGGGCGATATAATCGTCCAGTTCCCGCACGAAATCGACATACGCCTTCTGGTCCGTCTCCGGAATCGGATAATCGCGTTCGAACGCGGGAACGGATATCGGCGTAAGGAGAGGCGCTTCCGTGCCCGCATGCGCGGCAAGAAAATCGGCATTTTCGCTTGCCGCCCGAATAACGGCGGCTACCGACTCATTTGTGTATTCGGCATTCGAGGCAAAGCCGTACACCCCGTTTTTGTATACACGCGCCGAAACGCCGGAATGATCGTTCCTTGTATTGGCGACAAGGTTGCCCGAAACCATTGTCACGCGGCGGGTGCGGTTGTTCTGTGCGCGGAGTTCGGTATGCGCTCCGGGAATAAATCCGCTCTTTGCCGCCGTGATAATATCCTTTATCATATATATACCTCCCGTTTTTTTATATTTTACCACCGAAACCCGCCGTTGTAAACATTCTTTCGGCAAGCGGTATTGAAAAAAGTACCGTGAAGCGTTATAATTAATTTGTCAGGCGATATTTTCGGTTCAAGAGGTAAGCAAAAAAATGGAAGAAAAAAGAAGAAGCGGCGTACTGATGAGCATCAGCTCGCTGCCCTCGTCCTACGGTATCGGTGTTTTCGGCGGGGAATGCATTGAATTTGCAAAAGCGATAAAGAAAATGGGCTTTTCGCTGTGGCAGGTTCTGCCGTTTACCCCGGTGGATTATGCCAATTCGCCCTACGGCTCGGACAGTGCATTTGCCGGCAACGAGCTTTATATCGACCCGGCGACACTTGCCTCCGACGGATATGTCACCGCCGAGGAGGCGCGCGAAAACGAATACGGCGGAACACCCTACACCGCCGATTACGCTTTTGCGCGGAGGGCAAGAAACGCCCTGCTCCGCAAGGCTTTTTCCCGTTTGAGCGAGACGGAAAAGGAAGGCCTGATGCGCTTTATGGGCGAACGCGGGCTTGTGAACCACTGCCTGTACCGCGCGCTTAAAGCCGAAAACGGCGGCAAGCCCTTTTGGCAATGGAGCCGCGGAAGTCGTTATTCCGAAGCGATAACGCTCATGTCGGAGCTGCGCGGGGAAATGCTGTTCCACGGGTTCGTGCAGTATATTTTCGAATCGCAGTGGAATTCCGTCAAGCGGAGGATAAACGATATCGGTGTGGAGATAATCGGCGATATTCCGATATATGTTTCGCTCGACAGCGCGGATGTATGGGCAAACCCGAAGCTCTTTGAACTTGATGAGGTCACCTGCCTGCCGAGCAAGGTTGCGGGAGTTCCGCCGGATTATTTTTCGGAGGACGGACAGCTTTGGGGCAACCCGGTATACAACTGGGCGTACCACGCCGAAACGAGCTACAAATGGTGGACAGAGCGCATAAAGCATTCACTTTCCCTCTATGACATATTGCGCATCGACCACTTCCGCGCCTTCGCAAGCTATTGGACAGTACCCGCGGGCGCCGCAACCGCACGTGAAGGCAAATGGGAAAACGGCCCCGGAAAGGCGTTGTTTGCCGCGGCGGAGAAGACTCTCGGTAAAAAGCTGCCCATTATCGCGGAGGATCTCGGCGTTTACGGCGAGGATGTGGTAAAGCTCCTTGCAGACACCGGCTTTCCCGGGATGCGTATTATACAGTTCGGCTTCGACCCGCAGAGCGATTCCACCCACCTGCCGCACAATTACCCCGAAAACTGCGTTGCCTATATCGGCACGCACGACAACAACACACTTCTCGGCTGGTTGTGGGAGGCAACACCCGAGGAACGCGATTTTGCTCTTGCGTACTGCTCGTTCGCGGGCGGAGAATGGGGCAAAGGCGGATACAACGCCCCCGCGTGCAGAAGTATTATCGAAACGGTATGGCGCTCGTCGGCAAGGACGGCCGTGATACCCTTCCAGGATATGTGCGGTTTCGGGAGCGATGCGCGCATGAACACCCCGGGGGATGACAGCGGCAAATGGCTGTTCCGCACCACGCGGGAAACCGTGAAAAATATAGATGCCGGCTATTTTTCAAAAATCAACCGGCTGTTCCGCCGCGGATGACCTCGGAACGAAAAATGCGAAAATTCTTCCCCGTTACTTCCCGATTTTTTCGATAACCACTTGCAATATAATATTTTTGTGCTATAATCCGATTGTCACTATAATTGAAGAATTTCAAGAGGTTGTGTTATGAAAAAATTCAGATCCGCAGTCATCGGCTGCGGCAATATCTTCCCGATGCACGCAGTGAGCATCACCCGCTGCCCCAATGCAGAGCTTGTTGCGGTGTGCGATGTCAAAAAGGACCGTGCAGATGCGAAGGCAAAGGAATTCGGTTGCAAGGCTTATTACGACTACAATGAGATGCTCGATAAAGAGGATATCGATGTTGTCCACATCTGCCTGCCCCATTACCTCCACCCGATCGTCGCTATCGATTGCATGAAGCGCGGCAAGCACGTCATGACGGAAAAGCCCATGTCCATCAAACTTGAGGACAGCAAGGCAATGATCGACACCGCAAACGAATGCGGCGTTACGCTCGCCTGCATTTTCCAGAACCGCTACAACGCGGGAACCGTGCTCACGAAGCAGCTCCTCGATGACGGCACGCTCGGCAAGATCCTTTCCGCAAAATGCTATGTCACCTGGGATCGCAGCGATTCCTACTACGGCAGCAGCGATTGGAAGGGCACTTGGGACAAAGAAGGCGGCGGCGTTATAATCGACCAGGCTATTCACACGCTCGATATGATGCGTTACCTTATCAACCGTCCTGTCGAATCCGTCTATGCAACGATCGCAAACCGCGGTCACGCCAAGATTGATGTCGAAGACACCGCAGAAGGCGTTATCCGCTTCGACAACGGGCTTCTTGCCAACTTCCACGCCATCAACTACTATACCTACGATGCCGATGTTTTCATAGAGCTTCATTGCGAAAACGGCGTTGCCAAGCTCGAAGCCGACCGTGCGGAGATTCGTCTGAACGACGGCAGAGTTTTGAAAGCCGACCGTCCGAACGAGGATTTCGGTTACGGCAATGTGAAATCCTATTGGGGCGTGAACCACTGCCACCAGATCAACAACTTCTACGAATGCCTTGCCACCGGCGAAAAGATGTTTATCCCCGTGGAAAGCGCATACGAAACAATGGAAATGATCTGCGGCATTTACGAAAGCGGCAAGACCGGCAAACGCGTATTCATTCACCCGAATAAATAAACAAAAAGGCAGCGGGGCTGTCGCATAAATAATGCGGCAGCCCTCTTTTGGTACTGTTATGCTTGATATTCTGGAAACCGAAAAAAGCTTTATACTCAAACACATCGGTGCAGGCGATACCGTTGCCGATTTCACCATGGGCAACGGATACGACACGCTTTTCTTTTCCCAAACCGTCGGTGAAAGCGGGCGCGTCTTTGCCTTTGATATTCAGCCGAGTGCGCTTGAAAGCACGAAAAAGCGGCTTGCCGAGAACAATGCGCCCGAAAATTACACGCTGATCTGCGATTCGCACCACAACGCCGCAAAATACATCGACCGTCCGATAAAGGCGGGAATGTTCAACCTCGGCTGGCTGCCCGGCGGTGATAAAAGCATCACCACAAAACACGAAACCACCCTTGCGGCGATAGACACGGCGCTCGGACTCCTCGCCCCGGACGGGATATTGCTTATCGCAGTATACCCCGGCCACGCGGAGGGCGAGCTTGAGGGCGAACTTATAGGCAAGCGGCTTGCGCAGCTCGACAGGCACAAATACTGTTGTGCGAAATTCAGAATAATAAATTCCCCGTCCAGCCCGTATTTTTATATCGCGGAAACGAAATAACCGCAAACACCGCATAAACCGACAGCTTTGACCGCACCGCGGGAATGTATTACAATATCTTAACGAATTTTTTCGGGAGGAATTTATCATGGCAGGCTCTGAACCGCTTATCGCTCTTATTCGGCAGGAGGTAACGCAGCTTTACGAGGAAGGGCGCGATATCGACCGCGACGCGGCAAACGCCCGCATAGATGCCTGCGGGGCTGACAAAGCCGCACTTATGGCAGTTTATGAGGAAATGCAGAAAACACCCATGAGAGGCGACTTTGCCTACATCGAGCCGACCGAGCTTGACGAAATCAAAGCCGAAAGCGATTTTCCGCAGGGTGAGGCATATACCGCAATAGACGCTGACCGCTTCCGCGGAGCATGGCTCGGGCGTTGTATCGGCTGCGCCATCGGGCAGCCGGTCGAGGGCTGGTCGGCGGAAAAAATAGCCGAATGGTACAAAAACGCAGGCAAATACCCCATCCGCGGCTTTGTGCCGACGGTTTCGGGCACGGAAAGAAACGAAGGCTCCGCCACCGACGAAAAAATATGCCGTATGCCGACGGACGATGATATACGCTACACCGTGCTGAACTATCTTGTTCAGCGCAGCTGCGGCGCGGATTTCAACAGCTGCGATGTCGCCGATATGTGGCTCCGCAAGCTCCCCTTCCGCGAAGTATGCACGGCGGAAACGCAGGCATATCTTAATTTTGCCAATATCGACGGAATTCTCCCCTGGACACGTGTCCCCAACGCTATGGAGCTGATGCGCGAAGCGAAGGTAAACACCTATCTGAACCCCTACCGTGAATGGATCGGCGCGCAGATACGTGCGGATGCGTTCGGTTATATTCAGGCGGGAATGCCCGGCAAAGCCGCCGAGGCCGCATACACCGATGCATGGTTTTCGCATATCAAGAACGGCATTTACGGCGAAATGTTCTTTGCCGCGATGATTGCCGCCGCTTTTGCCGAAAACGATCTCGACGGGTGTTTCCGCAAGGCACTGGCGGTCGTACCGAAGAAGAGCCGCTTTTACGAAGCCGTGCTTGCCGCACGCGAAAGCGCCCTTGCCGCAACCAACCGTGCGGAATACATCGCACAGGTTATTGCACAGGCAAAGAAATATCACCCCGTCCACACCATAAACAACGCACAGATATGCATAAGCGCGATGTTTTTCTGCCGCGCCGATTTCCGCGAAAGCATCTGCTTTGCCATAGAGTGCGGGTTCGACACCGATTGCAACGGCGCAACCATCGGCTCGGTCCTCGGTGCGTTCCACGGCGCCGCGGGAATCCCCGCAGACCTCAAGGATCCGCTGCGCGATGAATTCAGCACCGGCATAGTACCTTATGAGAATTATTCAATAAGCCGATTCGCCGCCGAATGTTCCGCATTGCGCGACGAATTGTATAAGCACGGCGTATAATACACACATATACCGCATAAATTGCATTTTATGCATCACTCGCGCATATTCACGGCCGGCAAAAAGTGCTTTCGGCCGTGGATATGCGCACTTTTTGTGCATTTTGACATCCTGTCGAATGCATATTCATCCGCTTTTGTTGAATATTTTTGCAAATAACCTATTGACAAACGCATATTTATGCGTTATAATGTCGACATCAACAAAACCTACACCCGAAAGGAAACACCGAAATGAAAAAACTTCTTGCCATACTGCTTGTTCTCACCGCAGTTATAACCTGTGCGGGACTCACCGCCTGCAACAAAGACGAAAACGAAAGCTCCGCCGCCGGAAGCACCGCCGGGGACGACAGCACTGCCCCGAAGGCTTCCGGAAACAAATTCGGCGCCCAGGCGGGCACCACCGGCTACTACTACATCGTGGGCGACCCCGATTGGGATTTTGAAGGCTTCTCCAACCTCGTGGACAAAGCCTACGAGACCGGCCCTCTTGCCGTTGCAGACCTCAAATCCGGCAACCTTGATTATGTCGTTATCGACTGCGACGTTGCAAAGAACATCGTTTCCGCCGCAAGCGGCGTCAAGATGATCGATATTCCGCTCAGCGGCGAAGAACTTTACGCGATAGCCGTTGACAAGGCTCAGCCCGAACTGCTTGAACAGATCAACTCCGCACTTGCCGAGATCAATGTCGATGACATTGTCAAGAAATACACCGATTTCGGCGGCAACTCCGCAGACTGGAACGGCGACACCTTTGATTACGGCACCATCGACGAAAGCAAGGATCAGCTTGTATTTGCCACGAACGCTTCCTTTGCTCCCTTTGAATTCACCGTCGGCAACAAGGTCGCGGGCATTGATATAGAGATTGCTTCCCTTATAGCCGCAAAGCTCGGCAAGGAACTTGTCATTGTCGAAACTGATTTCGACGCTATCCCCACCTCCGTCGGCAAGAACGGCATTGACTGTGCTATCGCCGCCATGACGGTGAACGAAACCCGTGCAAAGCTCGTAAGCTTCTCCGACTCCTACTACTCCGCATCGCAGGTCATTGTCTGCAAGGAAGATGACCACTACTTTGATGACTGCACCACCGCAGAGCAGGTTATCAACAAGATCAAAGATATAAAATGAGCAAAGAGTGGAGCGCATTTTGCTACAAATTCATAGAGCGTGAAGGCTGGAAGACCGCGTTAAGCGGTCTTTCCGCGACTTTGCGCATAGCGGTTTTCGGGCTTCTTATCGGTATAATCATAGGCATTATCATCGCCGCAGTGCGGCTTTACCCGAAATACAAGCTGATGCCGAAAATACTTTCGGGTATATGCAACGTTTATGTTGCGATATTCCGCGGAACGCCGATCGTCGTGCAGCTCCTTGTCGGGTATTATGTCCTTTTGCCCGCACTGAATATCAAGCTCGATTCGCTGATCGTTGCGATAATCATCTTCGGCATGAACAGCGGCGCATACGTTTCGGAAATAATGCGAAGCGGTATGCAGGCAGTCGACCCGGGGCAGATGGAAGCGGCACGCGCACTGGGGCTGACATACAACGCCTCTATGATGAAGATAGTTATCCCACAGGGGATAAAAAACATTCTTCCCACACTCGGCAACGAGTTCATATCGCTTATCAAGGAGACCTCGGTCGTCAGCTTTATCACGGTTATCGACCTCACAAAGGCATTCAAGCAGATAGGCGATGCGAACTATGAATATGTCATACCGTATCTGATGCTCGCGGCGGTATACCTTGTGCTTGTACTGGTGATAACCTATATCATCAGAATTCTCGAAAGGAGGCTTTCCAAAGTTGATAAAAATCGTTGACCTCGAAAAAAGCTTCGGAAAGCTGAATGTCCTCAACGGGATATCCGTCGAAATAGCGGAGGGCGAAAAGGTTGCCGTTATCGGCCCCTCCGGGAGCGGGAAAAGCACATTCCTGCGCTGCATAAACTGCCTTGAAGACCCGACCGGCGGTTCGATATACTTCGAAGGCAAGGATCTTGCCGACATGAAGGTAGATATAAATATCAGCCGCAGGCACATCGGGATGGTATTCCAGAGCTTCAACCTTTTCAACAACAAAACGGTGCTCGAAAACATCATGCTCGCGCCGCTTTACGTTGCCTTTTCCGACCGCAAAAAAGCCCTGCGGCACAACCTGTTTTCCAAAAGCAAGCTTCCTGTTGCCGACAAGGCGAAAATACGCGCGGACATAAAGGCAAACGCCGAAAGGCTGCTTGCAAGGATAGGGCTTGCGGACAAGGCGGACAGCTACCCCAGCACACTTTCCGGCGGGCAGAAGCAGCGGATTGCCATTGTGCGCGCGCTTGCCATGAACCCGAAGGTGATACTCTTTGACGAACCGACAAGCGCTCTTGACCCGGAAATGGTGGGCGAGGTGCTCGATCTGATCAAGCAGGTTGCCGCCGAGGGCATGACAATGGTCATTGTCACGCACGAAATGGCGTTCGCCCGCGAGGTCGCAAACCGCATTCTTTTCATGGACGGCGGAAAGATACTCGAAAGCGGCACCCCGGACGAGATCTTCAATCACCCGAAAAACAAGCGCCTGCAGGATTTTCTTTCGAAAGTCATATAACCCGATAACTTTGTTCTCCTCATAAATAAATCCCCCTTTGCGCGGCGGTGGAATACCGCGGGAAGGGGGATTTCTCTTTATTTCTTCTTATGCTTTTCAGGCTTGCGTTTTTCGGGCTTATACGGCTTTTGCGCATTGCCCTTGCCGCGGCAGCCCTTCCCCGCCGCCGTATCCTTTCCGTGCGCCGGAGGTGCCGGGCGGACAAGACATTCCGGCGAGTATCCGATCAGATCCTCCCTGCCGGCAAGCCGAAGCGCCTTGCGCACGATATCGGCATTCTGCGGGCGGGCGAACTGTAAAAGTGCGCGTTGCATACGCTTTTCCTCGTAATCGCGGGCGACATATACCTCCCTGCCGGTTTCCGGATCGATACCGGTATAAAACATACATGTGGATGCCGTGCCGGGTGTCGGATAAAAATCCTGCACCTGCTCGGGGTTCAGATGATTCTTTTTCAGATAAACAGCCAGCTCCACGGCGGAATCCAATGTACTGCCGGGGTGGGATGACATAAGGTAGGGAACGATGTACTGCTCCTTTCCCGCCGCCTTTGTCAGCCGTGCAAATTCGGCTTTGAATCTGTCGTAATCCTCGATCGGCGGCTTGCCCATAAGCGCAAGGACATTGTTGCAGCAATGCTCCGGCGCTACTTTAAGATGGCCGCTTATATGGTCGTTGACAAGCTTGCGGAAAAATGCATTGTTTTTATCGGCAAGAATATAATCATACCGCAGACCGGAACGGATAAAGACCTTCTTCACGCCGGGGACGGCTTCAATGGCTTTGAGCAGTTCGATATACTCGCCGTGGTCGACACGCATATTCGGGCAGACCTTCGGCGTGAGGCAGTTTTTGCCCTTGCATACGCCGAATTTCTTTGCCTTTTCGCAATTATTAGCGCGGAAATTCGCGCTCGGTCCGCCGACATCGTGTATATATCCCTTGAAATCCGGCATGGCGGCAATGCGGTGTGCCTCCTCCACGCAGGATGCAACAGAACGCGATGTGACGGTGCGCCCCTGATGAAAGGCGATGGAACAGAAATTGCACCCGCCGAAGCAGCCGCGGTTATGCGTTATGGAAAACCGCACCTCCTCGATAGCGGGAACGCCGCCCGCGCTTTCGTACATCGGGTGGTATGTGCGCATATAGGGGAGCGAATATACGGCATCAAGCTCTTTGCGGGTGAGCGGCGGCATGGGCGGATTCTGAACAAGCAGCTTTTCGCCGTAGCCCTCGGTTACCGCCATGCCGTAGACATGATCCTGGTTGTCCGATTGTATCTTATATGCGCTTGCAAAGGCGCGTTTGTCGGTTTTGATATCATCAAATTCGCCGCAGAAGACCGATTCGAAATGTGGCTTGAAATCGCGCGATTCCATAAAGCAGGTGCCGCGCACATCGCGTATCTTGCGGATCGGAACTCCCTTATCAAGCAGAAATGCGAGCCTTTTGAGTATGTTTTCGCCCATACCGTAAGTGAGCATATCCGCGCCGGAATCGACAAGTATGCTCCTCCGCACGGCATCCTGCCAATAATCGTAATGCGCGAATCGGCGCGTGGAGGCTTCCAGCCCGCCGAGAATTATCGGAACATCGCCGTATGCCTCGCGGATGCGGTTGCAATAAACTATAACGGCTCTGTCCGGACGGCGGCCCATGCGCCCGCCGGGGGAATAATAATCATAAGTACGGTGCTTTTTCGCAACGGTGTAATGCGCCACCATGGAATCTATATTTCCGGAATTAACAAGAAACGCAAGCCGCGGCTTGCCGAACCGCGTGAAATCCTGCTTGCTTTTATAATCCGGCTGTGATATTATCGCAACGCTGTATCCCTCCGCCTCCAGCACGCGCGAAATGATTGCCGTACCGAAGGAAGGGTGATCGACATACGCATCGCCCGTGACAAAGACAAAATCCGGGGCCATGGTCTGTTCGTCCGGAGCAACGGGAAGAAACGGCATACAGACACCTCTCTTTCTTTAATTCATCTTATCATACAGCCCGCGCAAAGTAAAGTTTTTTCGCCGCAATGCCACATTTTTGTTGCAACGCGGGCGCTTGCGTGATAAAATCCTCTTCGGGGGGATTAATTCATGAAGCACGCGATCGATTATATCAAGACACATAAATATAGCCTCCTGCTGCTCTATTGGCCGATACATACCCTGTGGTACGAGATCCTGCGCATTGCCTATTCGGGCGAAGATGTCCTGCTTATCCACTGTGCGCTCGACGACCGCATACCGTTTTGCGAATGGTTCGTGATACCCTACTGCATTTGGTATCTTTACATAGCGGCGGTGCTGCTTTACACGCTTATACACGGCAAGCGCGATTTTATTCGGGCCACGGCGCTGATGTGCCTTTGCATGATACTTCCGATGCTGTTCTGCACCTTCGTGCCGAACGGCATACCGACAGATATGCGCCCCGATTTCGAATTGCTCGGCAGAAGCAACCCGGCGATATGGGCGGTGAAACAGATATACGCCGCGGACACACCGCCGCGGAGCTGTATGCCTTCAATGCATGTGACCGTTGCCTTTGCGATTTTTTTCGCCGTTTTGCGCGCGGAATGTCTGCGCGGCAGGCGCGGTATAAAGGTCATCTGCGGCGTGTTGAGCATTCTTATATCGCTTTCCACCGTTTTTATCAAGCAGCATTCCGTGCTTGATGCGGCTGCGGGAACGGCAACAGCGGCAGTGGTTTTCGCCGCCGTCACGCTTGTCGAACGGCTATATGACAGAAAGCACAAAACAACCGCATAAAAGCAAACGCAGAGCGTTTTCCGCTCTGCGTTTTTATATTGTTGCCGATATGCTTATTTTATAATGACCTCATGACCGGTGCGTGCGCTTTCGTAGATTGCATCGAGTATCTTCATGAGCGTGACACCGTCCTCCGCGGGGGATATGCATTCCGCCTTGCCGAGGCAGCAGTCGATAAAGTGGGTTATTTCGCGGTTGAAAAGTCCGTCGAAGGAAAGCGCACTGTTGCCGTGCGGCTTTATGTCGACAAACATACCGTTCATATCGGTGAAGAATTCCACGCCCGGATCGATCTTTGCGCCGGATTTCGTGCCGAAAAGCTCGATCTCGCCGCGGTCGTCTTTAAGGTTGAGGTTGAAGCTTGCCTCCACGGAAAGGGTGAGCCCGTTATCGAAACGCACCATTGCCGCGGCAAAATCCTCGACATTGTATTTGAAATCGAAGCCCTTTGTTGTCGAAACCCAACTCTGACCGCCCGCTGCGCGGTGCTCGCCGAGGTTTTCGTAGGTGACTCCGTATGCGGCAACGGGCTTGGGGCAGCCGGCAAGATAGCGCACAAGGTCGATCACATGAACGCCGAGGTCGATAAGCGGACCGCCGCCGGAATATTCCTTATCACCGAACCAGCCGCCGGGGCAGCCGCAGCGGCGCAGGTATGTCGCCTTTGCGTAGTAGATATTACCCATCGTGCCGCCGTCGACAAACTTTTTGATAATGTCGGCATCGTTGCCGAAGCGGCGAACAAAGCCGAGCATGAGCAGATTGCCTGTTTCTTTGGAAACGCGGAGCATTTCCTCGCCCTCCTCGGCGGACATGGCCATCGGCTTTTCGCAAATGACCTTGCAGCCCGCTTTGAGCGCGGCGATAGCGGCACCCTTGTGCGATGCGTTCCATGTGCAGACCGAAACGGCATCAAGATGCTCCTTTTCGAGCATTTCGTTATAATCGGTGTAGTATGCGGGAACACCGTTTTTTTCCGCATAGGCCTTGACCTTTTCGGCATCGAGATCGCAGACGGCGACAACATCGCACCTATCCGTATTGGCTTTATAGCCGCCCATATGAACATTGCTGATACCGCCTGTGCCGATAATGCCTATTCTGAGCTTTTCCATTTTGTTCTCCTTTTCGGATACTGTTATCTGAACTCCGCGGGCAGAAATTCCGCGGGAATGTATTTCTGAACCGTTTTTATAAGGTTTTCACGCGTAAAAGCACCGCCGACAAGCGTTTTGCCCTTCGCCGCATCGTACTGCTTTGCATAATGCGCCGCGGCAAGCTCCTCCGTATAATCCGAAAGATAGTATATCTTGAAATCGCGGTATCCGGTATCGTTATAAAACTTCCCGCCGCGGTAGACATAGTGATTGACAACGGGTATAAATGTCGGGCTTTCGATACGAACCTCGCCCGTGGCATTATCCCTGACGATATCGAGTGAGAGCATACCCTCAAGCACATTGGAGCCCTTCTGCATACCGGAAAGGAAGTTTCCGAGCGAATAGACCACAAGCGTTTTATGACCGCTTGACGATGTCTGCCATTCCATCGGCTGTATGACGTGCGGGTGCATACCGAGCGCCACGTCGACTTCAAGCTCTGTAAGAAGCGCGGCGTATTTGCGCTGTTCGGCATTGATATTATAAGTATTCTCCTCGCCCCAATGGCAGGAAACGATAACAAAATCGGCAACACTGCGTGCAAGCGGCACCTGTTCGCGCAGGAGTTCCTCGCTGAAATAGGGGACAACCGTTTCGCTCCCGGCAGAGAGCTTTATGCCGTTTGTGCCGTAAGTATAGGAAAGAAAGGCTATTCTTATGCCGTTCTTTTCAATCACGGGGATATCGGAAAGCGAATCCTTTGTGGGGTAATATCCGATAACGGTGAGTCCCATAGAGCCGAAAAGTTCGGCGCAGTTTATAAGGTAATTGTCGTTGCCCGAATCGAGCATATGGTTATGTGCGACATTTATCACATCGAACCCGAGTTCGTAATCCGTCTGTGCGACGGCATCGGGTGAATTGAAGCAGGGATATCCGATTATCTTCCCGGACTTTCCGCCGATAAGCGTTTCCTGGTTCAGGTAGGAGATATCCGCCGAGGCAATGGCATCGGCGACATATTCATACATGGAAAGGAAATCATAATCCGCGGTGTGCAGATCGGAATAATCCGGGGCGACACCCTTTTTCGCGGCTGCGCGTTCAAGCGCATCGTAAAACACCGAAGGGTGTATAAGGTTGTCCGGGCAAGCAAGAAAGCTCACCCGCGATTCGGCGGACGGAAGCGATATTTCCTCCGAAGAATTCTCCGATGAGGTATCGGAAATATCCGTCAGACCTCCGGATGCGGTACCGCCGGAAGCATAAGACGATTCACCCTCGGGCGTAGCATCGCAGGCGGCAAGCGCCGCGAGCACCATGATAAAAACGAGAAGTAAAGATAATATCCTCTTCATCAGATCACTCCGTAAATAAGGTTCAATGACATATTAACCCAAAGTCCGCGCTTTGTCAACCTGTCGTGCGGATGTTGCGGTTATAAAGATCCGAATAGATCCCGCCCGCGGCGATAAGGCTTTCGTGCGTGCCGCGTTCGGCAATACCGTCGGATGTCATCACAAGTATCTCATCGGCATTGCGCACCGTTGTGAGCCTGTGGGCGACAACGATGACCGTTCTGCCCTTTGCAAGCCGAGAAAGCGAATCCTGTATCTGCATTTCGGTAACATTGTCGAGCGCGCTTGTCGCCTCATCAAGTATAAGCACCGGGGGATTTTTCAAAAATGCCCGAGCAATGCTTATCCTCTGCTTCTGCCCGCCGGAAAGGTTTATCCCGCGCTCGCCGACGGCGGTATCATACCCCTTTTCGAGCGACATGATATAATCGTGTATCCCGGCTTGCTTTGCGGCATCTTCAATGGCGCCTTCGGACGCATCCGGATCGCCGTATGCGATATTTTCGCGTATAGTGCCGTTGAACAGAAAAACGTCCTGCGCGACAATGCCTATATTCCTGCGCAAAGATTCGCGTTTTATCTTCGTAATATCGATCCCGTCGAGCGTTATCCGTCCGGAATCGACCTCATAAAACCGCGGGATCAGATTGCAAAGCGTGCTTTTGCCGCCGCCGGAAGGTCCGACAAGCGCGACCGTCTTTCCGCACGGGATATGGAGCGAAAGCGAATGCAGAACATTCTTACCGGTATCTCCCACAGGGTAGCTGAACGAAACATCTTCAAAATCTATCTCGCCGCGCACATTACCGAGCGCAACCGCATCCGGAGAATCCTCCTCCACAGGGCATTCCATTATCTCGCGGAAGCGGGCAAAGCCCGTCATGCCGTTCTGCAATTGCTCAAAGAGCGAAATTATACGGTTGATCGGCTTCAACAGCATTGCCATATAAAGAATGAACGCAGTGAATTCGCCGCCGTCTACGGCGAACGGGTTTGAAGGATCCGAAAATCCGTAATAAAAGCACAGTCCGCCCGCAACCAGCGCGACAAGGTACAAAATATCCGTCGAAAGAGTCATCACCGAATTGAAGGTACCCATCGCCTTATATGCCCTGCTGCGCGCGGCGATAAACAAAGCATTTGCGGCATTGAATTTTTCGACCTCGTGCTTTTCGCTCGTGTATGCGCGGGATACCCGCACGCCCGAAACGGCGGTTTCGACATTGGCGTTGACCTCCGCCACCTCGGCGCGCATCTCGGCAAATGCCTTGCGCATCCGCTTGCGGAGTTTGACCGCCACAAGGATTATAAACGGAATAAAGGCGTATATTATCAGCGTGAGCCGCAGGTTTATACCCGAAAGCGCAATGAAGGAGCCGATAAACATCACGCCGGATATAAATACATCCTCCGGACCGTGATGGGCAAGTTCCGAAACATCGAACAGGTCGTTCATGAGTCTGGACATCACCTGCCCCGTCTTATTCTCATCGAAGAACGAAAAGGGGAGCTTCTGCAGATGAATGAACATATCGCGGCGCATATCACCCTGCATACGCACGCCGACAATATGCCCCCAATAAGAAACGATATAGTTCAGCGCCGCTTTGAAGGCATATATCAGCAGCAGCACGCACGACCACACCGCCAGCAGGCGGAGGTTTCGGTTCGGAACATAATTGTTGATAATGTTTTTTGTTATCAGCGGGTAGAACATATCGCACATCGCTATGAGTAACGAGCACAACATATCAAAGAAGAAAAGCCGTTTATGCGGCTTATAATAGCGTATAAATTCCTTTATCACGCAAATCACCTCCGGTTCGGAAAACACTATTGATTATAGCTTTTCGGGAATCGAATGTCAACGCATTCTTTTATGGTTATTTTGTCTTGACAAGCGCCCGCGGCAAGTGTATAATATATGCAGATTACTGTATCCGCTCGGATCAAGGAGATATATCCCATGGAAAAGACCAAAATTGCAAAGCCCGAAAAAGACAGACTGGAGCTTCACGAGCTTCTTCAAAGGATCGCCATGATTGTCGGTTTTGTTGCGGTATTTTTTGCGATCATTGCAACCAATGCCCGCAACGAAGGCTGTTTCACGCTGCGTTACAGCAAGGACACAGGCAATCTTCTTTATACCCTTTTTGTCTTTTCCGCAAAAAGCGAATCGATCAAGATCGCCTTCCTCACCCCGAAGCTCACATCCGTTATCGCGACTTTCCTCTCCGTAATTTCGCTCGGGCTTTCCGGCGCCTCCAACATTGTCAACCGCAAGTTCAAAAAGACGGATTACATTGTCGGTCTGTTTGCCCTCATCCTTTCGGCACTCACCGTTATGGCCGCCTTCCTCGGCACCGTTGCAACGACAACCGCGGCATAAAACCCATACAAAGCAAAAAGGGCTTTTTCGAAAGCCCTTTGTTTTTTTGCCACTTAAAGATACAACTTTATCGTATCCTCTATCCAATAATCAAACCGTGTTTCCGCCGGAAACAGAGGTTCGAGCAGTTTGAAGTGCTTGTATGCCACCACGCCGTCGGACGGATCGTGCCATATATCGGCAAAAACACAATCGAACCCGATGTGCGGCGCTGTCTGCTCTGCATATTCGAACGCATCCGCGCAGACGATATTAACCTTTTCCGGGTGTGTAAAGCAGGGCAGGATCAGGTTTTCGAAAAGCGATATCACATTTTTGTCGCGCTCGACAACCGTCACGCCCGTGACCTCCGCCTTGCGCGATGTCATAAATGCATAGTAACCCAAGCCGAGCCCGTAGGTCAGCACCTTGCCCCTTGCCCCGGCGATAGGCACCCTTTGGGTGACGGATTCGTTCGGAAGCATCGTCATCCATTCGCGCCCGTTTTCCTTTACGGCGATATAGCTGTAATCGGTGTCGAAATACCCGATCTGTGGGATAACGCGTCCGTCGGGCATTATTGCCGGATTGCCGCAGGCAACGACCGAATATGCGTGAAGCACACTGTAGCCCAGCTCCCACGCGCCCGAACACCCGCCGGCGACCTTGCGCACCGCCGCCGAAAACGGGTCGGCGGAGAAGTATTCTTCATCAAGCGGATGAATCATATACGGCGCATAGCGATTCCAGAGATCGCGGTCCGCCCCGACAGAGGTATCAAACCCGAGCGCAGCGCACAGCAGCAGCGAAAACGCTTCCTCCTTGCTTGTTCCGTAAAGCCCGGATATCTCGTTCACCATTGCCGCATCGATAAAATCGGGGCGTTCATTCATATATGTCGCAAGCCGCGAAAATATAAGGTTATTCTCGTATCCGATGCCGCTCATGCCGTCACCCCGACATTTCTTTCACGCCGCAGAACAACGCGCAGCACAATATAACTCACCGCCGTTGTCAGCACCCAGGATATCGGGTACGAAACATAAAGCGATTCTATGCTTCGGTCGATCTGAAATACGGTGTATATCCAGATAATTCTGAACACGCAGGCACCGAGCAGGGATATTATCATGGATGTTGCCGATCTGCCGACCCCGCGCAGCATACCGGACATTACCTCCATCATGCCACAGGTAAAATACGGCACTCCGAGCAGGAGCAGCCGTGTCATTGCGATACGCTGCACCTCCGGCTCTGTCACGCCGTAAAGCGCAAGAAGCTGTTTGCCGAAGATATAAACGCAGCCGCCGATCGCAATGCCGAAAACGGCAACGGAGGAAAGGCATATTCTTCGCACGCGGGCGATACGGTCGAACTTTCGGGCACCGTAATTCTGCCCCGTAAAGGCAAGCGATGAATGATAAAACGAATTAAGCGCAATGTATATCAGCCCGTCAAGGTTGCTTGCCGCGGTATTCGCGGCCATGCAGGGCTTGCCGAAGCTGTTGATGGAGGATTGGATTATAACATTAGAAAGCGCGAAAACGCAGCCCTGCAGCCCTGCCGGAAGCCCGATGCGGATCATCTTGACAAGCTCCGCCTTGCGGATATACAGGTGCCTTATATCCAGGCGGCAATCGTCATCCAGTCCGGAGAGCAGACGCAATATAAGAAAAGCCGAAAGGTATTGTGAAGCCACGGTCGCTATGGCAACGCCGAGAACATCCAGTTTGAACCCGATAACGAAAACAAGGTTCAGAATAACATTCAGCGTACCCGAAACGAGCAGAAAGAAAAACGGGTGCTTCGTATCGCCGCGCGCATTGAATATCGCCGCTGCGAAGTTGTACATTACAAGCGCGGGCATACCGAGAAACACGGTGCGCATATAAAGCGATGCGCTGCCCAGCACCTCCTCGGGTACTCCTGTCAGTTCCAAAAGCGGACGCGCCGTGAAATATCCGACGACAGCGAGTAGCACCCCGACTATCGCGGCGGCGCTTATCGCGGTGTGGATGATGTTTTTACAGGTGCCGCGCTTGCCCGCGCCGAGCGCGTGCGATAACGACACCCCCGCACCGACGGAAAGCCCCATGAAAAGTCCGGTTATGAGGTTTGAAAGTGAACCCGTGCTTCCCACCGCGGCAAGTGAGGTTTCGCTGTCCGCGGCAAATCTGCCTACAACGACGGTATCCGCCGCGTTATAAAGAAACTGCAATATGCCCGTTGCCATAACGGGAAGCGTGTATAATATGATATTTTTGAAAAGCGGACAGGTTGTCATGTCCGTTTTTTTGCTTACAACTGCCACTTTGCTTCCTCCCGTGCGCGGCAGACGCCGCGCGCAAGACAATCATACCACATAAATCGCGCTTGTCAATCGTGACAAGCGACGAAATAAATATATCTATCCGGACGCGCTTTCCGAAAATGCACAAAAAGCGCCGTCACCGGTCAAAGCTCGCATATACCGGACACCGGCGCAATGCGGAGCCGTACTCCTTCGCCGCAAGCACCCTCCGGCAGTACCCCGAATCCGCCGGCGCAAAGCGCTTTTTCTGCCGTTTCGTAGGCAATGGCGGGGCGGTTGTTTTCCTCGCTGAGATGGGCGAGAACAAAGGAGCGTGTCCCGTGGGCGGCAAGGTGGGGGAGCAGATGCGCACATTCCGCATTTGAAAGATGCCCCAGACTGCCGAGTATCCTCTGCTTCAACGGATAGGGATATGTACCGTTTTCGAGCATGAAAATATCGTGATTGGATTCTATAACGACACGCGCACAGCCCGAAAGTCCGCGCAGGACATTTTCGGAAAGATGACCGATATCCGTAAAATACCCGATAAGCTCGCCGCAGGCAAGTATGCGAAAGCCGACACTGCCCAACGCATCGTGAGGAGTGGCGACGGGGCATACCGCGACACTGCCGATGCTTATCGCACTGCCGGAAAAAAGCGGAAAAAGCCTTGACGGCTCGGCTACTCTTTCGGCAAGAAACGGCAGGCACGCCGCAGGGGCAAACACCGGGATATCCGTCTGATTCATTATCGCCGCAAGCCCCTTGATATGGTCGGAATGTTCATGCGTGATAAATACCGCGCTCAGCTCCGAAAGCGAGCTTCCCACGCAGGAAAGCGCCTGCCCGACGGAGCGCGCCGAAACGCCGGCATCTATAAGTATCCGATCGTTTCCGCACCGCAGGAACGCCGAATTGCCCTTTGATGAGGAAAACAGTGTATAAAATTCGGCGCTCAATTTCTTAACCCCTTATTTCTTCCCTGTACAATGCCGAAGCGCCGTAGGGGCGTATCGTATATGCGCGGCAGGAGCCTGCGCCGAAGACGGCCTCCATCGCGGCGGTATATTCCGCGCAGCGCTCTGCGGGAACATAAGCCTGTATCGTGCCGGCAAAGCCGCCGCCGTGAACGCGGCAGACTATGCCCATGCGCTCCGTGAGCGCGAGCGCAAGCGAAATGCCCTGTTCGGCGGGATTGGAATTTGTATATACATTTTGGAGGAACCTGAAGGATGAGCTTCCCGATTCCTTTACAAGCAAAAGATATGTATCCATGTCGCCGCTTTCGAGTGCTTCCTTCTGGTCGGAAACACGGCGGTTTTCGGCAAAGAAGTGCAGTGCGCGCAGGATTGCTCTGTCGCCGACAATCGAACGCATGTAGGAAACACGCTCGATCACATCTTCCTCGCGGCATTCGCGCAGTGTGCTTTTGCCCAGAAGTGCGGCGACCGACTTCATTTCCGCGGGGACAGAGGCATAATCCGCCGTGAGGTCGGCATGGTTTCCGCCGGTGTTCACGATGCAGAGGCTGTATCCGTTTGCGCGGAGATCAAGCTCCAGTTTGCAGGTTTTGGGTTCGGTGCTGTTTTCGAAATCCATCCACAGGCACCCGCCGGAGGCGCACGCCGCCTGATCCATCAGCCCGCAGGGCTTGCCGAAAAATTCGTTTTCGGCATATTTGCCGGCGTGTGCAAGCTCCATTGCCGGAACGCTGCCGCCGTTATACAGTTCAGAAAAGATTCTGCCGCACATCACCTCGAACGCGGCGGATGACGAAAGCCCGGAGCCTGTCATTACTTCGCTTGTCGTATATGCGACAAAGCCGCCGACTGAAAGCCCGTTTTTGCGGAAATAATCGGCAACGCCGGAAATTATCGCACCCGAGCTGCCCTTGCGTGTCGCAGAGGGATCCGTCACGGCGATATTCACGATATCCTCGCGGTAGCCCTCGCTCTTCATTCTTACCACCATGCCGGGAACGGCGGCGGCGACGGCGATTATATCTATATCCACGCCCGCGGCAAGCACCGTGCCGTTGTTATGGTCGGTGTGGTTGCCTGAAAGCTCCGTCCGCCCGGGAACGGAAAACAGTATCGCATCCTGCTCGCCGTAAAGCTCGCGGAAATTCTCGGCAAGCCGCACGAACCGCGCCCTGCGCTCCGCTGTATCCCCGCAGGGGTAAAGCAGCCCGAGGGTTGCGTCATATTCCCCGGCATTAAGACTTTTTATAAGCTCGCTTGTTTTCATTGATCTTCCTCTTTTTTAATGATTTTCTCTATCTCGCACACATAAACGGTGTGGTAATCGCCTTTATACAGCTTCATCACGCTTTTGTCGAGCAGCTTTTCGGGATCAATAACGCTTTTATAGACAGTCTTTCCGAAAAGCGTAAGGCTCGCCTCAGCATAATCGAGATACCCGTCCGAAACGAGCGGCGTAAGCCCGGCAAGCGCGAATTTGTCGGTATCCCTGCCGCTTTTGCTGCCGAAAATATCCAAAGCCCTGCGGTGTTTTCCGCCGAAGAAGGCTATGCTCATCTTCCCCGCCGATTCGGTAAATTCGTGGGTGAACCTCTGCGGCCGCACAAAGCAGGTAAATATGTTTTTGTTCCACAAAACGCCCATTCCGCCCCAGCTTGCCGTCATGGCGTTGAAGCTCCCGTCCGGCTTTACTGCGCCGACAAGCATCCATTCCCTGCCGACGGCATTGAAGATATCCACGGAAAAATCCGCGGGATCGATAATAATTTCCTTCATGTGTCATTCCTCCGGTACCGCATAAAGGAACACATCCCACGAGGGAACATATTCCTTGCGGCGAATATAGAATTTATATTTGTAATTTATCGCCGAAAGCATTGCGGGAAAGCGGATAATATCCTCCGCGCGGTGGTATACCGCAACGCACACGGCGGGTTTGCGGCAGTAAAGCGTGTTTGCCGCGCCCTCAAGAACCGCCTCGTCCCAGCCCTCGGCATCTATCTTTATGCTGTTCACGGGCAAGCCCTTATCACCGATACGGTTGTATCCGCAATAGGAATCCACGGTAACGCATTTTATGCAGTCGCCCGCACCTATGTGCGAGGCACGCCCCCGTCCGGAGGAAAAGCCCACCTCGCCGTCCGCATTGCCGACAAAAAGATTTTCGCACCTCAACCGTTCGACAGGGCACCTTGAAAGCCTTGAAAAACTGACTTTATCCGGCTCGAAGGCTATTATTTCGTCATAATCCGCGCTTTGGTGCGCATATTCAAGCGCGGTGTCGCCGTCATAGGCGCCGATGTCAATATGCACCCCGCCGCGGTGAAAGCCGCTCGGCGGAGAGAAGCAATAGGTGTCCTTTATAAAATCAATATCGCCGGTATAGTTATACGCAACGAGCGAATCGAATATCCTGCGGGATATATCATCGCACAGGAGCGCGCGTGTGCGGTCCAACCGCTCGTGTTCGGCAGCTATATACTCCGCATCCATAGCCCCGCCGCCGAAAACCGGCAGGTTCGGCGAAACAACGCGGTGCCGCCCGTGCAGGTTATACAAAAAGCGGGATTTTTCGCCCTCCGTGCCGAAGCAGACGGCAAGACAAAGCGCACCGAAGCGCGCCTCCGCCTCCGGAATGCCGATCACGGGGAAGCCCAGAAAACTCTGCCCGCGCAAAAAGCCCTCCGAGGCGACAACGCCCGTGATCTTCACTCCGTGCGCCGTAAGATAGGCATATATCTTTTCCGCCCCGTCGCCCATGCCGTAAAGCATTATCGGGCGGCTTTCGCTTTTAAGCGAAGGGACAAGCGGTTCAAGCCCCGAAACAAGCTCGCGTATGCTCATAGGTCGTCGGAATAATGGCTTTTGAAACCCTCGCCGAAAACGCCCGTTGCCTTTGTGACGATCATAAAAGCATCCCCGTCCTCCTCGCGCACGATATCCCGCGCCTGCGGGAGCGAACGCATACGGAGCGCACACATGAGCACCGTCTTTTTGCCGCCGGTATAGGCGCCGGTACCGCTCAGATAGGTCGCGCCGGCATCAAGTTCATTCATAAACCGTGCGGCGATCTCATTATCCCTGTTGCTGATGATATACACGATACGCGCCTCGTCCGAACCGTAAAGCACGGTATTCAGTATATACATCTGCAAAAACACGGCTATGCCCGCAAAAAGTGCCTTGTCGATATCGCCGAACACAAAGCCCGAAACGGCTACAACGATACCGTCCGTGATAAGAAACACACCGCCGGTGGATATATACGGCAGCTTCGTGCGGAGCAGCTTGACAATTACATCCGTTCCGCCCGTCGTCGCGCCGTTGCGGAATACAAGCCCGATGCCCGTCGAGGCAAGGAGCGCACCCGCCACGCAGGCAAGGATAGGCTCTTGTGTCAGCGCACCGACCCACTTATCGAACAGGTTCATAAAAAGTGAGGATACCGTCACCGAATAAACGGTGGAAACAAGAAACCGCACACCCAGCTTCCACATACCGGCAAGCAATATCGGGATATTCATAATGATTATCCATGTGCCGGTGGGTATGGCGGGAATCAGCTTATTTATGATTATCGCAACACCGGATACTCCGCCCGGGGCAAGCCGGTTCGGATCGAGAAACATGGAAATGCCCGCGGCGTAAAGAGCGCTCCCGAGCGTTATCATCACATATTTTATCGCCAACCTGCGAAAACCGTTTTCATTATGTTTCATGATGCCCCCGTCATATCCGCAAGCGCCGCGGAAAATGCGATTATGCCGTATCCCGCGTCGTTATCGAGAATAACAAAAACAAATTCATAGTAAAGCTCGTCGATAAAAGCAAGGTAATTGCAGCTTATGACTCTTCCGTCGAGCTCGGTATCATCCGAATAATTCTTTGCCACGGCCGTAAGCGAGGTGATTTCATCCCCGACATTCAGGTATGCCTTTGATGCCGTTTCATAAAACGCATCATCGGGGAGCACCGTGTCGGTATATCCGGGGTGGATAAGGCTTTTCATTTTCTCCTCATCCCGTGCAAGTACCGCTGCGGCATAGTCGGTGCAGAGCGTGTCCGCACGCTCGAAATCTATGCCGCCGCAGCCCGAAAGCGCGGCAAAGCACAGCAGCGCGGCAAGTAATAAAGCAACTCTTTTTTTCATTTCGCCACCGTATAAATATCCGCCGTGCCGAGCACATGGCGTTTCAGCAGCAGCAGATCCGTGGGCGAAATGCTCTGCTTGCCCGTAATGCAGGCGGCGCACAGATAAACTCCTCTTAAAGTATATGTTCCCAGGTAACACCGCTTTGCCATAAGATAGTCGGTCGCATCCGCCGTGCCGCTGCCGTTCACATCGCCCTTCACAAGCACGGTGCAGACATCGCCGTTTGTGTATTTTACGGTGCAGCCCGTTCCGACATATCCCTTTGTGAGCTCTTTCCCGTTTGTACCAAAGACCTTTTCGCCCGCCGATTTCTTCAAAAAGTCGGCAACGGAGGTTTTTTCGCGCACATCCGTCACAATGCCGTCGATTATCTCATATTCACCGGAGGGGATAGGATCGGAGGAGGGTGCGGTGATCTCCGTGCGGTAAACGCTCCCGACACCCGAAACAGTGACGGAGCCGAGGCTTGTCCCCAGGACCGAACCGCCGCTCACGGAAAACTCAACCGTTTTTCCGCTTGTGCCGATCACCTTGAACGGCACGGAAACGGTCATTGTACCGCCGCGTTTCAAAAGCTCTTCGCTCTTTGTTCCGGCGTTCTTCGCCGCAAAGCGCAAAATATACCTTCCGCCCGCGGCATCGTGAGTGCACATCTGTTCCCACCCGTTTCCGGGTGCGGAAACGATAAAGGAATCCATCTGGGAGGAGGAATTGTCCGTCACCACCGGGGCAACGGCTGTTTTATCGTATGCAAGCTCAAACTGAAAGCCTATCACACCGCTGTCATCGCCGATATTCGTGACCGTGGCCGAAACGCCGAAAACCGAGTCTTCCGAAACGGTTTCCGCGCCGGAAAGCGCGGCGGAGAGCTTTTCGGAATTTCCCGCGGCGATAATATCAAGTCTGTCGCCGCTGCCGCCGTAAAGCGTGGTATTTTTATCCGCGCCGACGGCGATTGCGCCGCTTTCGGGCACGGAAAAGCTCATATTTCCTGCGGAAACAACATCAAACGGCACCTCCGCAACAAGTGTTTTGCCCTTTTGGAGCAGATTCTTTTCGGCTTCATCGCACACAAAGCGCAGCTTATAAAGCGCACCGACCGCATCGTGCGAGCACATCTGCTCCCACCCCGCAGGCGCGGAAACGATAAATGCATCCATGGCATTTTCGGTATTGTCGGTCATCACGGGTTTTGCGTGTGCCGGATCGTAATGCAGTTCAAACTCCGTGCCGGCAAGTATCTCCGAAGCCGTAACCGTAACGCGTACAACGATCCTTTCGCCGACACGCGCCGAAGATACGCCCGAAAGACGGACGGACATCCCCTCTCCCGCCGCAGACACCGCCGCGGGCAGGCGGGAAATAACACACACCGCCGCCAGCAGATATATTATTGCTTTACGGAATTTCATTCATTCACCTCACGGTATATAACGCCCTTGCCGACGCCGCGGTCCCGCGCGACCTGCTTGCAGGCATCCATTTTGCTCATCCCGAGCGACATATATTTTTCTACGTGCTCCTTTATATCCATATCCAGCCAAAAGCATTCGTCATCGCTCCGTCCGGTGCAGATCAGCACATATTCGCCCTTCCTTTCGGCTTCGGGAAGCGCGGCAAATTCCTTTGCAACAGAGTTCAAAGTGCCGCGGAAGAAGCGCTCGTGTATCTTTGTCAGTTCCTTTGCGAGAACGCATCTGCGTTCTCCGATTTCATCGGCAAGCTCATTCAGATAGGCGACCGCATCATGCGGTGAAATATAGAGTATAAATGTGCGCTTTTCGCTTTTCAGCTCGGAAATACGCTCCGCACGTGCGCTTTTCGTATCCGGAAGAAAACCCTCGAAGCAGAACCTGCGCGAAGGCAGTCCGGAAGCCGAAAGCGCCGTTACGGCGGCACACGCTCCGGGAAGCGGAATTATATCGACACCCATTGCCGCACATGCGGCGACAAGCTTTTCGCCCGGGTCACTCACCGCAGGGGTGCCGGCATCGGTTATCAGCGCACAGTTTTCGCCCTGCGCGATCCGTGCGGCAATCGCCTCGCAGGCTGTGGCGCTCGTATGCTCATGAAAACTGACAAGCGGCTTTTTCAGCCCCAAAAGCTGCATCAGTCTGCCGCCGACGCGAGTATCCTCCGCGGCGATAAAATCCGCGTTCTCCAATGTTTCCTTTGCACGCAATGTAATATCGCCGAGATTCCCGATCGGAGTCGGCACAATAAAGAGTTTTCCCATTTTTTCACCTATTTCGCACCGCACAAAATTGCGGTTGCGGTATCAGTTCTTTGCCTCGAACCAGCTCTTCCCCACCCCGATATCAACCGAAAGCGGAACGGCAAGCTCCGCCGCGCCGGTCATCGCGGTGCGAAGTATTTCTTCGGCGCGCGCCGCCTCCTCCGCCGGGGAATCTATGATCAGTTCGTCGTGTATCTGCAATATCAATTTTGCCTTCAAGCCCGCCGCGGCAAGCATTTCGTCGGTGCGTATCATGGCGATTTTTATCAGATCCGCAGCGGCGCCCTGTATCGGCGTATTCATCGCGACTCTTTCGCCGAAGGCACGCAGATTTGCATTGCGGTTGGTTATCTCCGGGATATATCTTCTGCGCCCGAACATCGTTTCGACATAGCCGTTATCCCGCGCGAATTGTTTTATATCCCGCAGATAATTGCATACGCCGGGGTATTTTGCAAGATAGCTTTCTATATATTCGGCGGCAAGGCGGCGCGGAATATGCAGATCCTGCGAAAGCGAATAATCGCCGATCCCGTAAATAATGCCGAAGTTGACCGCCTTTGCACGCTTGCGCATCTCCGCCGTGACCGAATCCGCGGGGACGCCGAACACCTGTGAGGCTGTCACGGTGTGTATATCCTCGCCGTTCGCAAAGGCGTTTATAAGCGCTTTATCGCCCGAAACATGAGCAAGTATGCGCAGTTCTATTTGGGAATAGTCCGCATCGATCAGCACACCGCCATCGGATGCGATAAAGAATTTGCGCAGCTCGCGCCCCTGCTCCCGCCGCACGGGGATATTCTGCAGGTTCGGCTCCGCAGAGGAAAGCCGCCCCGTTAATGTCTGTGTCTGCTTGAAGGTCGTGTGTATCCTGCCGTCGGCGGATATCTGGCGCTTCAAACCGTCGCAATAGGTGCTTTTCAGCTTGGATGCCTTTCTGTATTCGAATATCATCTGAATTATCGGATGATAGTTTGCAAGCTTTTCAAGCACCGAAACATCGGTGGAATACCCGCTTTTTGTTTTGCGGTAATGCGGAAGTCCGAGCTCGTCGAACAGAACCTCCCCGAGCTGCTTTGTGGAATTTATATTGAATTCATGCCCCGCGGCGGCGTATATCGCGGATTCGTAATCGCGGATATCGGTTTCGAGCCGTGCCGAAAATACATCAAGTGCCTCCGGATCGACACGGAACCCGCGCTCCTCCATATCGAAAAGCACCCTTGCAAGCAGCAATTCGACCTCGCGGTAAAGCCGCTTTCCCTCCGCCGTGGCGGTTTCGAGAAGCTTTTCGTACATTTGCGGAAGCAGCGATACCCGCATTTCCGCGCAGCTCACGCCGAGTAAATCCAAAGCGCTTTTCGCAAAGCTTATGCCCTTGTCCTCCGGCGAGCCGACATATATCAAAAGCGAAATATCCTCCGCATTTTCGGGAATCGGCGCTCCCGCGTCGGATGCGGCATGGTAAAGCTCCTTGCTGCTCCAACAAATCGTTTTTTCGGCGCGTGCAAGCGCAAAAAGCAGATCCGCTCCGCCCTTGTGGCATTTACCGCCGCAATACGCAAGCACATCGCCGCCGTCCGTTGCGGCATAAACCGTTTTCCCTTCAAAATCGGCGGCGGAAAAAGGCAGATATTCCTCGCTTTCGGCAGGTTTCGCCGCAGCGGCGGGCTCGTTCGCAAGCTTTTCGAGGTATTTCGAAAACCCGAGCCTTGTATATATTTCACGAAGCGCGGGAATATCCGCTCCGTTATATGCGCAATCCTCCGCGGATATGCCTATCGGCGCCGTGGTGCAGATTGTCGCGAGGAATTTCGAATCGTATGCGCTTTGTTTGCCGTCGCGCAGCTTGTTTCCGAGCGCGCCCTTGACCTCATCGGCGTGGGCGTAGACTCCGTCCAGATCGCCGTACTGCATTATAAGCTTCACCGCGCCCTTTTCGCCGATTCCGGGAACACCGGAGATATTATCGGAGGTGTCACCCATAAGCGCTTTGATATCTATCATTTTTTCGGGCGTTACACCGTAGGCGTCGGCAACGCTCTGCGGGGTGATCGTCTTTGTTTCGTCATTGGAAGCAAGCAGTACCGTGACCTTATCCGAAACAAGCTGGAAGCTGTCGCGGTCGCCGGTGACAATGTATACCTCCGCGCCGCCGGCTTCAAGCTCCCGGGCGAGAGTACCCAGTATATCGTCCGCCTCATAACCCGGGCATTCAATGACCTTTAATCCCAACGCCGAGGCAAGCGTGTGTGCAAACGGAAGCTGCGCGGCAAGCTCCTCCGGCATGGGCTTGCGTGTCGCTTTGTAGCTCGCAAACGCCTTGTGGCGGAATGTTTTTTCTTTGACATCAAATGCCATTGCCGCATGATCGACTTGACCGACCTGCGCAAACGCCTTCTTTATCATCCCGACAAAGCCGTAAAGCGCATTTGTGGGCAGCCCGTCCGGCGCATTAAGCGGACGCACGCCGTAAAACGCGCGGTTCAGTATACTGTTTCCGTCGAAGATCAGCGCTTTTTTCATCATCTACCGCCTCATATGGTTATTCTGTTTTATTTTATCACCGCGCAGGCGCAAAGTCAATCACTTTCGCGGTTTAACGCGTGTTTAAGAGCGAAAAGCAAAGCGAATTTGCCGCTTGACAAAGCGTAAAGTATGTTGTATAATGCAAAAGCAGCGCAGGCGTAGTTTAGTGGCAGAACTTCAGCTTCCCAAGCTGACCGTGCGGGTTCGATTCCCGTCGCTTGCTCCATGAAAAAGCACCTCTTTCGAGGTGCTTTTTCAATTTTTTATCGTCTTATATCACCTGTATCATTCAGCAAAAACATTGATTGAACAAGACGGTCTTACAGATACAGCAAAACTCCCGAAGGCACATTACCTTCGGGAGCTTTGTTATTCCGGCTGAGGGTTATTTATGAAGAAAACCGAACAGGCCCTTTTTCTTTTCCTCCTCGGAAACGGTGACATCCGTCACGGTATAGCCGAGTGCGGTTATAGCTTCGCGCAGGGCGGATTCATCAAGCGGAGATCCGGAAAGCACTTCACACACGCCTTTTGAATGTGACGCGGTTGATTTTTTGACCTTGAAGCGGTTGCGGATACAGTCGTTGACGTGCGCTTCGCACATACCGCACATCATTCCGTCGATCTTTATCTCGGTTCTGTACATTGTATATCACTCCCTTATTATTCGGCGCATTTAAGCGCTTCCGCCATATTGATCTGTTTATTCTTGCGTGATACCATCAGACTCACAAGCAGGGACATACCCACGGTGAGCAGTACACTGATAACAACGGTAAGTGCGCTTATGCTTATGCTCATTTCGTATTCGCCCGCAAGTGCGGTCACAAGGTAATCAAGCGCGCCGATGCCCGCCGGCAGTCCGATGATGATCCCCGCAACGGATATCAGTATGTTCTGCTCGGTAAGCAGGGCGCCGATCTTTCTGTCGCGGAAGCCGACAACCTTAAGCGTTGCCATCTCACGGTAGCGTTCGGAATAGCTCATTACGCCGAGGTCGTAAAGCACCACGATGCCGAGCACGAGCGCACCGACGATGAGTATATAGATCATCAGGTTCATTATTTCGAGGAAACTGTCGAAGGAATCGATGATCATCTGTTTGGATTGAACACTTTTTATCGCTTCACACGCGGCAATATCCTCACGTGCAGTCGCCGTATATACCGAATCGCAGGTGAACGGTATTCCGAGCGAAGAGGCGTATTCCGCGCTCATAACGACGCATTCCGAAACGCTTCTGATAACGCCGGATATGCGCACCTTGTATACATCGTCCGTCCCGAAGGGGCGTATTTCAAGTTCATCGCCCGATTTTATACCGTATTTATCCGCAAGGCGCATACAGACATACGCACCGTCCGCGGCAGTGGAGGTAAAGCCGTCTTCAAGGTTCGGAAATTTTACAAGCCCGTGCGTGATATCGTAAATATCGAGCGAAACGGTATCGTCCTTCAACCGTATGCCGATCGAAGCACTTGCATCTCCGTCGTATTTATTGCGGATATCCTCGCGTTCGGCATCGGTCGCGCTTTCCGAAAAGTATATGCGGGAGGAATAGAGCGTTGCTTTGTTGTAGTAGGTGTCGAGGAAGGCATTCATCGTATCACCCATGCCGAGCGAACCTACGATAAGAACCATGCAGCCGACGGTGCCGATAAGGCTCATCAGCGTCCTTGCCTTGTGGCGCGTTATATCGCGCAGATTCCAGCGCGTGCCGAAGGGCAGGCGGTGAAACCACTTTGTTTTCTCGATAAGCATCGGCTTCACCTCTGTGGGGACATAGGGGCGAAGCGCATCCGCGGCAGTCCCGCGGAGCATTCTGCACACCGAAAGGTAGCCCACAAGGGTAAGCAGGGCAAGTATAAAGATAATTATACAGAGGCACCACAACGGGAAGCAGAGCTTCCATTCGGGGAGATCCATATATGTGCCCATCATACCGTTCGGGTTCATGACCATATATGCTATGCCGTAGCCGAGCACAACGCCGATCACCGTGCCTATAATGCCTGTCATAACGGCATAGGATGTGTAATGCAGCTTTATACGGCGATCCTTGAAGCCGAGCGCTTTCAGAAAGCCGATCTGCGTCTTCTCCTTTGCGACAAGCCTGTGCATCGTCGTGACCATCGTCAGTACGCCGATAAGCAGAAACAGCACCGGCAGCACCGAACCCATTGTTTTGCCTTCATCCGCCTCGCTGCTCGCCGCGGAATAGGAGCCTGCGTTTTCTTTGGAGATAACGCGTACCGTCATCCCGAGCGACTCCGCCGCCGCATCCGAAAACTCGCTTTCCGAAAGCCCGCTTATCGCGTGGATCCGGGGATAGAACGAAGAACCCGCAGCCTCATACGCCGCCGGTGAAATGTAGGCAAAGGCGTGTGTTTCGAAGTCCGGCATGAGTTGTGTTTCATCGCGGACACATACAAGGTATTCACCGGATTTGATAAGCCCGCGTACCGTGAAATCAAGCTCAGCCGCGCCGTATGTGAGGGTTATCTTATCGCCTGCCGCAATGTCGTGCAGCTTTGCGAAACGGTCGGAAAGCCATACGCCGTCCTTATCGGCGGCATTGTATGCCTCGCCCGAAACGAGATATATGCCCGAAACATTTATATCCTCCGTGACGGTGACGGAAAGCGTGGTCTTTTCAAACTGCTTTACGCTCATATTGAGCGAAACGAATCTTGATGCGTGATCGACACCGTCTATCTCCGAAACGGCTTCCGCATCCTCACGGGTGAAGCCGTCGGTCGAAATCACGCGGTAGTCGGCATATCCCGTGGCCTTGAAGAAATCGCCGGTATCCTGTTCGATACTGTACCACTCCATATTAAAGCCGACAAATACTCCCACGCCGAGCGCAATCATGATTATCATCGAAATAAACTGCGCTTTATACAGCTTTATCGTTCTGAAAAGCTTTTTCAAAAGCATGAGTCCGCCCCCTTTATATTACCATTCGATCTCATCGACGGGAACGGGAGCTTCCTGATCGCCGCAATAGATGATTCTGCCGTTTTTGACACGGATAACGGTGTCCGCCGTTTTTGCGATATTCTGATTGTGAGTGACTATTATAATGGTCTTTCCATACTCGCGCGCCATTTTCAGCAGCAGCTTGAGCACGGTGACGCCGGTTTCGGAATCGAGCGCACCGGTGGGCTCGTCGCACAGCAGTATCTTCGGGTTCTTTGCCAGCGCCCGCGCGATGGAAACACGCTGCTGCTCGCCGCCCGAAAGCTCCGCGGGAAAGTTGCGCAGATGATCCGAAAGCCCGACTGCGCCGAGCATTTCGGTTGCAGAGAGGGCGTTCTTGGAAATTTCCTTTACAAGAGTTACATTTTCGTGCACCGTGAGTGTGGGTACGAGATTGTAAAACTGGAATACGAATCCGACCGTTTCGGCACGGTAATCGGCAAGCTCGTCGTTTGTCAGGCGGGAAATATCCTGCCCGTCAACGATTATTTTTCCGCTTGTCGGACTGTCCAGCCCGCCGATAAGGTTGAGAAGCGTGCTTTTGCCGGCGCCGGAAGGACCGAGTATAACGACGAACCTGCCCTCCCCGACGGAAAGGCTTACATCGTCGAGTGCTTTTTGCTCATGCTCGCCGCTTTTATAAACGCGGCTGACATTTTCGAGGCGAATTATTTCTTTGCTCATTATCGGCTCCTTTGGTTTATTCTGCTCCGTAAAAAGCGGAAAGCGGAAGCGCGGTGCGGCGCTTCCGCTTATCCTCGGGAAAGGTTAACCACCTGTATGATTCCGCACACGGCGCAGACATCGGTGTGTTGCCTGCGGATTGCACCCGCGTGCGAAGAGGCTTTTTGCTATTCCGATTTACCCTTGTGACAGGAGTTGCTCATTGCGCAATGGGCACAATTGCAGCCGCAGTTCGATTTGCCTTTCTTTTTGTCCCTGACAAGCCCCACGATTATCAGCGCCACAACGGCGGCAAGAATAAGCGTGATGATTATCGATGCGATATTACCCGCGATCCATTCTAACATATAAGCCCTCCTTTCGTGTCATTGCCGTAAAAGCCGTTTAGTCGACTTTTACTTTCTTGGTAAGTCTGGTAGATTCCTTGTAGGGACGAACGAGCATGTAGATTATACCGACAAGAAGTACAGCCGCTATAATAACGCCCAGAACGTTTGCATTGCCTTCGATCAGGCTGCCGAACTGATTGATCATCAGAGCGACAACATACGCGAAACCGCACTGGTAAGCTATTGCGAACCAGGTCCACTTTGCGCTGTTCATTTCGCGCTTGATTGCGCCGATAGCGGCAAAGCAGGGTGCGCAGAGAAGGTTGAATACAAGGAAGGAGTATGCGGTGATGCCGGTGAACGCGTCACGAAGAGCGACATAAGCATCGCCTGCCGCGCCGTAGAGGATACCCATCGTACCGACGATGTTTTCCTTTGCGACAAGGCCGGTGATCGAAGCGACGGTTGCTTCCCAGGTGCCCCAGCCGAGCGGCTTGAAGATCCAGGCTATCGCGCTGCCGATCTTGGCAAGTATGGAGTATTCGAGCTGATCTTCTTCGAGCATTCCGAATACGCCGTCCACCCATCCGAAGAAAGAGGTGAACCAAACAAGGATTGTGGAAAGAAGTATGACGGTGCCCGCCTTCTTGATGAAGGACCAGCCGCGTTCCCACATGGAGCGGAGGACATTGCCCACCGTGGGAAGGTGATAAGCGGGAAGCTCCATAACGAAGGGAGCGGGGTCGCCTGCAAAGAGTTTGGTCTTTTTAAGCATAATACCGGAAATAATTATAGCCGCCATGCCTATAAAGTATGCACTCGTTGCAACCCATGCGCTTCCGCCGAACAGTGCGCCGGCGATCATACCGATAAACGGAACCTTTGCGCCGCAGGGGATAAAGGTCGTGGTCATTATTGTCATACGGCGGTCGCGTTCGTTTTCGATAGTACGCGATGCCATGATACCCGGGATACCGCAGCCCGTGCCGATGAGCATCGGGATGAAGGATTTACCGGAAAGGCCGAATTTGCGGAAGATACGGTCAAGCACGAACGCGATACGCGCCATGTAGCCGCAAGCTTCGAGGAATGCAAGGAAGATGAACAGAACGAGCATCTGCGGAACGAAGCCGAGAACCGCGCCGACGCCGGCAACGATACCGTCGATCAGCAGACCTTCGAGCCAGGGAGCGGCATTGACCGCTTCAAGACCGTTGCCTATAAGTACGGGAATACCCGGTACCCATACAGGGTAATCCGCAGGATCGGGAGCGGCGAATTCGGGGTTCTCTTCGGTGAAGTACTTCACGGCATCCTTATAGGACATCTGAATTACTTCTTCGTTTTCGCTTTCGGACTCGGGAACCTCATCGTAATAAACGGTCATCTCCGTCTTTGCAAGGGTTTCTTCATCCTCAACTTCGAGCGTACCGGTGGCTTTTTCGTCATCCGGGGTGAAGTTCTTTATTTCTTCGAGTGCCGTTTCGGCATCGAACTCATCCGCTTCGGGATCAAGCTCTGCAAAGCCGTTGATGGCGTTCAAAGCATCGTCATAAGTGCCCGCAGCGTCTTCGTAATCCGCGCTGCCGATACCGAACAGGTGCCAGCCGTCGCCGAATACGCCGTCGTTTACCCAGTCGGTCGCCCAGCCGCCGACGGTGGTAATGGAAACATAATAAACAAGGAACATGATCACGGCGAAGATCGGAAGACCGAGCCAGCGGTTCGTTACGACCTTATCGATCTTATCCGAAACGGTAAGGCTGCCTGCCGATTTCTTCTTGTAGCAGGCCTTGATCACGGAACCGATATATACATATCTTTCGCCGGTGATGATCGATTCGGCATCGTCATCAAATTCTTTTTCAACGGCTGCGATATCGCTTTCGATATGCTTTTTCGTTTCTTCGGGGAGGTTGAGCTGTGCAAGAACCTTGTCATCGCGTTCAAATATCTTGATCGCGTACCATCTCTGCTGCTCTTCGGGGAGCGAGTGAACGGCAGCTTCCTCGATGTGAGCAAGTGCGTGTTCGACAGAACCGGAGAAGGTGTGCATCGGAACGGTTTTGCCGTTCTTTGCGGCATTGATGGCCGCTTCGGCAGCTTCCTTTATGCCGGAGCCTTTGAGTGCGGAGATCTCGACGACCTCGCAGCCGAGCTGGCGGGAAAGTTCCGCGGTGTTGATTTTATCGCCGTTCTTCTCGACAACATCCATCATGTTGATGGCGATAACGACCGGTATGCCGAGCTCGGTGAGCTGTGTTGTAAGATAAAGGTTTCTTTCGAGGTTCGTGCCGTCGATGATGTTGAGTATCGCATCGGGACGTTCGCCGATAAGATAATTTCTTGCGACGACCTCTTCAAGAGTGTAGGGAGAAAGCGAATAGATACCGGGAAGGTCGGTAATGATGACGCCTTCGTGCTTTTTGAGTTTGCCTTCCTTTTTCTCGACTGTTACGCCCGGCCAGTTGCCTACGAACTGATTGGAGCCGGTCAGCGCGTTGAACAGTGTTGTTTTACCGCTGTTGGGATTGCCTGCAAGGGCAATACGCAGTTCCATTGAAGTTATCCTCTCTTTCTGCATTCGGTCGGCCCGAACACATCTTTTGAATTAACGGAGAATCGTCTCCGGCAGTGAACGGTTGGGAAAGGTTTTTATTCCACTTCGATCATTTCGGCATCCGCCTTGCGGAGCGAAAGCTCGTAGCCGCGGATCGTGACCTCGATCGGATCGCCCAGCGGAGCAACCTTGCGCACGCTGACGGTAACGCCCTTTGTAAGGCCCATGTCCATGATACGGCGTTTTACCGCACCCTCGCCGTGAAGCTTGACGACCTTGGCGGTATCGCCGATCTGCACATCTCTGAGTGTTTTCATCGCTTGTGTCCTCCTTTTTCGTTTTTGCTGGTATGTAAAGGCATTCGCTGCCGTCACACCAAAATCTTATTTGCCATTTCTTCGCTTATCGCAACGCGTGATTCTTTTACATTCACGATAACGTTGCCGGCAAGCATCGTTATGACGGTGACATTGCCACCCGCAACGAATCCGAGGTTTTCAAGGTGTTTCTTTGCCTCGGGCGAACCGCCTATGCGTTTTACGGTGTATTCCTCGCCTACGGTTGCAAGACTCAACGGCATTGTGTGCATCTCCTTTGCCCAGAATGATTAGCGGACGCTAACCAAAGCGGCATGAAATTGGTTAGCTCTCGCTAACCTCACCCCAATAATAATCTTGTCCGCGCCGTTTGTCAAGCCTTTTTTCCGCCAAATATCAAAAAACCGACAATTTCGGCGCTTTCAATAAACAGTTAGCGCCCGCTAACGGTGTTGCGTGTGCATTTTGCCATACCGAGCGAAAAAAGCCTTAAAGCTCTTGAATTTCGCGCACGGATGTGCTATACTGCTATTTGAAATTTCCCGAAAAGGAGGAATGACCGCCGTGCATTTGCAGGAATCGGGCGAAATGTATCTCGAAACAATACTTGTACTTTCGGAAAAGCTCGGGGCTGTGCGTTCGCTGGATATAGCCGAATACATGGGTTACTCCAAGCCGAGCATAAGCCGCGCTGTGGGGTTACTCAAAAACGGCGGATTTATAAATGTCGCCGATGACGGGCATATAACGCTCACCGAGGCGGGTACGGAGGTGGCGGCGAAGATATTCGAACGGCACAACATTCTGACGCGCTTTCTTGTCGGGATCGGCGTGGATGCCGAAACCGCCGCGGAGGATGCCTGCAAGATGGAGCATTACATCAGCGATACCTCCTTCGCAGCCATCAAAAAATATCTCGGCGGGGAATAAACTCCGTTGCAGCCACGCTGCCGCGGTACAATATTTTAATGTAAAGCACCGCCGCCCGCGGTTGTTCCGGGGCCGGCGGCGCTCTTTTTTGCCCGGTCACAGCCCGGCAATATCGCGTATGATTCCGCAGATATTCTTTTCGGTGTGCGGCGAAACCCTATGCGGGTTTTCGGTAATAAAGGCAAGCAGCTCATCGCAATGCGAAAAAAGCTTTTCCGACGGGGCATCGCCGGTGATTTCCGCCGTGCATTCGCCGCCGGCAAGGTAAACAATCCCGTTCACATAAATCCTTTCGCCCCTGCGCGAAAGTTCCCGCGAGAGCGCAGTCGAGTTGCAGCGCGCCTGATTCAGCGGATTGTCGACACATTTTGCGTAGATGTTTCCCTTGAGGGAGTACTTGCGTTTCAGCCACTTCTTGTCGGAGTAATCGCCCAAAAGCGTTCCGGAATATGCTTTTACCTCAATAACGAAAACACCCGTCGGGCCGCAAACGATAAAATCGATCTCCCGCCCGGCGATAACGGCATTGCAGAAGACCGTATACTCGCTCGACAGGTTCGAAAGAAGGGCTTTCGCATCCTCCTCGCCCGCAGCCCCGGCGGTAAGCACGGATATGCGGTTGCTTCTGCCGTTGGAGATAAAAACCGGAAAAACGGCAAGCGCCACGCACACCGCGATGAGTATCACCCGAAAAATTCGCATCTGCGTGAGCGCGGACGCCGCCGCAGAGGCAACACCGGCCGAAAGAAGGAGCAAAAACAGCAGCGTCAGCTTTTTGCTCCTTGCTTTTTCCCTGCGGCGTTCTTCGGCAAGCTTCTTGCCCGGGCCCGCGTTGCACTCGATTATGCGTGCCATATATTTTCACCCTCCTTCGCGGGGTTCGTTTCAATATAATAATAGCATACACCGCCGGAATAAACAATATATTTTTTCCGCGCGGGAAAAATATGTATTGACAACCGCCTTGCTTTATGGTAAGATTATTCGCACGGAGGCGTGAGCTTTCCGCACATAAATCCTTTTGGGGCGTTAGCGCAGTTGGGAGCGCACAACACTGGCAGTGTTGGGGTCAGGGGTTCGAATCCCCTACGCTCCACCACAAAGGTACGGTAGCAATGATACAAATTGCTACCGTTCTTTTTAATTGTTCCATATGAAAATCCCTTGATATAAAGCCAAAAGCGAGGTTAGTGGGTTCAAATGTGAACCTGCCGACCTCGCTTTTTTCGTTTATGGAGTTTCTGGCAAACGCTGCCTCAGGAAAAAATGAACCCGCTCTGCCGAACCTTTTAATTTTTCATAGAATAATTAAAAGGTTCGTGAAAAATTAAAAGGTTATTGAGATAGTATCCTACACACATAATCCATGTGGAGACAGTAGTATTGATGACGAGAGTCGGCACCGGAAAGGGCTGAAATGTACTGAAATAAAGGGATTCTGGGGTCTGCCCTCAAAAACTGGAAGCAGCTTGGAATCCCTTTCATACTTTTTCATCATCTAACCTGCACACCGAAAAAACCGAATTACAAGACTACGGGTTAGATAATTGCGTGGCGAGGCTAAAGGTTAGATATAAAAGAGAATAACAGCAAATTACAATAAACAGCATATAACGATAAATTTTCGCAAGAAACATATTGAAAATCGCACCAAATCGTGCTATACTAAAATGGTTATATGGGATAGATTGCGATTAAGGAGGTTGCCCCTATGGCCGAACTAACAAACGATAAGTGGATTAATATTGAAGAAGCTGCCGAATACCTTGGAGTTAAACCCGCCACCATCCGTGACTGGATTCGCAAAGGAAAAGATATTCCTGCGAAAAAGATCGGTAAGCAATGGAAATTCAAGCGTTCGGAATTGGATCAATGGGTTCAAAGCGGAAAAGCAGAAATGTAATCACGGAGGAGGCAGCAATAAGGAACATCTCCTGTTCCTTTACTAATAGAGATATGGATAAATATGTACTAAGCTTGTTCTCTTCTGCCGGTATAGGCGAAC
This sequence comes from bacterium, assembly GCA_963661975.1. Lineage (GTDB taxonomy): Bacteria > Bacillota > Clostridia > Oscillospirales > CAG-382 > Coliplasma. The sequence continues at coordinate 64,417 of CAVLDN010000008.1, forward strand.
TGGGGATA
>CAVLDN010000009.1:0-62341 GCA_963661975.1 bacterium
CGGCTCTGTTCACCAACAGCTACAATGCCAAGGCGGACACTCCCAAGACCGGCGACGACAGCACTGTCTTCCTTTGGCTGGCTCTGCTCTTTGTAAGCGGCGGCGCTGTTACAGCGATTGCAGTCGGCAGAAAGAAAAGACGCGCCAAGTAAATAAGGCCCAAACATAGCAACAGCCCTCAATGAATTCGGAATACCGAGTTCATTGAGGGCCTTTTCTGTTTGTAAGGGGTTAAAATATACCTTTATCGGTCAGTTCCTTGCGCAGAAGTGCCGTATGCGCCGTTTACGATGCGAAAAGCACTGCCGGAATGGCGGCATACGGTCGGCGGCAAGATCTTTGCGGATTTCCCTTTAAGCGGCGGCTTCGCGGACTTGCCGTTCTGCCGCTACTGCGGCGCCAAGCTGCGCTTCTGTGCGGCAATTTCGGCGCGTATTAAAAGAGCGGGTATCTTTTGCCGTTGGGAAGGTCGACATAGCGGCGTTCGGCGCCGCCTGCCGCACGGACAAAGCCCGGTTCCGCCATGCTTCGCAAAGGTGCGGCGGAAATGCCGTTGATGACTCTTGCGATATCGCCGCAGACGGCGCTTGCGGTGGGCAGACTTCCTGCGCCCTGACCGTAAAACACGGTTTCGCCGACGGCGCTCCCCGTGACCGAAACGGCGTTGAAGCAGCCGTTCACGGCGCGGAAAAGGCTTGTGCCGCCGACAAGGTGAGGTTCAACATAAATGCTTACGCCGTCGCCCGCGGCTTCCGCCACGGCAAGCAGCTTTATACAGCAGCCCAGCCGTGCGGCAAGGCTTATGTCCTCCGCCGTGACATCGTCGATCCCGCGTATGACGGGAATGCTTTCATAGGGAATGCAGCGCCCGAACGCGATTCCGGCAAGTATGGCGATCTTGCGCGCCGCGTCAAAGCCCTTTATGTCGGCTGTCGGATCGGCTTCGGCAAAACCCTTCGCCTGCGCATCGGCAAGCGCATCGGCAAAGCTTCTGCCCTGTTCGGACATGAGCGTGAGTATGTAATTTGTCGTCCCGTTGAGTATCCCCGCAATGCGGAGTATTTTATCTGCGGAAAAGCAGTCGCGCAGCGGGGCGATTATCGGGATACCGCCGCCGACGGATGCCTCGTAAAGATAGACGACGCCGTGTTCCGCCGCGGCCGCTTCCAGCTCGCGTCCGTATTTATCCACGACGGCTTTGTTGCTTGTCACAACGCTTTTTCCGGCTTTTATCGCGGCAAGGCTGAATTCGTATGCCGGGTTCGTTCCGCCCATCGTTTCGACAACGATGCTTATTTCACCGTCGCCGAGTATTTCGTTGAAATCGGCGGTGACTCTGCCGCCCGCTTCGTGCTCCGGGAAAGAGCGCAGATCCAGAATGCGCTTTACGTAAACGCCGTTCAGAGGGGCCTTGTCGCAATCCGAAAGCACGCTGTAAACGCCGCTTCCGACCGTTCCGAAGCCTAAAATTGCAATGTTTGTCATAATATAAACTCCAGTTTTTTCGGATACAAGGCATTTTAGCATATTCACGCGCGAAAGTAAAGACATTTTCCTCCGCCGTTTTGCAATTTATCCCGAAAAGGCTTGCATTTTCGGCCGGATGGGTGTATGATAATTTCGGAAATATCTGTTGTTATCGGGAATATTATATGGAAACCATTTATACCGACAGGATACCGGGTTCGGTATCCGAGTATTTCGCAGCCGAGGGTTTTGCGCCCGACGGAGCGCTGCTTGCGCTGCGGAGCGATCTGAGGATCGACGGCAGCCGCGGCGATTGCTTTGTGATGCTGTTCCCCGAAACCGTTGCCGTTGCCGAAGGAATTATCGAATTTTCGTCGGGACGGCGCACTTCGGACGGGACAAAAACGCGCGTTGAAAACTTTGCGGTTTCGCGCTTTGCCACATACCCGATCGCCGATATCACGGAACCAACGGTCGAGCAGCTCATATCCACGGGGCGTATTGTCACCGCGATAAACGGCGAACCTACGCTGCTGTTCAATTTTTCATCCGCCTGCAAGCACGCAGCAGGCGTTTTTTGCCGTGCTGCCGAGGATCTGAAAAAGAACGGCAGGCTTGAGGAATCCGATTATATCGACGAGGATTATAAAAAGCATGTCTGTCCGAAATGCGGGCGGAGATACCCGGATGACGAGTTGAAGGTCTGCCCCAACTGCATGGACAAGGCAAAGCTGCTCAAACGCCTGACAAAGCTCTTCTTCCGTTATCGCAGGTCGATCTTCATGGTCACGCTTGCTTTTGCGATGATCGCGGCGCTGGGCGTTGTCACTCCGTATATCAGCAACCAAATGCTTTATGACGATGTTCTGGGCAAGCCCGGCTCCACCGCAAGGGATGTGCTTTATATCGTTCTGCTCATCATGGGCGTGCGGGTTGTTTCGCTTGCCGTTAATCTGTTTTCCGGCGCGGTGAGCGCTTCCGTCGCCGCCAATGTCACATACGATCTCAAAAAGACGATCTTCAACACGATATCCAACCTTTCGCTCGGGTTCTTTACCAACCGGCAGACGGGCGGTCTGATGACACAGGTCAACAGTGACAGCCTTACGCTTTACTGGTTCTTCTGCGACGGGTTTCCCTATTTCGTGCTGAATATCGTGCAGCTTGTCGTTATAATGTGCGTCATGCTGGCGCAGAATGTGGTGCTGGCGATATACGCCTTTGTCACAATTCCGCTGTTCTTCCTGCTTTTCAAATTTCTGTTCAATGCGTTCGATAAGCTCCACGCAAAGAACTATTCCAAAAATCGTTCCTTCAATTCACTCGTTTCGGATGTACTCAACGGTATGCGCGTTGTAAAATCCTTCTCGCGCGAGGATGAGGAAATGCGCCGCTTCGGCGAACGGAGCGAGGCTGTCGCCCGTTCCCGCAACGAAATACAGACCTTCGGCGCGCGGGTGTTCCCCTTCCTTTATTATCTGCTGCGCATCGGCTCCTATGTTGTGTGGGGAATCGGCGGCTGGCAGGTCATGAACGCGACGGGGGATATGAGCTACGGCAAGCTCATGGCGTTTATCGCCTATTTTTCGCTGATCTACGGCCCGATCGAGCAGCTTGCGGATGTCGCCAACTGGTGGAGCGAAATGCTCAATGCGCTTCAGCGCCTGTTTGAAATAACCGATGCGATACCCGAGGTGCGCGAGGCGGAACACCCCGTCACGCCCGAAAACAATCGCGGCGAGGTCGAATTCCGCAATGTTTCCTTCTCTTATGTCGAAAACCGCAAGGTTATCGATGATGTCAGCTTTCATGTGCCGGCGGGCAAAACGCTCGGCATAGTCGGCCAGACCGGTGCGGGCAAGAGCACGCTTGCAAACCTGCTCACACGGCTTTATGATGTGAAGGAGGGCGGTGTGTATATCGACGGAGTTAATGTCCGCGATCTGCCGTTCGATTACCTCCGCGGCAATGTCGCGATAGTTTCGCAGGAAACATATCTGTTCCGCGGCAGCATTTTCGACAATATCCGCTATGCCTGCCCGGAGGCGACAAAAGAACAGGTTATCGCCGCGGCGAAAACCGCCTCCGCACACGGCTTTATCGTAAAGATGCCGGACGGCTACGATACCGAGATCGGTTTCGGCAAAAAGGAACTTTCCGGCGGCGAAAAGCAGCGCATATCCATTGCCCGCGCGCTTCTGCGCAATCCGAAGATACTTATTCTGGACGAAGCTACCGCCGCGATGGACACGCAGACGGAGCGCAGCATTCAGGAGGCGCTCGATATGCTCACCAGGGACCGCACGACGATAATCATCGCCCATCGGCTTTCCACGCTGCGCAATGCGGATAATCTTATCGCGCTGGAAAACGGCAAGGTCGCCGAAAGCGGTACCGCAGTGGAACTGCTCAGGCAGAAGGGCGTTTATTACAGGCTGTACAAACTGCAGGCGGAGGCATTGAAGACCGTCGGCATAGGCGAATAGCCGAAAGGAGTCGAAACAAATGAACGAAAGCTTTCTCGACCTTGCGAAGATGCAATGGCTCACACCCGAAAACGCAAGGTTTTATACAACAAAAAACGGCTTTGCCGCAATGGAGGCGACTATCCCGCCCGTGCGGGACGATCTGCTTGAAAACGATGATAAAACACCCGTGAAGCAGGATCTCGGCCGGGTGTACTTCCACCGCTGCTTTCCGTTTGAAACACCCTCCGAATATATTTCGGTGCTGGATAAGGACGGCAGAGAATACGGCATGATCCGTGATCTGAACGAGTTTTCCGGGGAAGCAAAGGAGATCATCCTTGCCGAGCTGGAACGCAAATATCTCTGCCCCACGATAACAAAAATAAATTCGCTTAAAGAAAAGCTCGGCTATTCCTACTGGAAGGTCGAGACCGACCGCGGAGAATCCGAATTCTCGATGCGCGACACCTACCGCAATATCGCACGTGTCGGCGGCGGGAAGCTCGTGATAACCGATGTGGACGGCAACCGCTACCATATAGAGGATGTCGCCAAGCTGGACAGAAAGAGCTATAAGCGTATAGAACTGTACTTATGATATTCACGAAAGAAAACGATATCAACGCCCCGTTCGCGGAATCGCGCAATGCCGTTATTGCGGCGAGCGGGGATGAAAAACCGTATATTCTCTTATTCAACCTCGGGTGGGATAATTCCCGCGTGACCGGCGCGCTTGCCGTGAGCGGAAAAACCGTTTATATCTGCGGCGGAGAGGGAAGCGAGATAAAGACCTTCGACCTTTCGCGCTCTGGCGAGATACGGTTCGTGCATAACTGGGGCTGCGTCTCCCTTGAAGCGAGCGACGAAAACGGCGAGATCGAGCTTTGCCGCGCCGACATGAGCCGTGTGGAATACTTCCGCGCCGCGGCGCGAAAGCTGGAAGCCGCACGAAACGGTGAAAATATTCCCGACCCGGTCGTACCCTGCTGCCCGAAATGCGGGCGCCCGTACGAAAAGGGGCGCACCACCTGCACCCGCTGCACCGGAAAGGCAAAGCTTTTCATGCGATTGATTCCCTTCCTTAAACCGCACATGAAAACGCTTTTGCTTGCGGGACTGTTCCTTGTTGCCGTTTCGGCGATAAGCGTTGTCATTCCGATGCTCAACAAGATTGCCGTGAACGATTACCTTACGGCTTCACCCGTGCCGGAAAACAAAGGCGGGTACATACGTGTCGTTGTCGCAATGGCACTGCTGGGCGTTGTTTCAGCGGCGTGCGTTATGGGCAGACGGCTGCTCGTTGCAAAGGCTTCAAAGGGAATCCTTGTCAGTATGCGTGCCGCCGTTTACGGAAAGGTGCAGTCGCTGACGCTTTCGGGGCTCAATCGCCGCAGCGCGGGCGAGCTGATACAGCGCGTGACGAGCGACACCGACGAGCTGCGCGAATTTCTGACATGGCTCGTACCGAACCTTATGCAGCAGCTTTTGACGCTTGTTTCCGTCGCCGTGATGCTGTTCGTGCTCAACTGGCGGCTCACGCTCATCATACTTTTCCCGGTGCCGCTGCTTGTCCTTCTGTTCATGACAATCCACCGCTTCACGCGGAAGCTGTACCACCGCCAGTGGCAGGTGGAAAGCGATGCGGGAACGCTCATGCACGATGTGTTTTCCGGAATGCGTGTTGTAAAGACCTACGGCACCGAAAAGCGCGAGGAAGCGCGGTTCGATGAAGCGGCAAAGCGGATCGCGGATATCAGCAAGAAAAACGAGCTTACCTGGAACCTGATAATGCCCTTTGCGACATTCCTGCTCGGCGTGGGCGAATATGCCGTGCTTTACTTCATGGGCTGCGAGCTTGTGGGCGATCCCTCCTTCATCGTTTCGGGCGGAAGCATAGGCTTGGGCGATCTCATGCAGTTCGTTTCCTATGTTGCCGTTATTTACGAGCCGATACGCTGGATGGCTACGCTCCCGAGGCGTATCGCGAGGGCGGTCACGTCACTTTCAAAAATCGTCGAGCTGCTGGATGAAAAGCAGGAAATGTCGGATGACGGCATAGAGCTGCAAAGCATCAACGGCGATATAGAATTCAAAAATGTCAGCTTCGGCTATTCGGATGCCGAATATGTTCTTAAAAATGTCGATCTGAAGATAAACCGCGGCGATATGATCGGGCTTGTGGGCAGGAGCGGCGTCGGCAAAACGACCGCCGCCAATCTGATACTGCGGCTTTACGATGTTTCCGAAGGCAGCATAACCGTGGACGGGACCGACCTGCGCGATATCGCGCCCGCATCCTACCGTTCGCAGATCGGTGTCGTATTGCAGGAAACCTTCCTCTTCAACGGCACGATATACGGCAATATCGCCTATGCCAAGCCGGGCGCAACAAGGGACGAGGTCATCCGCGCCGCAAAGCTTTCGGGTGCGCATGAATTTATCATGAAGCAGCCGGACGGCTATAACACCTATGTCGGCGATAAGGGCAGCACGCTTTCCGGCGGCGAACGCCAGCGCATCGCCATTGCCCGCGCGATACTGCGCGATCCGAAGATACTCATACTCGACGAGGCGACGAGCGCCCTTGATACCGAGACCGAAAAGCAGATACAGGATGCAATAGCCCTGCTTTCCGGCGGACGGACGACGATTGCCATTGCGCACCGGCTTTCCACGCTCCGCAACGCGACAAAGATTGCCGTTTTCGAAAAGGGGCGGATCGAGGAGATCGGCACGCATGACGAGCTTATGCGCTCCGGCGGACGGTATTATCGCCTTGTTATGGCGCAAAGACAGGTCAACCGTATGTCGAAGACACCCGCCGCGGCGGATAAAAAGTAAAATAACCGTTTCTTACGGGAGGAACAATATGAAAAACACCGAAAAGACCATGGACAAAATCGTTGCCCTCTGCAAGGGCAGAGGCTTTATCTTCGCCGGCAGCGAAATCTACGGCGGACTTGCAAACACCTGGGATTACGGCCCGCTCGGAGTCGAGCTTAAAAACAATGTGAAACGTGCGTGGTGGAAGAAATTCGTGCAGGAAAACCCCTATAACGTGGGGCTTGATGCCGCGATACTCATGAACCCGCAGACATGGGTCGCCTCCGGGCATCTCGGCGGATTTTCGGATCCGCTCATGGATTGCCGCGAATGTAAGGAGCGCTTCCGCGCCGACAAGCTTATCGAGGATTGGTGCGCCGAAACCGGCCACGCTCTTTCCAAGCCCATAGATGCTTTCTCCCAGGAGGAAATGAAGACATTTATCGAGGAAAACAACATCCCCTGCCCGACCTGCGGCAAGCATAACTTTACGGATATCCGTCAGTTCAACCTTATGTTCAAGACCTTCCAGGGCGTTACGGAGGATGCGAAGAACACCGTTTACCTCCGCCCGGAAACCGCGCAGGGCATTTTTGTAAACTTTGCCAACGTTCAGCGCACGACACGCCGCAAGCTCCCCTTCGGTATCGGTCAGATCGGCAAGAGCTTCCGCAACGAGATCACTCCCGGCAACTTTATCTTCCGCGTGCGCGAGTTCGAACAGATGGAACTTGAATTCTTCTGCGTTCCTGGGACGGACCTTGAATGGTTCTCCTACTGGCGCTCCTTCTGCCACAACTTCCTGCTTTCGCTCGGCTTGAAGGATGAAAACCTCCGCCTGCGCGACCACGATCCGGAGGAACTCTGCTTCTACTCCAAGGCGACGACCGACTTCGAATTTCTCTTCCCCTTCGGCTGGGGCGAGCTTTGGGGCGTTGCGGACAGAACCGATTACGACCTCACCCAGCACATGAAAACCTCCGGTGCCGACCTCACATATTTCGATCAGGAAAAGGGCGAAAGATATGTCCCCTATGTTATCGAACCTTCGCTCGGCGTGGAACGCTCGGTGCTTGCGGTGCTCTGCGATGCGTATGACGAAGAGGATATCGGCAAGGACGGCAGCAGCGACATCCGTGTCGTGCTGCACCTCCACCCGGCGCTTGCCCCCTTCAAGGCGGCTGTGCTCCCGCTTTCCAAAAAGCTTTCCGAAAAGGCTTCCGCGCTTGCAGCCGAGCTTTGCGGATACTTCCCCGTGGATTACGACGAAGCCGGCTCTATCGGCAAGCGTTACAGACGTGAGGATGAGATCGGCACGCCGTTCTGCATAACCTACGATTTCGATTCCGAAACCGACGGCTGCGTCACCGTGCGCGACCGCGATACGATGGAGCAGGTGCGTATGCCTATCGGCGAAGTGCGTGCCTATATCGAGAAAAAAATAAAGTTCTGAGAACGGAGGTTCCCCGCAATGGAGAATAACCGCAATGTTATCGAGGCAATAACCGCACGTTTGAAGCGCTGCTCCAAGGGCCAGCGCAAGATCGGCGAATATCTGCTGCAAAACTATGCCGTCGCGTCGCATATGACGGCGGCGAAGCTTTCCGAAACGGTCGGCGTTTCGGAATCGACAATCGTCCGTTATGCCGTGGAGCTGGGGTACGACGGGTATCCCGAGCTTCAGTCCGCGCTGAAATACGCGGCAAGAAGCAAACTCACGAGTGTCGAAAAAATGGAGCTTTCCGGGCAGCTCGGCGGCGATACGCTTGTCGATTGCCTCACGACGGATGCCGAAAGTATCCGCAAAACGCTTTCACTTATAGACAAAAATGATTTCGATGCCTTTGTCACCGCGTTGATGAAGGCAGAACGCATTTTCATTGTCGGCGCGCGCAGCTCGGCAAGCCTTGCGATGTTCCTTAACTTCTATCTTTCCATACTTTTCGATAATGTGCATATTATCCACACCGTTATCGGGAGTGAGGCGTATGACCAGATATTCAAGGTTAAAAAGGGCGATGTTGTGCTCGGCATAACTTTCCCGCGGTATTCCAAGCTCACCGTTGATGTGCTTGCATTTTCCAAGCGGAAGGGTGCAACGGTGCTCGGGATAACCGACAGCGGGCACAGCCCCATTGCCGCCACCTCGGATATAACACTTTTTGCAAATAACGAAAGCGATACCTTTGTCGATTCGCTTGTTGCTCCGCTTTCCATTATAAATGCACTGCTTATGGAGATCGGTCGGCGCGATCCCGTCCGTGCGGGAAGCCGCTTCGGCATTCTCGAACGCATTTGGGCGGAAAACGACGTTTATGACAAGGATGTATGATGTGATCGTAGCCGGCGGCGGCGCCGCCGGCCTTTTTGCCGCTTATAATGCCGCTTCCAACGGGGCAAGAGTGCTTGTCGCCGAAAAAAATGCCGCCTGCGGAAAGAAGCTGGATATAACCGGCAAGGGCAGATGCAATGTGACAAACAACTGCACGCGTGACGAATTTCTGGAAAATGTCGTTTCGAACCCGCGCTTCCTTTATTCCGCGCTTGCCCGCTGCACCCCGGCGGATGTAATGGAGTTTTTCGAATCGGCGGGCGTTCCGCTCAAAACCGAACGCGGCAGGCGCGTCTTTCCGCAGAGCGACCGCGCACACGATATCACCTCCGCATTGGTAAACGCCTGCAAGGGCGCCGGTGTTGATATTATACGTGCGGCGGTTGAGGGCGTTGCGGTGTCCGACGGTGAGGTGCGCGGTGTGCACCTTGCTTCCGGGCGGGATATCGCCGCGCCGGCGGTCATTATCGCCTGCGGCGGCAGCTCCTACCCGCGCACCGGCTCGGATGGGAGCGGTGTCCGCATCGCGCGTGAACTCGGGCAGGAGGTAACACCGCTTGCGCCTTCGCTCGTTCCGCTTGTTTCGGATACCCCGCTTTGCCGCGAATGTATGGGGCTTTCGCTGCGCAATGTCGGCGTGCGGTTCGTTTCCGCCGCCGGTAAAACGCTTTATTCGGACATGGGCGAGATGATGTTCACCCACTTCGGCGTTACCGGTCCGGTGGTGCTTTCCGCCTCTGCGTACCTGCACGGGAATTACCCCTGCGAGCTGATCATCGACATGAAGCCCGCCTTGGACGAAAAAACACTGGATAAGCGCCTCCTGCGCGATTTTTCCGCCGCCGCCAACCGCGAGCTGAAAAATTCCCTTTCCGCGCTGCTGCCCGCAAAGCTCATTGCGCCGTTTGTCGCTGCCTGCGGCGTTCCGGGCGAGCGGCGGGTGAATTCGCTCACAAGGGAGGAGCGCGCCCGCCTTGTCGCCGCGCTCAAATCGGTGCGCGTGCGCATAACCGGCACCCGTCCGATTGAGGAGGCTATTGTCACCCACGGCGGCGTTTCGGTGCGCGGGCTGGATGCGAAAACAATGGGCTCCCGCATTACCCGCGGGCTGTATTTCGCGGGGGAGGTCATCGATGTGGATGCCTATACCGGCGGCTATAACCTCCAGATCGCCTTTTCCACCGGCTGCCTTGCGGGTGTTTCCGCTGCGGAGTATTCGCTTGCAAACCGTATTTGAAAACATATTATGTAAAAAAGCAGAGCGTTGTTTGCTCTGCTTTTTTGTTCTGCCGCGGCATTTACAATTTCCCGCAGGGCGGTATATGCATCGCACCGGAAAATATACTAAATCGCCGAAAAACCCCGCGAATTTCCAATTTAACCGCAATAGGTATATTATTCGGAAATATATATATATGTGTGATAATCTTTGTGCATAGGATGGAGTGGACCCGGCGCAGAACCGGTTCACGTACTTTCCCCCTGCTGCAACGATCTGTTTTGCGTACAGGCTCCCCGCCGTGTTGGGGTAGCTGTGCGCATTTTTTGTTTCGAGGCAGGTTTTCCGGCTTTTTGCTTTACGGTGCAGCCGTTTGCACTTTTGCCGGGATGCCTTAATGAACGTAACCGAATAAGGAGTTTTCAACATAAAGTTCACGACACTCTCCCGTAGAAAGATAAGGTATTTACCGAAAACGATTTTCCCCGGCGCATAGCGTTCTGCTTACCGCTGTGCGCCGCGACCGATAAAGCAATTGTATCCGTTCATCAGTGCTACGACCATAATTCAATTATTATAAGAAGTAACCAATGAAAAAGATCAATAAATTGCTGTCTGTGATTTTGACATTCTGTATAGCGATATCCCTTTTGCCCGGCTTTGCGTTTGCCGATACCGAATTTGAATCCTTTCCCGAAGCATTACAGGAAAGTGAGCTTTTCGAACTGCCGGATATTGTCGATGCGGCGGAAGCAATGGAAAACGATTATATCGGGCGGGTGAAGTCCGAGGAAAAGGATCTGAATACCTTTGTTTTTGCCAACGGCGATGGGACGACTACCATGCGGGTTTACAGTCACCCGGTGAAGTATTCGGCAGCCGACGGGAGCATTCGTGATATATCTCTTGATATCAGCCCGAAGGCGAGCGGCGGTTTTGTGACCGCCGATCACGAGATTACCACTACCTTTGCAAGGGAATTGACGGACGGCATTTCTCTTGAATATGCTGATATTGATATATCGCTTGCACCGAGTATTCTGCAAGGCATCGATCCCGTTGCAAGTATAAGCAGTGATAATAAGATTGTTACATACCATGTGGATGACGCGACTTCGTTTGTATACAACCTCACTTATTCCGGCTTCAAGGAAGATATAGTTGTCAGCCGGTACACCGGTCAGACCGAATACCGGTTCACGCTTTCTACCGGCGGGCTTGCTCTTTGTGAGGAGCAGGGTTCGTATTACCTTGCGGATTCCGAGGGAAACAAAAAAGCGTTTATCGGCGATATAATCGTCTTTACCGACGACGAACGCAATAACACGTTAGGCAGTATGACATCCGAAACCGTGCTTGCAAACCATGAGTATATACTTACAATACATCTCGATCCGGAATATCTTTCCTCCGAGGATACAAAATATCCCATTCGTATAGACCCTACGATAAGCATAAATTACGGCAGCGACGGCGCAGGTGCGATAGAGGACGTTACCATAAATGAAAGAACCACCTTCGGCGGGACTTCCGGATCGCTTTATATCGGCAGGCAGCCCGCAGGCTCTCTTTCGCGGGTGCTGATGAGATTCCCGAACCTTTCGCTCAGCGGGATCGGAGCAAATCAGATAACCGCAGCATCCGTAGAGATAAGGGATCTTATGTGTCAGGGCGATGAGGATATAACAATAGAATGCCGCATTTATAAAAATACTGCCCCGGCGTGGAGCGAGAGTGGGACAACCACATGGGCAAGCGTGGGAGAAACAAGCATAGGCGATCTGCTCGATTCACATCTTGTATCCTACGGCAACGGCAATGTATCCGGGAGCAATCAGCGCTATTCCTTCAATATTCTCAATGCCGCAAAGGCGTGGGCAAGCGGAACGCAAAGCCCCGCCAAGGGGCTTGTGTTCAAGGCGCAGGCGGCGTTTGAAAATCAGACCGGTTCGGATATAAAGTGCTGGTACAAAACCTTTTCCTCGTATAACCGCCCGGAGGACTATAAACCATCGCTTTCGATTACGTATACAAGCGGTATATACCGCAATTTGTACTATTCAAAATATGATCCGGATAAATATAATGATAACGGAACGGGATCCAACAGTGCCGCGGCCCAATACAGAATGAACTGTTACGGCTATGCATACATTCACCATATCTTAGGAGGTAACATAGTATGAAAAGGTATCGCATAATTGTTATTGCGGCGGTGATCGCCGCGATAGCGGCAGTGATGTCCGGGTGCACGGGCGGCGGGGGCGAAAGCTCCGTGCCGGACACAAGCTCCGCCGCCGGGCAGAAGCTGACATATCTGACCGACGAGCTTCCGCGCTATGACACGGTGGCTGCGCTGCGCAGCGCAGCAACGGATATTTTCGAGGGTACGGTGAAGGAGATATACTTCGAAGCCGGCAAATCTGAAAAGGACGGGATCGATGCGGGGCTGCGCACCGTTTACAGAGTTGAATTGAAACGCTCATTCAAAAACGCCGGCTATCTGTGGGATGACGGGAATGAAATGTTTGTATATATCCCCGGCGGGCTGGCGGGTTATAACGAAGAAGCCCAATGCGAGGCGCTGCGGAATGCCGGAATGTATGACGAGGCAGCCGGTATCCCGGTGTATGCACAGGCAAAGCCGCTTGAGGTCGGGGGCAAATATCTCTTTTTCGCCGCCGGCAAAAGGAACACCTGCCGCCGCGCGGTGAATATCGATCAATTCGCCTTTAATACCGAATCCGGCGAAAAAAGCGGCGGGTTTGCTTATTCGGACATGGTATCCGTGACAAACCCGGAATCCCTGCTGAACAAAGAGCAGAAGGAAAAACTTGCAGAACTGCGTAGCAAAAATGTGCTGCTTATCTTTCAGCCGGCGGTGTTGTTAGGCAAAACCGACACCTCGCAGCATATAAAGGATATAGACACCGTGCGCGATATCATCAAGCGCTGCGGCGGGGAAAACGCACGCATGGAAGACATCCTCGATGCGATAGCCGAAATACAGCCCTATCCGGACTGTGACAGCGGCAGCGGGACCTATATAATCGAGTATTGGCTCAACGAAGACGGCAGCGAGAGAATAGTGCTTCCCGGCGATGGATATGCTGTATCTGCTATATATTATGCGCAGCCCTCCGACGGCCGTTACGATTTGGGCGAGCAGATCTTTCCGACAAAATCCGAATAAAAATACACCCGCGGAGCTTTTTACAGCCCCGCGGGTATTTTTTGCTTGTTTGGTATTTAAGTCCTTTTGCCCACCTTCAGCTTCGAAAGCAGGACAAACACCGCGATAAGCAGCACGACCGTGCCGCCGAGCACAGCGTACATCGCGCCGGTGCTTACATCTCTGCCGAAGAAGTTCAGAGTGCAGTCTACGGAGCCCTTTATCCCCTCCACGACATCATCCGGGAAGCCGGCGGCGGACATTTCCGCAAAAGCGCCGCGCAGGTAATGGCTGCGGATAAGGGATGTGCCGTATGTACCCGGCAGGAACATGAGCACATTGCGCAAGCCCTCCGAATACTGCGACATGGGCGTATATGCGCCGCAGATAAAGCCGTATCCGGCGGAAACGATCGTTCCGACGGCGGACATCTGCCCCTCGGTGGATATAAACAGATTGACGATGCTTGAAAGCGCCGTGCCGAACATCACGAGCAGGAAAATATCGCAGAAGATCAGAAGCACATCCGAAGCGCTGATATAGCTGCCCACGAAGTGAAGGTAGATGAACCCGACACCCGCCGCGCCGAAGCAGACGAGCAGCGTGGAAAACACCGTTGCAAGGTAATATCCGAGCGAGATGCAGCCCCTGCCCGCTGGGGTCATGTAAAGATCGTTCACCGTGCCGCGCGCTTTATCCTGCACGCAGATAAGATTGCAGCAGAAGGCGACGGTTATGCAGCTCACCGCAAGCAGCGAGGATATGAGCTGTGCGCCGACGGTTGCGTCTATGATATCAGTCATATCCGGCATACCGGCGGGCAGGCCGGAAACGAAGGAATCGCGGTAGACCCGCGCAAGGAATGTCGCATACAGCACGAGCAGTATTATCGGGGTTATCATCGCCGAGAAAAACATGCCCTTATCCTTGAAAAAGAGCTTGCAGTTGCGGCGGGTGAGATTATAAAGACCTGTCATTGTGCCGAACCTCCCGGAAGATTTTTGCCTGTGACGTTCAGGAAAACGTCGTCCATGCGCCCTTTGATGACCTCGTAATCGGCAAAAACATCGGGGTGCGCGGTGATAAGCCGCGTTGCCTCCGCCGTGTCGCACACGGATATGCGGACGCCGTCGCGGATCGGTTCGAAGCTTGCGCCGAGCTGCCGTGCCTTATCCGCGGCGTTTTCGCCGTAAAGCAGGATATAGTCGCCGGCGTAGGCATTTTTGAGCGCGAGCGGAGTGCCCTCCGCGGCGATCGAGCCGACATCGATTATCACTACATAATCCGAATCCGCCGCTTCCTCCATATAATGCGTGGTGAGGAAAACGGTCAGCCCTTCGCTTTGGCGCAGCCCCGTGACTGTCTGCCACAGGAGCTTGCGTGTCTGCGGGTCGAGCCCGGTGGTGGGTTCGTCGAGTATGAGTATTTCCGGACGGTGGACAAGCGCGCGGGCAATGTCGATCCGCCGCCTTTGCCCGCCGGATAGCTTGCCGACGGGGCGGTCGAGCAGGTCGGAAAGAAGTAAAAGCTCGCTCAGTTCGGCAAGCCTGCGGGAAAATTCCTCCCCGCAGATGCCGTAAAGCGCGGCGCGTGTGCGCAGGTTGTCACGCACGGTAAGAGCACCGTCAAGGACCGAATTCTGGAACACCACGCCCAGCCGGCGCGCCGTTTCGGGGCTGCCGGGGCGGAGGCCGCAAACGGAAATGCTGCCGCTGTCCGGCGTGAGCCTGCCGCAGATCATGGATATCGTTGTGGATTTACCCGCGCCGTTCACGCCGAGGAAGGAAAACGATTCCCCTTTGCGGACCGAGAAGGAAATGCCGTTGACGGCTTTAATTTCGCCGAACGATTTGTGTAAATTCTCTATTTCTATAATCTTTTCCAAGCGGAGCACCTCACTTTCTCAGGTCGGGGTGGGCATGGGCGATACGGTCGGATTCCTCCGTTCCGACAGCCTGCGGCTTGACGGAGGCGGGCGTTTCGGCGCCGTTGCGGAGCATTGAAACGGTTCCGCCGAACATCATGCCCAGCCTTGTCGCGGCTTCGGCTTCCGAAAAATCGCACATTCCCGTTGCACACAGCACACAAAGCCCGTAGGTGAATATCCACATCTGATCGAACAAAAGCTCCGCCTGTTCGGGGGTGGTGTGATAGTCGCGCATGATTATGCGGATGGCATCCTCCCGCCCGAAGCGCACGGTTTTCGCGGCAAGGGCAATGTCGTCATATACGCCCGTGGGTGACATGAACATCATGCGGAAGAGGTTTTTTTCCTCCTGCGCGAATTTTATCCATTGCATCCCGCACTTTTTATATGCCGGGTTGTAGTTTTCGGCTACATTCATATATTCTGCGAAAAGCTTTTCGGCTTTGTCGCGCACGGCGGCATGGACTTCATCCATATCTTTGAATGAGGAAAAAACCGGGCAGACTGAGCAGCCGACTCTTTTTGCCAGCGAGCGCGCGGTGAGCGCATCCCTGCCTTCCTCGCGCACTATGGCGAATGCGGCGGAGGCGAGATCCTCTCTTGTGAAACGTATTTTCGGAGGCATGGTGCTACACTCCTTTTGATCTTGTTATATATCGTCTGTTTTACATTATACACCATCGTGCGGTTTTGTCAAGCGTTTTTGCTCTTTTTGCGCAACGGTTGACATGACCGCGCAAAAATGGTATCTTTTTCATGTAAAGAAAAAATCCTGGAGGTAAACCGAACAATGAATGAAGTAATGAACAACATACTCACAAGGCGCAGTGTCCGCCGCTACAAGAACGAGCCTGTCACGCGGGAACTGATCGACACCGTTATCGAAGCCGGGCTTTACGCCGCAAGCGGCGTGAACAGCCAAAGCGCGATATTCATACCCGTTACCGACCGTGCATTGCGGGATAAGCTTTCCGCCTTGAACGCCGCTGTTATGGGGCGCGAAGGGATCGATCCGTTTTACGGCGCGCCCGCGCTCGTTATCGTCCTTGCGGACAAGACCGCGCCCACGTATGTTTATGACGGCGCTCTCGCCATGGGCAACATGATGCTTGCGGCACATTCGCTCGGGTTGGCAAGCTGCTGGGTCCACCGTGCGAAAGAGGTATTCGCGTCTGCGGAAGGAAAGGAAATACTCGAATCTCTCGGCGTACACGGCGATTACGAGGGCATAGGCCATCTGATACTCGGCTATGCGGACGGTGAATATCCCGCCCCCGCGCCGCGCGGCGAAAACCGCGTTTTCGGCTGAATCGGCGTTAGGCTATATAAAAAATACGGCGTTCCCGCCATTGCTTCGGCGGGAACGCTTTTTCTTATGCTTATTTATGCGAGCTTTGAAAGATCAAACGTGCAGAGGTGCGCACACTTAACATAGAGGTAATCTACGGCGTTTATACTGCCGTTGCCGCCGGCATCCGCGTTTCCGAGAACCGCCTTACCGGGAAAAGTGCCGTGATTACGGCGATCAGGATACAGGCAATCGGGCATGGCCGGCCCGATGCCGCCGTCAACACCGCCGGGTACGCGGGCGCGCGATTTCGCTGCTTCACCGTATCCTGCTCAATTACTTTGGCTATTGGCCTGCGCCGTTTCGTTTCTTCCTTTTGCTTCGCTGCCGCCGTTTATATCATAGCGGTTTATGTTTCCGAGTATCCCCTGAGAGGCGATGAATACCTTTGTATGCCCCTCGGCGGTAAATTCATAACGGAAGTGGGTGTGGCCCGTCAGCACCGCAAAAACCGGGCTTTCGGGCGCAAGGATCATTTTGATAAATCCGATATTTTCCGCGCTGCACCCCGTGCGGTTGAGTATATAATAGCTGTCCAGTCTGCCGAGAACCGCTTCGCTTTCCGGGGTGATGAACGGTGCGTGCATCGCAAGCATCGTCGGCTTGCCCGCGGCAAGGAGCGATTCAAGCTCCGAGTTCATTTCCGGGGTTATTTCAAGCGCCGAATCATCCACGCCGATAAGCAGCATATCGCCGAGATCGGTGCAGTTTACCGCCTTTGCCGCCCCGCCGGGAAAGCTTGCGGGGAGAAGTTCACGCCTTTCGTGGTTGCCGCAGACGGCGACAAGCCTTTTCGGAAAGCCGGAAAGCGCTTTTTCGATATAGTTTATATTCGCGTCCGAGATATAATCGGCGATATCGCCCGTGAGCACAAGTGCATCGCCGCCGCGTGCCGCGTCCAGCAGGCGGGTAAAATGCTCCTCCGGCGGGATGATTTGCGCCGGTGTGCAGGGTTCGCCGTACACGCGCGCGAAATCGGCGCGGACACGCTCCCACGCGGCGTTTGCCTTTTGTGCGCGTTCAAGGTCTGCGGGGGAGGATGTATCATCGCACACGGCTATGTGCGTGTCGGAAAAATGGTATATCGTCTTCGGCTTGACTCCGGGTACATTCAGCGAAAAGCCGTGCAGTATCGTGCTTTCCATAAGCTCGCTCCTTTGTTTTCGGATGTGCTCTTGTATGATTGTAGCACAAGCCGCGCCGCCTTGCAAGTCGGATTGACAAAACGATAAGCCGTGTGGTATCATGCGGGTACCAATCTAATAAAAGGATAACAAGAAAAGGAAACACAAAAGGTAAGATATATGAGATTGTTTATTATTCGTCACGGAGATCCGGATTACGCCCACGATTCGCTCACCGAAAAAGGGAGGCGCGAGGCGGAAGCGCTTGCCGAATGGCTTGCCGATGTGCGGCTGGATGAGATTTTCGCATCTCCGCTCGGCAGGGCGCAGATGACCGCCGCACCGACAGCGGCACAGAAGGGCCTGGAGGTAAAAATACTTCCATTCACGGCCGAAAGCATGGATTACATGGCTGCATTTTCCGCGCATGACGATATCGGCTATTCTTTTTCCGTGAAAGAAGGCGTTTACGATTATCGCGACGGAAGCGAACGCTTTGACGAACGCAGCGCAACGCTTGCGGAAATGATAAAGGGCTCGGATGAATTTCTTGCCGGCTACGGCATGGAACGCCGCGGAGGAATTTACCGCGCGTTCGGCACTTGTGAAAAGTGCGTTGCCGTTTTCTGCCACGGCGGGTTCGGCGCCGCATGGATCGGGCATCTGCTCGGCATGGCGCCGCTGCGTGCCTTCCGTCAGCTCAATATTACCACCACGGGCGTGACTGTTTTCGACTTCCTTCCCGAAGCCGACGGATTCGTCACTCCGCGTATGGTTACTTTTTCCGGCGCAGCGCATCTTTATAATAACGGCTTGCGTGAAAAGCCTTGAATCGACAGGGGATATTTTATGAAAACACTTGTTCTGAGCTGCGATACCGGCCAGGGCCACAACATGGCGGCAAATGCCGTGTGCGAAGCGCTCGAACGTTTGGGCGTCGGGTATGAAATGCTCGATCCGCTTGCCGCCTTCTGCTCTGAAAAAACGGCTCACGGCGTAACATCGATATACAACACCATGCTGCGCAAAATGCCGGGTGCCTTCGGCGTGATCTACAAGGCGGGCGATATTTACAGTTCCACGGGGATAACCTCGCCCGTTTATACCGCAAACGCGAAATATGCCGAAAAACTGCGGGAATATATACTTACGGGCGATTTCGGATCGGTCGTATGCACGCATCTCTTTCCGATGCTGGCACTGACGGCGCTCAAAAAGCAGGGCTTTTCCGCCGAATGCTACGGGGTTCTCACCGATTATACCTGCATACCCTTCTTTGCGGAAACCACGCTTGACGGTTACTTTATCCCGCATGCGTCGCTTGCCGATGAGCTTGCGGCAAAGGGGCTGCCCGCAGGGCGGCTGTATGCGACGGGGATTCCCGTCAGTGCGCGCTTTGAATCCGAAATGTCACAAGACGAGGCACGCGCAGCGCTTTCGCTTCCGCAGGATGTAAAAACCGCCCTTGTCATGAGCGGCGGTGTCGGCTGCGGCGATCCGGGCGCGGTATGCGATGCGCTCCTTGAAGTCTGCGGCGATATATGCGTCTGCGTGCTCACCGGCAAGAACGAAGCGCTGCACGGCACGCTTTCCGAACGCTACTGCGGCGACGAACGCGTGCGCGTTGTTCCTTTTACAAACGATGTCGCGCTTTATATGCGTGCAAGCGATGTGATGATATCCAAGCCGGGCGGGCTTACAAGCACGGAGGCGTGCGTCGCGGGAGTTCCGCTCGTTATCCTGCGCGTTTATGCCGCCTGCGAGACAGCCAATGCCGGATTTTTCGAATCCCGCGGGCTTGCCTTTTGCGCCCGCAATGCAAGGGAAGCGGCTGCGGAGGCGGCGAAAATACTCGGCAATCCGGAGCTCGGCGCGGAAATGCGCAGGGCACAGCGTGAAACGCTCCCGCCCCACGCGGCGGACAGGATCGCTGCAAAGGCGGTGGGAAAATGGTGATAAGAGCCGCGGCTGTCGCCGCATTCTGGATCGCCGCGGGCTTCCTTTCCGGCGGCGTGATGTATTGCTCGTTCCTGCCGAAGCTTTTCTGCGGTGTGGATACCGCCGCAATGAGCGACGATAAAAACCCGGGTGCGGCAAATGTTTTTTCCGGCTGCGGCATCGTCATGGGAATGATCTGTCTTCTGGCGGATATTGCCAAGGGCTTTCTGCCGGTTTTCCTTGCCGGGCGGGCAATGGACGAAACGCGCCTTGTTTTCGGACTTGCCGTGGCGGCACCGGTTCTCGGCCACGCCGTCGGGGTGTTCAACCGCTTTCGCGGCGGAAAGTGCATCTCCACGAGCTTCGGCGTCCTGCTCGGCGTTCTGCCGTTCACGAAAATAGTTTTCCTGCTTGCGGTACTTTATATTCTTTTTGCGGCGGTCATCCGCATAAAGCCGAATCGGGTGTGCAGCATTGTTACATATTCGGTCTTTTGGGCGCTTTCCGCGGCGAGGTTTATTTATATCGAACGGCTTCCCTTTGCGCTTGCCTGCACGCTTATCTCCGCAACGGCAATATTGCGGCATCTCCCGCGGCGCAATACCGAAGCGGCCGCCGAAAGCGCGGAAACCGAAAAGGCGAAAGCCGAAAGCCGAATCATATAAAAAGCGAAAGCGCTGCAGCCGCACAAGCGGTACAGCGCTTTTTCTTTAATCTATGTTGAGGAAGCGCGAGAGGAAATCCCGCGTTTTCGGGTTTGACGGGTGTTCGAAAATTTCCGCGGGCCTGCCCTGCTCGCATATCACGCCGTCCGCCATGAAGGCGACCTGTGATGAAACATCCCGTGCGAACGCCATTTCGTGCGTGACGACAATCATCGTGAGTCCGTCCTCCGCAAGCGAACGCATGACGGAGAGCACCTCCCCGACCATCTGCGGGTCGAGCGCACTGGTCGGTTCGTCAAAAAGCAGGGCTTCCGGCTGCATGGCAAGCGCCCGCGCAATGGCGACACGCTGCTTCTGCCCGCCCGAAAGCTGCGCCGGACGCGCCTTTATATACGGTGCCATACCGACCTTTTCGAGGTAGTGCATGGCAATTTCCTCCGCCTCCTTGCGGCTTTTGCCGAGCACGGCGCGCTGTCCCGAAACGCAGTTTTCAAGCGCCGTCATGTTGTTGAAGAGGTTGAAGCTCTGGAACACCATTCCGACACGCGCACGGTAGCGCGAAATGTTGAACCCGCGTTCGGATATATCCTGCCCTCGGAAGAGTATTTTGCCGTTTGTCGGCGTTTCAAGCAGGTTTATGCAGCGCAGCATGGTGCTTTTGCCCGATCCGGATGCGCCGATAACGCTCAAAACCTCGCCTTTGTTCACGCAGAGATCTACTCCGCGGAGTATTTTGTTGCTGCCGAAGCTCTTTTCCAGCCCGATCAGCTCTATGATCTTTTCCGCCATTGCTCAGCCCTCCGTTTTTATATGTATCTCGGCATCCGGATCTGTCTGCGAGCCGAACACGGTGTAGCTGTTCTTGCCCTCCAGCCTGCGCTCGAGCAGCCGCAGGAGCCGCGTGACGGTGAAGGTAAGCACGAAGTATATCGCGCAGATGATAACGTATGTTTGAAATTGCTTGAAATTCTGGCGCTTGATGACATCGGCGAAGTAGTAAAGCTCGGTAACGCCGATAACATTCAGCACGGAGGTATCCTTGATGTTTATGACAAACTCGTTGCTCACGGAGGGGAGAATATTGCGTATGACCTGCGGGAGTATGACACGCACCATCGTTTGGCGGTGTGTCATCCCGACGGAAAGCGCACCCTCCGTCTGCCCGCGGTCGATGGACATTATGCCGCCTCGGACTATTTCCGCCATATATGCGCCCGTGTTGACCGAAACGATGATTATGCCGGCGGGTATCAGCGGGAGCGTCTGTCCGCCGTTCATAAAGGCGTAACCCCAGAATATCACGACGGACTGCACCATCATCGGCGTTCCGCGGAAAATTTCGACATATATCGCGATAAGCGCATTGACTGTTCTTTGCAGCACGCGCAGTGCAAGGTGATGCGATTTCGGCGCGGTGCGGATAACGCCCGCCACAAGCCCGATCAACAGCCCGGCAAGCGTACTCGTGAGCGATATAAGAAGCGTGTTCTTTACGCCGCTCAAAAGCTGCGGATAATACTTTACGGCGATATCTATGACTTCGTTGAGGAAATTCATTGCTTATATCACTTTCTGATTATCACGACAAGGTTGGAGGTGTAATAGGTCTGAGTGAAGTCGATCTCCTTTGCGCGTTCTTCCGTCGGGCTCATGCCGGCGACAATGCCGTCGATAACGCCGGACTGAACGGCGGGGATGAGGGAATCCCACTTGAAGGAGTATATTTCGAGTTTCATGCCCAGCTTGTTTGCGACATATTTTGCGATCTGAACATCGTAGCCGTTGGCATAAAGTCCTTCGCTGCCATCGCCGCTTATGGGCACGGCACCGTAGCTTTTGCCGCCGATATCCGTCCAGTTATAGGGCTCGTAGGCACATTCCATGCCGATCTTCAGAACGCCGGAGGTTTCTTCCGGTTCCGGGCAGGATAAGGAAAAGCCGTCCACGCTGCCGCCGGAGGCAAGCAGGGTTATCTGGTGCATAAGCTCCGCCTTCTGCTGCGTGGTGATCTCCGAAAGCACGGAGTTTATCTTTTCTTTGAGCTCGTCCGAGCCCTTTTTGAGCCCTATGGCAATGCCGACATCGGCATCCGTTGCGGTGAATCCGGTTTCGTTATTTATGAATTTGATGTAGTCGAGCGTATCGTCGCCCAGACAGACGGAAAGCGCCGTCGGTTCTTCGGCGATATAGCCGTCGATCGCGCCGCTTTTAAGCGCGGTGAGCAGATCGGAAAATTCCGGGTAGGTGGAGGATTTCACATCCGGTATCTGCGAAAGCGCATCGGCATGGAAAGTGCCGCTCTGAGCCGCGATCTTCCTGCCGCTCAGGTCGGCGACGGTTTTTACATCCTTCAATGCGGCGGCGGAATCATCCGCGGCAGAACTTTCATCGCCGCCGCTGCAGGCTGCAAATGCAAGCAGGCAGAGTGCGGCAAGAATAATTGCGATAAATCTTTTGGCTGTTGCGTACATTTTCGGTTCTCCTTTTACCGTAATAAAAAATCAAAGCCCGCGGTGAACCACCACGGGCTTTTGCAAACGAAAAAACAAAACTTAACGCCGCATTTTGCCGATGATAGCTCTCCACATAAACGTGACAGTTCCGCACCTGTTCGGCAGCGGCCCCAGCAGACCGGCGGCGGCAACCGCAAAAGCCCACTTCGGCAAATCGGCCTTTCGCCGCGCGCCGAATTGCCGTCGTTACGCGGGGCTACTCATCCTTTTTGCAACCTCTATCAGTCTTTAATGCATTATACACCCGATATAATCGCTTGTCAATAGGCTTTTTTGCCGCATTTTTGCAAAAATACCGGCGGAATGATTCCGTTTGTTTGTTAATAAACCACCACGAGCAGCATTTTGAACCGCTCCTCGCCGGCAACGGCGTGGGGGTGATTCGCGGGCAGGACAATGGATTCGCCCTCGTGCAGATAGCCGTCAACTCTGTCCACGGTAATCTTTCCGACTCCGTCCAGACAGGTCACAAAGGCATCGCCGCCCGCGGCGCGGGTGCTTATTTCCTCGCTCTTGTCAAAGGAAAAGAACGTTATGCTCACATAGCTGTTCTGCGCAAGCGTTTTGCTCACGACCTGCCCTTCCTGATAAGCTATCTCGTCCCTTCAATACAAGAGCTTTTGCCTTTTCGATGTTCTTCATAATGCCGTTCATATTTTTTTCTCCGCTTGGCTTTCCGTTTCGGCAATGAATTTTTTATAGCCGTTTCCGTAGCGCAGCGCCGTCGAAACGCGGGCAAGCGTTGCGCTGGCGATTCCGGTTTCCGCTATTATGTCGGTATAGGTCTCACCCTTTGCCAAAAGCCGCGCCGCACGTATCCGCTGCGCCATGTTTTCGATCTCCTTGTGGGTGCAAAGATCGGCAAGCAGATCACGGCAGTCGGCTTCGTTTTCGAGCCTGAGCAGCGCGGAATACAGCTCGTGCAAAGCTGATTCGGATGTTTTCTGCAAGATTTTCAGCCCCCTTGCGGTTCGTTTCTCATCGCGTTGATAAAAGCCCGTGTGTGTTCGCTTTGCGGTGCGCCGAAAAGCTGTTCGGGCGTGCCCGCTTCTTCGATCCTGCCGTCCGCGACAAATATCACGCGGTCCGCCACCCGCCGTGCAAACTCCATTTCATGCGTGACGATTATCATCGTCGTGCCGGAATCGCGCAGCTTTCGGATAACGGAAAGCACCTCGCCCGTGAGCTCCGGATCGAGCGCGCTTGTCGGTTCGTCAAAGCAGAGTATTTCCGGTTCGAGCGCCAGCGCGCGTGCAATGGCGACCCGCTGCTGCTGCCCGCCGGAAAGGCTTTTCGGGTATTCGTTCACCTTGTCCGCAAGTCCCACCCGTGCGATCAGCCCGCGTGCACGGGTATCTATCTCCTCCACCGTGCCCATGCCGAGCAGTGCCGGCGCGAGTGTCACATTGCCGAGGACGGTGTATTGCGGAAAAAGATTGAAGCTCTGGAACACCAGTCCGAACCTTTTGCGGTTGCGCCGCAGCGCCTGTTCGGAGACGGTTGCGGCGTGTTCGGAATCGAAAATGACCTCCGAATCGAGCGTTATGCGCCCGGCGGTGGGGACTTCAAGAAAGTTCAGACAGCGCAGAAGCGTTGTTTTTCCCCCGCCGGAGGAGCCGATTATGCAAAGCACCTCGCCCTTTTCGAGCGTGAGATCAATTCCGCGCAGCACCTCCGTGCCGCCGTAGCTTTTGCGCAGATTTTCGACCTTCAGCATACACATATTATCACCCGTTTAAGCAAAATAGTCAAGCCTTTTTTCCAGCTTGCCGAGTAAAACCGTAAGAACCCCGCTGAAAACAAGGTAAAAAACGCCCGTAAACAGCAGCGGCCATATAATACCGCCGTTTTTAATGAACCGTTCGCCGGCGAATATCAGCTCCTGTATTGCGATAATGCGGGAAAGAGAGGTGTCCTTCACAAGGGTTATAACCTCGTTGCCCACTGCGGGGAGTATGCGTTTTATCACCTGCAAAAGTATAATTTTGCGGAATATCTGCTTTTCCGAAAGCCCCAGCGCTCTGCCCGCCTCATATTGCCCCTTCGGGATACTTTCCACGCCGCCGCGGTATATTTCGGAAAAATAGCAGGCATAATTGAATATGAAGGCAAACAGCGTTGCCGCCATTCTGCCGCCGGTGTTGCCGCCCCAAACGTTGAAGCCCATAAGCCCCGGCCCGTAATATATTATGATAAGCTGGAGCATGAGCGGCGTTCCCCGCACAACCCATATTACGAACCGCGTTATCATCTGCAGCGGGCGGAAGCGGCTGACCGAGCCGAAGCATATCACAAGCCCGAGCGGGAGCGAGCCGACAAGAGTTAAAAAGAATATTTCGAGCGTTTTCAGACAGCCGACCGAAAGCGACTGTATTACGGTTAAAAACATATTATATGCTGCCGGGTGTCAGTTCGATTTGATCAGTGCTTCGCTCACGCCGTATTTCGCGGCGGTCGCTTCCATGCTGCCGTCAGCGCGGGCTTTCTCGAAAAATTCATTGAGCTTTGCGGCAAGATCGGAATCCTTGCGGAAACCGACACCGTATTCCTCCTTCACATCCGAGAGCGAAACGGTATATACGAGATTTTCGTAGCTTGTGCCTTCGCCGATTATCGCGCCCGCCATGAGCAGGTCTATGACGGCGGCATCGGATGTTCCGGCGGCGACCTCCATCACGGCATCCGCCTGGGATTGCACGGGTGTCACCTTAAAGCCGAGCGCGGTGAGCGCTTCCTCACCTGCGGATCCCGCCTCCGCCGCAAAGGAAAGCCCCTTCACCGCTTCGCGCGTGTTGTATATGTCCTTCTTGTCTGCCGGAACGACAACGACCTGCTCGTTTGTGCAGTAGGGCTTCGAGGTCGCCATTGCTTCCTTTACGCCGTCCGTGAGTGTCATCCCGTTCCATACGCAGTCGATTGATTTGTTGTTCAGTTCCAGAACCTTGCTGTCCCAGTTGATAACGACGAATTGCACCTCCACGCCGAGCGACTGTGCGAAAGCCTTCGCCATGTCCGCGTCGAAGCCGATCCATTCGCCGCTACCCTCGCGTTCCTCATAATCCATGGGGGCGAATCGGGTTATGCCCACGGTGAGCACTCCCTTTTCCTTCACGTATTCAAGATCGCTTTGCTCATCTTTGCAGGAGGCAAGCCCGCAGGCGCATATTATCGCGGAAAGGATCAATACAAACAGTTTTTTCATTTTCGGTTCCTCCGTTGCGGGTGGCATATATTATCGTTTCTCCGCCCGACAGTCAGATTGTACTTCATCGCGATGAAGTTGTAAAGTGTTTTTTTGCGTCACCGCGCAATTTCGGCGATTCGCACACAAAAGCGCCTGCACTTTTGTGTGTTATTATGGTAAAGCGATAAAGCGGGCGGGCCGCTTTGCGGTTTTTCCGCGGGAATGGGTGATATTCTCCTTCCCGGAGCAAACGGCAAGGTAAAGGTCAATAATAAAGAAACGCGGCTGCAGCTTTTGGACTGCAGCCGCGTTGTTTTGCGGTGATTGTTGTGTGAATGTTGTGTGAGGGCGGAATGCCCGATTTCGCCGAGGTGCGGCGGAATATAAAATGCGGTGGGCGGCACGGAACGAAGCTGCCGTGCGAGCGAGAGGGAAACCCGATTTCGCCGAGGTGCGACGGAATATAAATTTATTCTTCGAGCTTTTTGAGGTCTTCGGAGACGGGCTCGTCCTTGACCTTGATGGTGCCGAGGGGCTTGAGCTCGCTTTTGACGAAGGTCTTTATCGTCTGATCGCCGTTCATGCGGACCTTGATCTTGCCGGTGAGAAAGTTGCTTTCGGTGATAACGCCGCGTCCCTTGGGGGTGTCGACAATGGTGTCGGTCTTGGGGAAGGTGGCGTATTCGCGCTCGTAGGTGTCGTGCTCGAAACGGAGACAGCACATAAGCCTGCCGCAGGCACCGCTGATCTTGGAACTGGAAAGCGAAAGATTCTGTTCCTTTGCCATTTTGATGGATACCTGAGCGAAATCCGGCAGGAAGGTGTTGCAGCAGAAGGGCCTGCCGCAGCAGCCCAATCCGCCGTAGAGCTTTGCTTCGTCGCGCACGCCGATCTGGCGCAGCTCGATGCGGGTGCGGAACACACCTGCAAGATCCTTTACAAGCTCGCGGAAGTCCACGCGCCCGTCGGCAGTGAAGTAAAAGCAGAGCTTGGCATTGTCATGCGTGTATTCGACATCAACAAGCTGCATATCAAGCCCGTTTTTGCGGACCTTTTCCTCCCAAACAGGGCGTGCGGCCTCTTCAAGACGGCGGTTTTCGGCGTTGCGTGCGGTATCCTCCGCCGTTGCCTTGCGCAATACCGGCTTGAGCGGGAAAACGACTTCGGATTTGCCGACAAGCTTGTTGCCGAGCGAAACGTCGCCGTATTCCACACCGCGGACGGTTTCCACAACGGCATGGTCGCCCTTGGAAAATTCGATCCCGATCGGGTCGAAATAGTATACCTTTCCGCCGCCGCGAAATTTTATGCCGACTACCTCGACCGTCTTTTCCTCCGCGGGCTTTTCCGGGAGTTCGGTGACATAGTCGTACATTTCTTTGTATTCGTTGGCCGGCTCGGTGTATTCGATGGCCTTTGTTTCACGCTGCTTGTTTGCTATGCGCTCCACACGGTCGCCGCGCGGGGCGCGGGGCGCGGGCTGGGAGGCGCTGTTCTTCTGCTCGTTCTTGCAGCAGGGCTGACGCTCGGCGCGGGCGGTGATGTGTTCGCCCTTCTGCGGGGTGAGCTCGGTCGCAAAATCTTCGGCCTCAAGCTCAATCTCCTTGCGACGAGGCTTCTGGGGCCTGCGCTGATTGCGATTGCGGTTGAAGGACTTTTGCTTTCTTTTTTCGCCCTTTTGGGGCTTTTTTTCGTTTGTTCCGGGTTTGAGTTTTTCTTCTTCCATCGGGTATATCGTTGCCTTTCTTTTCATTTCGATGCGGCGACGGTCAGATCGACCGCAAGCCGCGAAGCGGCGGCGTTTACATTCGCGCTGCCTTCAAGCGCCGTCATGCAGGATATGACGGCGGCCGCCATGCGCGCCAACGGCCTTTTGCCGGCGGCTGCAAGGCGCGCGGCAAGCTCGTTTTCCGGGGGGAACGGTTGCTCGCCGAAGCCGTATTTTTCTTTTTGCCGCTGCAGCAGCAGCAAAAGAAGGGAATCGAGTATATCATAAAGCTTTTCGCGCTTGTATTTGGGCAAAAGAAGCGCTTTGGAAAGCTCGTAGCTTTTGCCGGAAAGTGCGTAAAGCATTATTTCATAAGCTTTTTTGCGGTTTTCGACAGCATCTGCGGAAAGCAGGCGTTCCGCCTCGCCCACGCTTCCGTTTGCCGCTTCGAGTGCGCGTGCGGCTTCTTTGCCCGAACCGGCGCGGCGTGCGGTGAGCTCGGAAAGAGCATCCTCCGGGGGAAGCCCGTCAAGATGAATCCTTTGCCCGCGTGAAAGCAGAGTGGGCAACAGAGCGCTGCGCGTTTCGGTAAGCAGGAATACCGTTACCGTGGCGGGCGGTTCTTCGAAAAGCTTCAGGAGCGCGTTCTGTGCGCCGGCGCGCATTTTGCCGGCGTTCGCTATGATGAACACCTGCATATCGCCGTCGTTGGGCATGATGGAGGCAAGGCGGATCAACTCGCGGATGTCGTCCACACCCGCGCATTTGCCGCCGCTGCCGATGATGTGTATGTCCGGATGGCCGCCGAGCGATATTTTGCGGCAGGAGGCACAGACGCCGCAGGGCTTGTCCCGCCCGGTGCAGAGCAGGGCGCGTGCGCAGGAAAGCGCGAAATCAAGCTTGCCGATGCCGGGAGCACCGTCGATAATATATGCATGGGAGCAAACACCGCGCCGCGCTTTTTCGTAAAAAAGCGCAAGCTCGCTTTTGTTGTACAACGGCCTTTACCCCCTTTGTGCGGCAAAAACACCCCGCCGGCTTATATATAGATGTATTGTAGCACAAAAAAGAGCGCCTGAAAAGGGATTTTTCAAAAAATGATTTGACAATCAGCGAAAAAAGTTATAAACTCAATTGAATAAACATCAATGTGTTTTGCCGTATAATACCGGTGCGGAGGGTTTTGATATGAGCATAATCGTGGGAATAGATGTCGGCGGCAGCACGACAAAGATAGTCGGCTTCCGCGGCGAAGAACTGCTCGAACCCGGGCTTGTCAAGGCGAACGATCCGATAGCCTCCATTTACGGCGGCTTCGGCAGGTTCACGAGCGATAACGGAATTGCGCTTTCGGATATCGACGAGGTTCGGATAACCGGTGTCGGTTCTGCTTATATAGGCGCGGATATTTACGGGCTCCCCGCGGTTCATGTCAACGAATTTCTCGCGGACGGTCTGGGCGGGCTTTATCTTTCCGGCCTGGACGAGGCCGTTATTGTCAGCATGGGCACCGGCACGGCGTTTGTTTATGCAAACCGCACGCACGGGGAATATACATACCTCGGCGGCACGGGTGTCGGCGGAGGTACTCTGAACGGGCTTGCGGACAGAATGCTCGGCATACGCTCGATACAGCATGTTGCCTCGCTCGCGGCGGAGGGCGATCTTTCAAATGTCGACCTGCGCATAAGTGATATTACCGAAAGCGACATTATCCCCACACTTTCCGGCAATGCAACGGCTTCCAACTTCGGCAAGCTTTCGGATCTCGCATCCCGCTCGGATATAGCGCTCGGACTTATAAACATGGTTTACGAGACCATTGCCATGCTTGCGATATTTTCCGCAAGGATGAAGGGCATAAAGGATATAGTCCTGATCGGCAATCTTGCCGTCATGCCGCAGGCGGAGGGGATATTTGCAAACCTTTCGCGGATGTTCGGTATGAACTTCGTCATTCCCGAAAACGCAGCCTTCGGAACGGTCATCGGCTCGGCTCTTTATTCGGGCAGGGACTGAAAACAAAGCAATTTTACACAGACCATCGGCGGTAGTGATATGGAAAAGACAAAATGGAATAAAAAAATATTCGCAATGCTGCTCGAATCGGCAAAAGGAGTTCGCTCCTGGCGCCAGTTCGCCGCGGATTGCGGGATAAGCTATGTGCAGATGCGCAAGCTCGCGATGGGCACGCAGGAAAATCCCCCGCGCCCGAAGCTTATCCGAAAGGTTGCCGACCACGCTTTCGGCGAAATAGTTCTGGAGGATCTTATGTTCGCGGCGGGTATGTGCGGCGGGAATCAGACTCTCCCGGGCCGCGCGGCGGACCGATCGGACAGCTTCGCCGTTTACCGCACGCTTTCCCCGCGGGACAGGGCGGCTGCGGACAAATTCATCGCGTTTCTCAAAAGCGGCGCGGAGGAATCCGGCTCAAAGCAATAGCACCGCCGCAGGAACGAGCGGAAGGGCGGCGCCTCCCGGCCCGCGTCCCGCGCCTTGCGCATATCGGCAAGCGATACTCATTGCGGGGTTTCCGAAGCTTTCGCCATCAAGGGAAGCAGGGCGGCGACGGATCTTTGATCGATGTTCATGATAAAAACCCGAATAATAATTATTTGATTTTCCGAAAGGCGGTAATAAAGCAATGAAATTCTGTAAGCCGGACAGGGATGCCGCAAAGGTCAGAATACTCGCGGTCGGTTCCGTGGCGGTCACGCTTGTCGCGTTCCTTATCGCGACTCTGATGGAAAGCTATGCCTCTTTCATGAATATGCTCGGTCTTGTTTCGCTTATGACGGGGATATTGCTCAATGTGCGCTTTACGCTTACGGAATACGAATACGGCGTTTCTCCGGAATGCTTTTCGGTTGTGAAGATACTCGGCTCTCGCCGCACGGAGGTCTGCAATATCGACCTTTTCACGGCAGTCGGGGTTTATAAGGAAAGCGATTACGAAAAGCTCTCCGCCGCCGAAAAGGGCAGGATAAAATATTCTCTCACGCAGAATATCTGCGCGCAAAACGTTTATGTGTTTCTGTGCGAGTTCAACGGGCAGCGCACCATGATTCGTTTCGAACCGAACGAGGCGTTTGTCGCCATACTGCGCGATTATATAAACGAGGCGAAAGCCAGAGCGGATGAAGACTCCGCGCTTTGAAAGCATATTCCCCGTGCGGCATTTCCGTGCGGGCAATAATAGATATTTAAGCATATAAAAGGAAAACAGAGGAAATTCCAAATGCAGGATGTTACCGTTATCGGCGGTGGCGTTATAGGCGCTGCCGTCGCGATGTATCTCTCCAAGTACGAACTGAAATGCTGTTTGCTCGAAAAGGAAAATGACGTTGCCATGGGCACGACAAAGGCAAACAGCGGAATAGTGCATGCCGGCTACGATCCGGAGCCGGGCACGCTGATGGCCTCGCTCAATGTCCGCGGAAGCGAGCTTGCCCGCGAGTTCTGCGAGCAGACGGGCGTTCCCTACCGTAAATGCGGGTCGATGGTCATCGCTTTCAGCCCCGAGGACAACGAACACCTCCACCGGCTTTATGACCGCGGTATCGCAAACGGTGTCCGCGGTATGGAGCTTATCCCTGCGGAAGAACTTTTGAAAAGGGAGCCGAATCTTTCCGCGGATGTGACGGGTGCGCTTTATGCGCCGGACGGCGCCGTTGTAAACCCGTGGAGAATGTGCCTTGCCATGTGTGAAACGGCGGCGAAGAACGGCGTTGAATTCCGGCTCGGCTGCGAGGTGACCGCCATTGAAAAGACCCCGTCGGGCTTTGTGATAACCGCCGGCGGCGAGCATATCGAAACAAGATATGTCGTCAACTGCGCCGGGCTTTATTCCGACAGGATAGCCGCAATGGTCGGCGAAAACGATTTCACCATACATCCGTCAAAGGGGCAGTATTATCTGCTCGATAAAAATCAGAGCGGGCTTGTCAATTCCGTTATATTCCAATGCCCGACCGAAAAGGGCAAGGGCATACTCGTTTCGCCCACGGCGGACGGAAACATAATCGTCGGCCCCGATGCCGAAAGCGACAACCTGCGCGATGATGTTTCCACCACGCGAGAAGGGCTTGAATATGTGCGCGAAATGGCGGCAAGGAGCTGCGGAAAGATAAACTACCGCGACAATATCCGCTCGTTCGCCGGGCTGCGCGCCAATTCGGACAGGAGCGATTTCATTATCGGCGAATCGCCGGTATGCAGGAGGTTTGTCAATGTCGCGGGGATAAAATCCCCCGGGCTTTCCTCCGCGCTCGCCATCGGCGAATATGTTGCCGATCTGCTTAAAGACTGCGGGCTGATTGCCGAAAAGAAGGCGGAATGGAGTCTTGTCGAAAAGCGGGTTCGCTTTGCCGAACTCACGGCGGAGGGAAAGGCGTGTGCCTGCCGCGAAAACCCCGCGTACGGCAATATAATCTGCCGCTGCAACACGATAAGCGAGGGCGAAATACTCGATGCTCTTGAAAAAAGCATCATAAAGCCGCACACACTGGACGGCATCAAGCGCCGTGCCGGCACCGGAATGGGGCGCTGTCAGGGCGGCTTCTGCGGGCCGAGAGTGCATGAAATACTTTGCAAATATTACGGCGTTCCCGCCGAGAGCATCCAACTTGACAAGGACGGCTCTTATATAGTCATCGGAAAGGTCGGTGAACGGTGATGAAGCACTGCGATATAGCGATCATAGGCGCGGGGCCCGCAGGGCTTGCCGCCGCCGTCGCCGCGCATGAGGCGGGCGTTAAGGATATACTTGTTATCGAGCGCGATTCCGAGCCCGGCGGAATACTCAATCAATGCATACATAACGGCTTCGGGCTTCACCGCTTCGGCGTGGAGCTTACCGGCCCCGAATATGCCGGAAGATACGAGGATATGCTCAAAGACACCGGTGTTAAGATACAGCTCGGCACGATGGTCATAGGCATCGAAAACCGCGTTATCTCCTGCGTTTCCAAGGAAAACGGCTACGAGGAGATAAGCGCCGGAGCGATAATTCTGGCAATGGGCTGCCGTGAACGCAACCGCGGCCCGATATTTGTCCCCGGGGACCGCGGAAGCGGTGTCTTTTCCGCCGGCAGCGCACAGCGCTATCTGAATATCGAAGGTTGCCTTGTGGGCAAACGCGTTGTCATACTCGGCAGCGGCGATATAGGCCTTATCATGGCGCGCCGTATGACGCTCGAGGGTGCAAAAGTGCTTGCCGTTTCGGAAATAATGCCGTTTTCCAACGGGCTTTCCCGCAATATCGCGCAGTGCCTGAATGATTTCAACATACCGCTTTACCTTTCGCACACCGTCACGGATATCGTCGGCAAGGGGCGCGTGGAGGCGGTCGTAATATCGCAGGTGGATGAGAACATGAAGCCCATCCCCGGCACGGAAAAGCGTTTTGAATGTGATACGCTGCTGCTCTCCGTCGGGCTTGTGCCGGAAAACGAGCTTTCCCGCGCGGCGGGCATAAGCATCGACCCGCGCACGAACGGCCCCGTTGTAGGCGAGGATATGCAGACAAGCGAGGAGGGCGTTTTCGCCTGCGGCAACGTGCTCCATGTTCACGATCTGGTGGATTATGTTTCGGCGGAAAGCGCGCGCGCAGGTGCGGCGGCAGCGGAATATGTGCTCCGCGGCGGCAATGCCGGCGGCGAGAAAATCCCCGTCACGGCATCCGGCAGCGTGGGATATACCGTCCCGCAAAGCGTCTGCCTGCAAAATGTCGGAAAGGCGCTGGATATATTCTTCCGCGTGCGCAAAAAGATACGCCGCGGGGAAATAGCCGTCACCTCCGGCGGAACGCTTATAGCCTCATTCAAGCGCGAATTTCTTGCTCCTGCGGAAATGCAGAAGATCACGGTGCCGAAGGCACTGCTCGAAAAGGCTTCGGGCGGGCTGAACGTGACCGTTACCGAAATCGAAAGCGAGGCGGAATAAATGAAAGAGCTTATCTGCATAATCTGCCCGCGCGGCTGCCATCTGAGCGTGGATGAGGAAACACTTGCCGTTACGGGCAACACCTGCCCGCGCGGCGCCGAATACGGCAAGAGCGAGGTGAGCAACCCCGTGCGCACCGTTACGGGCTCCGTGAAGGCGTGCGGCGGGCTTCATCCGATGCTCCCCGTCCGCACGGACAAACCGGTTTCCAAAGCAAAAATGTTCGAAATAATGGATGCGCTCCACTCCTTCACCGCGCATTGCCCGGTTCACAGGGGCGATGTGCTTATCGCGGATGTCTGCGGCACCGGAGCAAATATAATCTCCTGCAAGGATATGTAAAGAACGGGACTTGCCCGCTAAATATATAACAAACGAAAGGCAGTAATACAATCATGTTTCGTATCGGCACGGTAAATATCGACACATCACACGCACCCGCTTTTGCGGAGATATTTCTTAAGGGCGACGAGGGTCGCTACACCGCTATATACAATGACGGCTTCCGCACCGACGAGGAAGTAAACGAATTCATCGGAAAATACGGTCTGGAGGCGCGTTACACCGATCTTTCCGAAATGGCAAAGCATGTTGATGTTGCGTTCATTCAGAGCTGCAACTGGGACCGCCATATCGAGCTTTCCATGCCCTTTATAAATGCGGGCGTTCCCGTATTTATAGACAAGCCCATTGTCGGCTGCATGAAGGATGTCCGTGAGGTTGAACGCCTTGCCGCAGAGGGCAAGGTCATCATCGGCACCAGCGCGATGAGATATACCTATGAGCACGAATCCTTCTTCGCAATCCCCGCGGAGGAGCGCGGCGACATACTTCATATTTCCGTAATGGTCGGCGTGGACGAGTTTAACTACGCGATACACGCGGTCGAATCCATCATGGGCTTTTTGGGCGATGTCAAACCCGTCAGCACACGCTATATCGGCACGAACAAGGTCGGCGAAACGGAATGCGACAACTATTATGTTCTGTTCGAAAACGGTGTTTCCGCCGATTACCATATCTGCAAGAAGGGCTGGCAGCCCTCCACCGCCCTTGTCATGACGACAAAGACAAGCTATGCTTACAAGATAGACAGCAACAAGGTGTATGAGGCGATGCTCAAGCAGGTCTGCTCCTATATGGCGGGCAGGGAAAACACGCTTGCCACCGTTCCGATGATGCTGGATTCCGTAAAGCTCATGCTTGCGGGGATCAAATCCCGTGCAAACGGCGGCGCGGAGGAGTTTATCGGCGGCCTTACCGAAAGCGATCCTTCCTTTGACGGATACGCTTTTGAGGAATTTTACGCCGCATCGCAGAAAAAGGCAAAATGATCAAAAACAAGTGCCCGCACGCGGGCAAGTGCGGCGGATGCCAACTCCCGAATTTGGAATACGGCGAACAGCTTGCGTTGAAACAATCGACGGTCATTAAGCAGCTCGGAAGGTTCTGCCGCGTCCGCCCGATAATCGGCATGGAAAACCCGTACCATTATCGCGGCAAGGTGCAGGCGGCGTTCGGGCTTGACCGCGCACGCCGTGTGATATCCGGTGTGTATCAGGCATCCACACATAAAATACTCCCCACCGACCAATGCCTTTTGGAGGATAAGACCGCCGACGAAATAATCGTTTCCGTGCGGAAAATGCTCCCGGATTTCGGGCTGACGGCGTATGACGAACGCACCGGGCGCGGATTTCTGCGCCATGTGCTGGTGCGGCGCGGCTTTGCCACGGGCGAAATAATGGTGGTGCTTGTCGCCGCCGCGCAGGTGTTCACCGCGCAGAAGCCCTTTGCACAGGCGCTTGTCGCCGCCTACCCGGATATTAAAACTATCGTTCTGAATGTGAATAACCGCAAAACCTCGCTCGTTCTGGGCGAAAAGGAAAAGGTTATTTACGGCAGGGGGTATATCGAGGATATCATCTGCGGGAAGCGGTTTCGCATATCGGCGTGCTCCTTCTGCCAGGTGAACCCCATTCAGACGGAGGTGCTCTATCGCGAGGCAATCGACGCCGCGGGGCTGACGGGGCGCGAAACCGTCATAGATGCCTATTGCGGCACGGGGACTATCGGTATCATTGCCGCCGACAGAGCGGCGCGTGTTATCGGTGCGGAGCTCAATTCCGCCGCCGTGCGTGATGCCGCGGAAAACGCAAGGCTCAATAAGGCAGGCAACTGCCGTTTTGTCTGCGCCGATGCGGGCGATTTCATGCAGAAATACGCCGCGGACGGAGGGCGGATAGATGTTGCCTTTCTCGATCCGCCGCGTGCCGGAAGCAGCGTAAAATTCCTGCGCTCGCTTGCCGCGGCAGCGCCCGAGAGGGTGGTTTATGTGTCCTGCAATCCCGAAACGCTTTCACGGGATCTCCGCATATTGTCGGGGCTCGGTTACAGGGCGCTTTATGCGCA
Organism: bacterium; assembly: GCA_963661975.1. Classification (GTDB taxonomy): domain Bacteria; phylum Bacillota; class Clostridia; order Oscillospirales; family CAG-382; genus Coliplasma. Next base: position 36,244 of record CAVLDN010000009.1, read on the forward strand.
GCCGGTGGATATGTTTCCGCATACGGCGCATATCGAGTGTGTTGTTTCGCTTGTGCGGAAAGCGCCGCGCGGCGAAAAGCCGAAGGAGTAAAAAACGAATGAAACGAATTATATTTGCACTTACCGCGCTTTTCTGCATTGCCGCACTGCTTTGCGGCTGCGGCGACGGCGGCACGGAAAGCAGCCCGGCCGTTGAGAGCGCGTCGGCGCCCGTATCGGAGCCCGAAAGTTCGGCGCCGGAAAGCTCCGAACCGGAACCCGAAAGCTCCGAACCCGAACCGGCGGTGCTTGTGGGTGAAATAATCCCCGCGGTGAAGGAAACGACCGTATCATACGGTTCGGAAACCGAATTTTCTGCGCAGGCGCTGCCGGAAAACGCCGCGGATAAAACGCTTTTGTGGGAAAGCGATGATGAATCCGTTGCGACGGTGGATGAAAACGGTGTCGTGACGGCAGTCGCGCAGGGGAAATGCAAAATAACCGTCCGTTCCGCGGACGGAGGTGCGGTGTCGGACATCGCGCTCACCGTCGGCGTACCGGGGCTGACCTATATACAGGGCATACTTGTAGTGAACAAGACCTATTCGCTCCCCGCCGATTACAATCCGGGTGTCGATCCGGAGGCAAAGGCAGCGCTGGATAAAATGTTTGCCGATGCCGAAAAAGAGGGCATAAAGCTTTGGGTTGCCTCGGGGTACAGGTCGTATTCACACCAGGATTCGCTTTACAACAACTATGTTGCGCGGGACGGTGTCGCCGCGGCGGACAGATATTCCGCACGCCCCGGCCATTCCGAACACCAAACGGGGCTTGCCTTTGATTTGAACTGGCTTGATGCTTCCTTCGGCGAATCGCGCGAGGGAAAGTGGTTATCCGAAAACGGCTGGAAGTACGGATATATTCTGCGGTATTTGAAGGAAACCGAAGCGATCACGGGATATATGTATGAGCCGTGGCACATAAGATATCTCGGTGCGGATGCGGCAAAACGTGTCTATGAAAGCGGTCTTTGTCTTGAAGAATATCTGAATATCACCTCTGTTTACGCCGAGGACTGATGCTTTTTTCACGGGCGGGCGGTGAATACCGTCTGCCCGTACCTTATTTTCAAATGAAAGGGCGTGCAAAAATGGCGGGATGCTTTCTCTGCCCGCGCAGGTGCGGGGCGGACCGCGAAAAGGAAAAGGGCTATTGCGGGTGTGATGCCCGCGTGCGCATTGCCCGAGCCGGCAGGCATTTTTGGGAGGAACCCTGCATAAGCGGCAAAAACGGAAGCGGTGCGGTGTTCTTTATCGGCTGCCCGCTGCATTGCGTTTACTGTCAAAACCGCGAAATAAGCGCCGGTGTGTGCGACGACTCGCCCGAACGCGCCTTTGACACCGCCGCGCTGGCGGAGCTTTTTCTGCATTTGCAGGATATCGGCTGCCACAACATAAACCTTGTTACGCCCACGCCGTATGCGGATAAGATCGTGCTTGCTCTGCGGGAAGCAAAGCCGAAGCTCCGTATCCCCGTCGTTTTCAACTGCGGCGGTTATGAAAGCGTTCCGGCTTTGAAAATGCTCGAAGGACTTGTCGATATTTATCTTACCGATTTCAAATATGCCTCCGGCGAACTTGCCGCGCACTTTTCCTCGGCGGAGGATTACCCGCAGGTCGCCGAGGAAGCGCTTGCCGAAATGCTGCGGCAGACGGGCGCACCGCGGCAAAGCACGGACGGAATGCTCGAAAGCGGCGTGATCGTTCGGCATCTTGTGCTGCCCGGCCATCGGGCGGACAGTATGCGCGTGCTCGATAAAGTTTTTGCCGCGGCGGGCAACGGCGGTGTGCTGCTTTCACTGATGAGCCAATACACCCCGAACGGTGCGGAAACCGAATTCCGTGAGCTTTCGCGCAGGGTGACGACATTCGAATACGAAAGTGTTGTGAAGTATGCGCGCTCGCTCGGCTTCGAGGGCTACACCCAGGAACGATCCTCGGCGGAAAGTGCATACACCCCGCAATTCGATAAGCGCGGAATCAAGCCTGCACTTGACAATAGCGGCTTTCGGTGGTAAAATGAGCCAAATATATGCAAATAAAGGAGACCAAACATGAAGAAGCAACGCATCGCGGCGATTCTGCTTTGCCTTATCACATGCGTTACCTGTGCGCTTTCCGCGTGCGGCAAGGATGAAGAGCTTTCGCTCGGTACCGAATCCTCGGCTGCGCCCGAAGTAAGCACTGACAACGAAGTGGACGATTATTTCTCTCAGTACCCCTTTACCTACAACAAAAAGACATTCAACCTTTGCATCACCTCGAATGAAGCGCAGTCGACCTATTTCTGCGAGGATATCATTCCCGGACTTTATTCCACAACGGATGAAGCACTCAACGATGCCGTTATCAAAAGAAACGATCTGATCAATCAGAAAACCGGCGTGGAGATCACCGCAGATGCCGTGAAGAGCGTTTCCGAAACGCTGCGGCTCGACATAAAATCCAACGCCAGCACCTATGATGCCGCTATCCCCTTCATGCGTGAAGCCACATCGCTTGCGCAGGAGTCGGCTTTTTACGATCTTTACGAATTTAAGGACATATTCCACTTCGACGCCCCCTGGTGGGATAAATCCGCGGAAGAATCGCTTTCCATCGGCAATCGCCTCTACTTCACCACCGGTGACATTTCCATAATGCAGAAGATAGTTTCCATCGCCGTTACCGTCAACAAGAACATGATGAAGACCTATTTCGACGGCGTTGACATTTATCAGCTCGTTCGTGACAAGCAGTGGACATTCGATAAAATGATCGAAATGTGCGAAGCCGTCACCGCCGATACCGACGGCACTTCCGGTATGAGTGAAAACGACACCTGGGGCGTTTCGGCCGCATATTCCGATTCCTCCGCGTTCTTCCTCGGCTCGGGCTACAGCTATATCGAAAAGGACAACAACGATATCCCCTACCTTGCATTCGGCTCCGAAGCAACGGTATCGCTTGCACAGAAGATACTCGAAAAGCTCCAGCTTAAGGACGACTGGGTATTCCATTGCGATCCGCTCCCCTCCAACACAAGATGGATCACATCGCTTGCCATATTCGGCGAAAACCGCGCACTTTTCCGCAACAGCGCGTTTTCCGCGATCAAGAAACTCCGCGCTTATCCCGAATGTGACGATTTCGGCATTATCCCGCTTCCGCTCATGACCGAAACTCAGTCCGAATACGCCACCTACTGCAACTGCAAGTTCGCATATTGCGTGGTCATACCCGCAAGCCTCTCGCGCGAGGATGCCGAATTTTCGGCATATATGCTCGATGCAATGGCATGGGGCGGCAGAAAGTACATCGTTCCCGCTTACTATGATGTAATACTCAAGTACCGCGATTTCAAGGATCAGGACAGCGAGGATATGCTCGATAACTACATATTCAACAACATCGTATACGACCTCGGCAATGTCTATGACTTCGGCGGCGTGCAGTCTATGTTCGACGATCTCATGAGAAGCCAGAGCACGAACGTTGCTTCCACGCTCGAAGGTAAAAAGAGCGCCATCGAGGCCGCTATCGACGACTGCCTGATGGCTTACGGCGTTAAATAACCGCAAGGCGGCACGATAAATAAGAAATGAGGGAATCCCGCGGGATTCCCTCATTTGAAATCATTCGATTTATTCGCCCCGAACTTTGCTTTTGAAGCTGCGTTCGTAGCAGAAAAGGTACTGCTGCGCGAACCCGGCGTATTTGCCGAAGCGCTTCGGGGTGAAGTCATCGCCGTAATATTCGCCTATGACCTTCTTTACCCACACATCCACGGGGAATGCCTCCGTGAAGCCGTATCCGAAAAGCAGCACGCAGTTCGCGACCTTATCCCCCACGCCCTTTATGCTTTTCAGCGCCGCAAGTGCTTCCTCATAAGGAAGCGTGCGTATATGCTCCGGGTAAATCTCGCCGGAGACCGTCTTTTCCGCGGCGTCCAGCAGATACTTCACACGGAATCCCGCACGTATCGGTGCAAGGCCTTCCGAGCCCGCTTCGAGCAGCAGCTCCGGCGCGGGGAATATGCGTTCGTCGCCGCAAAGCGTTACGCAAAGTGCGTTTATTATCTTTTTTATCCGCGGGATATTGTTGTTCTGCGATATGATGAACGAGGCAAGTGCCTCCCACGGATCCTGCCGGAATATTCTTATCCCGCTGCAGTATTTCACCGCCCGCGCAATGTTTTCGTCCGCCGAAAGAGCCTTGATTATCGCGCCGTAATCGCGTTCCAGGTCGAAATAGCCGACAAGGCCGTTTTTGAATTCGTCCGCCGTCACGCCGGTGAAAAGGTATCCGCCTTCGGCGGCCTTCACACCGATGCGCTTTCCGAGCGCACAAAAAACATATTCGCTTTCGCTGATTTTTTCGAAGCGGAAGCATTGCCCGCATTCAAACGATATAAAAGGATCGAAGTATTCTTCATCGGCAAGCAGTATTCCGCTGCCGGTATCGATGATTTTCATGTAATCACCCCGAAAAAAGGAGAGCCTGTAAATGAGAGAGCATATCTACACCATCCCCGTGACCGAAGCCTTTTCGGCTCACAATGACGGCTGCCCGTTCTGCGCGCTGTATAAAAAGCTCGAATCCGACGAGCTCGGTCTGATACTCGGCGCTTCCATGATGGAACCGGATATTCGCCGTGCGACAAACGAAAAAGGCTTTTGCCGCCGCCATTTCGATGCCATGTTCGAAATGAAGAATCGTTTGGGGCTTGCGCTTATGCTCGAAAGCCACCTCGAATCGCTCAAAAAGGAGCTTTCCGCCGGCGGCGTTTTTTCGCGGGATATCGGCGCAAAAAGCGTTTCGCGCATAGAAAAGCTTTCCGACACCTGCTATGTATGCGAAAGAGTCGAGGAAAAAATCGGCAAGATGTTCACCACCGCCGCCTACCTTTTCGACGAGGAAAAGGATTTCCGCGCCGCGTTTGATAATACGGCGTATATCTGTCTGCCGCACTACCGCCGCTTTGTCGCCGCGGCAAGGCTTGCTCTGCCGAAGGAAAGCTACAATGACCTTGTCCGCGCCGCCAATGAGAAGATAAGCGAATATCTTGCCTCGCTCAAAGACGATATTTCGCTTTTCTGCAAAAAGTTCGATTATCGCTTTGATGATCTTCCCTGGGGCAATTCCAGAGATTCGGTGGAGCGCAGCATACGCTTCCTTTGCGGTGAAGCGGGCGCCGAACACTGACACGGCTTATAATACTTCAAACGGAGGGTGCCCGAATACGGGTTCACCCTCCGTTTTTGTGTTTGTGCGGATTATTCCAGACCGTTGGAGGTTATGAACTGCACGCCCCAGGAGATAAGTCTTTCGGCTTCCTCGAGATCGTCGACGGTCCATGCGTTGACCTCGATACCGTTGTCGAGCAGCTTCTTTACGCGCTCCTCGGTGAGTGCGCGGGACCAGATGTCGATGCCCATTTTATGCTCGCGCAGGGTGGCAACGCATTCATCGAACTTTTCTTCGGTTTCAAACGCGCCGACAAGGTACTGTACATGGGTATCCGGGCGCAGCTTGCGCAGCACGAGAAGGTTTTCGAACGAGAAGGATATGAAGATCATCTTTTCGAGCGAATATTCGGCTTCGATCTCGGCGACGAGCCTGCCCATCTGTTCTTCGTTGTAGCCGCCCTTGAATTCAAGCACGCCGACCTTGTCATAACGCTTGCAGATGCGGATGTAATCGATCATTTCCGGAACGCGGAGGTCGACTCTGCCGCGCTTTTCGTCCTTGTCCTTCAAAACAACGGACTGTATCGTGGCGAGGGTGCACTTTTCCGGTTCGACAAAGTCAATACCGCAGCGTGTGGTATCGTTATCATGCAGAAGCACGAATTTGCCGTCCACGGTGTTGCGCACATCGGTTTCAATGCCGAAATAGCTTCTGTTGCCTGCTGCGACAAATGCGGAACAGGTGTTTTCGCGCTCGAGCGCGGAGCAGCCGCGGTGCGCGACGATAAGGGCATTACCCCTGTTTTTGATCTTGGTGGTATCCATGAAAATATCCTCCTATTTTGCGACTATATTGAAAAGTCTGTCTTTGACATAGATCTTTTTGACAATGGTCTTGCCCTCGAAGAAGGGCTTGAGCGATTCATCGGCGCAGATAAGCCCCCATACGGTGTCCTCATCGCTGCCGGCAGGTATCTTTATGACGCCGCGAAGCTTGCCGCACACCTGCACGGCGATCTCCTTTTCGTCATCCTGAGTGAGTGCTTCGTCGTAGGCGGGCCATTCGGCGACGGAGCAAAAGCCCTTTCCGCCGATACGCTCCCACATTTCTTCGCAAATGTGCGGGGCAAACGGGCAGAGCAACCGTGTGAGCACCGAAAGGCTCTCTTTATCCAGTCCGCCGCAGGCGTAAGCCTCGTTTATGTATATCATCATTGCGGCGATCGCGGTGTTGAACTTCATCGCCTCGATATCCGAGCCGACCTTTTTCACCGTCTTGTGCAGCAGGCGGACAAGAGAATCGTTCTTTTTGGGGACGATATATTCATCCAGCGCGGCAAAGCGTTCGATAAAGCGCTTGCAGCCGCGGACGCTCGTTTCCGACCAGGGTGCCGCGGAGGCATAATCACCCATGAACAGGGTGTATGTGCGGAGCACATCGGCGCCGAATTCATCAACGACATCGTTCGGGTCCACGACATTGCCCTTGGACTTGCTCATCTTTTCGCCGTCCGGGCCGAGTATCAGCCCCTGCGCCGTGCGCTTTGCATAGGGTTCGTCCGTCGGTACCGCGCCGATATCATAAAGGAACTTGTGCCAGAAGCGGGAATATATCATATGCCGCGTGACATGCTCCATGCCGCCGTTGTACCAATCCACGGGCAGCCAGTATTTCAGCTTTTCGGGGCTTGCAAAGCATTCATCGTTGTGCGGGTCGACATAGCGCAGGAAATACCAGGATGAACCCGCCCACTGCGGCATGGTATCGGTTTCGCGCCTTGCTTCGCCGCCGCACTTCGGGCATTTGCAATGAACGAATTCCTCCACGCGGGCAAGCGGGGATTCCCCGCCGGTTCCGGGGGCAAATTCCTTCATTTCGGGCAGACGGAGCGGAAGCTCCTCATACGGTACGGGTACCATCCCGCACTTCGGGCAGTGGATAATGGGTATCGGTTCGCCCCAGTAGCGCTGACGATTGAAAGCCCAATCCTTCATTTTGTACTGAACGCCGCCTTCGCCCACGCCGAGCTTTTCAAGCTCCTCTATCGCGCGGCGGATGGAATCCTTTTTGTTGGTGAACCCGTTCAGAAATCCGGAATTGACCATTTCGCCGTCGCCCGTGTAGGCTTCCTCGGCGATATTGCCGCCCTTGATGACCTCGATAATGTCAATGCCGAACTTGCGGGCAAATTCCCAGTCGCGCCCGTCGTGCGCGGGAACCGCCATTATCGCGCCCGTGCCGTAGCCCATCATGACATAATCGGCGATGTACACGGGTATCTCTTTGCCGTTTATCGGGTTTATCGCCGTGAAGCCGTCCAGCTTCACGCCGGTTTTTTCTTTAACGAGCTGAGTGCGCTCAAATTCTGTCTTCTTCGCGCATTCTTCACGGTAGGCTTCGACCTCCGCCATGTTTTTGATATCGGCGGAGTGCTTGTCGATCAGCGGATGCTCCGGCGCCATGACCATGAAGGTAACACCGAAAAGCGTATCCGGCCTTGTGGTATAAATGCGGAGCTTGTCATCCGTGCCCTTGACGGAGAAGTTGACAAACGCGCCCTCCGAGCGCCCGATCCAGTTGATCTGCTGCTGCTTTATCATCGGCAGATAATCGACCTCATCCAGCCCCTTGAGCAGCTTATCGGCATATTCGGTTATGCGGAGATACCAAACATCCTTCGATCTTTGGACGATATCGCTCTTGCAGATGTCGCATTTGCCGCCCTGGGAATCCTCGTTGGAAAGCACGACCTTGCAGTGCGGGCAGTAATTGACAAGCGCGGTATCGCGGAAGACCAGCCCGTGCTCGAACATTTTAAGGAATATCCACTGTGTCCACTTATAGTAATCGACATCCGTCGTATCCACAACGCGGTCCCAATCGAAAGCAAAGCCGACGCGCTTGAGCTGATTCGTGAATTTTGCGATGTTGTTGTCGGTGACAATGCGCGGATGCGTGCCGGTTTTTACCGCGTAGTTTTCGGTGGGAAGTCCGAAAGCATCGAACCCCATCGGGAACAGGACATTATAGCCCTGCATCCTGCGCTTGCGGGATATGACCTCCAGACCGGAATATGCCTTTATGTGGCCGACGTGCATTCCCGCGCCGCTGGGGTAGGGGAATTCGACCAATGCATAGAATTTGGGCTTTTCGCTGCCCTTTTCGCCCGGGTCGGCGGCGTGGAAGAGATCCGCTTCCGCCCACCGTTTTTGCCACTTGGCTTCTGTTGTTTTATATTCGTGTTTCATGTTATTGCTCCGATCCTTCGGTATCTTTTTCCTTTGTGCGCGTATCGCTCCAAAGCCGTTCGAGCTTGTAAAAATCCCTTGCCGTGCGGGTGAAGATATTCACGACGACACAGCCGTAATCCATAAGTATCCATGCGTTGCCGGATGCGCCCTCTGTGTGCGTGGGCGCGATTCCGAGCTTTTCGCCGATTTTGAATTCGACCTCGTCGGCAAGCGCACGGACGTGCGTGCTCGATGTGCCGGTCGCAAGAACGAATTCATCGGCAAGTACGGTTTTGTCCGCAACGGCAAGCCGTGTCACATCCAAGCCCTTTTTTTCGTTCAGCGCATTTTCCGCTTCGGCGGCAATGGCGTGCGCAAGCTCCTTTTGTTGTTCGGTGTTCATTGTTTTCCTCCGCTCTGTGCGAGCATTGTGTAGTAATCCCGCGCCGCGATCCCGTCGGCGCAGATGTGCCGACCTTCGGCGGTAAGGTATGTGATAGTCAGATCAAACGACATCGCAAGCGTTTCGTAAAGCGTCTGCTCCGGACTTGCCGAAAGCAGCCGGCGGTAATAAAAATCGCGCAGACCGGTGCAGGCTTCATCCCTGCGGGTAGGTTCGATATAATCGGCAAGGTATATCACCGTTTCGAGCGGCGACATGGCGCTTCTTCCGCTTGTGTGCCAGTATATCGCGGAGCAGATCGCATCGTTCAGCCCGAAATCCTTCCGCGCAATTGCCGCCGCGGTTTTGGAATGCAGCAGCTTCGGGGACATGAGATCGTCCTCTGTCGGAACGATCCCGTATTGTGCGCACAAAGCAAGCTGGCGTTCTGTCGTTTCTTCTTTTGTGTAATCGTGCATCAGCGCGGCTATGCGCGCGTCGTTTATGTCGATCTCATGCGGAAAGTGTGTTTTTGCAAGCATTTCGGCTGTGTCCGCAACGCTTTTTGTATGTGTCATTCTCCGCGGCGAAAGCCTGAGTGAGGCGAGTATCTTCTGCGCCGCCGTTTCGGTGCCGTAAAGCCCTTCGCGGAGGATATATTCGTAAACCTTTTCGGGCAGAAGAGAAGCATTCTTTGTCCTGCGGAATTCCGTGGAGGACATTTCGATCAGCTCGTTGCCGAGCAGTTCCGGCTTTTTGCCGCCGGGAATGCAGAGCTTCGCAAGTATTTCGGGCTTCGGCTCGTTCCGTCCGGCGATAACAAGTGTCGCATGGCGGAGGATGTATTCGTATTCCCGCCAGCGGTCAAAGGCGTTTATCCAGTCGTCGCCGACAAGCAGGAAGAATTCAGCCCCGCGATGGAGCGTTTCCAGCTCGCGCAGGGTATCGCAGGTATAGCTCACGCCGGGGCGTTCAAGCTCGATATCGCAGATATGAGCCTTTTCGATATCGGCGAAAGCAATTTCGAGCATTCTGCGCCGTGCAAGCGGCGGTGCGCTTTCCGGGTCCTTCAACGGAGGGACATGATTGGGTATGATGTAGAGTATATCGAGTGCCTTGCGGGATATAAAGCATTCGGCGGCGGCGATGTGCCCCTTATGTACGGGGTCGAATGTCCCGCCGAAGATACCGATCCGTTCAGACATGACGGTTATTCCTCTTCATCCCAGTTGTGCCACACCTCGGTGACATCGTCGTTGTCTTCCAGGTATTCAAGCAAACGCCCCATTTTTTCGGCTTGCTCTTCGGAAAGCGAAACATAATTGGAGGGTATCTTTTCGGTTTCGGCGGATTCGATGGTGTAGCCCTTGCCTTCGAGCGCCTCGCGCACGGCGGAAAGCTCCGCGGGTTCGGTCACGACCTCACCGCCGGCGTTTTCGCAGTTGCAGTCGGAAGCGCCGCTGTCGAGCGCATCTTCCATGAAGGCGTCCTCATCCTTTATGCCGGAAACGACGATAATGCCCTTTTCGGTAAAGAGGTAGGAAACGCAGCCCGTTGTGCCCATGTTGCCGCCGAACTTATCGAAATAGTGGCGCACATCGCCCGCGGTGCGGTTGCGGTTGTCGGTTGCCGCTTCGACTATAACGGCGACACCGCCGGGACCGTAGCCTTCGTACTGTACCGATTCGTACTGCACGCCGTCCGCGCCGGAAGCCTTTTTGATGATTCTTTCGATGTTTTCGTTGGGAACGTTAAGGCTCTTCGCCTTGCTTATCAGATCGCGCAGCTTGGAATTGGATACGGGCTCCGGACCGCCCTCGCGCACTGCCATGGCGATCTCCTTGCCGACCTTTGTGAATACCTTTGCGCGCTGCGCGTCGGTCTTTTCCTTCTTGTGTTTTATGTTGTTCCATTTGGAATGTCCTGACATTATCGTTTCTCCTTTTAATACTTGTGTGTTTACGCCGTGTTGCCGGGCGTTGTTTCAGATTTCTTCGGTGCGTGCCATGCCGAGCAGGTCAAGGCAGCGCCCGAGGATATTGCGCGAAGCGGCGGTGAGTGCAAGGCGGTAGACCTCCGCGCTTCCGCCCGCCCCGAGTATGCGGCAGTTGTGGTAAAACTGGTTGAAGGCTGCGCACACCGAAAGGGCATAGCGCGATATAGTGCTCGGCTCGTAATCCGCGGCGGCGCGTTCAAGCGCTTCGGGAAATGCGGAAAGCTTTGCTATAAGGGCGGTTTCATCACCGTTCGGGGTGTAATCGGCGGAAAGCTCCGCGGGTTCGCCCGCGCGGCGCAGCACTGATGCCGTGCGCGCGTAGGTGTACTGCACATAAGGCCCGGTGTTGCCCTCGAAGGAAAGCGCGTTGTCCCAGTTGAAATCATTATCTTTTATACGGCCGTTGGAAAGTGCGTTGAATATCACCGCGCCGACACCGACGGCCTTTGCCACGGCTTCACGGTCGGCGACCGATGAGTTCTTTTCGGCAAGTATCTCGCCGCATTTTTCGATTGCCTTTGCAAGAAGATCGTCCAGCATGACGACATTCCCCGTGCGGGATGCAATCTTTTCGCCGTTGATGCTCATCGTGCCATAGGCGACATGGACAAGATCCTTCGCCCACGGATAACCGAGCAGCTCCACAACCTTGAACCACTGCGCGAAATGCAGGCTCTGACCGTTGCTGGTTACATAAAGGCATTTATCAAAATCGTATTTGTTTTTGCGCCAGATGGCGGCGGCGATATCACGCGTGGGGTAAAGGGTGGATCCGTCGGACTTGAGTATGAGTGCCGGCGGCATATTGAATTCCGAAAGATCGACGATTTCGGCGCCGTTGTCGGTTTTGAGCAGACTCTTTTCGCGCAGCTCGCGCACGACGGCGGGCATCTTGTCGGTATAAAAGGATTCGCCGTCCCAGCTGTCGAAATCTATGCCGAGCAGATCGTAGGTCTTTTTGTATTCGGCAAGCGAAATTTCCTTGAAGTACCTCCAGATATCAAGGTATTCGGCGTTGCCGGATTCCAGTTCGCGGAACGCTTCACGCGCAAGCGGGGAAAGTGAGGGATCCTGCTTTTCCGCATCGCAGAAGCGGACATAAAGATCGACAAGCTCGTCAATGCCGCGTTCCTTTACGCGTTCGGCGTTCGACCAGTGCAGATATGCGTATATCAGCTTGCCGAACTGCGTGCCCCAGTCGCCCAGATAGTTTATCGCGACGACATTGTAGCCCAGTGCCTTGAAGATATTGCGCAGCGAATTGCCGATGGCAGTCGTGCCCAAATGCCCCAGATGGAAGCGTTTTGCGATGTTCGGGGAGGAGAAGTCTATGCAGATCGTCTTGCCCGCCCCGCGGGATGAAAGTTCGGGATAGCTGTCGCAAAGCAGTTCGCGCAGATCGTCGAGATACTTGCCCGCGCCGTAGAAGAAGTTGAGATATCCGCCGACTACCTCGATGCGTTCAAATTCGTCGTCGCCGTCGAAAAGCGGGCAAAGCGATTGTGCGACGGCATCCGGCCGGGCACGGAGCGCCTTGGAAAGGCGGAAGCAGGGGAGCGCCAGATCACCGCGTGCACGGTCGGCGGGCGTTTCGATAAAGCCGGCGATATCCTCCGCCGTCAGCCCCGAAGCGGCAACGGCGTTTTCACGCAGAACCGTTTCGGCGATCCTTTTTCTGATGTCGTTCATATTCACTCCTGAAAAGCATACCATATATTATAAAGTGAATTCTACCACGGATACCGCAGAAAATCAATACTTTTGCACCAAAGGATGAGTATTTTTTGGAGATTTATGTTGCTGAGAAGGGCGATACCGCCTGTTCCGCCGCGTGATGTTGTGCGGCATTCCGCTTTCGCTGCTGCCGGCGGGGTGTTCACTCTTGCCGCTGCGCGGCGGCGGTGGCGGCGTCCCCCGCGCAGGCGGGCTGCGAAAAAAATTGCGGTTTTCGAAAAAAAGGTATTGCATTCCGCAAAAGCGTGTGGTATAATGACCGGGCGATGAGATGTGGGTGTAGCTCAGTTGGTCAGAGCACTTGCTTGACATGCAAGGGGTCGTTGGTTCAAGTCCATTCATCCACACCATTAAAACCACTTGCGAAAGCAGGTGGTTTTTCCGTTATATACACCCTTGTGCGATATTCACACGGCGGAGTCTTTTCCGCGGGGATAACGCTTCCGCACTCCGCAAGGGCACTTCCGCTTATCGCCCGCAAGCCGGACATACACGGCCTGAAACCGGCGGCTGAAAGAAGAAAGGAGAAGGATAATGGATATAAATGCAAAAATAGCTTCGGAACTGAATATTTCGCGTTCGCGCTGCGATGCGGCCGTCAATTTGATTGACGAGGGGAACACCATCCCCTTTATCGCACGGTACCGCAAGGAGGCGACGGGCTCGCTCACCGACGAGCAGCTCCGCACGCTTTACGAAAAGCTTACCGCCTACCGCGCACTCGATGAGCGCCGCGCGGACATCCTGCGCCTGATTGAAGCACAGGAAAAACTCACTCCGGAAATAGCCGACTCCGTCGAAAGAGCGCAGACTCTCGCGGAGCTCGAGGACATATACCGCCCCTACCGCCCGAAGCGCAGAACGCGCGCCTCCGTTGCCGCGGAAGCGGGGCTTACCCCTCTTGCCGAAATGCTTCTTGCCCAAAACGGCGCAACATTGCCCGAAACCGAGGCGGAAGCCTTCATAAATGCGGAAAAGGGGATCGAAACCGCGCAAAAGGCGCTTGCCGGCGCGATGGATATCATCGCGGAGCGGATAAGCGACGATGCCGCCGTGCGCAAATGGGTGCGCGAAACGACCTACCGCACCGGCAAACTCGTCACAAAGGCAAAAAAAGAGGAGGACAGCGTTTACCGGCTTTATTACGATTATTCCGAGCCTATATCCCGCATACCCTCCCACCGAGCTCTTGCAATAAACCGCGGTGAAAAGGAAGGGTTCCTTTCCGTCGGCGTGGAGGCGGATAAGGAGCGCATAACCGAATGGATAACCGCACGCTTTGTGAAAAAGCAGGCGACGGAATGCGGAAAATATGTTGCCGCCGCCGCGGCGGATGCCTATGAAAGGCTTATAGCACCCTCCGTAAAAACCGAGATGCGCAATACCGTCACGGATGCCGCGCAGGAGCAGGCGATATCCGTTTTCGGCGAAAACCTTCGCAACCTGCTCATGCTTCCGCCGGTTCGCGGAAAGGTCGTCATGGGGTTTGACCCCGCATACCGCACGGGTTGTAAAATAGCCGTTGTGAATGATGTCGGCGATGTTCTGGATACCGCCGTCGTTTATCCGACCCCGCCGCAGAACCGCCGCGAGGAAGCGAAGAAAACGCTCAAGGCACTTATCGCACGGCACGGCGTGGATATAATCTCCATCGGCAACGGCACCGCCTCCAAGGAAAGCGAAATATTCGTCTGCGAACTGATAAAGGAACTCGACCGCCCCGTGAGCTATATCATGACGAGTGAAGCGGGAGCTTCGGTCTATTCCGCCTCCAAACTGGCAAGTGAGGAATTTCCGCAATATGATGTTTCGCTGCGCAGCGCCGTTTCCATCGCAAGGCGACTTCAGGATCCGCTTGCGGAGCTCGTGAAGATCGATCCGAAGGCGATAGGCGTGGGGCAGTATCAGCACGATATGGAACCGAAGGCGCTCGACAACGCGCTTTCCGGCGTGGTGGAGGGATGTGTCTCCCGCGTTGGCGCCGATCTGAACACGGCATCGGTCTCGCTGCTTTCGCATATTGCGGGGATAAATCTCACGCTTGCAAAGAACATATACGAATACCGCACGCAGGTCTCGCGCTTCAAAACGCGGGCGGAACTGAAAAAGGTAAAAGGCGTGGGCGAAAAGGCATTCAAGCAGTGCGCGGGATTTCTGCGCGTGCCGGAAAGCCGGCTCGTGCTGGATAATACCGGCGTTCACCCTGAAAGCTATGAGGCAGCGAAGGGGCTTCTGCAGATGCTCGGGTATACCGAATCGGATGTGCGGGCGCGCAAGCTGGGGGATATCCGTGCAAAGCTTTCGGGCTACGGCGAGGAAAAGGCGGCGCGGGAGCTCGGCGTGGGCGCACCTACGCTTTCGGATATCGTGACGGAGCTTGAAAAGCCGGGCAGAGACCCGCGTGACGAACTTCCTCCCCAGATACTCCGCACCGATGCGATGGATATCTCGTCGCTCAAGGTCGGCATGGAATTTACGGGAACGGTGCGAAATGTCGCCGATTTCGGCGCGTTTGTCGATATCGGCGTGCATCAGGACGGGCTTGTGCATATCAGCCGTCTTTCGGATAAATTCGTCAAGCGCGCAAGCGATGTCTGCAAGGTCGGCGATATCATAAAAGTGCGTGTGATTGATGTCGATGTTGCAAAAAAACGCATTTCGCTCGAAAAAATACGCTGAAATTGCAATTTTGCTATTGCAATCTTTCAAAACCGGTAGTATAATACAGGGCATAATACATAAGGAGGCTTTACGACATGAAAATAGAGAATTCATATCTTCAAAAGCTTTATGAGACAGTTTCCGTCCGCAACGCGGGCGAAAAGGAATTTTTGCAGGCGGTCGGCGAGGTGCTCGAATCGCTTTCGCCTGTTATCGACAGGCGTCCCGACCTTGTAAAGGCGGGCGTTATGGACCGTCTTGTGGAACCGGAACGCTTTGTGCAGTTCCGTGTGCCGTGGGTTGACGATGCGGGCAATGTCGTCGTGAACCGCGGCTACCGTGTTCAGTTCAACAGTGCGATCGGTCCGTATAAGGGCGGTCTGCGCTTCCATCCGAGCGTCTGCTCCTCCGTTATCAAGTTCCTCGGATTCGAGCAGCTTTTCAAAAATTCGCTCACCGGGCTTCCCATGGGCGGCGGCAAGGGCGGCAGCGATTTCGATCCGAAGGGCAAATCCGATGCGGAGGTCATGCGCTTCTGCCAGTCGTTCATGACTGAACTTTACCGCCATATCGGCGCGGATGTTGATGTTCCCGCGGGGGATATCGGTGTCGGCGGCCGCGAGATCGGCTATCTTTTCGGACAGTACAAGCGTATCACCGGCGAATTTACCGGTGTGCTCACCGGCAAGGGACTTCCTTACGGCGGCTCTCTTGCGAGAACGCAGGCAACCGGCTACGGACTTTGCTATTTCACGGATAATATGCTCAAAAAGAAGGGCGACGGCTTCGAGGGCAAGCGCGTTGTCATCAGCGGCAGCGGCAATGTCGCCATTTATGCCTGTGAAAAGGCACAGTCTTTGGGCGCAAAGGTCGTTGCGATGAGCGATTCCAACGGCTTTGTCGTGGATGAAGAGGGCATAAAGCTCGATGTCGTGAAGCAGATCAAAGAGGTCGAACGCGGCAGAATCCGCGAATATGCGGCACGGGTTCCCGGCGCCGTCTATACCGAGGGCAAGGGCATCTGGAATGTCAAATGCGATATCGCGCTTCCCTGCGCAACGCAGAACGAACTTTGCGGCGAGGATGCAAAGGCGCTTATCGCAAACGGCGTGAAATATGTCGCGGAGGGCGCGAATATGCCTTCTACTCCGGAAGCCATCGAGGCGTTCCTTGCGGCCGGCATATACTTCGGCCCGGCAAAGGCCGCAAACGCGGGCGGTGTTGCCACCAGCGGCCTTGAAATGAGCCAGAATTCCATCCGTCTGAGCTGGACCTTCGATGAAGTTGACGGCAAGCTCTGCGGTATCATGAAGAACATCTTCGAAAACGCTTCCGCCGCCGCGGGCGAATATGCCTCCGCGGACAACCTCGTTTCGGGTGCGAACATCGCGGGCTTCCTTAAGGTTGCCGAGGCGATGAAGGCTCAGGGCGTGGTCTGATCGGAATATTGCAAAAAGAATCACGGGTGCTTCCTATTCAAGCGGAGGCACCCGCTTTTTTGTTGTGCCGAAAGCGGTTGACAATACTTGCTTTTTGTGATAAGATGCAAGATACGATAGTGCGGCAATGCCCCGGAGGGTGCAATTTGATGAAAAAATACACATTGTTCGTTTTTGCGATACTTGCGTGTCTGCTCATGACCGCCTGTTCCGGCGGCGATTCCGGCACCGGTTCCGGAGCATCTTCGGCACATGCGGAGAGCAAGACGGAGGCAAAGGATATCGATATCGCCGCGGAAGCAAGCGCGATTATCGAAAAATATTCGCTTTCGGGCGGGATGTACTTCACCGCATCGGGCGAAACAAAGCTGGATGACGATCTCATCCGCGGCTATTTCGGCGATGCGACCGAATCACCCGAACTTTCCGCTTTTGCCGATTACGCGCTTTATATCGACGAAACAAAACCGCTCAAGCCCTGCGAGTTCGGCATTTTCAAGCTCAATGCGGGCGCGGATAAGGAAGTGTTCATGCAGTTCCTGCGCTCCCGTATCGATGCGAAGATACTTCTTTCCAGGGCGTATCCGTCCATGGATACGAGTATGCTCAAAACCGCCGTGTTCGGCAGCGCGGGCGATTATGTATGGTATGCCGCCGTCAGCGGTGCAAACGAATATACAGACACGACATTGAAAGGGAAGCTTTCATGATAAGACACACCGTAATGTTCAAATTTCTGCCCGAAGCGGGCGGGAGGAGTGCTCTCGAAAACGCCGCCGAAACAAAAAGGCGTTTGGAGGAACTGCAGGGTAAGATACCCGCGCTTGTCCGTTCGGAGGTGATACTCCGCGGAGAGGGCGCGCCGGATAATTACGACCTCATGCTCGTTGCCGAGTATAACGATTGGGAGGGCCTGCACGAATATATCGTTCACCCGCTCCACAAGGCGATAGGCGAATTCATGCGCCCGCTGCGCGAAAGTCGTGCCTGCTTCGATTATGAATACTGATATCTGCGAAAGCTGCGAATTTGCCGCTTACGACGATGAAACCGGCGAGCTTGTCTGCGAGGCTCTGCTCGATGAGGATGAAGCCTATGCCTTCACCGCATCCGGCGGGCAGGTATGCCGGTATTACAAGCCCTATGACGAATACAAAACCGTCCGCCGCCAGAATTGAACGGCGCGTGCGCGTTTGTATATAAAAACAAAAGCATTATTTCGGGAGGAACACCATGAAGCGCTTTATCAGCATCATTCTTGCGCTTGCCACCGCGGTGACAATGCTGCTTGCGTTTGCCGCCGATGTGCAAGGCAAGAATGTTTCGGAAATCACCGAAAACAACCCCTGCATTACAGCCGACGCGGGCGAAAAGATAAATCTTTCGTCTTACAGCGTCGTGTTCGACGGCGATACCGCCGCCACCGCCGATGTCAAATGGACATTGAACGGCACAACCGTAACCGAATACACCCCCACCGAAAAGGGTGTCACAAAGCTTGTCGCCGCATCGGGCAGCAAGCAGAAAAACATCTATGTTGTCGCAAAGAACGCATCCGAGAAGGAATATGTCCTTTTCGAGGCGGATTTCGCACGAGCGACCATCGAATCGCTCAAAGCCGACGGCTGGCGCTTCACCGGCAACAACGGCTCCTTTGATGTTAAGAACGGCGCACTCAATATCGGCGCACTCGGCGATGGCTATGCGAGAGCGATGGCTCCCGAATGGCTTGCGGAATTCGGCGATTATTCCATCACAACCGATGTGAAGATACTTTCCACCACCGATACGGGCCGCTGGTTCGGTGTGGTGTATCGTATTCAGAACATCGCGGGCAGCGCATATCCTTACTACCATATGTGCATCCGTGAGAATACCACCTCGAGCAACGGTATCGAGTTTGCCGAAAGAACCGAGGCAAACGGCTGGAATGTTGCCGCCACGTCCGCCTTTACGATCAAGAGCATGAAGGAAGCCTCCCACACCGTGAATGTTCAGGCCAAGGGCACCAATGTGCTTTACGCCATCGACGGTGAAGAAGCGCTTTATGTCACCGATGCCATTATCGGCCAGAAGAGCAAGACCTACCTCAAGGGCGGTCTCGGACTCACCATGAACTACGGCGCCGCCTCCGTGACGAGCTATAAGGTCTGCGTTCAGGCCGAAAACCCGGCACGCGTTGCCAAGAAGACAACCCTTATCAACAACGGACACGAAAGCCTCAACCTTATCAATACGATAGCCAATGTCGGCTATATCAGGGATTCCTCCGTCGAAGGCGGCAGCGCTCTTTATGATGTCAGTGCCGTTTCCGATGTCAAAAAGCTTCTTGAGGATTGCGCAGAGGCAAAATGCCTTCCCACCTTCCGCGTTGCAAACCGCACCGAAGCGGATAAGCTTCTTGCGGCCATCACCTCTGCAGGTGCAAAGGATGTAAACGTTATCTCCTCGGATGTCGATGTGCTCGGATATATCCGCGGCAAGAATACGATGATCCGCACCGGTCTTGAACTGACGATCGGCAAGGAAACGCTCACCTCCAAGGAAGCGGATGAAATCCGCGTCAAGGTAAGAAAAGCCCCCGCCACCTTCTGTGTTATCAAGGTCGCGGATGCCAAGAAGCAGGTCGTTGCCGAACTGCAGGAGCTTGCCGTTGCCGTTTGGGTCAATGTCGAAGGCAAGGCAGAGGGCAATGAATTCGTCAAGAATGTTGCAACCGCCGTCACCTCCGGTGCAAACGGTCTGATCACCGAAAGTACATCCGAAGCCGCAAAGACCATCAACGATATATTCGAAAAGAACGCCTTCACCCGTACTCCGATAATGATAGGCCACCGCGGAAACCCCACGCTTGCGCCCGAAAACTCCATTGCAAGCTTCCTTAAAGCCTATGAAAACGGCGGCGATGTTTTCGAAATCGACGTTGATATCACCAAGGACGGACATGTTATCATCATGCACGATAACAGCATCAAGCGCACCACGAACTACAACGGCAGCCTTACCGTCAACCAGATGACGCTTGAAGAAATCAAGCAATACAAACTTCTCAATGTGAACGGCTCGGTTTCGGAATACACCGTCCCCACCTTCAAGGAACTGCTCGAGGAATTCAAGGATAAGGACATCCGTATATTCATCGAAATCAAGGGCAGCAACTCCAAGACCGTTCCCGAAACGATCAAACTGCTCAAAGAATACGATATGACCGACAGAGTTGACTTCATCTCCTTCGGTACGAACTTCCTCAGCGCGCTCAATTCCCAGCTCCCCGGCGCTTCCACCGGCTTCCTTTCCACCTCGGGCAACGCCTCGACGGTCGAGGATGCGCTCAATGAATTCTACAAGCATCTTGTTACCGCGCAGGGCGTGAAAAGCTCCGTGAACCCGGCAAACGACTGTGTTACCACATACTTCATGCAGGCAGCCGTTGACCGCGGTATCACCGTATGGCCGTGGACCTATGGCGCCAATAATAACCAGAGCGGCTTCTTCTCCGGCTGCGACGGCGTCACTACCAACGATATGCAGTGGGTCAAGGATATGTACAAGTTCATTTCCGCCTCGGATATGGATGTCGAGTCGGGCAAGGATGCCGACATTTCCGCCGTTGCTCAGACCTATGGCAGAGTCGATACAACGCTCGGCGGCAAGGATCTTATAGTCAAGGTTCTTTCCGGCACGGAATATATCACTGTCGAAAACGGCAAGGTGAAGGGTGTCAAGGAAGGCGAAGCCACCGTTATTTACGGCTACAAGACCAAGTCCACCGATGGTAAAGAGTATATCCTCTATACCCAGCCCGTGAGCGTTACCGTTAAAGCCGCCTCCTCCGGTTCCGCCGGCGAGACGACTCCTCCCACCACCGGCGACAACACTGTCAGCTTCATCATTATCGCCGTTATCGCGCTTGCCGCGATTGCCGGTGCCGCGGTTGCCGTCAAAAAGGCAAAGAAAAATAAAACCGCATAAACCGAACTGAAATTGCCGCGGGCATCGAACAGATTCCCGCGGCATTGTCATATAAAGGGCATTTTATGAAAAGAATGGCCGCGCTGCCGCTTTCGCTGCTTATGCTGCTGCCGTTCTGCTCCTGCGCGCGGGGCGGCGATGCCGGGCTCCGATGCGGAGATTTCCGCGCCTCGTCACGGCCGATAACCGGCACTCCGGCGGGCGAGACTGTCGCCGCGATACTTTCGATGGCGGAATCCCGGCCCGGAAATATTCGGCCTTATGAGAAAATCCCGCAGGCAGCGGATAGTTCGCTTGCCGCGGCGCTCGAATATATCAGCGCCGGCGATACGGCATCTGCCGCGGCGGAGATCAAGCAGTTCCGCGAAGCGCTTGGGGGCGTGTGCGGCGCGGCGGACTTTATATGCGCCGAGCTTGAATATTGTGAGATAATAGCCGCGACGCGGTAATGCCGCCGCGAGGGAAACAAGAAAAAAGCCCTTTTCCTTCCCGGAAAAGGGCTTTTGAATTCGGTTTTTAAGTTTGCATCAATAGAACAGATTGCCGTCGTCGGCGGAAAGAACATACCACTTTCCGTCGACCTTTACGCAGGTGACCGTGACTACATTGTGGTCGTAACTCATTTCGCCGTTGTAGTCTTCGTATTCATACGAAAGATATACATAAACATTTGCGGCGGCGGTCATTGCGTTGGAAAGCGATTTGTCATAGTTTTTGAGCTGCTTTGCAATGGTTTTGAAGCCGCTGTCGTCTTCTTTATAGCTTTCGGTGTGGACGATCTTGTAATCGTATTTCTTGCTGTTTTCTTCGGCGGAATCCTTGAATTCGTCAATATCGGTTTCGAGGTCTTCAATCATGTCGTTGATGGAAGCACTGTCGAAATCCTTAACATATTCGCGGAGCAGGTCCTTATCATATTCGAGCATGATTCCGGAAAGCCCGGATGCATCGAAATCAATGTAGCGTGCTTCGATATAATCCTTTGCGATGCTGTCGGCGCTGCCGCAGGCACAGAGTATTACCGGGCAGAGTATTACAAGAGCCAGTATAAGACAGATTCTCTTCATTTTATTATTCTCCCTTCACCATCGGCGGTTCAGTCGTAATCGGGAAGCTCGGTGTCCCACAAGTACCAGCCTCCGTCAATCTTTATGAGCGCAAGCATAGAGGAATAGCAGTTATATTCCGGATCGACTCTTTCGCTTTCCTGAACGGTGCCTTCGATATAGAAGTAGACATAGGCGATTTCCTCGATCGCTTCGTAAAGCGGCTGGAGTCTTTCGCCGCAGTAATCGGGATCGACAACACTGTCAAAGCTTTCATCGCCGGGCGTGTAGGAAAGGGTTTTCGTGATGGTAAAGTTCACATCGAATTCCACATAGTCTTCGCGTTCTTTGATTTCTTCGTCGGCTTCGTCCTTGCAGGAGCGTTCGGCATCCTTGTAGAAATCGTCGTAATCGCGTTCGGTGTAATCGTCATCGAATTTCTTCATAAGACTTTCGTCGAAGCGCGGAGTGAGATCCATGACGGTTTCGTAATCGGAATCAAGCATGGCGTTGAGATATGCCTTTGCGCAGTTTTCCGCTGAAGAATGCTTTCCGCAGCCGAAAAGGGCAAAAGGCAGACATATGAGTAATGCGAGAACAAGAGCGATTTTTTTCATAATATACCTCCCCGATGATTTTTGTAAACATATTATAACATACGGCAAAGCATAAATCAATATTTTTTGCCAGAAAAGCGGAAAGTGCCGTGCGCACACGGCGCGGGCTTTGCAAAGAGAAAAATTATTTGTAAAAGGGGTTGAAATGTCCGCGACAATCGTGTATAATCGTATATTGGTGATATTTATGGTTCAAAAAACCTTCGGCGTAGCTTTGGACGGCCCCTCCGGGTCGGGCAAGAGCACGCTTGCGCGCATGGTCGCGGAAAAATACGGGTTTGTATATGTAGATACCGGCTCGCTTTACCGTGCGATCGGCTATTATGTCGCCGGGAAGGGTATCGACCCGCACGACAAAGCCGCCGTATGCGCTTCTCTGCCGGAAATCAAGCTCGATATGCGGCTCGAAAACGGCGGAAGTGCCGTTTATCTGGACGGGATCCGTTTGGGAACGGAGATACGCACGCCCGAAATTTCCGCATACGCAAGTGCCGTTTCGGCAATTCCGCAGGTCCGCGAATTTTTGCTTTCGGTTCAGCGCGGGATCGCCGAAAAACGCGATGTCGTCATGGACGGCAGGGATATCGGTACCGTCATACTTCCGGATGCGCGTGTAAAGATATTCGTTACCGCATCGCCGGAGGAACGCGCGGCCCGCAGGTTCAAAGAGCTTTCCGCCCGCGGGGAAAATGTGGTTTACGAGGATATTCTCGCCCGCATGAAGGAGCGCGACCTTAACGATTCAAACCGTGATATCGCCCCCGCAGTCCCCGCGAAGGACGCGGTGATTATCGACAACACCGGGATGTCCGCCCGCGAAACGCTTGAAACCGTTGCGGATATCATAGATAAAGAAAGGGCGCGGAAATGAGCGTATCGTACAGAATCCTGCGCGGAATAGCGCGTGTGTATTCAAAGCTCGTTTACCGGGTGGAATACCACGGCAGGGAAAACGAACCGCAAAGCGGCGAATACATAGCCGTATCCAATCATTCATCCTTTGCGGATGTAATGTTCACCGCCTGCCCGCTCAAAAGGCAGATACACTTTGTCGCAAAGGGCAGCCTGCAAAAAAATCCGGTTATGCGCCTGATATGCAAGCTTGCCGGGGTCATACCCATCAACCGCGGTGCGAGCGATATTGATGCCGTGCGCACCTGCGTTTCGCTTGTTAAAAGCGGCGAATGTCTCGGGATATACCCGCAGGGCACCCGCATGCCGGGCGTAAAGCCCGCTCCGGAGCTTGCTTTGGCAGGCGTTGGGCTTATGGCGGTGCGCACCGGTGTTCCGCTTCTTCCCGTTGCAATATGCTACGACGGCAGAAAGCCGCTCGTGTTCCGCAAGGTCCGCGTTTATATCGGCAAGCCGATCACCGCGGAGGAATACGAAAAGGTCAAGGCAGAGGAAGGCACGCACGGCATCGCGAAATATGCGTTTGCCAGAGTGTGCGACGATTTTGCCGCGCACACAGAGCATACAAATGGCTGAGATCACCGTTTCGGAATACAGCGGATTCTGCTTCGGCGTGAAACGCGCCGTGAAGATGATCAACGAAAGCCTTGCTTCCGCAAACCGGCCGATATACTGTATCGGCGAGCTGATACATAACCCGACATTCAACGAATCCTTAAAGCGCCGCGGAGTAAGATTCATAAGCGAATCGGATATCCCCACACTGCCCGGAAACGCACTCGTTTTTATCCGCACACACGGCGCGGTGAGTTCGGTTTATTCGGCACTGACGGAAAGAAATTGCGAATATGTCGATGCGACCTGTCCCTATGTCGCCAAGATACACGGGATCGTCGCTTCTCAGCCCGCGGAAACAAAGGTAATAGTCATCGGCGACAGGGAACACCCGGAGGTACGCGGCATTATCGACCGCACACGGGGCGAAGTCGAGGTTTTTGCCGACAGCGGCGAAATTGCCGCCGCGCACCCCGAAGGATTTACATACACGGGCGACTGCATACTTGCGGTACAGACGACATATTCCGGCGCGGAATGGGAAAAATGCCGTGAAATGATACTGTCGCTTTACCCGAACTGCCGAGTTTTCGATACGATATGCAGCGTTACCGGCCACCGTCAGCGCGAAGCGCGTCTGCTTGCGGGCAGGAGCGACATGACCGTCGTTGTGGGCGGAAGGCACAGCTCAAACACCGTGAAGCTGTACGGGATCGCACGGGAGGTATGCAAAAATACCGTGCTTGTCGAAACGGCAGATGAACTTGGCGTGTACGCGGATATGATCCGCGCTTCACATAAAATTGCAATAGCCGCCGGTGCCTCGACGCCCGACGGAATAATACAGGAGGTTTACAACAAGATGGCAGACATCGCAAAAGAGGAACTCAGCTTTGCCGAGATGCTCGACCAGTCATTCAAAACATTAAATACAGGTGAAAGGGTAACCGGAATAGTATCGGCTGTTAATCCCGCCGAGGTAAAAGTCGACCTCGGTACGAAGCATACGGGAATACTCCCCTATGACGAGATCACTGCCGAAAGCGGTGTTGATCTGAACGATCTCTTCAAGGTCGGCGACGAAGTGGAAGTTATCTGCGGTAAGTTCAGCGATGCAGACGGTACAGTTCTTCTTTCCAAAAAGAAGATCGATGCCCAGAAGTACTGGGAAGGTATCAAGGCGGCAGCCGAATCCGGCGAAAGCCTTTCCGGCACCGTAAAGGAAATCGTCAAGAACGAACAGGGCTATGCCGGCGTTATCGTTCTTTACGGCCCCAACAGAGTCTTTATTCCCGCTTCCCGCACCGGTATTCCCAAGGGCGAACCGCTTGATTCGCTCAAGGGCGAAACCGTCAACTTCAGAATCATCGATGTGAACGAAGGCAGAAAGAGAGCCGTCGGCTCCATCAAGAGCTCCAACCGCGCCGCAAGAAAGGCAGCGGAGGAGGAATTCTTCAACACCGTTCAGGAAGGCGACAAGTTCGAAGGCAAGGTCCGCGCGATCATGTCCTACGGCGCTTTCATCAACCTCGGTCCGGTGGACGGTATGCTCCATATCAGCGAGCTTTCCTGGGGCAAGCTCAAGAAGCCCGCGGATGTGCTCACCGAAGGCGAAACGATCAATGTTTATGTCAAGTCGGTAGATAAGGAAAACAAGAGAATTTCCCTCGGCTACAAGACACCCGAGAACGATCCGTGGAATATATTCGCCTCCAAGTACAACGTGGGCGATGTTGTCGATGCGACCGTCGTTTCCATCATGCCTTTCGGCGCATTTGCCGAGATTCTTCCCGATCTCGACGGCCTTATCCACATCAGCCAGATTTCCGATAAGCCCGTTTCCAACCCAGCAAGCGTGCTTAAGGTCGGCGATAAGGTCACCGTGAAGATCACTGCGGCCGATTCCGAAAGAAGAAGACTTTCGCTCTCCATCCGTGCGCTGCTCGACGGCAATAACGAAACCGCCGAAGCTCCCGCAGCAGAAGAACCCGCAGCAGAAGAACCCGCAGCGGAGTAATCATCCTTAAAACGCAAAACGGCAAGGGACTTGTTCCCTTGCCGTTTTTTGGTTTTATGTCAATAGTCGGGGCCACCGAGCCCGGTCAAACAAACCATCACAGGAATTTGAACTCTTGCTGCTTCATTAACAAATCCGAATGGCTAAATCAATATACGACGAAAGCAGAGAGCATTTGCGCCCTCTGCTTTTCCGATGCTTTGATATACAAGGACTTTTCCGGCATAAAAAACGATACGGCAATCGATGAATTGTATCAATTACCGTATCTGTTATGGTGCGGATGTTCATAAGGGATTTAATAAAATAGTACTGACGCCAAATCACATA
>CAVLDN010000010.1:0-48857 GCA_963661975.1 bacterium
ATTCCGGCTGATTACAAAAGCAAAAGGGAGAGGCCTTCCTTACGAAGCCTCTCCCTGAATCGTGTGCTTTTTTCCGTTATTCGGTTATGTTCTTGTAATACGCGACTGCAAGATCGACAACCAACCCATAGCTTGATATGCCGGACTTTTGCCCCTGCGATTTCAAAAATGTATCATTGACCTTGCCGGAAACGGTGCTTGCCGTGCTTTCGCGGTATTTATCGAAAAATTCGGAATAAGCCGCAAGCTCGCCTATGCATTTTTCCGGCGTTGCGGAGTTGAATTCGCGGAACAGGTTTTCATCCTCCGTGCCGCGGACGGCGGTGTAAAGTGCATTGCGTATATAATTTATCATGTTCATATATGCACTGTAACGCACATAATCATCATCGCTCGACGCGCAAACGAGAAAGGCAACGAAATTCGCCTCCTCTTCACGGGAGATGCCTCTCTGATGCGCCATTTCATGCGCCATTGTGAAGGGGCGGATAAAATCGGGGTAATTGGTATTTATGTTCGCTTCGCCCGTCATATAGGTGTACACACCGGAAATGTGTGTGTATGTCATCGGCTCGGAAAGAGCAATGGGCTTCGGTGTCGAGCTGAAATGCGAAATATAATCCACGCCGGATGCATATTTTTCGAACGCGGCGTTGATTTTTTCGACCAGCTCCGAAAAACTGTACGGCATGACGGAAGCCCCTGTCGAATCAAAGGAAACATTCGGGAGCGTTTCGCCGATCTCGCTTATCAGCTTGGCCCCGGTTTCGTAAAGCTCTGCAGCTGAGACGGCGTTGCGCTCTATGCCGAGATTCTTTTCAAGCGGATTGCGGTTATATCCCGTGCCGAATCCGGCGAAAAACAGAATGCCGATAACAAGAATCAGACTTATCAACGACTTCAAAAGGCGGTAAAACTGCTTGTCGCCCGGGTCGTACCTGCCGGAAACGATTCCGGCCGTGACGCAGGCAATCAGCAGCACCGGCAGCGAAACAATAACACATTCGGCGAACGAAAAGGGAAACCACCCCGTGATCTTTGCGGTTACGAAACGCACTGCCTGGGCGGGATACCGTGTCCAGAATTCCGCAAAAGGCGTGCAGAGCCGCGCCGTTATATAAATAAGGAGCGAAACGACAAAGATCGCGCCGATAATTATCATTTTGTCGGAAAGCAGTCCGTTTTCGCGCAGACGCGAAAGCAGCGGCTTCTTCTTTTCTTCGGGGGCGGTGGTGGGAAGAACCGTTATTTCCTCGCCGTTCATCTCTCTATTGCATGGCGCCATCCGAACGGATCCTCGGCTTTGCCGAACTGAATCCCCGTGATGCCGTCATAGAGTATGTGAGCGAATTTGCCGACCTCACCGTTGTTGATAACGAGCTTCTTGCCGTGCCATTCAAGCAGACCGACCGGGGAAATGACAGCCGCCGTGCCGGAACCGAACATTTCGTCAAGCTTGCCGTTCATGCCCGCTTCGTATACTTCGTCTATGGAGATGCGGCGTTCTTCAACGGGATATCCGTTGTGTCTGAGGTACTCGATAACGGATGCTCTTGTCACGCCGGGAAGAATATTGCCCTCGAGCTTCGGCGTGATCACTTTGCCGTCGATAACGAAAAATACATTCATTGCGCCGACTTCATCGATATAGCGGTGCTCGATACCGTCGAGCCAGAGAACCTGCGCATAGCCGTTTTCCTCTGCCTTCTGCTGCCCGATAAGTGATGCGGCGTAGTTCCCGCCGACCTTGGCAAAACCGGTTCCGCCCTTTACCGCGCGGACATATTCGTCCTCCACGCAAATCTTGACAGGGTCAAGTCCGCCGGCGTAGTAGGAGCCGACAGGGGAGAGTATTATAAAAAATTTGTAGGTCTTGCTCGGGTGAACGCCCAAAAATTCATCCGTGGCGATAATGAACGGACGGATATACAGGGAAGTGCCTTCGCCGGAGGGAATCCAATCCTTTTCGAGATAAACAAGATCCTCGATGGCTTGGAGAGCGTCTGCCGGGTTGACCTTCGGTATGCACATTCTTTCGTTTGTGTTGTTCATGCGCTCGATGTTTTTATCCGGGCGGAAGAGGAGTATTTTTCCGTCCGGCGCACGGTATGCCTTCATGCCCTCGAACATTTCCTGCGCATAATGGAATACCATGCAGGCAGGGGAAAGCGAAATATTACCGAACGGTACTATACGGGCGTCATGCCAGCCCTGTTCGGGAGAATAATCCATAATGAACATATGATCCGTAAAGATCTTGCCGAACCCGAGCTTGCCTGTCGGTTTTTCTTTCGGCTTATCGGTAAGGGTATAAGTGATTTTCAAAATAACGCACCTCGCATTTAAGTGTAATTATACCTTTTTGCATTATTATACAACCGAAGAAGGCGATTTTCAATAGTTTTCACCCCGTTTTATGCGTATTTGAATGCATAAAATATGGGCGGGCAAATGTTTTTTTTCAAAATAACGCATTTGTGTTCACAATTCGGGCGTATATTATCGTAGTCGGTATTATTATATACCGCTTATATGGAGGAATATATTTTGAGTTCCCGACCATCAGAAAAGAAACCATCAATAAAACCTAATAAAATAAAGCTCACCGTTTTCCTGGTTGTCGTGATTTCCGCGGCGGTTGCCTGCATATTTGCTTTTGCCGGCAACAAAACCGAAGTGCTCTCCGATACGGCAGTTTCTGCCGAAACGGTCGCATCCGTTTCGGATGAAACATCACTTCATCTCGGGGGTGCGGGTTACGGCGTTTATGTAGACGGCGACTTTGTCGCGGCGGTCGAATCCGAATCAGTCGCAATGCAGGCTTTGAACAGTGTTCTGGACGGCTACGCCGTTAAGTTCGATCTCGGCGAGAATGCCGAAAGCGAATTTACGAACGAAATCTCCGTTGTAAGCGGAGAATACGATTCCGAGGCATTCACCACCGCGAGCGGGCTTGAATCTCTGCTCGACAGTTCTGTAAACTACCTTGATCTTCCGCTCTCCACCGCGATATCCGTCGAAACGGTTGCCGATGTCGAGGATGTCCGCACGCTTTATTTCGAAACCAAGGTTATCTATACCGATTCGCTTCCGAGCGGCACCGACAGCGTAGTTACCGCCGGCACCAACGGCGAGGTTGACGAGCGTTACCGCGTGACATATATCAACGGTATAGAAACCGAACGCGAGCTTCTCAGCTCGGATGTCGTATCCGAACCGACAGAACGCGTGGTTCGTGTCGGTACTTCGATAAGCCATCTTATCCCCGCATCCTTCGGCGGTCTGATCGAGCCTTATGAGGACGGTCAGATATCATCGCGATTCGGCATTCGCTGGGGTAGATCGCACACGGGTATAGACATTGTCGCAAAGGGCCGCG
The DNA here is from genome assembly GCA_963661975.1 of bacterium. Lineage (GTDB taxonomy): Bacteria > Bacillota > Clostridia > Oscillospirales > CAG-382 > Coliplasma. Next base: position 3,380 of record CAVLDN010000010.1, read on the forward strand.
ATTGCGGCGGCGACAGCGCAAAATCCGCGGGCGACGGTGTTGTGATATTCGCGCAGTACAACGGCGCATACGGTAATTGCGTTAAGGTTGACCACGGCGATGGCATCGTTACACTTTATGCTCATCTTTCCAGGATTACCGTAAAAGTCGGCGACACTGTTTCCGCCGGCGATGAGCTCGGCAAGATCGGCTCCACCGGCAGATCAACCGGCAACCACCTGCACTTCGAGGTTCTCATAGACGGCACTCCCGTTGATCCCCTTTACTTCGTCACCTACACCGATTTTGTATAAGCAACAAGTATTTCAGAAGCAGCCCGAACGGGCTGCTTCTTTTTTGCGTTTTTAAGGCATAATAAAACCTCCGCATCAATCCGTGAGGGAACACGGTGGTGCGGAGGTGTATTATTGCGGTTGGTTTAACCCGGCATGGGGAGTTTGAAATCGCCTGCTATGGCAATTATCAGAAGCAATACGACCTGAATTGCGGTGAATGTCGCGGTGCGTTTCAAACTCGGCTTTTTGATCTTGATGTTGAGTATGTATCCGATCGCAAGGGCAAGCATACCGATCCTGAAAAACCATACCGAAACATTTGCCGGTGTGAACAGCGTGAGCATGAAAAGTACGTTCATCAGAGGGCAGGACATGGGAATCGGAATCCCGCGGAAGCCTTTATTCTTTTTGGGGTTTGCGGAAGGTTCGTTTGCAAGGGTGTTGAAGTAGGCAAGCCTTATTGCGCCGCAAACGATGAACAGGCAGTAAATGATGATATCAAGCACGCCCCTGAACCCGAACGAGAAGGCGATGAAGCAGGGGGTAACACCGAAGCTGACCACATCACAAAGACTGTCGAGCTGAATGCCGTAAAACTTCTGCTTTTCGGTGCGGTTCGGATTTGCACGGGCAACTCTGCCGTCGAATGTGTCGCACAGGCAGGCGAGGAAAAGCATAAAAAGTGCAAACTTAAAGCTGCCGATACCCGCAAGGAAGCAGGCAATGGCGGATGATGTCAACCCCAAAAGCGTAAGGGCGTTGGCAAACGAATAAATACCGATAAACATATTTGATCCTCCGAATTATTTGTATCTGTCGATGCTTTTCAGCTCGGCATACAGTTTTTTGTAGCTTTCAAAGCGCGATTCCGATATTATACCGCTTTTGACGGCATCGTAAACAGCGCATTCGATCTCTTTTGTGTGGGTGCAATCGGGGTAGCGGCATTTCGCGAAAAACGGTGCAAATTCCGGGAATAACCCGAAAAGCTCATCGTGCCGGATATCCGCATATTGCGTAACATCAAGTGCGGTAAACCCGGGTGTGTCGGCAAGGTAAGTCCCGTTTCCGAGCGGAAAAAACCTTGTCGTACGGGTGGTGTTCTTTCCGCGGAAAATTCTTGCCGAAAGCTCGCCTGTTTTCAGGTTCAGGTCGCCGTACATACGGTTGATGAGCGTGGATTTGCCCACACCCGATGCACCGCAAACAACGCAGACCTTCCCGCGAAGCATATCTTTTGCCGCAGCCGTGCCCGTGTCATCTCCGCTGCCGGTAACGATAACGGGAAACAGTGTCCTGCGGTAAATGTCGAGCAGCCGTTCCGCACCGCCGAGATCGCACTTTGTCAGAATGATCGCACATTCTATCCCGTGCTTGCAGGCGATGACCGACAGAAGGTCAATATTATACGGATACGGTGCCGGGTCGCACGGGGCAACGGTAATGGCAAGCAGGTCGATATTCGCCGCGGGCGGCCGTGTGAGCCGGTTTCTGCGCGGTTCTATATCGGTAATAAAACCTTCGCCGGTTTCGCCGACGGTGAACAAGACTCTGTCGCCTGCGACAAGCCTGCCTTCGGATTTGCGTACTCTTGTCCCGCTGCGGCAAATGAAGGTTTCGTTGCCGCTTTCAACGGTAAACCGACCGCTTTCGACAGACAACACAAGCCCGCGGCGTGTTTCCGCGTTCAATTGTTGTCCTCCCCGCCGGGCGTGGGTTCGGTGTCGGGATTCGGATCCGTATCGGGATCGGGATCGTGATCGTGATCGGGATCGGGATCCGGATCGGGGTTAGGGTTCGGCTCGGGAAGCTCGGGATCGTCATCAAAGATAACGACGACGATTTCTGTCTTTTCGCCTTTTTCTATGTATGAGCCGGGCTTGACACTTTGGAAAACCACGGTCCCCTTGCGGATATCGCCCGAATAAACGGTGCAACCGTCATTCAGCAGCGCGGAAAGACAGGAAATCGAATCCTTTGCGCTTCTGCCGTCAAGCAGAATCTGCTCGCGGGTTGAGGTGTCGCCGGCCTGTATGAAGGTGAAAATGATGTTTCCGATATCCACATCAGGCGTTTCGTAAAGCGCCGCGAGTGCGTTTGCAAATTGCATCCCGCGGTAGTCCTTGAAGGAATCCGCCGCGATCGAATCATGTACGGTGAAGGTCACCACATCGCCTGCTTTGCCGATTGTTCCGGCTTCGATTGATTGTGCATGGATTTTGCCGTCGCCGTCGATTGCCGCAATATGCTCGAATTCGACCGTAAACCGCGCGTATACCTGCGCAAAACGGCGTGCATCGGCTTCCGTCATCCCTATGCAGTCGGGCATGGGCGCGGTTTTTTCGGTGTCGTATTTGCGTACGCGTATATATACCGTTACGGTATCGCCGACCTTTATCTCGCTGCCGGCATCGGGGAATGTGCCCAGCACCTGATTGTTGAAGTAGCCGGAGCAATCGGGGAAGTTAACACTGTCCGGATCCGAATCTTCGGCAAATTCCGCATTCAAACGCAGATTTTTGAGCTTTGTTTCCGCTTCGGTCTTGGTAAGTCCGCCAAGAACGGGTACAAAACGCTTTTCGGAAACATTGACGGTTATCTGTGAAAAGTGGATATAGCCGTCATCTGCGAGCTTTTTGCGCTCGTTTCCGGAGGGTTCCGTTGCAACAATGTAATCGTTTTCGATCGTCGGATCGTTTATCGTGACTACCTCGTCGATCTTAATGCGGCATTCGCCGTAGCCGTTGTTTTCGAGCTCGGTCACAAGCTGATCGGAATATAGCTTGCCGACAAGATTCGGCAGACGGTAGGTTTTGTTGTCATTTTCGATCTGCTGCGTATCATAGCACGATTTCAAATATCGGAAGGTGAATGCCGCAATTACCGCCGTCACGATCAGAAACGCGGAGCATACTGCCGCGATTATCGGGAACATGGTGCTGCGGCGGTTCTTGTTTTTTTTGCTTTTTTGGGCTTTTTCCGGCTGGTTTTCCGATTTTCTTTTTCCGAGCGTTTCCGCCATTTCGTTTTCGTTGTAAGGTTCTATTTCGGATGTGTCGATCATGTCTATCGAAACTATGCCGCTTCCGACTGTAGATCCGTCAGCCGCGTCGCGGTCGGAGACCGAAAAGATAACATCCGGGTATTTGAGCACCCATTCGATTGCCTTCGCCATTGCGTGTGCGGAAACGAATCGGTCGCTCGGCGCTTTTTCCATTGCCTTCAATATTATCTGCGAAACGCCCACGGGTATATCAAGTATAATGTCGCGTGGGTTGACCGGATCGTCGTTGACCTGCATCATCGCGATTTCCATCGGGGTTTCTGCGGTGAATGGGAGCTTGCCGGTGACAGCCTCGTAAAGCATCACGCCGACGGAGTATATATCCGATCTGAGGTCGGTATTCTTGCCGCACGCCTGCTCCGGCGAAATGTAATATACGGTGCCGATCGCTTTTTCATCGCGGCTGTCGGGCAGCTCGGAGTTGGGCAGCTTTGCAATGCCGAAATCGGTGACTTTGATATCGCCGTTCTTCATCAGCATCACATTCTGCGGCTTGATATCGCGGTGAATAATGCCCTTGCTGTGGGCGTGTTCAAGAGCGCGGAGTATCTGCAGCGTGTAAACGCAGGCTTCCTTCCAGCCGAGGGCGCCCTTGTTGTCGAGATATTCGCGCAGGGTAATTCCGTCGAGATATTCCATGACGATATATTTGATATCCGGGTATATGGCGACATCGTATACGCTTACAATATATTTATTGGAAAGCATGGCAACGGCTTTTGATTCGTCAATAAATCTTGCCTCTGCCGCCGCGTTGCCGTTGTATTCGTCGTTGAGTATCTTTATTGCGACAATGCGCTTCATCACAAGGTCCTGGGCTTTCAGCACGCACGCCATACCGCCCATTCCGACAAGTTCGAGTATTTTGTACCTGCCGTCGAGGACTTTTCCTATAAGTGCATCATACTTGTTCATTTTCGCATTCCTTTCGTTTTTGCGGCGAGTCGCTGCAAATAAGTATTGCGGTTATATTATCCGAGCCGCCGCTGCGGTTGGCTTCGGCAATAAGCTTTTCCACGCGCGCTTTGACCGTGATCGGTCTCCCCGTCGGAGTATATTCTGCAGAAATGATCTCATTTATGCGTTTATCGGTAACATGATTTGTCAGCCCGTCGGTGCAGAGCAGAAGCATTTTGCAGCTTTCAATGCGGAAAATATCGCAGACCGCAGTCTCGTTTACGCCGAGCGCGCGCAAAATGATATTCCGGTTAGGATGCTCCGCCGCCTGGGAACGGGTAATCTCGCCCTTGTCGATAAGGTATTGTACAAAGGAGTGATCCTTTGATATCTGGTAAAAACCGCTTTCCGTTTTGCAATATATGCGGCTGTCGCCGATATTCACGGCATACGCTCCGCAATCGCATATTACCGCGGCGACAAGTGTTGTACCCATGCCGTCAAGTTCCGTATCGCCCGAGGCACGGTTGTGTATTGCGGAATTTGCCTGTGCAACCGCGTTATTCAGCGCGGCTTGCAGGGAACGGGTGTCCATATCCTTGCCGGGTATTTCGTCAAAAGCCTTCCGCAATACCGCGGAGAATGCTTTTACACCGAGCCCGCTTGCGATATTTCCGCCGTGCACACCGCCCATACCGTCGCACACGACGGCAAAAAAGTATCCGTTCCCCGAATAAACGGCATAGCTGTCCTGATTGGAGCTGCGCTTCTGCCCGATATCGGTCATGCCGCAATATTTCATCTTGTGCCGTTCCTCCTTTCGATGAATCGGTTCCGTTTCAGCCCTCGTTATGCTTTTGGCGCAGCTGCCCGCAGGATGCATTTATGTCCCCGCCCAAATGGCGCCGCACCGTCACGGTTATTTTATATGCTTCCACCGTTTCTGTAAATACCTTTATGGCATTTTTTCCGCTTCGTTTGAAGTTTTTTTCCTTTATCGGATTCACGGGGATGAGATTCAGATGGCACAGCATACCGGAAAGCAGCCTGCCGACTTCGTTTGCTTCCTCTACGTTATCGTTCACGCCCTCGATAAGCGCGTATTCAAAGGATATTCTTCTGCCGGTTTTGGCAATATAGCGCTTACAGGCATCAATCAGCTCGCGCACGCTGTATTTATTTGCAATCGGCATTATTTCGCGGCGCTTTTTGTCGTTCGGCGCGTGAAGCGATATCGAAAGCGTTATCGGCAGCCCTTCATCGGCAAGCCTGTCGATCTTATCAACAAGTCCGCAGGTGGAAAGCGATATATGCCTAAGGCCGATATTCATACCGCCGGGCAGGTTTGCCAAATGCAGAAACTTTACTACATTATCGTAATTGTCAAGCGGCTCGCCCATGCCCATCAGAACGATATTGGATACCTTTTCGCCGAGATCCTTTTCGGCGGTGAGTATTTGAAGAAGCATTTCGGAGGGAACAAGCGAGCGTACAAGCCCGTTTTTTGTGGAGGCGCAGAAGGCACACCCCATCCTGCACCCGACCTGTGTCGAAATGCACATTGTGTTGCCGTGATTGTATCGCATGAAAACGCTTTCAACCGTTTCGCCGTCGGGCAGACCGTAAAGGTATTTTACTGTGCCGTCAATCGCCGAAACGAGCCGCTGTATCACCGTCAGACGCGGAACAAAGGCGGCTTCGGCAAGACGCGCGCGGAATGCCTTCGGCAGCGTTGTGATGTCCGCTATGTCCGCACCGCCGTAAAGAGCTTCGAAAACCTGCTTTCCGCGGTATGATTTTTCTCCGAGTGAAACACACAGAGCCGTGATTTCCTCCGGTGTCATCGACAAAAGATCCTGCATTGTCGGTTATCTTTCCTTTTTGATAAGTGCTGTATAAAAACCCTCTCCGCCGTTTTCAAACGGCAGGTAGGTGTGTTGAGAAACAAGTGTATAATCGCCGCTTCGCTCCGTGAGCGATAAAACTATATCCTCATTTTCGCATTTGTTTATCGAGCAGGTCGAATATACGATCCGCCCGCCGGGTTTAAGATAGGAAACCGCGCTCAAAAGGATATCGCGCTGTATCGCGTACAACCGCCGAAAGTCCTCCGGCGATTTGTATTTTATCTCCGGCTTGGTGCCGATAACGCCCGTGCCACTGCACGGAACATCGCATATAACTCCGTCCGCACTGCCCGCAAGCGACGGTTCAACCGTCCTTGCATCCCGCTTCGCGACAGTGATTCCGCCGATACCCAGCCGCTTTGCACCCGCGGCGATAAGCGGAAGCTTGTTTTCGTGGATATCAAAAGCAAATACCTCGCCCTTGCCGCGCATATCTATCGCTGCGCCGAGCGTTTTTCCGCCCGGACAGGCGCATACATCAACGAACCTTTCGCCCTCTTTTGCATTAAGCAGCTCAACCGCGCTTTGGGAACCGGGGCCTTGTACGATATAATCGCCTTTTTCGATCAACTCCACGGCTTTTCGCGCGTTTTTGCATACAACGCGTGTTTCGGAAAGCGCTTTTCCGTCGAGAAGCTTTGCGACATCACGCGCCGTTGCCTTGATATTGTTGACACGAACATAACATTCGTGCGCCCCGAAAAATGCGCCGAAGATCCTTTCGGTTGTTTCCTTTCCGTATTGACTCTCGATCAGCGAATATAAGCCTTTGTCGGCGGAATAGTAAATGTACCGCGGGGCGGCATCGATATAAGCGCAGACTGATTCGCGTTCGCGGCATACCGTGCGCATGACGGCGTTGACAAACCCCGCAACTCCGCGCCCGAAGGCGTCTGCGGCAATGCGTACCGTTTCATCGCAGGCGGCATTGTCGGGAACCTTATCCATATATAAAAGCTGATAAACTCCGCACAAAAGCAGAAGCTCGATATCGCGCTTTACCTCCGTGCGGTAAAATCTGCGGCAGACATATTCAAGCGTCCGCAGCCGTTCCGCCGTGCCGAGCGCGATATTTTCCGCAAATGCACGGTCGATACCGTCGAGCCTGTCGAAGGCGGAGATGAGATTCGAATAAGAGCCCGAATCAATGCGCTTTACCGCGTTGTAGGCGGCAAGGCGTGCGCGGTCAGTCGGCATCGACTTTTCCTCCGATAGTCATTTTGTGCCCGTTAAGGTAGCTTTCGGCGGTAACAACGCCCTTGCCTTCCGGGCAAAGCTCGGTTATGACAATGCTCCCGCTGCCGCAGGCTATTTTTATGCCGCTCTTATCGGCACCGAGAATTGTTCCCGCTTCGCCGCCGTCGGCCGAATATGCCGCACGGCGCACCTTTATGCGCTTGCCGCAGAGCAGAAAATATGCGCATGGGGCAGGGGAAAGACCGCGTATTTTGTTGAGTACATCGCGCCCCGGTGCGAAAAAATCGATCCGCAGATCGCCCTGCTCGATTTTCGGCGCATATGTTGCTTCCTCGCCGCACTGCTTTTCCCGCGGGATTTTGCCGCTTTCGGCAAAGTGCAGAAATTCCGCAAGCGCTTCCGAGCCGGCTTTCATAAGTGCCTCGTAATAATCCCCCGCGTTCCAGCTTTCGGGGATATCAACGCGCTTTTTGATTATCATATCGCCGGTATCCATTCCGGCATCCATATACATTACCGTAACTCCGCCGACGGTGTCGCCGTTCATTATCGCATGGTTTATCGGCGCCGCTCCGCGAAGCTGCGGAAGCAGGGAGGCATGTACATTAAAACACCCGATTCGCGGGATGGAAAGCACTCGCTGCGAAAGTATCTTTCCGTATGCCGTCACAATAAACATATCCGCGCCGATGCTTTGCAGCTTTTCGATAACGGATTCGTCTTTAAGCGTTTCGGGGGAGATGACCTCCGAGCCGTGCGCAAGCGCGTATTCCTTGACGGGCGACGGCGTCAGTTTGTATCCGCGCCCCTTGGGTCTGTCGGGCTGTGTCACAACAAGCGCGACATCCTGCCCGCATTCGTAAAGCGTTTTGAGCGATGCGACCGCGAATTCGGGCGTGCCCATAAAAACTATTCTCATTCCATATCCTCGACTTCATCGGGAGTATAGGTCTTCTCTGCCTTGTCGATGTAGAGGATACCGTCGAGATGATCGGTTTCGTGGCAGAAGCAGCGGGCAAGCAGTCCGTCGCCCTCCGCCTCGTAAACATTGCCGTTTCGGTCGGTCGCTCGGATCTTTACCCAAGCGGGACGCTTTACTCTGCCGTAAAGTTCCGGCACGGAAAGGCAGGCTTCGATTTCCTCCTGAACGCCGCGCGTTTCGATAATTTCGGGGTTTATCATTTCAAATCGCTTGTCGCCGATTTCGATAACGACAATGCGGCGGAGCACCCCGACCTGCGGCGCCGCAAGCCCGATGCCTTCCGCTTTGTCAAGCGTTTCGTGCATATCGTCAAGCAGAGTGAGTATTCTCGGGGTGATCGTTTCGACCTTGCGGCTCACCTTGCGGAGCGTCGGGTCGCCTTCTTTTAAGATGTTCAGCAGTGCCATACCGTGTTATCCTCCTAAACGACGGTCGGATTCGCATCAAGCTCCGTGCGGACGCTTTTCGGTGCATCTCCGATCGCTTTGCAATAAAGTTTCGACAAAAACTCGCGTGTACGGGCGTTGTCCTTATATTTGATTATTATGCGCTGACGGTACTTTCCCATTACCTTGTAAATGCCGTTGCGGAACGGCCCGAACTTGATTATCTTCACATCCGGGTATTCGCGGTCGTGCATCGAGAGAAGCTCGGTGTCGAACCTCAGCGCGTAATCGGCGCAGTCGGATTCCGTCGCGGACGAGAAGGTAAACACCGCCATTGAGCAGAACGGCGGGAAAACCACCGCCTTGCGCAAAACTATTTCGCTTTTGAAAAAGCTTTCGTAATCCTGCTTTGCGGCAAGCTTTAAGGTTTCGTTATCGGGATTGAAGGTCTGCAATATCGCTTTTCCGCGCTCTCCCGCGCGGCCTGCCCGCCCGACAAGCTGTGTTATGAGCGAAAATGTCCGTTCTCCCGCGCGAAAATCGTCGGCATAAAGCCCGGCATCAACGGCGACTGCGCTTGCCAGCCGCACTCCGGGGAAATCCAGTCCCTTGCTTATCATCTGCGTTCCGATAAGCATATCGCTTTTTCCGGAGGAAAATTCATCTATAAGACGGTCGTGTGAAAACTTTCCGCCGGTGGTATCCGAATCCATGCGTGTGATGTGCAGCTCCGGGAAATCCCGTGCAAGCTCATCCTGAAGTCGCTGTGTGCCGAATCCGGAATAGCCGATATGGCTGCCGCCGCAAACGGGGCAGGTCTCGGGTATCGACGCACTGAACCCGCAATAGTGGCAGGAAAGGCGGCGCACACCGCGTATGCTCCCGGCGTATGCGTGATGTGTGAGCGATACCGAGCAGTTCGGGCAGGTGAACACATAGCCGCAATCGCGGCAGGAAACATGGCTGTTGTAGCCGCGTCTGCCGATATAGAGCAGCGATTGACCGCCCGCGGAATGTGTTTTTCTTATCTCATCGGCAAGGTGTGCGCCGATAAGCTTTTCGGTGAAAAGAACGGTTTTGTCATCCCGCATATCCTCGATAATGACCTCCGGCAGCTTGCGCGCACCGAACCGTTCTTTAAGCGTGAAAAGACTGTAAATGCCTTTTTTTGCTTTGTAGAAGCTTTCCACCGAGGGCGTTGCCGATGCAAGCAGCATCAAGGCCGAATTTTCGCTGCATCTGAACCGCGCGACATCAATCGCACTGTATTTCGGTGTAAGCTCGCTTTTGTATGTATGTGATTGTTCCTCGTCGATAACGATAAGTCCCAATTTCTTCAGCGGGGCGAAAACTGCACTTCGCGTGCCGATGACGACATCCGCATCGCCGTTGAATATGCGGCGGTAGGTGTCGATGCGTTCGCCCGCGGAAAGCATACTGTGGACAATGGCAAGCCGATCTCCGAATGCCGCGGCGTAAACCTTAACCGCCTGCGCCGCAAGCCCTATTTCCGGCACAAGCACGATCGCCTGCTTTCCGTTTGCGACGGTGTGCCGAACGGCTTCGATGATCACGCGTGTCTTTCCGCTGCCCGTCACTCCGAACAGAAGCGCTCCTGCGGCGGTGCCGCCGTCGAGCAGACGGTTTATTCCGTTCACGGCTTCTTTCTGTTCATCGCCGAGAGTAAACGGTGCCTCCGGCGGAATATCACCCAATTCATAGGCTTTGCGCAGAATCGTTGTTTCGCGCTTTTCGGCATAGCCCTTTTTGCAAAGCCCGCTTATGACGGATGCTGAAAACCCGCCGAGTTCCTCGGCTTCACGCAGTGTCGGCGCGGGGTTGTCAATCAGAAAGGCAATAAGCTCTCTTTGGCGTTCCGTCAGTCCGTTTCCCGTTTCCGCGGCTTCCGCCGCTTCCTGCACGGGCAGGGTGAGGCATACGGTATAAAGGTTTTTTTCGTTGATTTTTTCGGGGACGCGTGTTTCCTTTTTCAGCGTTCCCTCGCGTGTGAGCGCGGCAAGAAGCTTTTTGCATTCTTCACCGAATTCGGATACAAGTTCGCGCTCCGTTGCGGTCTTTTTTGCGGTTATAAAGCGTATCAGAACCTCCGCCGCATCATTCAGACCGTCGGTATCCGCATGCTCCGATAGGGAAAATACGGTTTCGCTTTCAAGATTTATGCCCGGTGGCAGTATCGTGCGGAACGCGCTCCCGAAGGTGCAGAAAAAGCGATCGCTCATAAAAAGGCAGGTGCGGATAAGTTCCTCGCTTACTGAAAACGGGTAGCGAAGTACATCCGCGATCGGTTTTATCCGCGGAAAATCGCATTCGTCGTCAAGCCCGATGACTGCGGCGCTGACATGGCGGTTGGCGTTCCCGAAGGGAACGGTCACTACCGTTCCGACTTTTATTTCGCCGCGCAGCGGTTCGGGTACCGAATAGCAATAATCCCTGTCTATTCCGTATGCGACATCAATTATCCGCACACGGGCATAGGCTCCGCACATTGCGGTCAGTCTGTTACGATCTTGTATTCGCCGTCATGAAGCTTTTTCACGGCGACGGATACCGCCTTTTCGTGCAGAAGAAGCTCGGCTTCCTCACAGGGCTCCTTTGCGATGCGTTCGGGGTCGTTTCTGTGCTTTTCCTCGAATTCGCGTTCGTCGTTCGCTTTGTCTACAATGTGCCTTGCGCATTTTGCGGTGGCTATAACAAGCTTGTAGCGGTTTACCTTGTTGTTTGTCATTTCCTGGACAGTGGGTTTGAGCATCATAGTGAATTACCTCGCATTTATAATATGATCGTTTGTTGTTGATATGTTATCCGTTTATCGCCGATGCGATCTGCTCGGGCGTTTCGGCAGAGCAGATAATATGCTCGCTGTCGGTGATGATAACGGTGCGTGTCTTTTTCCCGCAGGAAACATCTATTACCCGCCCGTCATTCTTCGCATCCTGAACGAGCCTGCGTACCGGCAGTGAATCCGGCGAAACGACGGTGACTATCCGCTCCGCACTGACATAATTGCCGAATCCGACATCAATAAGCTTCATTTTGCTTCTCCTATTCGATGTTCTGTATCTGCTCGCGAATCTTTTCCACGGTACTTTTTGCCTCGATAACGAGCCTTGCAATCTCGCCGTCGCTCGCCTTGGAGCCGATGGTGTTTACCTCGCGGTTCATTTCCTGAACAAGAAAGTCGAGTTTCCTGCCCACCGGGACATCCTCTGCGACAATGCTTCTGAACTGCGCAAAATGAGAGCCGAGCCTCGCAAGCTCCTCGCTGATATCGGCGTGGTCGGCAAAGACGGCACATTCGGTAAGAAGGCGTGCTTCATCATAATCGGCACCGTCGAGAAGCTCGCGCACGCGGGCTTTCATTTTTTCGTTTGACTCGCGTACCGATTCGGGGGCACGCAGCGCAATTCTGCCGCGGATATCCTCCAAAACGGCAAGATGCCCCAATACATCTTCGCAAAGCTTTTCGCCCTCCGTCTTGCGCATCGTATTGAAGGTGCAAAGCGCCTTTTCGAGCACCGGCAAAAGCGAATTCCAAATCATTTCGGTGTCTGCATCCGTCTTTGTGCGGGTAAAGACATCGCTTTGCGATGCCACCGTCTGAACGGTGACATCACCCGCAAGGGAATAGCGCTCCTTTATATCGCGCAGCAGAGCGACATAGCTTTCAAGAAACTGCTCGTTTATCGAAAGACCGCAGTCATCCCCCGCAGTGTTTTCGACAGAGATATAAACATCCGTCTTACCGCGGGATATCTGCTTGGAAACGGTCTGCTTTACGCGGTCCTCAAGTGCTCCGAGCACCCGCGGGAGCTTTATGTTCGTATCGAGATATCTGCTGTTGACGGATTTTATTTCGCAAAGGATATCGAGCGTTCCCACGCTTTCGCGGCAGCGCCCGAAGCCCGTCATGCTTTTGATCATTGTTATCCTCCTGCCTTGCGGCGGTTTTCTTTCATATATTTTTATATCATACCATTATACCACGGGAACGGCGGTTTGTCAATGAAAACGCCCGCCAAACAGCTTGTTTCTGATCCGTGTGATGTAAAAGAAGGAAAGCTTTTCAAGCGCGAGATCGTATACAAGAAATACCGCGTTCCCCGCGATAAAGAATACCCAATCCGGAAAAACGACCGTTTCGCCCGCGGCAAGTATGCTGCGGAATCCGTACAGAAGCAGGCAGAAGGCGGCGTTGAAAACGGCAAGCCTCGCCGCATACGAAAGCGCACGGGGGCGTATTTTGTGAAGGTAAACCTTTAATATCGGGTAATATCCGGCGAAAAGCGCAAATTCAAGCGCCGCGCTTTTCTGCGGCAGTATCAGCAGGGAAATGGCGCTTGCCGCGCCGTATGCGCCGAGGGCATACCCCGTGCCTGCTTCGATAAGCACCGCAAGCACGGCGACACTTGCCGCCGCGGCCGCGGAAAGATCCAGCGTATCGAGCAGTGAGCCGATAAACAGCAGTACCGCGCATACCGCCGCAAATACTCCGGCAACAGCCGTTTTTGCGGCATTGCTCTTTTTCTTCATATCAGCAGCAGCGGATCAGATCGCCGCCCATGCATTCACAGCAGCAATCCGAACAAAGCAGGCAGTTGCACACATCACAGGCGGTGCAGCCGCCTCCGTCGCGCACCGAACCGGCATACGGACTCTGTGCGGAACCGCTGTTCATGCGTGACTGCGCATTGCGGTATTCTGCGTTGTACGGTTCCATTCGGCACGCCGCGTTGATCTCGTTTCTTGCATCCTGCATCCATCCCTTGCGGTAGTAAAGCAGCGACATAAGGAAATGCCATTCCGCGCTGCGGCTTACGGCATCCACGCCCGAAAGAAGTATTTCGGCTTCATCGAGCCTGCCGGCATTTATAAGCATTCTCGCACGGGAATAAATATCTCCGCCGGAGTAGCTTTGCCCGCCGGAAAATCCGTCGTAATTGCCGTATGTGTTTCCGCCTGCACTTTCGCCGGAAGCGCGCGAACGCTGTATGGTGTCGTAGGCTTCGTTTATCTCCTTCATTTTTTCGGAGGCGACATCCTTCAAAGGATTGTCGGTGTAATTATCCGGATGGTATTTCTTTGCAAGCTTGCGGTATGCTTTTTTGATTTCTTCATCCGAAGCCGTCTCCGGAACTCCGAGTACGTCATAGGGGTTTTTCATTGGTGATCCTTTCGGCAATTCGCCGTATGGCGGCTCTCCCGCCGAGTTCTGTAATGTTGAATATAAGTCTGTCGATTCCGTTCGGTTCGCCGTCCAGCGCGAGCGCGTAGCTGTTGGAAAAGGCATTCAGACTGTCGCAAAGCGTTTGGGATATCTCGTCCTTCGCCGCGGCAACGCCGCCGTAGCCGCCGTAATAAAGCAGAAACGGGTTGTAGCTGCCGGATTTTTCGTCCTTTTCGGCATCGTCGAATGCATCGATCAGATAAACGAACCGTCCGATATGATATCCGCATTCCTTTGCAATGCGTGCGTTGACACCTACAAGCCCGTATGCGGCTATTTCGCCCATCATGGAGGCACTTCCGTCCGCCGCACGGTCGGGAGAAACGCATTTTTCCGCTTCGGCCGCCGCCGTGGCTTCAAGCCCGCGTTTGATGATATCATCCAGTTCGCCGCCGCATTTTTTCGCGATGCGGGCATATACCGGCTTTACAAGCACCCGCGCAAGCCTCTTTGCCCCGCGTTCGTCGGCAATGTCATCCTCCAGCTTGCCGTATGAGAGCAGCCCGAAGGCACGCCCCGTGAGCGAAAAGCTTTCATCGGCGATAATGCAGTTTTTCCTGCGAAGGCGGTAGGGGCAACGTTTCAGACAGGCCTCCGGCTTTTCGCCGGAAAGCGAAATGCGCAGCAGCGCAAGCAGCACGAAATCGTAATTGAGCATCCACCGTGTCAGATGTGAGATGTGCTTCCCGCCGTAACGGCAAAGCCCACAATAGACAGCCGAATAAAGCTCGCTGTCCTTGACCAAAAGCTCGCTTTTTACCGGACGAATATAACCGAACATGATTTCTCCAAACACAAAAATTCATTATATTATATCACCGTGCGCCGGCAAACACAATAGCCAAGCGGGCAAAATTCTCCGGTTTTTTGCAATGTACTTGAATCGCGAAGGAATTTTTCGCCGAAAAAAAGCAAAAACAGGTTTTGCTGCGTATATATTAGACGTAAATACCTGAAATGGGAGAAAAAGTAAGAATGGTACTTGAGGTACGCAATATCCACAAGAGCTTCGGAAAGAAGAAAATACTTACGGATGTTTCCTTAGGTGTGGACCGCGGCGAGATACTCGGCTTTATCGGTCCGAACGGCGCGGGCAAGACGACCGCAATCAAGATAATTCTCGGTCTGCTTTCCGCCGACGGCGGCGCGGTTTACATCAACGGAAAAAATGTTGCCGAAAAGCACGACGAGGCACTCCGCTCCGTCGGTGCCATTATCGAAAGTCCCGAGCTTTATCCCTATCTTTCCGGCAGGGAAAACCTGATGCAATACGCCCGCCTTTATTCGCTCCCCGCCGCGCGCGTGGACGAATGTCTGCGTGATGTCGGGCTTTACGAGCAACGCAATACAAAGCTGGGCAAGTATTCGCTCGGCATGCGGCAGCGTATCGGTCTGGCGCAGGCGATGCTGCATCTCCCTTCGCTTTATGTCCTTGACGAGCCGACAAACGGGCTCGATCCTTCCGGCGTGAAGGATCTTCGCGAAACACTTGTAAGGCTTGCCTCACGCGGGGCGGCGGTGCTTGTTTCCTCGCATATGCTTTCCGAACTCGAACAGTTCTGCACAAAAGCCGCAATAATCGAACACGGCAGGATTGTGGATGTAAAAACACTTTCCGGCGCTTCTCCCGCCGCAGCCGATGAAAAAGAAGAATACACCTTCTCTGTAAAGGATACCGCGCTTGCATGCGAAGCACTTTCATTGCTCGGCTGCAAATGCGATTCCGGAGAGGGCACCGTCACCGTTGTGATCGCCCGTGCGGATATTCCCGCTGCGGTCCGCGCCGTTTCCGCAAAGACAGACCTTTACGATGTAACCCGCCGCAAAAAATCGCTCGAGGATACTTATCTCGAAGCGACACACGGTAAAATATAGGGAAGGGGGGTAAACGAATATGTTCCGCGCACTTTACAAGAACGAAATGATAAAGCTTTTCCGCCGCAAGGGAACGATAGTCATTATCTGTATTATTGCGGCGTTTACACTCCTTTTCTCTGTGGCGTATTCCAGCGGCGGATATTCGCTCGATCCGGATGACTGCTCCACGGAACTCATGCGCGAAAATTGTATACGCGCCCGCGATGCGGGTGTCACGAAGGACGATTGGCGTTATGCGCCTTACACCGCTATACAAAGCGATGCATACAGCAAAAGGTTTAACAACAACAACGTTCATTACGTCACAGGCGAGGATGACGATTTAGCCGTTCCCGAAAATTATGTAATTTATAACGGCGCAGACAAGGAAGACGATTCAACCGTTTCCGAATATGTCAAAAAGCAGTGGAAATATATAGATGATAATGACAGCGCCGCTTTTTTCTCCGATATGCAAAAGGATATTTCAAATGCGGCATCCGATTCGCGCAAGAGCATTGAAGACATACTCAAGCGCGTTGATGCCGTCGCGATGACCGATGAGGAAGCGGAATTGTTCACCCGTATAAAAGCCGAACTTGAAAGAGCATTTTCCTACAGCAAAGATATTTACAACTTTGACAGTGCCGGAATCCCGGGAAAATACACATTTTACAACGTGCTTTCCGAAGCAACAACGGCGGTCGGCAAGATTTCTTACGTCCACATTCAAAGCAAAGATGAATACAACGGGCAAAGCGACTCCTTTTCAATTGCCGATGCTTTAACAGCATCCGGGAACGGCGCCAACGACGATGTGAAAAAGTATTCCGAATATCTTGAAGAAAAGCTTGACGATATTCAGGCGATAAGCGAATCGCTTGTGATATACGCGTATTCACTTGAACACGGCGTTGTTGACACCGTTACGGCGAACAGCTCACGCAATGCGTTGCTTGAAGTATTCGGCTTGGCTTTTTCCGCGGCTGCGGTTTTCGGTGTATTTCTTGCCGGTGCAAGCGTTTCTTCCGAATTTTCCCGCAAGACGATCAATATGCTCGTCATACGCCCCGCATCCCGCACGAAAATACTTCTTTCTAAGCTGATGGCGTGCCTCACCGCAGTCTATTCCGCGATCATTGCCGGCGTGTTTGTTTACTGGCTTGCCAGGGGTTTCATAACCGGATTTTCGGATTATTTTCAGCCCTACCTGTGGTATGACGGCACTACGGTAAAAAGCTGCGCCTTCGGGCTGTGGTTTATCGGAAGATGCGCTCTTGCTTCTTTCGGTACCGTTGCATACACCATCCTTGCGTTCATGCTTTCGATAATTACCAAGAGCACTCCGGTTTCCACCGTTCTGCCGATGCTCTGGTATGCGCTCGGTTCCGTCGCAAATTCGCTCGTGATTGGGATATGCGGCAAGCTGAATATCCTGGGCGCCGTACCGTATCTGCCGTCAATGTACAGTAATCTGTGGGAGATGGCAACCGATGGTATTTTTACGCCGGGCGCGGGCGAATTTGATATTGCCGCGATTCTCAATCTGAATAAAACCATTGTCGTGTCAGCGGGTGCCGACCTTCTCCACGGCGCGATAGTTCTGCCCGTGTTTACGATAGTTATCGCCGTTATCGGCTTTGTCACATTTGCAAAAAGGGATATCAAATGAAGAGAGTCACCTACGATTACGAAAAAAGCTTCCTCTGCAAGGATGCTTTCCTTACCGAAAATACCCGCGGGCGTCTGAAAAAGACGGAGGAATGTCCCGTCCGTACCGAATTTCAGCGCGACCGCGACAGGATTATCCACAGCAAAAGCTTCCGCCGCCTGATGCACAAAATGCAGGTGTTTCTCGCGCCGGAAGGCGATCATTACCGCACCCGGCTCACGCATACGCTTGAGGTAACGCAGATCGCCCGCACCATTGCCCGCGCACTGCGACTGAACGAGGACCTTACCGAAGCCGCGGCGCTCGGCCACGATCTCGGACATACACCCTTCGGCCATTCAGGCGAACGCGCGCTCAATGAATTGCTTCCCGGCGGGTTTCGCCACAATGAGCAAAGCCTGCGTGTTGTCGACCTGCTCGAAAACGGCGGGGAAGGTCTGAACCTTACATACGAGGTTCGCAACGGCATACTCTGCCACACCGGATCGACCCCCGCGGAAACGCTCGAGGGCAGGATAGTCAAAACCGCCGACCGTATCGCCTATATCAACCACGATATCGACGATGCCGTCCGTGCGGGTATAATATCGGCGGCGGATATCCCGGAGGATATATCCGAAATTCTCGGTAAAACTCACAGCGAACGGATATCCACGCTTGTCCGCGCCGCGATAGAGCACGGCACCGAAAACGGGATCGGGCTTACCGAACCATATGCCGATGCGATGGACAGGCTCCGCGATTTTATGTTCGAAAGAGTGTATTATAACGAAATCGCCAAAAGCGAGGACGGCAAGGTCACCGGGATGATCGAATTTCTTTTCGAATATTTCGGCTCTCACCCGGAGCAGATACCCGATGAATATACAAAATACGCGCTAGCAGACGGTGTCGGCAAGGTCACTGCGGATTATATTGCCGGCATGACGGACAGATACGCCATCGGTTGCTTCGAGGAGCTGTTTGTCCCCAGGGTATGGCAATACAAATAATTATCCGGCATTAACGCGGAAGGAGGCGGCTTATGGCGTTTTCGCGTGAATTTCTTGAAGAAGTCAAGCAAAGAAATAATATAGAAGAAGTTGTCGGCAGAGTCGTCAGCCTCAAGCGCGCGGGCGGGAACCTTGTCGGGCTTTGCCCGTTCCACAGCGAGCGCACCCCGTCATTTACCGTTTTCCCCGCAACATCCAGCTATTATTGCTTCGGCTGCGGCGCGGGCGGCGATGCCGTGACATTCGTGATGCAGACCGAAAACCTTGAATATGTTCCCGCAGTTGAACTGCTTGCAAAGCGTGCCGGAATGCGTATCGAGGAAGACCCCGCCGCACGCAATGCGGAACACAAGCCGACGGTGCGGCGCGAACGGCTTTATGAGCTCAACCGTGCCTCCGCAAAGCTGTTTTATTCCGCACTGCTTTCACCGCAGGGGGCAAAAGCACGGGATTATCTCGAAAACACCCGCCGTTTTACGGCACAGACGGTAAAGCGCTTCGGGCTGGGATATGCTCCCGGAGGCGGAGCGATTTGCCGCGAGCTGATGAAGCAGGGCTTTACCGAACTTGAGCTGACAACGGCGTTCCTCGGCAGAAGATACGAAAATAACAGTCGTATGTACGATATATTCCGCGACCGGCTGATGTTTCCGGTTTTCGATACGAACGGCGAAGTCGTCGCGTTCAGCGGCAGGCGGCTGAACGAAAGCGAGGAACGCAAATACGTCAATACCTCCGATACGCCCGTATTCAAGAAAAGCAAGGTGCTTTTCGGGCTGAATATAGCAAAAAACAGCACCTCCGGCAGTCTGATACTCTGCGAGGGTGCGCCGGATGCGATAGCGATGCACCAGGCGGGGTTCGATAACGCCGTCGCCACACTCGGAACCGCAATCACACCCGACCACGCAAGAACGGTCGCACGGTATTGCCGCACGGTTTATCTTGCCTATGATATCGACAAAGCCGGAAGAAAGGCTACGATGAAGGCAATCGAGCTTCTGAACCAAGTCGGCGTGGATACGAAGATAATCAGCCTCGGCACCGAAACAAAGGATCCCGACGAGTTTATCAAAAAGTTCGGAGCCGACGCCTTCCGTGCCAAGCTCACCGGTTCCTCCGGGCAGATAGATTACCGTATTGACGAGATAATTTCGCGCTACGATACCGATGTTGCTGAGGAAAAGCTACGCGCCGTAAACGAGATGACCGCCTTCATAGCAACGCTTGCATCCCGACCGGAGCGCGAAGTATATTCCGCCCGTGCGGCGGGCAAGCTCGGGCTTACACCCGAATCGCTGCGGAGTGAGGTGGAGCGTGTCGCCGCAAAAACGCAGAAGAAGCTTTATAAAGAGCGCGGGCGCGACGATCTGCGTGAGCAGAGCGGATTCGGCGGCGGTGCGAATACGGACAAACTCCGCTTTTCGTCGGAGGCATCGCACGAGGAAGCGATACTCGGTATTCTGATGATACGGCCCGACCTCGGAGTTGAAGCCGCAAAGCTGTTGAAGCCGGAGGATTTCGCCACGGCTCTCAACCGAAAGATATTCGAAATGTTCCTGCCGGAGATTACGGAGGGCAGGGAATGGGTGCTTTCAAAGGACGGCGCTCTCTCCGCGCGTGAGCTCGGCGCTTTGGAGCATTGCCGTGCGGCAAGACTGCAGCTCGGCGATATTTCGACGGAATCGCTTCGCGCACATATCGAAGCACTCACAACGCTTCGTGAAAAGAGCGAATACGATAAAAAAATAGAAGAATCCCCCGCAAGTGCGCTGGGGGAATACCTGAACATAATCAAACGGAAACACCGGAACAGGCAGGAGGAAAACGATGAATAAAGAGTTTGGCGTCTTTACCGAGCAGCAGCTCGACGAGGCAAAAACAAAGGGCAGCATAACGCCCGCGGAGGTGCTGAAAGCATCCGAAGGTACCGATGTCTCCGCATCGGATTTTATCGATTTGTGCGATGCGCTCGAAAAGAACGGGATCGATATCGCAAGCGATTTGCCGGAAGTCGATCTTGACATCATCGATGATGATCTTGAAGCGGACGACGGCGAGGAAAATTCGGAGGATGTGGATACGCTTCTCTCTGCGGAGGGCATCTCGATAGACGACCCCGTCAGAATGTATCTGAAAGAGATCGGCAAGGTGCCGCTGCTTTCGGCGGAAAAGGAACTGGAGCTTGCAAACCGCATGTCCCACGGCGACGAATCGGCAAAGAAGCAGATCGTGGAGGCGAACCTGCGCCTTGTCGTAAGCATAGCCAAGCGCTATGTGAACAGAGGTATGTTTTTCCTCGATCTCATACAGGAGGGCAACCTCGGATTGATGAAGGCGGCCGATAAATTCGATTACGGCAAGGGCTTCAAATTTTCCACCTATGCAACATGGTGGATACGCCAGGCGATAACCCGCGCAATAGCCGATCAGGCAAGAACCATACGCATACCCGTACACATGGTGGAAACGATAAACAAGGTCCTGCGTGTTTCGCGCCAGCTTTTGCAGGAAATGGGCAGGGAACCGACGGAAGAAGAAATTGCCAAGGAAATGGATATGCCTGTGGACAAGGTTCGCGAAATACTCAAAATAGCGCAGGAACCGGTTTCGCTCGAAATGCCGATAGGTGAGGAGGAGGATTCCCATCTCGGCGATTTTATCGCGGACGACAATACCCCCGCACCTGCGGATGCGGCATCCTATCAGATGCTGCGCGAGCATTTGTTCGAAGTGCTCCACACGCTCACCCCGCGTGAGGAAGAGGTGCTCAAACTCCGCTTCGGGCTTGAGGACGGCAGGCCCCGCACACTCGAGGAGGTCGGCAAGGTGTTTGACATAACCCGTGAGCGTATACGCCAGATCGAAGCGAAGGCGCTGCGCAAGCTCCGCCACCCGAGCAGATCAAAGAAACTCAAGGATTATCTTGAATGATATCGAAAGGCAAATGAGAAAATGATGAAGGAACAACTTGAAAAAATCAAAGAACTCGCCCTGTCTGATATTGAAGCGGCAAGCGATTCGCTCGAGGAAATCAAAGTAAAATACCTCGGCAAAAAAGGTCAGCTCACCGCGATACTGCGCGGGATGGGTTCGCTCTCCGCAGAGGAACGCCCGGCTGTCGGCGCCATTGCCAACACCGTGCGTGCGGATATAGAGGCGGCACTCGAAAAGCGCGGTGCGGAACTCAAAAAGCGTCTGCTTGCCCGTTCGCTGGAGGCGGAAAAGCTGGATGTGACATATGACGGCACTCCCGCGCGCGCAGGTCATATCCACCCGATCACGGCAACCATGCAGCGTATGACGGAAATTTTCGTTGATATGGGCTTTTCGGTCGCCGAAGGCCCGGAGGTCGAAACGGTATTCAATAACTTCGATGCACTCAACGCTCCCGCCGACCACCCCTCGCGCGATTATCAGGATACATTTTACATAAGCGATTCCACGCTTCTCCGTACCCAGACCTCACCCGTTCAGATCCGCGCCATGCGCGGTATGGAACCCCCGATAAGGATAATATCCCCGGGCAGAGTATACAGAAGCGATGTCGCCGATGCGACACACTCTCCCGTGTTCCACCAGATGGAAGGTCTTGTCGTTGACAAGAACATAACGATGGGCGATCTTAAAGGCATACTTGCGCTGTTCGCGAAGACTATGTTTGGTTCCGAAACAAAGACACGCTTCCGTCCGCATAACTTCCCGTTCACCGAACCCTCCGCAGAGGTGGATGTATCCTGCTTCGTTTGCGGCGGCAAGGGCTGCAAGCTCTGCAAGGGAGAGGGCTGGATCGAAATACTCGGCGCGGGCATGGTACACCCCGATGTGCTCCGCGCCGGCGGAATAGATCCGAATGTCTATTCCGGCTTTGCCTTCGGCATGGGTATCGAACGTGTCGCCATGATAATGTCCGGCATAGACGATCTGCGTCTGCTTTACGAAAACGATGCGCGTTTTCTCAGGCAATTCTAATCGCGAAAGGAAGTTTGTATCATGCAGATATCACTTAATTGGCTCAAAGATTATGTAAACATACCGGATGATATCAGAGAATTCTGCGAGAGCATGACGATGACCGGAACAAAGGTCGAAGGCTATGAGAATCTCGGCGAGGATATCACAAATGTCGTCGTCGGCAGAATTATGTCTACCGAGCCGCATCCGGATTCCGACCATCTTATAATTTGCCGTCTTGATGTCGGCAGTGGCGAAAATATACAGATTGTCACCGGCGCACAGAATGTCCGCCCGGGCGAACTTGTTCCCGTGTGTCTGGACGGCGCTCACCTTCCCGGCGGCAAGGTCATAAAGAACGGCAAACTCCGCGGGGTCGAATCCAACGGAATGCTCTGCTCGATCGGCGAACTCGGTCTTACCACTCACGATTTTCCCTATGCTGCGGAGGACGGAATCTTTCTTTTGCAGGAGGATTGCAAGCCCGGCGACGATATCCGCGATGTCTGCCGCCTGCGCGACACCGTTGTCGAATTCGAGCTTACCTTCAACCGTCCGGACTGCCTTTCCTATATCGGTATAGCACGTGAGGCTGCCGCAACCTTCGGAAGCGGGCTTCGCCTTCCCGAACCTGTTGTACACCCCGCAAAGGACGGAAAGACCGCTTCGGAATACATAAAGGTAAATGTTCTTAACCCCGCACTCTGCCCGCGTTATACCGCGCGTGTAGTGCGTAATGTGAAGATTGCTCCTTCACCACTTTGGCTCCGCGCCAAGCTGCGCGCCGCGGGTGTCCGTCCGATAAACAATATCGTGGACATAACCAACTTCGTAATGCTCGAATACGGTCAGCCGATGCACGCGTTCGACTACGAATATATCAAGAGCCGCGAAATAAATGTCCGTAATGCGGAAGCGGACGAGGAGATTGTCACACTTGACGGCGTAACAAGAAAGCTTTCACCCGAAATGCTCGTTATCGCGGACGGCAGCCGCGCCGTTGCGCTTGCCGGCGTTATGGGCGGCGAAAACAGTGAGATTACCGAAAACACGACAACCGTTGTTTTCGAAAGCGCCAATTTTGCCCGTGAGAGCATCCGCAAAACCTCCAAAGCGGTCGGTCTGCGTACCGAAAGCTCCGCAAAATTCGAAAAAGGACTTCCCGCCGTCAACACGCTTCCCGCGGTGGAACGCGCGGCACAACTCGTGGAACTGCTCGGCTGCGGCGAAATAGCGGACGGCATTATCGATGTGAACAATGCCGATATTTCCGACAGAACCGTGGAATATGATCGCGGCCGCATAAACGCCCTTCTCGGTACGGCAATCCCCGATGACGAAATGGACGCTCTGCTCAGATCCGTCAACCTTATTCCCACCGGCGACGGCAGGCTTTCCGTTCCCGCATATCGCGGCGATATCATCAATACCGCCGATATTTCCGAGGAAGTCGTCCGCCTTTACGGCTTCGACAAGATCGAACCCACCATGTTTTCCGGCGTTTCGGAGCTTGGCGGCAGAACTCCGGAATTCACCTTCCGCAGCAGCGTGACAGAGGCTATGGCAGGGCTTGGTTATTGCGAATGTATAACCTATTCCTTCGTTTCGCCGCGTGCGCTGGATAAGATCAACCTTCCCGCCGAAAACGAACTGCGCGATCAGATAAAGCTCATTAACCCGCTGGGTGAGGATACCTCCGTTATGCGAACTCATCCGCTGCCCTCCATGCTCGAGGTTATTGCACGCAATGTCAGCCGCAAGGTCACGAATTGCAGAATGTTCGAAATCATGACACTTTACCGCAAAAACGGCGAGCTTTCGGATGAAAGCCGTACTCTTTGCTTCGCATTTACCCCGGATTGCGGCGGATTTTACGATCTTAAAGCGGATGCCGAAGCATTGTTTACACGTGTGCATACGACCGAAAGGCGCTATGTCGCCGTGAGCGATGATCCTGCCTTCCACCCCGGCAGATGCGCCGATGTATACTGCGGCGATATTAAGATCGCACGTATCGGCGAGGTTCACCCGCTCGTGTGCGAAAATTACGGTATTCCGCGCGGTGTCTGCATCGCGCAGGCGGATATCACCGCAATGATGAACGCGGTGAAGACCGAGCGCGGATACACTCCGCTTCCCGTTTACCCCGCCATGGAGCGCGATCTTGCGCTTGTGTGCGATAAAAACGAGGAAGTGGGAAAGCTTCTTTCGGATATCCGTTCCTATGCCGGCAAATCGCTTGAAAGCATCTATGCTTTTGATATCTACTCCGGCAAGGGCGTGGAAGAAGGCAAGAAGAGCGTTGCCGTGCGGCTCGTGTTCCGCCATCCGGACAGAACCATGACGGATGAGGAAACCGATACCGCCGTCGCAAAGGTCATCCGCAGGCTCGAAACCGAGCAGGGAATAGTGCTTCGCTCATAAGAAAAAAACACTTGCAAAAGCAGATTTGCGGGTGTATAATAAAAAAGAACAAATATTCAACTGTTTCGAGGAGGGTTGAAAATGTCCGAAAACAAATCACAGCCGGCTGTTGACAACAAGCAGAAAACCCTTATGTTCCCCGTGAAGGAACAGCATAAGGAAGCTCTCCGCGAAAAGCTGGTAAGCGTATACGAATCGCTCGTTGAAAAGGGCTACAACCCGATAAACCAGATCGTCGGCTATATTATTTCCGAGGACCCGACCTATATCACGAATTACAACAACTCCCGCGCGATCATTTCCAAGATTGACCGTGACGAACTGCTTCGTACTCTGGTCGAGGATTTTATCGCCGCCGGCAGCAGCAAGAAAGAAAGGTGACGCCCGATGAGCGAGATCAAAACTCTTATGTACAGGGGAAAACCCCTTGCACGCCAGGGAAGGTTCATTTTCTATGGCTTTCCGGATGAAAAGTACATTCTTTTCATGAATATTCTCGACACGGCAAAGGTCAACGGCCTTGAAGTGGCGACAAAAGTCCTTGTTCAGATCCAAAACACCGACGACAACATTTCCTTCAACGAAAAGGTTGTTAAGCAGTGCGAAAAGAAGAGCTTTTACGAAGCCTTCGATATCGGTACGATCTGGCTTGAGCGCGCTCTCCGCAAGGAATAACGCGTGCCGAGCAGCAGGACGGCAAAGCTTTATAAAGAACAAGGCAGAGCATGATCGCTCTGCCTTTTCTTATTTGTTTTGCTTTATAAGCCGCGCCGTGCGGGTATTGTGTCATTTGTAAGCATCTTCTCCGCTTCGGATATCGCGCGTGAACTGCTCGTTCATTTCCGGGTAAGCGGAAAGCATTGGCTCGATATCCGCGCCCTTCTTGCGCAGGTAATAGTTTTTCGTTATCTTTGCGATTTTTCCGGAAAGCAGAACCAGCGCGATAAGGTTCGGTACTGCCATAAGCCCGTTGAAGGTATCATCGATATCCCATACAAGAGTGCCGCTTATTATCGCCGCTACTGTGATAAAGAGTATAAACAGCAGCTTGAAGATCATAACGCAGAAATTGCGTGTCTTTTTGCTTTTGCACCATTTGAAGCAGAATTCGCACGCCTTTTCACCGTAGTATGCCCATGCCATGATAGTCGTGAACGCAAACAGGGGAAGTATGATCGAAAATGCCACCGTTCCGAAGGTGCCGAAGTTATCCGTGAACACGGAAAGCGCCATTGCGGAATCGTCCAGCGCGGAAAGCTCCGATGCGGGCGTTTCGGTCAGCATCGTATAATTCGATGTGATAAACATGAGCGCCGTGAGCGTGCAGATTACAAATGTATCGAAGAATACCTCGAACACGCCCCAAAGTCCCTGCTTGACAGGCTCACGTGTTTCGGAGGCGGAATGTGCTATAACAGATGATCCGAGTCCTGCCTCGTTGGAGAACACGCCGCGTGCCATGCCTTTTTTGATAACCGCGGAGAAGGTGTACCCGAGCACACCGCCCGCGGCCTGCTTTGCTCCGAAGGCATTTTTGAAGATAAGCGTGAAGGAGGGCACAATAACATCCGCATTTCTGAAAATGACGGTGAGCGCAAGCACCATGAAGAACAGACTCATCACCGGTATCAGCTTTGAGGCAACACTGCCTATCCGTTTTATGCCGCCTATGATGATAACGGCGGAAATTATCGCTACAATAATACCGATAAGCAGCTTGACGAGCGTCTCCGTTCCCGTGCCTTCCTCGACACCGAACGCCTGACCGAGCGAGCCCGCGAGCGTGCCGGATATCTTGTTCGTCTGTACCCCGGACATACCCACCGCGGCAAACAGACAGAATACCGCCGCCGCATAGGCGAGGAATTTCACCAAGCCGCCCAATACGCCCTTGCGTTTCAGACCGTTTTCGATATAGTAAAACGCACCGCCGGAGAGGTTGCCCTCATCATCCTTTTTGCGGTAAAAAAGCCCGAGAACGTTTTCGGAATAGTTCGTCACCATGCCGAAAAATGCCGATATCCACATCCACATGACCGCGCCGGGACCGCCGGTGAGTATCGCCGCGGTAACGCCGATAATGTTTCCCGTGCCGACAGTGCCGGAAATCGCCGTTGCAAACGCCTCGAATTGCGAAACGGTTTTTAATCCGGAATCGCTTTTCCGCTTTTTTGCACCGAGCGACTTCAATGTCGGGATGATGGTTGTTTTCATCGAATCGCCGAACCTGCGTACCTGCAAAAATCCTGTGCGAAGGGAAAGCAGGATCCCCGTTCCGAGAATGAGAATGATGACCGGCCACCCCCACACCACGCCGTTTATAACGCCGTTGATATCGGTGACCTTGTCGATCAAGGATTGCCACATTTGTTTTGTACCTCCCTTTGGGTGAAAAATGATTACAAAAAACAAAACCCCGGCAAAACTGCCCGGGAAATACAAAAAATATGCTTTCGCATAAAATTGTACTCCGTCCTTTTACCTGAGAGATTAAGCGCCCCGCGCGCGGGCGCCTTGCACCTTCGGTATCCGTTAATGGACTTCTCCGGAGTGTCATCCGCGCACAGTCCGTTTTTCCTGAGAGTGTTACTCCTTCGGCGGCATAGCCCTTTCCTGCACGCTTCAAATGACATATTCGTTTTGTTGCGGGTATTATATCACTCCACTAATATGAAATCAAGTCCTTTTTGCAAGAAAAATAATTTTTCTTGCACTTTTGCTTTCCGGCGGATATTCCCGAGCGGTTTTGCGTACCGCACAGACCGGAAAAACGGCAAAACCGCCCTGTCGGGAGTTGTTTTCAACCTGTTGACGCGAACCGCTTTACAAACGACGGCGTGCGTTATATAATGCAAATGCGAGGTGAGGGGAAATGAGATTACGGACGGAGATCGATCCGAGCGGGGAAGAGGAAATAATCCTCCGCTGCAAAAAGCTCGATGAAAAAACATCGGCGATATACCGCTATATAGAATCGGCGATGTCCGGCGGCAACGAAATGGAGCTTACGCTCGGCGATCGGGAATTCTTTGTCCCGCAGAGCGAAATACTCTTCTTCGAGACGGAAGACGGCAGGACCGCCGCGCATACCGCCACGGCAATGCTTTATTCGCAATATAAGCTGTGCGAACTCGAAACGCTTCTCCCCGCAACATTTGTCCGCGTTTCAAAATCCTGCATCCTCAACTCCGCGCTCGTTTCGTCCATAACAAAGAATCTTACGGGCTCCAGTATGGTCTGCTTCAAAGGGACGAAAAAGATCGCCTATGTTTCGAGGCTTTATTATAAGATACTTAAAGACAAAATACACGAAACCCGATTTTCAAAAAGAACGATACAGGTACAAGGAGGAAATACCGATGAAGGTACAATGTGACGGCCGTGAGTTCGAAATCAAAAAGGAAGATAACGGCAAAAATGTCAAATTCGAAATGCGTTCAAGGCGGCGCAGCATAGTATGGGGCGTGGCGTTTCTCGTTGCGGCGCTTCTGCTTATCGCGGGTGCGGTGTTCGATAATATGGGAATCAATGCCGAGATACCGTTTTTCCGTATCGCGGTGTGCGGCCTGCTGGTGGGGATGATCGTAAAATCGCTCACAAGAGGAGCGATTGCCGAGATTTTCTTCCCGCTTGCGTTCATCTTCATGCTTCTCGAAAGCAGCATCATAAATTGGTGCGGACTTGCGACCGATGATATCATGAACAACTGGCTCGTCCTGCTCTGCGCGCTTCTTCTTACCATCGCCGCCGGCTGCCTGTTCCCCAAAAAGCTGCGCTTCGGCAGAAAGTCCGATTCTCTTGACGGTGTAAGGGGGATTAAAGGCAAGAGCTTCGGCTCCACCGTCAAATACATCGACTGCGCCGTTTTCAAGACCGAAAGCATAGAAAACAATATGGGCGCTGCTTCGATATACTTTGAAAATCCCGATTCGTATAACGGCGACGGCGTGCTTTATGTGGAAAATAACATGGGCTCCATGAAGATAAATGTTCCCGCAGGATGGTTTGTCGAAAAAAAGCTCGAAAACAACATGGGCTCAATCAAGATCCCGACATGCGGCGAACCGAACGGCAAAAAGCTCACGATTATGGGCGAGAACAATATGGGCTCTCTCGAGATCATCTTCGAGCGCGGCAAAGCCGAGTAATAACGGCAAACCAATCGAATAGAAGAAAAAAGTCCGGTACGAACCCCGGACTTTTATCTTTCCGATTGCTCCGGTCGGGAGTTGTTTCATGTTCTTTTCGGCGTGCTCGGTCATTTCCTTTTAAGATTTTCGAGGACTTTTTGCCTGTTTTTGTGGCGCATTTGCCGAAAATTTTCAAATTTTCAGAGTTCCTGTTGATATATGCCGGATCTTGTGGTAGAATAACGAAAACCGAAATATTGCGCTTCCGCTACGAAAGAAAGGTCGTGAAATGCCTTTGGATAATGTCGATAAAATTTCCGTGATAATCCCGGCGTATCAGCCGGATGAAAAGCTTTTGGGCGTCATAAAGGGCCTTGTCGATGCGGGCATCGGCGATATCATCGTTGTCAACGACGGGAGCTCTGAAGCCTGCGGCGGCGTTTTTGCCGCGGCAAAAGAATATCCGCAGGTGACATTGCTTACGCATGAGGTCAACCGCGGCAAGGGGTCGGCGCTGCGCACCGCTTTTTCCTACTTTATCGAAAACCGTCCGGAATATACAGGCGCCGTCACCGCCGATGCCGACGGTCAGCATATCGCCGCGGATATAATCGCCGTCGGCAGACAGATGTCCGAAACGGGCGGCGTGGTTCTTGGTGTGCGCGATTTCAATTTGCCGGATGTTCCTCCGCGCAGCCGCTTCGGCAATAAGATGACCTGCTTTGCCTTCCGCGCTTTTATCGGGCTTAAATGCAGCGATACTCAGACAGGGCTTCGCGCAATACCGCGCAGATACATGAAGGCGATGCTTTCCGCACGCGGGGATCGCTACGAATACGAAACAAATATGCTTATCGCGATCAAGGATGAAAATGTCCCGATGTCCGAGCATACTATCAATACGGTGTATATTGAGGACAACCGTTCCTCGCATTTCCGTCCTGTGCGCGATTCCGTGCGCATATATTCGATAATCCTCAAAAGGTTTTTCAAGTATGTTGCAAGCTCCGTCGGCTGCTTTGCCGTGGAGCAGGTCATACAGACCTCCGTATTCGCCGCGGTAAAAGACAGTTTTTCACAATGGGCGACGGAACTGCTCTCCTTCGGCCCGGCAAGGATCGTTTCCTCGCTTCTGAACTACTTTATCAACCGCAAGTATGTTTTCGGAAGCACAAGCCGCGGCGCAATGCTTCGCTATTATGCGCTTGTTATCGCACAGGCAGCGGTCACCTACGGTATCGACCTCGGTGCACGCTCGCTGCTCGGTATCGACGGCAACACCGCATATACCGTTATGACGATCATTGTCAAGGTGCTGATAGCGTTTGTCAGCTACAGGATACAAAAAGAATGGGTGTTCGTCAAAAATGACGGGCGGAAAGGAGCATCCGAATGAATGCCTTGAACGGCAGTGAGATTAAGATTCTTTTATGGATACACGATAATCTGAGCTGCGCTTTTCTCGATGTTTTTATGCCGCTTATAACAATGTTCGGCGAGGCGGGCATATTCTACATAGCCGTCGCGGTATTGATGATGGTTTTCCCGAAGACGCGCAAGGTGGGCATTATGCTCGGCGTTGCGCTGCTTTGCGGGCTGCTGATCTGCAATATCGGTCTTAAACCGCTTGTCGCAAGAACAAGGCCGTATGATTTTTACCCGATCGATTTTCAGATGCTGCTATCACAGCTTCACGATTATTCATTCCCGTCCGGGCATACCACCGCCGTTGTGGAAGCGGCTGTCGTGTTCCTGCGCCGTGGGAACAAAAAATACGCGATACCCGCACTTGTTGTCGCAATACTTGTCGGTCTTTCGCGTATGTATCTGTTTTTTCATTACCCGACGGATGTTCTCGCCGGTGCCGTTGTCGGAACGATATGCGGCTTTATCGGTGTCGCCGTAGGAGATGCGCTCTACCGCAAATGGGGCGCGAAGATAGATTCTTTCACCCTTTGGAAGAAAAAGGAGAAGACAAATGCCTGATTCCGTAAACAACACAAGGCGCCCGATCGGCGATGAAAACGGCGAGTTTTCCGCAAGGCACCGCCGCACCCGCCGCAGGAAATCAAACAAGTTTTATATCGGTCTTGCGATATATGCCGCGATTCTGCTTGCGCTGGGGATAATCCTGCTCGGATATGTAAAGAGCCTTCTTGTCGAGTTCGAGCGGTCACAGCCCGAATATACTGTAAAAATGGCGGTGCAGGAGCTTCACGATGCCGCCGAAAACGGCAGCCTCCAAAGTTTGTTTGAACGCTACGACAGCCGTGCGGCTTCGCTTTTCGGCTCCGGAAGCGAGGAATACACCGCGCTTCTCCGCGGTGAACTGACCTTCAAGCAGCAGGTCGCCGCTGCAGATCCTTCGATTTCCGCATACGATGTGTTTTCGGGCGAAAACCGCGTTGCCGTCGTCAAGGTGCAGAGCAGCAACGAACGCACGCGGATGGTCGTTTTCCCGGTTGCGGATTGGACGATCGCAAGCATAGAACCTGCTTTCACCGAGGTTTCCTTTGCATTGCCGATGGGCTTCACCGTCACTGCGGACGGCAAAGAGGTTATGGGTGTCACTGGGAGCGACGGCGATCTTCACTACGATATAAATTCGCTCTATAAGGCAAAAGTGGAGATAACCGACGCCTTCGGAAGAAGCTATGTCTACGGCAGCGGAAAGCTTTCGGTAAAGACTCTTACTTTTGTCGTTCCGTCGACCTATGAGGTGGCGGCAAACGGCAGTCCGATCCCGGATTACTGCCGCGTTTCCTCCGAGGATATCGCCGATTTCGGAACGGTTTCCCGATACTTCAGCGGGCTTCCCACATTGGATACCTATGCGGTGAATTACCTTGATAACGGCGAAACGCCCGTGCTTTCGATAACCGATCACGAGGGCAACGCCGTGGAGTACGATCCCGCACAGCCGGTGAAGATCACCAATGTCACCGCGCACGATACGCTTCCCGATACGGTAAAAAATGCCCCGAACGGTATGGCCTTTGCAAAGAACTGGAGCCTGTTCAACACGAACGATTATAAGCTTGCGGATATACTGAAATACTTCCCGCAGGGGTCCGAGCTTGAAACAATGGCGAAGGCGTGGGCAACGGGTGTCGACCACACCTTCACCGCCGCGCACCGCACTCCGACATTCTCCGACGAAAAGATAGGCAATTTCAGAGTATACGGTGAAAAGTGCTTTTCCTGCGATGTATCCTTTACAAAGCATATGTACCTCACCCGCACCGGCGCGAATGTGACGGATGAATTTGATTCCACGGTATATTGGTATTACAGCGATACCGATGCAAAATGGTATGTTGCCGACATCCGCGGCAAGGTCAAGGGCGATAAGGAGTAAAATGATGCAAAAGAAGAATTCCGCCGCGCACACGGTGGGCAAATATGCTCTCCGCGTGCTTGCGGTAATACTTGTCACGGTGCTGATCCTTGTCGGCACGCTGTACACCGTTCTCAACATGATTTGCGGCGATACGTCACCCGCCGCAAAGCGTATGTTCGTTACCACGGTGCTTGAATCCGGCCAGCTCAAATTCCTTGCTTCCATCTGTCTCAGCGCGGATGAGATACAGGCGCTTGTGGAAGAGAACAAAATGAGCGAGCTGCACGATGATGTCAATACCGATCTTATCAATATTGACCGCGGCAGCGATACAAGCGGCGACGATGAAAATACCGATCCGATCGAAAAGATCGAAATTTCCGGCAGATCGTTTTTCGCAACGCTGCTTATCGTCAAGGATCCCTCTAAGGTAAGCCTTGCGACGATATACCCCTGGCGCGCCGAAGGCGTGGAACTTAAGGAGCTTGTCGAATCCAGCGGAGCGATAGGCGGCATCAACGGCGGGCTTTACAACTCCACGAACAACTCCGGCGGCGCACCGTACGGCGTTGTCGTAAGCAACGGTGAAATACAGCATAACGCGCCGCAGGAATGGCCCGGAATGGTGCTTATCGGCTTTACCGAGGATGATATTCTGCAGATAATCGACCTTGACGGAATGAATTCTTCGGACGTCGAAAACCTTGTGCGTGAGAAAAAGATACGCGATGCCGTTACCTTCCAGGAGGAAAGCAGCGATAAGAACAACCACTTTGTCCAGCTTATCATTAACGGTGAGGAACGCCAGCTTACCGGGCAGGGAAGCGGTCTTAACCCGCGTACCGCCATCGGTCAGCGCGCGGACGGTGCGGTTCTGATGCTCGTTACCGACGGACGCGGCAGCTCCGGGCATTTGGGTGCTTCCGCAAGCGACCTGATCGGCATAATGAAAGAATACGGTGCGGTGAACGCCGCGAATCTCGACGGCGGCAGCAGCTCCTGCATGTATTACCGGGGCGAATACACTATGCCGAGCGTAACATTCTATTACCAAAATTCCTCTTGGAAGCTTCCGTTCTCCTTCGTTATCCACGAATAAGATCAAACCGAATATCAAAAAATCGGCGGGAACGCATCTGCGCTCCCGCCTTTTTGTTTGTTTTCTTTCTTTGAAAAGACGGACATCTATTTTACCGGCGCATGCATCATTGATAACCCTGCGGTACAGGAAATTCCGAAGCTTACGGAAGATATCCGAAACAAAAATCATTGAAAAATCCGCATAAAAACGGAAACGGTGCAACCCCTTATCGGCGTTGCACCGTACCCTGCATAAAGACTTTCTTGCGCGGCTGGCGGCTCCGGAATACCGTGCCGTGATTATTTGATTTCGAGCCTTCTCGTTTTGGGAATGATTTCTTCCTTCTTCGGCAAGGTGAGTTTCAAAATGCCGTCGCAGTATTCGGCGGTGATATCATCGGTCTTTACGCCGGTGATATCAAAGCTTCTCGAAAAACTGCCGTAGCTGCGTTCGCGGCGGATAACATTGCCTTTTTTGTCCTTTTCGTCATTGCTGCTCTTGCGCTCGGCGAAAACGGTAAGGTAATTGTTGTCGATATCAACCTTGATATCTTCCTTTTTGAAACCGGGAAGCTCGGCTTCGAGCACATATTCTTTTTCGTTTTCGGTTATATCGGTCTTAAATTCCGCAACATCGTTTCTGCCGAAAAAACTGCGTTCGAATTCATCGAGATCTCCGAAGGGGTTATAAGCCTGTGCGGGATGATTTCTGCGTACGAAAGGAGTAAGTTCAAACATGATAAATACCTCCGATATGATTAAATACTTAATTATAATGCGGTGAGGGAGAGGAGATCGACTTCCGCCCGGGGTTCATCGCCCTTCGGGGAACCTCTTTCCTTACCCGACGGTTGCAGTATAGCCTTTATTTGTTAACAAAAAAAGCGAAATCGTTGTGCATTTTGTAAATAACAAGCACTCATCAAAAAAGAGTGCTAATTCATACATACGAAAACGGCGCTCTGCATTGTTTTGCGGCAACGCAGAGTGATAAAATCGCTCTGAATTCGCGGGTGACAACCGGGAATAAGCACTTTTGCGTGATTTGTGACAAGGCACAGCAATGTCCGGCTTTGTTGACAAAACGCCCGCAAAATGCTAAAATGCCGAAAGAACATAGGAAGAAGGTATAAAAACATGAGTTCTGCCGACAAAGCTTTTATCGAAACCTGCCGGGATATTCTGGATAACGGCGCGTGGGTGCGTGACGAGCGCGTCCGCCCGCATTGGGATGACGGGGAACCCGCATATACAAAAAAGAAGTTCTGCGTGGTGAACAGATACGATCTTTCGAAGGAATTTCCGCTGCTTACCCTGCGCCCGATATCGCTTGCGAAGGCTATCGATGAAATACTCTGGATATGGCAGAAGAAATCGAACAATATCCACGATCTCAACAGTCACATCTGGGATGCGTGGGCGGATGAAAACGGCTCGATCGGCAAGGCATACGGATATCAGCTCGGTGTGAAGCATAAATACCGCGAGGGCGAATTCGATATGGTCGACCGCGTTCTTTTCGACCTTAAAAACAATCCGTGCAGCCGCCGTATAATGACAAATATCTATACTTTTGCCGATCTGCACGAAATGGCTCTTTACCCCTGCGCATACAGTATGACCTTCAATGTGGTGGACGGGCGGCTGTGTGCCATACTCAATCAGCGTTCGCAGGATATGCTTGCGGCAAATGCCTGGAATGTCGCGCAGTATGCCGCGCTTGTGATGATGTTCGCGCAGGTATCGGGGCTGCAACCCGGCGAATTTGTCCATGTTATCGCCGATGCGCATATTTATGACAGACACATCCCGATTGTCGAGGAGCTTATCACGCGGGAATCCTATCCCGCGCCGAAGGTCACGCTTGATCCGAGCATAACCGATTTTTACAAATTCACCCCCGAAAGCTTTACCGTGGAAAATTATGTCCACGGCGAAAAGATCGGCAAATTTCCCGTTGCCGTCTGATTCTTGTATTGTATTTTTCCCCGCGCCTTTCCGGAGCGGGGATTTTTTTACCCGCATGGCGAACATTTGTTCTTGACAAACAAATGTTCGTGTGATAGAATCGCAATGCGGATTCGCAAGGCGGGGAGGATGTTTGCTTTGTATATGGGTACGGACGGCGGAAAAGCGCAGATGTATATAAGTAATTTTGCGGAGGAAGCACCGCCGGACGGCTACGGCAGGACGGTGCTTCACTGCGACGGCAACGCCTTCTTCGCCTCCTGCGAGACGGCGCTCCATCCCGAATATGCCCGTGTTCCGATGGCTGTCTGCGGCAGCACGGAGGATCGCCACGGCATAGTTCTGGCAAAAAACGAGCTTGCAAAGAAATTCGGTGTTTCCACGGCGGAGCCGGTATGGCAGGCAAAGAAGAAATGCCCGGAACTTCTTACCGTCCGCCCGACATACGGGCTTTATGATGAAATGTCCGCCAAAATGAATGCGATTTTCCGCGATTATACCGACCTCGTGGAGCCGTTCGGCATGGATGAAAGCTGGCTTGATGTAACAGGCTCCGCACGCCTTTTCGGCAGCGGCGAGGATATTGCCGCGGAAATAAGGCGCAGGGTAAAGGAGGAGCTTTCTCTGACGGTCTCCGTCGGCGTTTCCTTCAACAAGGTGTTTGCGAAGCTCGGCAGCGATATGAAAAAGCCGGATGCGACGACCGTGATACCTTATAAACATTTCGCCGCGATTGTGTGGGGGCAGCCGGTTTCCAACCTGCTGTTCGCCGGCCCTTCCGTTACGCGGCGGCTCGTTCGTATCGGAATATACACCATCGGTGATCTTGCGGCGGCGGATGAGGGCTTTATCGGCGAATATCTCGGAAAAAGCGGATCGATGCTGCGGGAATTTGCCCGCGGGAACGATTTTGCGCCCGTAAGAGAATGCGCCTACCGCCGCAGGCCGGAGTCTGTCGGGCAGGGAATGACCTTCAAGCGAAATCTTGTTTCGGAGGAGGATATCTCGTTTGCCGTGAAATATCTTTCAATGGGTATCGCAAGGCGGCTGCGCGGACATTCGCTGTGCTGCCGTGCCGTTGCCGTGACGATCCGCGGCGTGGATCTTGCCAGCCGCGAACGCTGCATAAATCTTTTATCGCCAACCTGCGTTTCGGATGATATTGCCGCTGCCGCAAGGTCGGTCATAAGCGGCTTTCGCCGCCCGGGGGAGGAGATATATTCACTCACGCTGCGTGCGGAAAAGCTCCTGCCCTCCGACGGGCGCGAGATTCAGCAATCCATGTTCCGCACCGCAGAGGACGAACTTTATGAGAAACGATTTTTCCTCGAATCCGCGGTGGATAAGATCTGCGAAAGATACGGCAAAAATGCGGTAAAGATAGCTTCATCGCTGAACAACGGGTTAATTTAGCGAAGGCGGTTGAAAAATGCCGCTTTATGTGGTAATATACGGAGATGTGTGAAACACAACACGGCTGAA
This sequence comes from bacterium, assembly GCA_963661975.1. Classification (GTDB taxonomy): domain Bacteria; phylum Bacillota; class Clostridia; order Oscillospirales; family CAG-382; genus Coliplasma. The sequence goes on from CAVLDN010000010.1 coordinate 40,232, forward strand.
AGGTACATCTCATGAACGCAAACCCCGCATCAAATCCTCTCGGATACGAGAAAATATCCGCACTTCTGAAACGCTTTGCAGTGCCGAGCGTCGTCGCGATGCTCGTCAGCTCGCTTTACAATATCGTGGATCAGATATATATCGGCAACAGTGTCGGGTATCTCGGCAATGCGGCGACAAACGTTGCGTTCCCGCTTGTTACGATAAGCCTTGCCATTTCGCTGCTTATCGGTATCGGCGGCGCCTCACGCTTTTCGCTGCACCTCGGCATGGGCAATTCCTCGGAGGCGGTAAAAAGTGTCGGAACGGCGGTAACACTTTCGGCATTGTCCGGCATACTGTACGGCATTGTCGTGTTCATATTCCGCGAACCGCTCCTTATTGCCTTCGGCGCAACCGAAAACAGTCTGCCGCTCGCGCTTGAATATGTACGCGTAACGGCGTTCGGAATGCCGTTTCTCATCGTCACAAATGTCATAAGCAATTTTATCCGTGCCGACGGCTCGCCCGGGTATTCCATGCTCTGCATGGTTTCCGGCGCGGTCGCAAACACGGTGCTCGACCCGATATTCATTTACGATTCCGGGCTCGGAATGGGCGTTGCCGGCGCGGCGCTTGCGACGGTTATTTCGCAGGTCATATCCTTCGTATTTGCGCTTGTATATCTGTTTCGGTTCAAGACGGTAAAGCCGAATGCGGCATGCTTTGTTCCGTCGCCCTCGCGCTGCCGCTCCATAGCCTCGCTCGGTATGAGCAGCAGTATAAACCAGGTCGCGATATGCATCGTGCAGGTCGTGCTCAACAATACGCTGCGCACCTACGGTGCACTTTCGGAATACGGCGCGGATATACCGATATCGGCGTTCGGTATCGTTATGAAGGTGAACTCGATATTCATCTCGATATTCGTCGGTATAAGTCAGGGTTCGCAGCCGATAATCGGCTATAATTACGGCGCGGGCAGGGCGGATCGTTCAAAGGCGGTGTTCTCACTCGCCTCGAAAATCGCGTTTGCCGTTTCGCTGCTTGCTTTTGTGATATTCATGGCATTCCCGCAATATGTTGTTGCCGTGTTCGGTCACGGCGAGGCACTTTACGAGCAGTTTGCCGTAAAGACAATGCGTATCTTCCTTTCGACGGTGGTATTCAACGGCGTTCAGCTTTTGATCTGCAATTATTTCTCGGCGGTCGGCAAGCCGGTAAAGGGAATGATTCTTTCTGCGATAAGGCAGGTGGTGCTTATCGTCCCGCTGATATTGATCTTTTCGCGCCTTTTCGGGCTGGAAGGGGTGCTTTTTACCGCGCCCGTGAACGATACGATCGCATTTATAGTGAGTGCCGTATTCATCCTGCGGGAATTTTCGCTCCCCGTGTATAAAAAATCAAATAAGTAATCGCTTTCCCGCCCCGTGTGCACTGCTGCCGCGGGGCCTTTTTTTGTTCTGCCGTGTGCTCGTCGGCGCGGAGCTTTCGGCGTTTATAAGGCAAAATATACATAAGCGGTATTTGAAAAAAGCGAAAATAATTACCTTTTTCGTATTGCAATCCGCGAGCGACTTGTATAAAATACAGACAGAAACAAAAAAAGGAGGATTAAACCATGTTTGATAAAACCGAAACAGTGGTACTTTCCGTCAGCGGAATGCATTGCAATCATTGCAGAGGAAAGGTAGAGCAAGCCCTTTCTTCGCTTAAAGGAGTAAAAAACGTTGATGTCGATCTTGCATCCGCAAGTGCGCGTGTCACCTATGTTCCCGCCAAAACCGGCGTAGAGGCTATGATCGGTGTTGTAAACGACGCGGGGTTCGGCGCGGAGGTCAAATAGCTTTCTATGGTCAGAGATTCGGTAATAAAGGTCGGCGGAATGTCCTGTGTTCGCTGCAGTGCCGCCGTAGAGCACGCGCTTAAAGGCGTGCCGGGTGTGGAATATGCCGTTGTCTCCTATGCCAACGGGCGTGCGGAGGTCAGGTATGACGATTCGAAAACCACGCCGAAGGAGCTTGCAAAGGCAATAAAAAAAGCGGGCTATACCGTTGTCGAGGATGCACTTGCCGCGCGTAAGAGAGAGCTTAAAACGCTTCTGATCACACTTCTGTTTTCGGCGGCATTTTCCGCCCCGTTCTTTGTGATGATGGGCTTTATGCTTGTCGGCGCACCGATGCCGGCGGTGATACACAACGGGTATGTTCAGTTCGCCTGTGCTACGGCAGTCCAGGTGTTCGCCGGCTGGCGCTTTTATCGCGGGGCATGGCATTCGCTCGTGAACAAGAGTCCGAGTATGGATGTTCTTGTCGCGCTCGGTACGACCGCTGCTTATTCATACAGCGTATATTCGCTGTTTTCCGGCGGCGAAACCCTTTATTTCGAAAGCTCGGTCATGATCATCACGCTCGTGCTTCTCGGAAAAACGCTTGAAGCGCGTGCAAAATCCAAAACCGGAGAGGCTATTGAAAAGCTATATTCGCTTGCTCCCCGCACGGCAACCGTACGCCGCGGAGGAGCCGAGCTCGTGCTTCCCGTTTCCGCGATAGTTGTCGGCGATACGGTCGTCGTTCATCCCGGCGAGGCAGTTCCCGTGGACGGCAAGGTCATTTCCGGCGGAACGCATATTGACGAATCCATGCTCACCGGCGAAAGTATGCCCGTGGAAAAGAATGTCGGCAACAGCGTTTACGGCGGTACCGTGAACGGTCGCGGGAGTATAGATATACAAGCGGTATCCGTCGGCGCGGATACGGTCCTTGCGGGCATAATCCGCATGGTAGAGGAGGCGCAGTCCTCCAAAGCGCCCATTCAGACAGTCGCAGATAAGGTCAGCGCCTTTTTCGTGCCGTCTGTTGCCGGGATCGCGCTTGTGACCTTCATCATCACGCTTATCGTTACCGGCAGCGCCGAAAAAGCGCTTTCGCACGCGGTCGCCGTTTTGGTAATCGCCTGTCCGTGTTCGCTCGGCCTTGCCACGCCGACGGCACTCATGGTCGGTATCGGACTGGGCGCACAGCACGGCATACTCATCAAAAACGCCGCTTCTCTCGAGCGCTCCTGCGAAATCAAAGCAGTCGTTCTCGATAAGACCGGAACGGTCACGGAGGGCCGCCCGCAGGTCACGGATGTGAAGGTTTTCGAGGGCGATGCGGAATCCGCGGTCAGAATCGCCGCGGCAGCGGAATCGCGCTCCGAACACCCGATTGCTTCGGCGATATGTGCATATTGCAACGGCATTCTTTCCGAAGCAGAGGATTTTAAAGCGGTTTCCGGCAACGGCATCGAATGTGTTGTCGAGGGTAAAAAGATAGCTGTGGGCAAGCCGGAATGGATAACAGACGATGTCCCCGCCGCGGTGGCAGAACTGCAAAGCGAGGGCAAGACCGTCGTCTGCGTTTCATCGGACGGCGTGCTTAAAGCCGCGATAGCCGTTTCCGACCCGATACGCAAACATTCTCCCGATGCCATATCCGAGCTTTATTCGCTTGGAATAGAACCGGTCATGGTCACCGGCGATAATAAGAGCGCTGCGGGTGCGGTCGCCGAAAGAGTCGGTATAAAACGCTTTGTTGCGGGTGTGCTTCCCGGAGGCAAGGTGGATGAGATCAAACGCCTGCGCACCGAATACGGCGTTGTCGCAATGGCGGGCGACGGTATAAACGATGCTCCCGCACTTACCGAAGCCGATATCGGTTTTGCGATAGGAAGCGGTTCGGATATAGCACTCGAATCCGGCGATGTTGTGCTTTCGCACGGCGGTATCGAATCGATTCCCTCCGCGGTGCGGCTTTCCCGTGCGACAATGCGCAAAATCAAGCAGAATCTCTTCTGGGCGTTCTGCTACAATACCGCGGGCATTCCGCTTGCGGCATTCGGATTACTTTCGCCCGTTATTGCAGGTGCCTGCATGGCGCTTTCGTCGGTATCGGTCGTTACCAACTCGCTGCTCCTGAAACGCACTAAGCTGAAATAAACGCAAACAATAACCGGCCGTACCTTCGAGCTTTGCCCGTGATACGGTCGGCATTTTTTTGTTCAGGCGTTATTGCTTATATAAGGTGCGGTATGCACTTTTCAATCTCCTCATCCGCGGGGATATAATCCGACATAATACCGTTGTTGTATTTTTCATATGCGGCCATATCGAAATATCCTGTGCCGGTCAGGCCGAAAAGTATGACCTTTTCGTCGCCGCTTTCCTTGCATTTTATAGCTTCATCAATTGCGGCGCGGATGGCGTGGGAGGATTCGGGGGCGGGAAGTATCCCCTCGACTTTGGCGAAAAGCTTTGCGGCTTCGAATACCTTTGTCTGCGTGTAGCTGCGCGCGGACATATATCCGTCGTCATAAAGCTGCGAAAGTATCGTGTTCATGCCGTGGTAGCGCAGACCGCCCGCATGGCTTGCGGAGGGCATGAATTCCGATCCGAGGGTGTACATCTTCATCAGCGGGGTCATGTGTCCGGTGTCGCCGTAGTCGTAAACATATTTTCCACGCGTGAGCGTAGGGCAACTTGCCGGCTCTACGGCGATAATCTCCGGATCGTGCGCACCGGATATTTTGTCCGCAAAGAACGGCGCGGCAAGTCCGCCGAGGTTGGAGCCGCCGCCCGCACAGCCGATGACGATATCGGGGTATACATCGTATTTTTCAAGCGCGGTTCTGGATTCAAGTCCGATGACCGTCTGGTGTATCAGAACATGGTTCAGCACGCTTCCGAGCACATAACGGCAGTTTTCGGTTTTGATGGCGGTTTCGACCGCTTCGGATATCGCGCAGCCGAGCGAACCGTTTGTATCCGGGAACTTTTCGTTGATGCGTCTGCCGACCTCGGTTGTATCAGAGGGGGAGGGGATGACCGTCGCACCGAAGGTGCGCATCAGCTCGCGCCGCTGCGGCTTTTGCATTGCGGAGCAGCGAACCATATACACGGTCAGATCAAGCCCATAATAGGCGGCAGCCATCGAAAGCGCCGTGCCCCACTGACCGGCACCCGTTTCGGTTGTGAGCTTTGTTATGCCCTGTTCCTTGGCGTAATAGACCTGCGCTGCGGCGGAATTGAGCTTATGCGAGCCGGATGTGTTGGAGCCCTCGAATTTATAATAAATCTGCGCGGGCGTATCAAGCTCGCGTTCGAGATTATATGCCCTGATCAGCGGCGAAGGACGGTACATTCTGTAAAAATCGAGCACTCCCTGCGGGATATCCATAAAGAGATCCTCGGTGTTGAGCTCCTGACGTGCAAGCTCGGTGCAGAAAATGCGAGAAAGCTGCTCTTCCGTGACCGGCTTTTTTGCTTGCGGGTCGAGCATGGGCGCCGGCTTGTTCTTCATGACCGCGCGGATATTCATCCATGCCTTGGGCAGTTCCTTTTCGGAAAGATTGATACGGTACGGGATCTCGTGCTTCATGGCTAAAAACCTCCTTGCAAAAAATAAAAAACGCCGCAGAAATATAACGCATTTGAGGCGATATATCGTCGCGGTGCCACTCAAAAATTATACTCTCGGGTATCGGTTAAATACCCTTCCCACTAACGCAGGGACGTATCGGCGCGGCATAATGACCGTGAAAACGGCGTTCCGCCTTGCTCCTATCGGGCCCATTCACAAAAAGCTTACCTGCCGGGCTCGCACCGCCCCCGGCTCGCTGAAAAGCAGTGTTATCGGCTACTTCTCCCGAATCATCGGATTTAATGTTTTTCGCATTGTAGCATTTTCGAGGCGGCTTGTCAATAGGCATCGCAAAATTTTTTCGATTGACTTTCGCGTTAAATATGCTAAAATAAAACAAATACTTCTTAGGGGTTTATTATGGACGGAAAGATCGCTTTCGAATACCTTTCGGGAACAAAAAAGTATGATAAAAACAAAGCATACGAGCTTGCGCGGCGCGGCGCGCGGGCGGGCATTGTCCTGCTGGAAAACCGCGGGCATACGCTCCCGCTGCAAAGGGGTGCACGCGCTGCTTTTTTCGGAAGAATGCAGAAGCGGTATCTGCCCTCCGGCACGGGTTCCGGCGGAAGAGTGCAATCCGAATATGTAACGAATATTTTCGATTCGCTCTGCGAAAACGGAATAGAACTTGACGGCGAAGCCGAGGCATTTTACTCCGACTTTGTCGCCGCACATCCTTATCAGGTCGGCAACGGCTGGACAAATCCCTCCTCGCAGGAGGAACCGGTTTTGGAGGATGAGTTTATCGCACGGCTTGCACAGAAAAACGAAATCGCACTTTTCGTAATAACGCGTATAGCAGGTGAGGACGGCGATCTTCCGGACGGCCGCGGCGGCTATATGCTCACGGAAACAGAGCTTAAAACGCTTTCGCAGCTTCGAAATTCGTTCGGGCGTGTTGTTTTGCTGCTGAATGTGAGCGGTATTATAGACATGACTGAGATCAGATCCGTTTCCCCTGATGCCGTAATGATCGTATGGCATGGCGGCATGGAGGGCGGAAGAGCCGCGGCGGAGGTCATCTGCGGGCTCGAAAGTCCGTCCGGCAGACTTCCGGATACAATGGCGGACAAGCGCGAAAGCTACCCCGCGTATGAAAACTTCTATGGTGAGAACCGTCTGTTCTACCGCGAGGACATATATGTGGGCTATAGGTATTTCCAGACCTTTGCACCGGAAAAGGTCATATACCCCTTCGGCTACGGGCTTTCTTATACCGATTTTTCCGTTTCCTATGCCGAGCATACCGTGTCGGACGGAAAATTCAATGTTCGCGTGCTCGTTGTAAACAACGGCAATACAGCGGGCAGGGAGGTCGTGCAGTGTTATGTCGAAGCACCCTGCGGCAGGCTCGGCAAGCCCGTAAAGGCTTTGTGCGCCTATAAAAAGACCGGAAAGCTGCTCCCGGGCGAAAGCGAGCTTGTCACACTCACATTCTGTGAATACGATTTCGCTTCCTATGACGATACGAATAATGCCTACATCCTTGAAAGCGGCGAATATGTATTCCATATAGGCAAAAATGTACGCGATTGCAGCGCTTCGTTTGCCGCCACTTTGGCAGAGGATAAGGTCATAAAGCGTGTTGAAAGCGCTTTGAAGCCCGTATTGGCGTTCGACCGCCTTGTCAACCGCGGCGGCGGTGTGGAATATGAACCGGTTCCGCTGCGTGTTCCCGCCGATGAGCCGATCCCCGAAACGCTCCCCGCCATCGAAAAGGACGGAAAAACGCTTCTTGATGTATACGAGGGCAGGATCACGCTTGATGAATTTGTCCGCAGGTTCTCGGACGGCGATCTTGTGAACATCGTCCGCGGAGAAGGCATGAGCAGCCCGAAGGTCACGCCCGGCACCGGCGCCGCTTTCGGCGGGGTAACACCGTCGCTTGTCGCGCTCGGCATCCCCGTGATGTGCTGTACCGACGGCCCCGCAGGGGTACGTATGGTCAGCGATGTCAAGTGTGTCGGATTCCCGGATGCGACGTGCATCGCCGCCTCGTGGGATGACGAGCTTGCAGAGGATATGTATGAGCTTTGCGGTCAGGAGCTCGCCGTGAATTGCGTGGATATACTTCTCGGGCCCGGCACGAATATCCACCGCGATCCGATCTGCGGCAGGAATTTCGAATACTTCTCGGAGGATCCTCTCCTTGCCGGCAAATGCGCCGCCGCGATATGCCGCGGGCTATCCCGTGCGGGCGTTTCGGGCGCCGTGAAGCATTTTTCGGCGAACAACCGTGAGCATAATCGTCACGGCATGGATGCCGTTGTTTCGGAACGCGCCCTGCGTGAGATATATACCCGCCCATTTGAAATATGCGTGCGCGAAAGCGATGTCAGATCGGTGATGACCTCTTATAACCCGATAAACGGGCGCTGGTCGGCATCGGATTACGATCTTACCGTGCGTCTGCTGCGCAACGATTTCGGCTTCGACGGATTTGTTATGACCGATTGGTGGGCGCGTGTCGGCAATACCGAGGCCGGCGGAAATGTGACTGAGCTTTCGGAAATGGTCCACGCCCGCAACAATATCTATATGGTCACGCCGGATGCATCCCGCCGCGAGGATGACCTTGCTTCCGCGCTTGCTGACGGAACTCTCACACGCGGAGAGCTGCGTTCCTGCGCGCGCGACCTGTGCGCCTTTGCACTGCAAAGTCTTTCGTATCAGGCGCTGCTTAACGGTTACGGAAAGCACGACCCGGCATCCGTTTGCGTAGGCGAACCGGAGATTCACGCCGACGTAAACGGCGGGGAAGCCGTTTTCGAAAACCACGCATCATGCAGGGCTGTCATGCGGATCACCTATCGTTCCGATGTTCCCGGGCTTGTGCAGACGAATATAGAGGCTCTTGTGAACGAAAAGAGCGCATTTACGCTCCTTGTCGGCAATACAAACGGAAAAGATGCGTTTGACTACCGCGAAATTTCGCTCCCCGCGGGTGAAAATAAATTTCTGTTTGTTTCGGAAAACCGGCTTGCCGTTGTTTTGAAGATCGAGATATTCCCCGTGGAACGGTAATCATCAAAATGAAACAAGCCTCGGTGCAAAAGTGCCGGGGCTTGTTTGCCGTGTACAAAAGAAAGATAGGGAAAAGTAAAACTCCCGCGCTGCTGCGCGGGAGTTTTGGAGCGGATTACGGGGTTCGAACCCGCTACCTCCACCTTGGCAAGGTGGCGCTC
>CAVLDN010000010.1:49005-57604 GCA_963661975.1 bacterium
CCACGACCTCCGCCGTGACAGGGCGGCGTTCTAACCAACTGAACTACCGAACCGTTTTTGGAGCTGATGATGAGACTCGAACTCATGACCTCATCCTTACCAAGGATGTGCGCTACCACCTGTGCCACATCAGCATTAAACGGGAATATATGTAAAGGGAATAATAATCGTTTGGAGGCGCCACCCAGAATCGAACTGGGGAATGAAGGTTTTGCAGACCTCTGCCTTACCGCTTGGCTATGGCGCCGTGTAAATGGAGCGGATTACGGGGTTCGAACCCGCTACCTCCACCTTGGCAAGGTGGCGCTCTACCAAATGAGCTAAATCCGCACGGCGAACGGAAAGCGGGCAATACAGCCCCCGACAAGCGGAGAAAAATTGGCGATTCGGATGGGACTCGAACCCACGACCTCCGCCGTGACAGGGCGGCGTTCTAACCAACTGAACTACCGAACCGTATCGGCCGCGTCAGCGCGCTTGATAATAATACCATATAAATCCGAGTTTTGCAAGCCTTTTTTCAAAAAAATTAAAAAAAATTTTTGCCCTCCCGCCGCGCGGCGAAACGCTTGCCGTATCAGTGCTTTTGACCGCTTGCGGTGATGATTCCGTCAAGAATTTCGCAGGCGGACGTGATATAACGCAGGCAGGGCCGTACACGGTAATACTCCGCATTGCGTTCGGCGGGGTCGGGGGTGTCCGTCCCGCTTACACCGGCAAGCAGCTCGCGGCAGATATATGTGCCGTGTTTATTTTTGAAGCTTTCGGCAAAATCGCGTATCAGCGCATAATGCGCCGCCTTTGCTTCCGCATCATCCGGCACGGCGTAGCCGTAAAGCACACCGAGCACGGCGAAAGCGCCCGTGCAGGCACCGCAGACTTCGCGCAGCTTGCCCATCCCTCCGCCGAAGGAGGAAGAAAGCCGCAGTGCCGTTTCCTTCGGCAGCCCGGTTATGTCGCAATATGCGGCAAAAACCGCCTGTGCGCAGTTGTATCCCGCAAGAAAGTATTTCTCCGCCACGGTTTTATGTTCCATTGCTTTCACCGCCTTTTCGGCTATTTTACCACTGCAAAGCAATTTCGTCAATATCGGCGGAATATATTTAACGCTTGCAGCCAACAATACAGCAGAGGTGAGCGTATGGCAATAATTACTCTTGAGGCGGTTCGTATGTTGCGCGACCGGCGCGGATCAATTCCGTTTTTCGAACATGATGCCGAAATCGCCGCGGTGGGGGAGATACTCGAATGTGAAATGCCCGCTGCCGTCAATCTCTTTTTTATTGACTTGCGCGCACAAATGGTTTAATATGAAAATATATAAAAGCCTTTGCCGCGGGGTATATGCAAGCCTCTGTTCCTTTGCCTTCAACATCCGTGCCGCCGCCGCAAAAACTCTGCCTTCACCTATACAATATGTAATTTTCCGTCGAAAGGGCAAACAAAAATGAAAAAGATCAAACTTTCCCCCTCTGCACTCTCCTGCGATTTTGCCGCCGCGGGCGCACAGATTGAAAAAGCCGCCGCCGCCGGTGCGGAATATCTCCATCTTGATGTCATGGACGGTATTTTCGTTCCGAACATTTCCTTCGGTCAGCCGGTTGTGAAATCGCTCCGCAGGTGCACTCCGCTTGTGCTCGATGTACATCTTATGATAACCGAGCCGATACGGTACATAGAGGATTTCGCCGTCGCGGGCAGTGATATAATAACCGTTCATGCCGAGGCGTGCGGGGATATCACCGAAACGCTTCTCCGTATCCGCGCCTGCGGAAAGAAGGCGGGACTTTCGTTAAAGCCGGGTACGGCGCCGGAAGCGCTTGCGCCCTATCTTCACCTTTGCGACCTTGTCCTTGTCATGACGGTAGAGCCGGGCTTCGGCGGGCAGCGCTTTATGGCTGACATGATGCCGAAGGTAGAATACTTCCGCGATAAGCGTGAAGCGCTCGGGCTGGATTACGAAATCAGCGTAGACGGCGGCGTTTCCGCCGAAAACGCAAGGCTGTGTGTACTATCGGGCGCGAATGTGCTCGTTGCGGGCAGCAGCGTGCTCGGCAAACCTGATATTGAAGCCGCCGCCCGCACGCTCCTTGCCGCCGCAGAAGGGGAAATGTAAAATGATTGCACAAAATGCTTGACGACACGCGCGTTAAATGGTAAACCGAATATGCCGATATTGCAATTGATTGTGATGCCATAATTATTATCGATGATACTTGTGTACCCGGAGAGATAATCGTTACTTTCAAGGATGATATTTCATCAAATCGCTGATATAGCATATTGGAAAATGTCACAAATACTGCGCGGACCGGTGTTTCTGCTATCGACTGCGCTGGTGATAATATAGAAGCAATTAAGTTTAATTCCCTTATACAAAGCCATACAATAACAGTGTCTGTCGATAAAGTCGAAAGCACAATAAAACTCTTACGCACATTTGATGAAGTAGTATCCGCCAAGCCAAATCAGTATGTCTATATGTGCGATGATGCCGACCGGGATGTCTATTCCGAATTTGTCGGGGTTCAAAGTGAGAGAAGCTATGACTCGCCCTATGACCCGACAGCACAGTGGCATTTGGATAGAATGAATGTAAAGTCCGCTTGGGAAATGGGATTCGTCGGCAGCTCATCAATTGTTGTTGCCGTAGTAGATACGGGATATGGGTATCATGCCGATCTCGATCCGCATATAGACCATGACCTAGCATATAATGTCGTTGATAATAATCACGATGTGACCGATACCATCGGTCACGGTACTTTTATGGCCGGTATTATAGGTGCGTGTCTGAACGGCGCGGGAACGAACGGTATTTGCCAAAATGTGACTATAGTGCCTATAAAAATCGACGCATATGAGCGCGGCAGATCGAGTGAAACGTACATAATTGCAGAAATCAATAAGGCGAAAGAAATCGGCGCGGATGTCATTAACTTGAGTTATGAAGTTCCAAATACCGAGCATACGCCCGCATTTTGGTCAAAAATGCCGATATGTAAAAAATGTTCCTGCTGCTTTACAAGCACGATGAAATCCGCTCCGTAGAGGTCGAAAGGCTTGTTCAACCGGCGGATGTGCTTGTCGGCGATGCAAACTATGACGGCAGAGTGGATGCGACCGACTGCCTTGTGCTCAAACGCGCTTACCTCGGCACATACCAGCTTCCCGGGTGTTTTTAATCACTATTTAATCAACCGAAAAAACGCTCCTCTTCGGAGCGTTTTTTATATTCTGTGCGGTTATTTCATTATGTTTCTTTTCCATATTTCCGCGCATATTGCCGAAAGCAGTGCGCCGCATACACACATGGCGATCCAGAAAAGTATCGTGCTGCTCCACCCGGCGCTTTCCTTTATGCCCGCAATGGCATAGGTTGATACCGCCGCGCCGACATATATCGCGGAATTTATCACGCCGGAAACGGTGCTTATATGCCCGAACCGCTTCATCGTGTGCGGTGCATACGCCGTCAGCGCGAGGTTGGGACCGTGCATCAGTGCGGCAAGCAGGGAAATGCACACCGTCGAAAGCACTATGTTTCCGCCCGCGAAGTATAATACGACCGCAACTGCGCCCGCAAGTGCAAACACCGCGCAGCAGAATGAAAGCTCGTTTTTGAAAAAGCGGCGGTATATGTATGTCGTCGCTACGATGCAGACCGCACTGAACAGCGCAAGCAGCACCGAAACGAGTATCGACATTTCCGCCGGGAGCGAAAAGCAGTCACGGATGTAGGTCGGGGTCCAGGTCTCTATCCCGTCGCGCAGCATGCCGACTATAACAACATCGGCAAGCACTATCGCCAGCGCGAATACCGCTCCGTGCGAGAACCGCTGTTTTCCCGTTTTATCTTCCGCGGACGGGATATCGGCGGAAGCATTGCTCACAAAATCCTTGCGGAAGCTGTAAGCAAACCACGCTGCGGCGCATAAAATCACGATTGCCGCGCCGAAGCGGAATACGGCCTTCCAGTGCGAGACCGAGAGTATCGCGGGAATGTAAAGATAGCCCGCCATTGTCGCAAGCGAAGCGGCGACACTGACGATCATCGAAGCTGTCCCGTATCGCCTGCCGGAATAGGTGCAGATAAGTATTTTGGACATCGGCGGCCAAAGCATAGCCTGTGCAAAGCCGTTGATGCCCCACACAACGCACATCGCGGGGACATTCGTGCAAAACGGAAGCGCTATGTTGCAGGCGGCGGAAACAAGCATTCCGACGGTTATCAGGTGCTGCGGCGGGACACGGTCACCTATCGCGCCGTTTACCGTCTGCCCCAGACCGTAGGTTATAAACAGGCATACGGGAACCGCAGCTATGCTTGCATCCGAAAAGCCGGTTGCTTCGGTTATGGCGACAAGCGCAATGGCAAAATCCTTGCGCGTGAGATAACTGCAAAAATATGTCGCAGCGCAGAAAAATGCGGTGGTAAGGCTCTGCGTGCCGTGAGTTTGCTTGGCTTTCATGCGTTTCTCCCTTTCCGATCCGGAGTCGAACATTTAGAATCTATCACCCGGCGGCGCTTTTGTCAACACAATAATGCACGCGTGTATTGAAAAAGCGCGGCAAATGTGGTATATTCGTCGAAGTAAATACATTAAAAAAGTAAAGGAGCGGCGGAATGAAAAAGATGTTCGCACTGATCGCGGCATTTATTGCATTGCTTTATACGGCGTGCGGGAGCGATACATCGCACGGCACCTCGCCGGATGCCGATTTTAGCGGGAACAGTGAAACTACGGGGGTAAGCGTGCCGTCCGAAGCGGGCGGAGAGTCCTTCGCACCGTCGGGCGAACCGTCTGCGGATATTTCCGCGCCCGTGCTGCACGAAAAGCAGGATGTATACCTCGATTCGGCATGGGAATATGCGGGTAATTCGGTTATAAACACCGGCTGCGCCGTTTTGTACCGTGCACAAAATGCCCGCCGCGGGATAACCGTTGCCGTCAATGCGGGCCACGGAACTGCGGGCGGGGCGGGGAAGAAAACCCTGTGCCACCCGGACGGTACGCCCAAGCTTGCGGGCGGGACGACTGCCGCCGGATCTGTCTATGCCGTTGCCGTTTCCGCGGGGACGACATTTTTCGACGGAACGCCCGAAAGCAGCGTGACACTGCGTATGGCGCAAATTTTGAAGGAATACCTGCTTGCAGAAGGCTATGATGTCCTCATGCTGCGCGACGGCGCGGATGTTCAGCTTGACAATGTGGCAAGAACGGTCATTGCCAACAATACGGCCGATTGCCATATTTCGCTCCATTGGGACGGTGACGGCTTGAATTACGATAAAGGCTGCTTCTGTATTCTTCCGCTGGAAAAGCTGCGCACGATGAGCCCCGTTGACAAGGTCTGGCGAGAACACGATCTGCTGGGAGAAGCGCTTGTCGATTCGCTCCGCGATGCCGGGGCAAAGATAAACGGCAGCGGAAAAATGCTTTCCGATCTTACGCAGATCGCGTACAGTACGATACCGTCCGTTGATATGGAGCTCGGCAACGCCGTCTCCGTACATGACGATGCCGCGCTCGATGCTCTTGCGCAGGGGCTTGTTGCCGGAATTAACGGCTATTTTTCGGCGCGCTGACCGCCGCATGTGTTCCCGCGCATTAAGCCGCAAAAGCCCGGAACGATAATTATTAACAAAAAAATGCAGAATGTGCCCCACTTTTGCGGTAAAATGGCAAAAAATGTTGGGGGTAAGAGCATGAAAAAGATAATAATATCGCTTTTTCTTGCCGCAGTGCTTGTGATATCGGGCTGCGGCACTGTAAGCGATAACGAATCAAGTGCACCCGGTACGGAAGAAACCGTTGCTTCCGCGCCGGAATCATCTGCGGAGGATTCCGCTACGCAATCGGAGGTTTCCATGGAAATATATAAGCCCCGCACCGATTCGGACGGAAACGAATTGAGCGGCGAAATCGTAATCGACAAGACCGAATACCGCGCCGGCGAGCGTGTGGAGGTCAAATATTCCGGCACGGATGAAAAGGATTGGGTAGGCTTTTATGCCGGCAGCGACGAACCCGGCACGGTAAATTCCATTGTCTGGGCGTATTCGGTCGGCAGCGGAACGCTTTATTTCAATGTGAATTCCATCGGCGAGGAGGGCTACTTTACCGCTTTTCTCTGCGATAACGACGGCTATGCCGTTATAGATAAAGTCACGATCCGCATTATCGGCAGCGATACGAACAATTACGGCGCAAAATCCGTTTCCGCATCCGCAAGCAGGAACGCAAACGGCATTTCCACCGCATCCGTCACCGTCACTCCGGGAACGGATAAGGAGGTGGAATACCGCATCTGCTGGGCGAAGGACGGAAAGGTACTTGAAGGCTACGAGCCGCTGTTCACGCTTTCTCATTCCGGCCTTGACCCCTTCACCTGCGATCTGAACGACGGCTTTTATATGCCCGATGAAGCCGACGGCGTGTGTGTTGCGGTGCGACAGGGCGATTCCGCACTTTGCTGCGACGATTTCCCGGAGGGGTATAAGCTCACGAAATCAAAGCACCTTTATGATTTTGCCGTTATAACCGACCTTCATATCAATCTTGACAGATCTTCTTTTACCGAGCATCTCAAGCTTGCCATGCGCGATATCAAAACGCTTTATCCCGAATGCGCGGCTATATTCACCGTCGGCGATAATACAGACAACGGCTACGATGCGCAGTACGAGCTGCTTATGGATACCATCGCATCCTGCAATCCGGACGCGCCGCTCTATTTCACGATCGGCAATCACGATCTTATGTACGGCACCGATTATGACGAGCAGGTCCGCAAGTTCATGTATTATACCGGTATGTCCGCACCCTATTATTCCTTCGAGATGAACGGAAACAAGTGCATCGTGCTTGCCTCCGATTCGCTCGATGGCAACGGAACAATGGGCAAAACCGAAATGGACTGGCTCGCTTCTCAGCTTGCCGAATGTGATAAAAACGACCGTATTTTCCTCTTTGTCCATCAGCCGCTGATCGAAACGGTTTCCGGCTCGCTTTATTCGCGCGACCACGAAATACAGGATTGGTACGGATTTTACAACAGCGGGAATTCGATACATTCCATGCTTTCGGAATATCCCAACGCAATGCTTTTTACCGGGCATACGCATTGGACGCTTGAAAGCATTCAGCCGATACTTATCGGCGCGGGAAAGGATGCAAACTTCGTGAACTGCGCCTCTGTCGGTTATCTGTGGACTGATCTTGATGCCGCGACCGGCGGCTCGGAGGGGATATTTGTCGAGGTTTACGAGGATTACATCCTTGTCCGCGGCAGAGAATTCCTGAACGGCAACTGGTGTGCCGCTCTGCAGATCGTCATTCCGCGCATAGGTTAAATATCCGCCGCTCCGGTGTGCGCAACGCCGGGGCGGTTTTTTTCTTTCGCTGTTTACTTTTCCGCGCACCTGTGATAATATAGCCGTGTATTCGGAATATGGGGGGCTTTTATATGAAGAAGATACTTTTTATCGGAACGGGCGGCACCATCGCTTCGGAACTTTCGGGCGGGGCGCTTTCGCCCGCAATATCGGCGGCAAGACTGCTTGAACATGTTCCGGAGGTTTCGGAATTCTGCAATGTGGATGCTTTGCAGCTTTTCGAACTGGACAGCACCGATATCACACCCGTCCACTGGCTGCGCATTGCCGCCGTCATAACCGAAAAGTATAATGATTACGACGGATTTGTCATCGCCCACGGAACGGACACAATGGCATATACCGCATCCGCTCTTTCCTACCTTGTTCAGAACAGCGCCCGCCCGATCGTTCTTACCGGTGCGCAGCGTCCGATCGGCTTCGATACGACCGATTCCAAACAGAATCTGCTGGACAGCTTTATCTGCGCATCCTCTGCACTTTCGGGCGTGCTTGTCGTTTTCGGCGGCAAGGTCATGCTCGGAACGCGTGTGCGGAAGACCCGCACAAAGAGCTTTTCCGCCTTTTCCAGCCCGAATTATCCGCCTCTTGCAACGGTGCACAGCGGCGACCTTTCGGTTTATTTCAATCCGACCGCGGGAAAACCGCGCTTTTATTCGGAACTTGATTTCCGTGTCGGGCTGCTGAAGCTTACCCCGGGGACAGATCCGGATCTTCTGCGCTATATGCTCACGCACTATAACGCCCTTGTTATCGAATCCTTCGGCGTGGGTGGTCTGCCGGATGCCGGCGGCAGCTTCCGCCGCGAGGTCTGCGCGGCTGCCGAAGCGGGAAAACCCGTGGTGGTCACCACGCAGGTGCAGAGCGAAGGGACCGACCTCGGTATATACAATGTCGGCTCCGGGCTTGCGGATATAGGTGTTCTCGAAGCTTTTGACATGACGCCGGAGGCGTGCTTTACAAAACTTATGTGGCTGCTCCCGATATCCTCAGGGCTTGCGGAGCGCAAGCGCCTGTTTTATACGCCCGTCTGCCACGATATCATTCCGCCGGAAAAGATCGCACATCTGTGCGAGTAGCAAGGCTTTATACAGACCGAAGATGAGCGCGTTCGACGGGCTCCATAATAAAAAGGCAGCACAGAATTTGTCACGGACCGATAACGAAGCATTGAAAAACAAGTCATCGAGGCGTGGCAAG
>CAVLDN010000011.1:0-49934 GCA_963661975.1 bacterium
GTACTTCTTGACCAGCATCAGGATGTAGTCGATATTGATTTCAATCTGCTTGATATCTTTTACTCCTTCTCGGCGAGCCATGCCGACTCTATTTCATCAAAGGAAATCTGCTCTTCCTCACAAAATTTTCTGATTCTTTTCATCGCCGTCATATTCGGATTCACGATTCCGTGTTCCCAGCGGTTGATTGTGGATGTGGTGACACCCATTCTTGAGGCAAATTCTTCCTGCGTCATGAACGCTTTCATTCGGGTTGTCTTCAATATTTCCGGCAGTTGCATTTCGTGCACGCTCCATTCTCACTCTTTTCCGTTATTATACCACAAACCTCGCATTTTTTCAAGTGAAAGAAGCGAAAAAGCCGGATTTTCGGAAATTTTTCGCATTTCCGGCGTCTTCGACCGCTATGTCGACTGTATAACCTCTTGACCGCTTACCAAAAAAGGGCGCAATTTCGCCCCTTTTTCTGTCCTATATCATCTTAAAATGCTTCAGTGCTTCTTCAATAAGCTTCTCTTTCTCGGCAGAACAGTGCAGCTGTTTGGGATTATCGGATTTCGGTTTGTTGCAGCACTCTCTTTCCTTGATTCCGTGTTTTTCTTTCACCTGCGCTATGTAAAGCGACGATACCTTTACGCCGTGCTGTTCAAAGATATAATCTTTAATTTCCCGATAGGTTGCCTCTGTCTCCGATGCGGTGATATCCATTTCAGCAAGGTCAAGTTCTACCCTGATTTTATCCTTTGGCCTTTGGTGGGACAAAAGTACAACCGTCTCCACATGACCGGTACGGGGGAACATATCGAAAGGCGTTGCGCCGGAGGCGGAATAGCCGTGTTCGGAAAGCAGCGCGATATCCCGCGAAAGTGTAGCCGGATCGCAGGAAATGTATATCACGCGCTCCGGCGCGGCGGCGGCAATCGTTTCGATAACGGCGGCATCCAGCCCCTTGCGCGGCGGGTCGACAATGATGATATCCGGCTTCCCGAACCGGCGCGTACATTCGGCAACGCCCACGCCCGCATCACCGCACACAAAGTGCGTGTTTTCGGCGCTGCGCCCGTTCAGCGCGGCGTTTTCGCGCGCGTTTTCCACTGCCTCCGGGATAATTTCCACACCGCAGAGGCGATCCCCGCCGCCCGCGACACAAAGCCCGATGGTGCCTGTGCCGCAGTAAAGATCGAGTATCGTATGCCCGCCCGTCTTTTGCCCGGCAAGCTCTGCCGCGGCGGTATAAAGCGCCTCCGCGACATCGGCGTTCACCTGGTAAAAGGAGCGCGCGCTTATCGCGAATTTCCTGCCGCAAAGCGTGTCGTAAAGCTTTTCCGCACCGCACAGCCGCCTTGCCGTGCCGCCGAATATGGCGTTTCCGGGCGCGGAGTTGATGCTTTCCTGCACTCCGATAACGCACTTTTCCTTTCCGAAAAGCATCTCTGCCGCGGCCGCAACGCGCGCATCCTCCCTTGCGGCGATTATGCATACAAGCATTTCGCCTGCGCGGTTTCTGCGCATGACAAGGTGCCTTATCACCCCGCGGCGCGTGATTTCGTCATACGGCTCCAAACCGAGTTCATCCGCGATATGCGCAAGGCTTTCGGCAACGCGGTAAAAATCCGCGCTTTGCAGGCGGCACTGCCCGCACCTGACCATCCGGTGGGAGCGGCGCGCGTAATAGCCGAAGTTGTTTTTTCCGTTTTCATCCGGCGCAAACGGGTATTGCACCTTGTTGCGGTAGCCGTCCGGTGCGCGTGTCACCGTTTCGCCTACGGGTATTTCGCGCCCGCCGATCCGTGCCAGCGCCGAGGCGACAAAGCCGCGCTTTATTTCGGCTTCCGCTTCGTATTTTATATGCCTGAACACGCAACCGCCGCAGCTTTGCGAGACGGGGCAATCCGCTTCGGCACGCATGGGCGAGGGCTTTACCACGTGTCGGAGCCTGCCGATCGAGCGGCTTGAAAGCTCTTTGATTATGACCGCCTCCGCGATATCTCCGGGCGCGGTATCGGGAATAAAAACGGCTTTGCCGTCATCCCGTCTGCCGATACCGTTTCCGTCGGGAAGCAGATCGGTTATTTCTACGGTTATTATATCGTTTTTCACTTGCGTTTTGCTCCTTTACCCAGCGGGCGCGGCAGCAGAACGCGTTCCGAAAACGGGGATATCACATTCACCGCGAGCAGCGCGAAATATGTCGTTTCGATCCCGGCGCCGGAATACCGCCGCAGCACAAAGGCGAGCGCGCCGCAGATAACGGCGCAAACGCGGCGGCACAGGGCCGTCGCCGGGGCGGTAAAAGGATCGTTCAGCGCAAAAACCGACACAAAGACGATCGCGCCCGAAAAGAGGAAGGAAAATGCGTAATAATTGCTTTCCGCATCGTCCGAGGGCAGCGCGAGCGCAAGCAGCAGGACGGTGATAAGCATTGCCGCAGTCGACGCGGCATCCGCGCGCTTACGCACGGCAAGCCATGCAAGCGCAAGAAACAGCGCGCACACGGCTATTTCGCCCATGTTGCCGGAGGCAAACCCGTAAAACTGGGCATATATGCCGTCCTCGTAAACGCTTCCGTCCGCCATGTATTGCAGCGGGGATATCACGCGGTAGCTTTGAAGAAGGCGCGGGTCGATGATCATGTCAAACGCGCCGAAATAGGCAAACGGTCTTGTAAAGGTGCTCATTGCGCCGCGGAAAACAAGCCCCGTTGCCGCGGCGGAGAGAACATAGGGGCAGAAGCTCCTTCTGCGCCTGTAAAGCTTTATGTGCATTACCGCGCCGCAAACGGCCCCGGCAAATACGGCGACATAGAACGGAACCGACACGGGCAGCATAAATGCCGTGAACAGACCGAATACCGCGGCGTACGGGTCCGCCTTGAAACGGCGGCGAAGCAGAAGTTCGGCCGCAATATCCGCGGCGGCGGCAAATACCGCGCAGATCGCGGATATCGTGATGACACGCGCACCGAACATGAAAACGCTCCATACAAGCACCGGCACGGCGGCAACAAGCAGATCGAGAGCGCCGCCGCAGGGCGTTTCGGAAGTGTGGGCAAATGTCTTTTTTGTGTTCATTTTGCTTCCTCCGCGGGCTTGCGCTGCCGATTTATCAGCGATATCAGCGGAATACCGGACGGGCAGGTGTACTCGCACGCGCCGCATTCGATGCAGTATTCCGAAAGAGCTTTGTTTTTGATCCCGTATGCCGCAAGGCGCGGCACGAGCCGCATCGGGCAGACGGAAATACATTTCCCGCAGCCGACACATTCGCGCACGGGCTTTTTGTGCGGGAAGGTGCAGATCACCGCGCGGCAGGAATCCGAAACGGTGTCGTTTATCGGCTTTCCGCACAGGCGGCTGTTTTCAACGGCAAAAGCGCCGCTTTTAAGCCCGCCGCACACGGCAAGAACATCGTGCAGCGTTGCTCCGCGCGGCACGCAGAGGTTGCGCTCGTTTACGATTCCCTCTCCGCAGACGGATATAAGCCGTTCGGTCTGCGGCTTGCCGGTGAGCATCGCTTCGTAAAGAGCGGCGGTGCATTCCGCGCCGACAATAAGCACGCCGGCATCGGCGGCGCTTTCCCGGCGGGCAAGCTCGCGGCCGTAAAGGGCGTACATGAGCGATTCGTCCGAAACGGGGTATTTCTCCGCCACGGCGCCGAGTGCTATCAGCTTTTCATCGGTTATCAGCGCGGCGGCGGAGCGCAGAGCCCGCGTGCGGTAATGCTCGGCGGCGATGACACCGCGTAAAGCGCCCGTGGCGCGGATCAAAAGCTTTGTTCCGTTTATCAGCGCACCCGTCTTTTCTATGCAGATGCGGTAGTTTATCGCGCTTGCCGGGTCGCTTTCGGTGCAATCCACGACAACGCGCCTGTAGCTTTCTTTGCCTGTCAGCAGCTCATGCAGCGGCTTACCGCTGCGGCTGTCGATAATGCCCAGCTCCCGCGCACGCGCGGCGATATATGCGCCGTCCATTTCGGTTATTCCCTTTTCCTCGGGCGCATACCCCGGCGCGTCCGGCGCATTGCCGGAGGCCACAACGGTAAAATATGCCGTGCCGGATATCTCCGGCACACCGCGGAATTCCCCGCACACAGGGGAGTAAACCGGCGTTTTGTTTATATATCCCAGCAGATCTCCGCGTGCGGCGGTGCTGCCTGCGGAAAGGTGCGCGAAAACCTCCGCGCCCGCAGGTACGCGTATGCACACCGCGGATGCAAGCTCGGTTCTTGTTATTTCCGTTTTTCCGCAGCGGGTTCGTTCCGGCGGGGTGACTCCGCCCGGGAAATCAAGGATCATTGCAGCTGTCTCCGAAAAATATATTTATACAAATCAAATTATACAATGCACGCCCGCCTTTTTCAAGTGATAACAAAAAGAAAATGTTGAAAACCCGCACGGAATGCGCTATAATGGAAAAAACCGCCGGGTTTCGGCGGAAGGAGGGGGAAAACGCATGAAGCTCGATAATTATGTCGATATCAAGGTCTTTATACTTTACCTGATGAAAAACGTCGGCGAGCCGCTTGAATTCACAACGGTGAACGATATAGTTTTACAGGATGAATTTGTGGGGTATTTTGATTTTGCCTTCTGCTTTTCCGACCTGCTTGATGCGGGAGCCATCGTTTCCGAGGAAACCGACGGCAAGACATTTTATTCGGTCTCTCCGCTCGGGCTCGAAACGCTCGAAAGCTATGAAGGCTCGCTTCTGCCGCTGATCAAGGAGCGTGCGCTGCGCAGCGCATTGCGACTGATCGCCTTCAACCGGAGCGGCAGCCGTATCAAAACCGAAATAAACGAAGCCGCGGGCGGATATATGCTCGTTTGTCGGATCGAGGATAAAGAAAAAACCCTCTTTTCCACCGAAATTTTCATTGCCGAACGCGCCATTGCCGAAAAATACAGGGCAAACTTCGAGGATCGTGCGGAGGTCATATTCCGCGGCGCGCTTTCGCTGCTTTCCGGGGACGTGAATTATCTTTTCGATGAATAAGAAAGAACGTGCGCGTGCGGCGGCAGATGCGCTCGCCGCGCTTTATCCGGATGCCGCCTGTTCGCTCGAATGGGGCGGAGATCCGTTCCGTCTGCTTATAACGGCGATACTTTCGGCGCAATGCACCGATGCCAGAGTGAATATTGTCGCCGAAACGCTTTTCGCAAAATACGGTGACGTATATGCGCTTGCCGCCGCGCCGGTAAGCGATATAGAAAACGAAATACACAGTGTCGGGCTTTACCATGCAAAGGCGCGTTCGCTTTCGGAATGTTCAAAGCGCCTGTGCGAGGTGTACGGCGGGCGCGTACCCTCCTCGATGGAGGATCTTTTAACGCTCCGCGGCGTGGGAAGAAAGGTCGCAAATCTCGTGCGCGGCGATGCCTTCGGGCTTGGCGGCATAGTTGCGGACACGCACTGCATACGCATCTGCGGGCGGATAGGGCTTTCCGGCGGCAGGGATGCGCTCGAAACCGAAAAAACAACGGAAAAGCTTATTCCCGCCGCGGAGCAGAGCACCTTTTGCCACAGGCTCGTGCTGTTCGGGCGGGATATCTGCACGGCGCGCGCCCCGAAATGCGGGGAATGTCCGCTTCGGGATATCTGCGCCGAAAGGAAAGAGGATTCAATTTGAAGGAATTACAGAAAATGATGTCCTACGCCCGCCGCGCGGCGGATGCGTTTAATATGATAGAAGAAGGCGATGTTATCGCCGTCGGCGTTTCCGGCGGGAAGGACAGCCTTACGCTGCTCTGCACGCTGCACGGGCTTTCACGCTTTTATCCGAAACATTTCACCGTTGTGCCGATAAATCTGCGCATGGGCTTCCCCGGCGAGGACGACACCCCCATCCGTTCGCTGTGCGAAACGCTGGGGCTGGAGCTGAAAAGCTTCGAAAGCGAAATATACTCCGTCGTTTTCGATATCCGCGCCGAAAAGCACCCCTGCTCGCTTTGCGCAAATATGCGCCGCGGTGCGCTGCACGCGGCGGCAAAGGAATGCGGCTGCAACAAGCTGGCGCTCGGTCACCACATGGATGATGCCGCCGAAACCATACTCATGAACCTCTTTATCGAGGGCCGGTTCGATTGCTTCCGCCCCGTAACATATCTTTCCCGCTCCGGAATGACGGTCATACGCCCGCTGCTTTATGCGCCGGAAAAGGAAATAAAGCACTTTATGCGCGCAAACGGGATTGAAGCCGTGCCGAAACGCTGCCCGGCGGACGGAAACACCCGCCGCGAGGATACGAGAAACCGCCTGGCGGAAATGGAACGCGCCGACCGCGGCTTGAAGCAGAGAATATTCAACGCCTTTTTCGTGCGGGAGCTGGAAAAGGAAGAAAAACTGAAAAATACCGGAAGGGAGCAGAACAATGACTGATTTCACATTCGAAACACTTGAATATACACGCCCGGATATCGAGGGCGCGATAAAGCTCACACAGGAGTACACACGCAGGATCGAATCCGCACGGAGCTATGCGGAGGTGCGCGAGGTGATGATGGAAAGCGATGCGCTTTCCAAGCATCTCTCCACGCTCTTTTCCGTATGCTATATCCGCCACACCATAAACACGAAGGATGAATTTTACGAAGCCGAGAACCGTTTCATCGACGAAAACGCTCCGCTTCTCATGCCCTCGTCCGTTGCCTATAACGATGCGCTTGCCGCAAGCCGCTTCCGTCCGGATATCGAGGCGGAATTCGGGAAAATGCTTTTTGTCGGCGCAGAACTGCAAAAAAAGTCTTTTTGCGAGGCGAACATTCCGCTCATGCAGCGCGAAAGCGCTCTTTGCGACGAATACCAGTCCCTGATGGCGGGCTGCGAGATCGAATTCCGCGGCGAAACACTCAATCTTTACGGCATACAGAAGCATTTCGGTGATGATGACCGCGCCACCCGCCGCGCGGCGTTTGCCGCTTATTCCGCATTCTATGCCGCGAACGAAGCCCGCATGGAGGAGATCTGGGACGAGCTTATCGCCATCCGCAATGAAATGGGCAGGAACCTCGGATTCGAAAACTATATTCCGCTCGGCTATTTGAAGCAGGGCAGAACCGATTACGGTGTTCGTGAGGTCGAATCCTTCCGCGAACAGGTGAAGGATTACCTTGTCCCCGTCTGCACCGAGCTGTTCGAGCGCCAGAGAAAGCGCCTTTGCGTGCCGGAACTGCGTGCTTACGACGAAAAGCGCATATTTGCGGACGGCAACGCCGTTCCCGCCGGCGGCGACGATTTCATGATCGCCCGCGCAGAGGAGATATACAAGGAACTTTCGCCCGAAACGGCAGAGTTTATCGACTTCATGGTCAAGCACAAACTCTTTGATCTGAAGAACCGTCCCGGAAAGGCCTCCACCGGTTATATGACCGACCTGCCGGAATACCGCGCGCCGTTTGTGTTCTCCTGCTTTAACCACACCACATTTGATGCAGAGGTGCTCACCCACGAAATGGGCCATGCGTTTGCCGGCTATGAGGCGATGCGCGCCCAGCCGATAAGCGATTATTACAGCGAATCGACCGACATCGCCGAAATACACTCCATGTCCATGGAGCAGTTCTGCTACCCCTATGCCGAACGCTTCTTCGGCGCGGACGCGGATAAATACCGTTACGGTCACCTTCAGGAGGCCGTGACCTTTGTCCCCTTCGGCGTTGCCGTGGACGAATTTCAGCACATTTGCTATGCCAACCCCGAACTCACCCCGCGTGAACGCACCTACGAATGGCACAAGCTGGAGCAGAAATATATGCCCTGGCGTACCTACGATCCGGAGGATGAGTTCATGTGCCGCGGCGGTATGTGGTACCACAAGCCTCACATCTTCCTCGATCCGATGTACTACATCAACTACACGCTGACGACCGTCGGCGCAATGGAGTTCAAAAAGAAATTCGCGCTCGACCGAGCCTCCGCGTGGAGCGATTATCTTGCGCTCTGCCGCATCGGCGGGAGCAAAAATTACCTTGCCGCGCTCGAAACGGCGCATCTTTCCTGCCCGTTTGCACCGGGTGCCGTCGAAAAGGCACTCTCCTGTGCCGTAGACTCTCTTTTGTCACACGCGATGTAGGAGCTGTAAAAAAGCGCAGACCGGAAAAGCAAAGAATAAAGACAAACACAGGCTCTGCCTTGTCGGCGGAGCCTATGGCATGTATGGCATGTTATATGTTGGGAATCCGTTCGGATTCCCTTTGATTTGATTGTATTTTGCTTTTCCCTTTTAATGCACGCGATTGTGCCGCGGCAAATTTGCACACGCTTCTCCGCGATACACAAAAAGTGCTTCTGCCTTGTCGGCGGAAGCACTTTCGCTTTTTATGAGTTTTTATCGGCGGGAGCGCAGGAAAGACACAAACATACATATACCGTAAACGGCAAAGTATATTGCCGTGACCGCAAAGAACAGTACGAGCCAGGTGTAAACCTTTACCTCCGTGACATTGCGGCAGAGCGCATACGCGCAGCCGTTTGCGGCAATGCAGTCGGCAATGATATGAACCGCGCGTTTTGCGGCGGAGGAAAGCTTTTTCGCACCGAAGATCATGAACGAAAAGCCGAATATTGCGGAAAAAAACGCAATAAAGAGATCGGTTTCGACCAACCGCGAGGCGAATGCGGAAATATCGGAATTGGTATTGTTCATCCCCGCGGAAACAAACAGAAGGAACAAAAAACCGACGATCGCGTATGCCGCAAGCGCGATAAGAGCGCACCTGTAAAGGCGCCGTTTGGTATCGCTCATCGCTTTTTATGCGCGTATAAAGCCGGAAACTTTTTCGGAAAGGGCTTCGGACTCGACAGAGGCTGTCATAACGCACTGCACGCCGTGGGCGGAGGTGATGGCGTTCACGTCGCAGACAAGGCGTTCGAACGAGGGAATGTCATCACCGCAGATCTTGAGTGCGCTGTCTATGAAAACTTCGGTGATATCGTAATTTCCGGCGAGCATTCCGCAAATGAAGCCGTAAAGCTTTTCCGCGCTGTCGACACCGTATTCCTTTGCATCGACAAGGCGGGCATGGTACTGAATATCAAAGGTGAGCTTTCTGCCGTATTCGATGCAGATAACGACACCTTGCGAGACCTTTGCCGCGGCGTTGACTTCATCGATAAGAGCTTTGGTTTTGCCTGTTCCTTTTACTCCGACTATGAGCTGCATAAATATACTCCGTTCTTCCGGCAGTGGGATTTATTCGCAAAGCGGGCATTTGCCGGCAATGTCCGCTTCGGCATCGGGTAGCCTGTACCTTTACTACATTTTACTTGAATCGGCGCGGAAAATCAATAGCAAATCGATTTTATATTCCTTTAATTTTTTCGGTTATGTCCTTTGCCGCCTCTTCATAGCCCGGCTTGCCGAGCAGTGCGAACATGTTTTTCTTGTATGCCTCCACGCCGGGCTGATCGAAGGGGTTCACCCCGAGGATGTAGCCGGATGCGGCGCAGGCGATGAAGAAGAAGTAGATGAGCGCGCCGAGGCAGTGTTCGTTCTTTTCACCGGCATCGATGATGAGCGTGTCGGTGCCGCCGTCGCGGTGGGCGAGCAGCGTGCCGAGAAACGCCTTTTCGTTGATCTCGTCAAATGTCATCCCGGCAAGGAAGTTGAGCCCGTCGCCGTTTGCGCCGTCCTTCGGTACGGCGGGCGATGCGGGCGAATTTCCGGTGCGGACGACCGTTTCGAAAAGTATCGGGCTGCCGTCCTGCACATACTGACCGAGCGAATGAAGATCGGAGCTGTATGTTGCACTGGCGGGGAAAAGGCCCTTCTTTTCCTTGCCTTCGCTTTCGCCGAAAAGCTGCTTGAACCATTCTCCCATGAAGCGGAAGTCCGGATCGTAGCTTACGAGAAGCTCGCATTTTTTGCCGGAATCGAGCATTGCGTTGCGGACGACGGCATATTTGTAAGCCGGATTTTCAAGACCTGCGGCAAACAGACTTTCACGCTCGGCAAGAGCGCCTTCAAGCAGAGCCGTCGTGTCCACCCCCGCGACCTCGGCGGGAAGCAGTCCCACGGCGGTGAGAACCGAAAATCTACCGCCGACATCGTCGGGAACGACAAAGCATTCATAACCCTCGGCATCCGCAAGCGATTTCAGCGCGCCGCGGCGGGCATCCGTCGTAGCGTAGATGCGCTTTGCGGCCTCCTCCCTGCCGTAGCGGGATTCCATGTATTCACGCACAAAGCGGAAGGCAACGGCACTTTCGGTTGTCGTGCCGGATTTGCTTATAACGTTCACGCTCACGCGTTTCCCCTCGCACAGCGACATTACGGTTTCGTATTCGCCGCCGGAGAAGGAATTGCCGATAAAGTACACCTGCGTTCCGGGAAGCTGATTGTGATAAGGGGTTTTAAGATATTCTATGACCGCTCTTGCGCCGAGATAGGAACCGCCTATGCCGATAACGAGCAGTATATCGCTCTGATTGCGGATGCGCTTCGCGGCGGCAAGTATTCTTGCGTGCTCCTCTCCGCCGGGGCGGACGCCGATATCTCGCCAGCCGAGAAAATCGTTTCCTCTGCCGTCGCCCGTCTTTATGTGGCGGTCCGCGTCGGCAAGCTTTTGCGAATATTTCGCAAAAACATCCTCGCTCACGCTCTGAGCCTGTTTGTATCTGAATCCTGTCATTTCGGTAACACCTCTTTGCTTTCTGTTCGGGTAATTATATACTTATCCGCGAGCGTTGTCAATCGGGTTCGGAATAATCCCTGTCGCAGCGGATAACAAAATGAATTTCGGGGAATTCCGCGGAGAGCGCGGCGGCAAGCGATTTCCGCAGAGCCTCCGGGTCGGCCCCGCTGCCTGCCGGAACGGATATATCGAAGATCGCCGTCGTTGCCGCGCCGCAGCGGGTGATGTGTATATCGTGCGCCGAAAAACCCGCGCCGCGGCTGGAGAGCAGCTCGTCGGCGCGCTCCGTCACGCGGTTCGCAAGCGGATCGCGGGTGTCTGTCGGGTCGGCGTGGATTGTCGCCTCCGCGCCGAACTTTTCGTAAATTTCGCGCTCAATCTTATCTATCACATCGTGCGCGGAGAGCATATCCGCACCCGCGGGGAGCTGTGCATGGAGCGAAACGAAGCGCTTTCCGGGGCCGTAATCGTGGAGCATAAGATCGTGTATTCCGATTATTTCCGGGTGGGAAAGCACCGTTTCGCGGATGCCCTCCGCCGTTTTTCCGTCCGGTGCGCTGCCCAGCAGCGGGGAAACGGTATCCTTCACCGCCAGCACTCCGGATATCATAATGAATATCGATACCGCCGCGCCGGTGTATCCGTCGATATCGACACCTGCAAAGCGCTTTACCGCGAGCGAGGCAAGCACCGCCGCCGTCGCCGCAACATCGCACAGCGAATCCTTTGCCGCGGTGAGCATCGTTTCGGAGCCGAGTTTTTTTCCGTATGCGCGGTTATAGAAGAACATATAAAGCTTTATAAGCACCGAGCCGGCGAGTATCGCCGCGGCAAGCGGAGTGAACATCGTTTCCTCAGGGCGGAAAATGCTCTTTGCCGAGCTTTTCAGCAGTTCCGCACCCATAAAGAGTATCAGCACCGCGACAAGAAGCCCGGCGATGTATTCGAGTCTGCCGTGGCCGTACGGGTGCCCGTTATCCGGCTTGCGCTCAGAAAGGCGGAATCCGACCGCCGTCACGAGCGAGCTGAGCATATCCGAGGCGTTGTTGAGCGCATCCGCGGTTACGGCAACGGAGCCGGAGACCAGCCCCGCAAACAGCTTTGCGGCGAAAAGCAGCAGGTTGAAGAACACGCCGCACGCCCCGCACAGCACGCCGTATTTCAGACGCACGGCGGCGGAGGCGTTTTCGGGCTTTGCGCCGATGAATATTTTTGCAAGAAGGCGTACCACGGCTTATCTCCTCACCGTCACATCGGCATAGGTGAACGGGATCACCTTTGCCAGCTCTGCGGGCGGTATTTCTATGTGCCTGCCGATCTTCCCCGCGGAAAGAACGATGGTTTCCGCATCACGGGCGGAAATATCCAGCACCGTGGTGAACGGTTTTTTCATCCCCACGGGCGAACAGCCGCCGTGGACATAGCCCGTTACGGGTAGCAGCTCGTCAAAGCGTATCATGGCGACGGATTTTTCTCCCACGGCGCGCGCCGCTTTTTTCAGATCCAGCTCCGCGCCGGAGGGTATGGCGAAAACATAGTGCTTTTTGGCGGGCGCGGCGGTCACGAGCGTTTTGAAGGTGCGCTCCGGCGAAAACCCCAGCCGTGCCGCGATCTCCGTGCCTGAGAGGGCTTTGTCCGTTTCGATCTCGAACATATTGTATTTCACGCCCGCCGAATCGAGAATACGGCAGACATTGGTTTTATCTTCCTTTTTCATTTCTTTTTCCTCCGTGCGAGCGGGATTATGACCGCGGCAAGCCCGCCGCCGCACAGCAGTACCACCGCGGAAAACGCCGCGATTCTTCCGGCACCTCTGTCCGTACCGTTCGGGCGGAAATCGGGTATGTCATCCCTTGCGGCCGCCTGGCTTTCGGCTGCCGCAATGCTTTCCGCCGCGTCGGCAAGCGCCGTGAACGATAATACCGGCAAAAGCAGCACTGCCGCAAGGATAACGGCGATGATCCTGGATTTCATACATTGCACCTCCCGCGATGATGACGATATTATATATCCGCGCGGGCGTTATGTCAATAAATGCGGCAAAAGCCTATTGCAAAACCGGCACGAAAGCGGTATAATAACTTAACGCACTAATAAGCGAAAGCGCGTGCGAATATAATGCAGAATGCAAAAAAGAGAACGGATGACGGCCATGAACAGCATCAGTTATTACGACGATTACGATTTTATCGGAATGAACAAGTCCTTTACTCCGGGCGGCAAAAGGGAAAACCTCCTTCTGGGGCTTCCGCAGAAGATCCGGAATTATGAGGGTATCGAGGATCGGTACAAGACCGATTGGTTCAATTCGCCCGACACCTGCACCGAGCTTACTGACGGCGTATACGCCGCCGAACCCGTTTGCGGCGACAAGGCGTTTTTCCGCTTCACCGCGGGCGCGGCGAGGAGCATAGTTTACGACCTCGGCGGTATATGCACGGTGGACAGCGCGCGTATCGGTGTGCTTAAAGAGGATTCCACCGGTGTCAGACCTCCCGTGAGGGTGAGCGTGCGTGTTTCCGCCGACGGTGTCGCCTGGCAGACCGCCTGCGAGATAACCGGCTTTGCAAGCGATAAGGAAAACGACATTGTCCGTCTTGAAAAGGAATTTTCCGAGAAATTCGCGGCAAGGTATATCGAGTTTTCATTCATGGTAGTTGTCCACCTTTTCGTGGATGAAATAGAGGTTTTCGGAGTGCGCAATGCGGACGGCGGCGTTGCCCCCGTTGCCGACGATGTAAAGAATACCGACTTCCCCGGAAGATATGCCTCCTCCGACACGCTCGGCGCAAAGGATGTTCTGCTTTCCTATATCTGCCACGATAAGGTTGAGCCGATCACAAAGGAAATCTACCTTCCCCATGTCGCATATATCGAAAACGGCGAAATAAAGGACACCCTCTTCGACAGCTATCTGTTCCTGCCGTATGTCGCATTCCTTTATCAGGGCTATGAAAAGCGCCCGCTCAAAAAGGAGGACTGGCAGAAGTATATCGATTGTCAGTTCACGCCGGGCAGGAACATGGACGCTTTGGAGGAAGCGGTTGCCGAGGTCGGCAGGGCTTTGGGCAAGCCGGACCTCTGCGTGACAACCTTCTTCTCTATCCTTTACCCCGTGACAAAGGTGACGGAGTTCGGCGAGGTAGAGGGCAGAAACCTCGATTTCACAAACCTCGAAGACCGCAAGGCGGCGCTCAAATGGCTTATCGACGAGCAGCTTGCCCGCTTTGAGGAAAAGAATTACAAGCACATAAAGCTCAACGGCTTTTACTGGTTCACCGAGGAGATAAACTATTCGGATGAACAGCTTCTCGAGCTGCTCCGCTTCACAACGGATTATGTCCGCTCCAAGGGCTTTATCACCACCTGGATCCCCTATTTCCACGCGACGGGATATAATGACTGGCGCCATCTCGGATTCGATCAGGTCTGCTATCAGCCCAACTATGCCTTCAATCAGAGCGTGCCCGATTCCCGCCTCTTCGATGCGGCGGCAACGGCGAAGCTTCTGGGCATGAGCATAGAGCTTGAGATCGGCGGCACGGCGGACTGGAATATCGAAAGAATAAAGAAATACTACGCCGCAGGCGCGATAACCGGTTATATGAAGGATGCCTCACACATGTACTACCAGGGCGGCGTTCCCGGTGAATATTACAGGGCATACATTTCGGACGACCCGAATCTCCACTCGGTTTATACCGATACCTACCGCTTCATAAAGGGTACGTTCGATCCGTCCGAAGTTAAATTTGACTGAACATAGGAGTAAATGCGGATGCTTGACAAGATCAGGGATGAAAACACCGATCGCCTTGCGGAGGTGCTGACCTGCCTGCGGGATAAGGAGGAAGCCTATCGTTTTCTTTCCGACCTGTGCACGATCAGCGAGATAACCGAAATGAGCAAGCGGCTTACCGCCGCCGAAATGCTGCGCGACGGCTGCACCTATAACGAAATAGCCGAAAAGACGCGGCTTTCCACGGCGACGATAACGCGCGTCAACCGCGCTCTGCGCTACGGGAGCGACGGATATCTTTTGGTTCTCGACAGGATAAAAAAGAAATGAGCTTTTTCACCGTTGCGTCCGTATATGACAAAATAAACGGCGAGGCATATCCCGAATATGCGGATATGCTTTGCCGCGCCTTTTCGCTTGCCGATATCCCCGTGCGGGAGGTTCTCGACCTCGGCTGCGGCACCGGCGGCATGGCGTTTCTGCTTGCGCAGAAGGGCTACGACATGGTCGCGCTCGATTCCTCGCCGGAAATGCTTTCGCTTGCCGCGGAGAAAAACGCCGGGAACGGGGTTCTCCTTATCTGCCGCGATATGCGCGATTTCGAGCTTTACGGCACCGTGCAGGCGGTCTATTCCTCCTTTGATTGCCTTAATTATCTCGTTTCGGACGGCGATCTCGAAAAGGTCTTTTCGCTCGTGCATCTGTATCTCGAGCCGGGCGGAGTCTTTGTCTTTGATGTCAATACCGAATACCGCTATAAAAACATTTTCGACGGAAGAAGCTATGTTTACGAACCGGGAGAGGTTTTCGCCGTTTGGCGCTCGGCGTGCGGCGGCGGAAATCTGTGCGCCTTCGATATAGACGTTTTTGAAAAAAAGAAGGGCACAAAGCTTTATTCCCGCACGCGGGAACGGATGCTCCAACGCTGCTATTCCGAAACGGAAATACTTTCCGCCGCAAAGGGATTTTCGCTTGTCGAAAAGAGCGGCGGCAAGGGCTTTGACGGCTGTACCGAACCGGAAAAAAGCTATTATATACTCCGCAGGAATCCGTGAAAACACCCTCTGCAAAACAAGACAACCGCATAATATATCACGCATTGCACAAACCGAAGCTCGAAAAACGGCTTCGGTTTTGTTTATTCCGTGTATTGCAAAATCATCGGGCACGAGTAAAATGTTAGTATGCTAACAAATCATGTTTTCGCGGGAGTGTGCCCGTGGGGAAGGAGCGTTCATGAAGCGCGAGAATACGATCGGCTACCGTGTGCGGGAACTTTCAAATGCGCTGCGGCGCGGCGCGGAGCCGAACGCGTGCGAAAAGGAAAAATGCACGAATATGCACGGCTGGGTGATCGGCTGGCTGTATGACAATTCCGGCCGGGATGTGTTCCAGCGGGATATCGAAAAGCAGTTCGGCGTGCGCCGCTCGACAATGACGGCGATATTGCAGTCCATGGAAAAAAACGGACTGATCCGCCGCGAAAGAGTCGGTTCGGATGCGCGCCTGAAACGGCTTGCGCTTACCGATAAGGCGCTTGCAATGCACGAGGAGCACGAACGGCGCGTGTGCGAGTTCGAGCTTGCCCTGCGCGAGGGCGTTACTGAACGGGAGATCGCGGAGTTTTTCGCAATCGCAGACAAGCTGTGTGCGAACGCCGAAACGATCGCAAGACAAAGAAACGGAGAAGAAACAGAAAAATGAAACGATGGATATCCTATGCAAAGCCCTATATGCCGTATTTTATCATAGGGCCGATATGCATGATAATCGAGGTTGTCGGTGAAGTGCTCATGCCCAAAATGCTGGGCACGCTGATCGATTACCTCACCTATGTGACGGCGGAGGGCGAAGAGCTTTCGCCCTTTATAGCAAAGCTTGTCGGTATTTTCGGCGAAAATACCGCGTTTGTCGTTACGATCACCGCCGGCATGGTGCTCACCGCGCTGCTTATGATGATCGGCGGCGTGGGCGGTGCGTATTTCGGAGCAAAGGCGGCGGTGAATTATGCCGCGGACCTCAGATCCGATATTTTCAAAAAGGTTCAGGGCTTTTCGTTTTCCAATATAGACCGGTTCAGCACCGGTTCGCTCGTCACAAGACTCACGAACGATGTGACGCAGATACAGAATTTCGTGAATATGCTGCTCCGCATGGCGCTGCGTTCGCCCGGGATGTTTATCGGCGCGCTGATAATGGCGTTTGCCACGAACAGAGAGCTTTCGGTGGTATTCCTTGTTTCGCTGCCGCTGCTCGTCATTGCGCTTTATGCGATAATCCGCCGCGGCTTCCCGCGGTTCTCGGCAATGCAGTCGAAGATTGACACGCTCAACTCCGACATACAGGAAAATATCACAAACGTGCGTGTCGTGAAGAGTTTCGTGCGGCAGGATCACGAAAAAAAGAAATTCGCCGCGGCGAACGGCGAGCTTAAAAAGAGCGGCCTTTCCGCGATGCTCGTGATGATACTCATGCAGCCGGTCATGTCCTTCTTCATGTACGGCACGACGCTTGCCGTGCTCTGGTTCGGCGGCAATAAGGTCATCGGCGGCACACTCACCCCCGGCGATCTTACGACTTTCATCACCTATGCGACACAGATACTCATGTCGCTCATGATGGTTTCCTTCCTCTTTGTCACGCTTTCCCGTGCAATGGCCTCCGGCAGGCGTATTTCCGAGGTGCTTGACGAAAAGATCGATATTACCGACCCCGCACCCGATGCCCGCGGAAAAACCCCCGTCACAAAGGGCGGCGTCGAATTCCGCAATGTTTCCTTCCGCTATTACAAGGGCAGCGACGAAAAGGTTTTGGATAACATCAACCTTTCCATACCGGCGGGCAAAACGGTGGGCATAATCGGCAGCACCGGCTGCGGCAAGACAACGCTTGTCAGCCTGATCCCGCGGCTTTACGATGCCGATTCCGGCGAGGTGCTGGTGGACGGCAGAAATGTGCGCGACTATTCGCTTTACGACCTGCGCGATGGCGTGGGCATGGTCCTGCAGCAGAATGTGCTGTTTTCCGGCACGGTTGCGGAAAATCTGCGCTGGGGCAATGAATCCGCAACGGATGAGGAGCTTCGCTCCGCCGCCGATGCCGCACAGGCTGATTCCTTTGTTTCGGCGTTTGAGGATGGCTACAATCACCCGATCGAACGCGGCGGCACGAATGTTTCAGGCGGTCAGAAGCAGAGGCTCTGCATTGCGCGCGCGCTGTTGAAGTGCCCGAAGATACTCATTCTGGACGATTCCACCTCCGCCGTGGACACCGCGACGGAAAAGCACATCCGCGAAGCCTTCGGCGATTATCTCGAGGGTGCAACGAAGATCATTATCGCGCAGCGTATTTCCTCCGTGCGGGATGCCGATATCATCGCCGTGATGAACGAGGGGCGGATAACCGGTGTCGGCACGCATGAGGAGCTTATGGAAAACAACGAAGAATACCGCGAAATATACTATTCCCAGAACGAAAGAAAGGAGGCATGACACAACATGGCAAGAACACTTTCGGAGCTTCAAAAGCAATACAACAGGGGCTCGCAGAACACGGGGCGCGGCCACGGACCCATGGGCGGCCGCAGGCGGCCCGGGCCCGGAGAGGGCGGCGCGAACAAGCCCGATATCGGCGCCGTGAAACGGCTGCTTGCCTATCTTTCTCCTTATAAATTCCGGCTTGTCGCCGTGGTGCTGTTCATGATCCTTTCCACCGTTTCGACGATCATCGGCAGCTATGCGGTAAAGAGCATCGTGGACGGGCTGGTTTACAGCGAAAATCGCTGCTGGTTCCGCGGAACGGCATTTGAAATAACCTTTGACACGACGGTCGCCTACCTTGCGGCGATACTTATCGTCATCGGTGCGATATATCTTATCGGTACGGTCTGCTCCTACTTTCAGTCAAAGCTGATGCTCACCGTTTCGCAGAACGCGACGGAACGGCTGCGCAACGAGCTTTTCGAAAAGCTTCAGGAACTTCCCGTGCGCTATTTCGACAATCAGAGCACCGGCGAGATAATGTCCCGCTTCACGAACGATGTGGATAATATCGACATGATGCTCAACAACACCGTTGTCAACCTTGTTTCGGGCGTTATTCAGATCATCGGCTACGGCATAGCGATGATAGCCGCAAACTGGATCCTTGCGGTTGTTGTAGTGCTGTTTATCCCCGTATACATGAAGCTTGCGGGCGCCATCGCAAAGAGCTCCGCAAAATACTTCGTGGGGCAGCAGGCGGCTCTCGGAGTGCTGAACGGATATATCGAAGAAAACGTTACCGGTGCAAAGGTCGTGAAGGTGTTCAACCACGAATCGGTCTGCGCTTCGGAATTCGAGCTGCTTAATGACGATATGCGCGAAAAGCAGTTCAAGGCAGGCTTTTACGGCGGCATAATGGGCCCGATACTCGGCAACAGCAGCCAGGTGACATACGCCGTTGTCGGCGGGATCGGCGGCATGCTCTGCCTTCTCACCGCGACAGCCGGACTGCCCGCTTGGATGCCCGAATGCTCTGTCGGCGCAATTGCCGTGTTTGCACAGTTCGCACGGCAGTTCTCCCGCCCGATCAGCGATATCTCACAGCAGACAACAACGATATTCTCCGCACTTGCGGGCGCACAGCGCGTGTTCGCCGTGATGGATGTCGAACCGGAGCCCGCGGATGCGGAATCCGCCGTCTCCGCAGACGGGATCCGCGGCGATGTCGTGTTCGAGCATGTCAACTTCGGCTATAACGAAAGCCGCTTGATATTGAAGGATATCACGCTTTACGCACACCCGGGGCAGAAGGTCGCCTTTGTCGGCAGTACCGGCGCGGGCAAGACCACCGTCACGAACCTGCTCAGCCGTTTTTATGATATAAACGACGGCGTGATAACCATCGACGGCAGACCGATCACCGATTATACAATGGATTCGCTCCGCGCCAATGTCGCAATGGTATTGCAGGACACGCACCTCTTTACCGGCACGGTGATGGAAAATATCCGCTACGGCAGGCTTGATGCGACGGACGATGAGGTCATCGCCGCGGCAAAGACCGCCTCCGCGCACAGTTTTATCATGAGGCTCGAAAAGGGCTATGACACGCTGTTGGAGGGCGACGGTGCAAACCTTTCCCAGGGGCAGCGCCAGCTTCTGAACATCGCCCGCGCCGCGCTTTCAAAAGCGCCGATACTTGTGCTTGACGAGGCGACAAGCTCTGTCGACACCCGCACGGAGCGCCATATCGAGCAGGGCATGGATGCCTTGATGATGGACCGTACGACATTCGTTATCGCACACCGCCTTTCCACCGTGCGCAATGCGGATGTGATAATGGTGCTTGAAAACGGAGTTATAATCGAACGCGGAAATCACGAAAAGCTCATTGCCGAAAAGGGCCGCTATTATCAGCTTTATACCGGCGCGTTCGAGCTTACCTGATCACGGTACTCCCGATAAAAAAGGCCGCGGCATTTCCGCACCCGTGCTTACCGCCCGGGGCGGTCAGGCGCAACACCTGTTTTTCGTCGTCATCCGTCCTTCGGAGGCTGCTTCACGGAGAAAGAAAAAACCTGCCGGTGGGCGATAAATAACGAGTTTACCGCCTTGCTTCAAAAAAAGACACAAAAACGCAGGTCCGCATTGCTGTCGCAACGCGGGCCTGCGCGCCTTTTTATGCTCTGCTGAATTGTA
Organism: bacterium; assembly: GCA_963661975.1. Lineage (GTDB taxonomy): Bacteria > Bacillota > Clostridia > Oscillospirales > CAG-382 > Coliplasma. The sequence goes on from CAVLDN010000011.1 coordinate 20,048, forward strand.
TAAGCGGAGCTTACCGCAACAATTTCCCGCAATTCGGATTGCCGCTTGCGGGGGAGATGCGGTTGCCCTCTGTGACTTAATCGTGCGGCTTGAAATAGCCGTATTTTTTGTTCTTGATAAAGAGGAATACGGCGGAAATGATAAGGGCAAAGACCTCCGCGACGGTGTTAGACCACCAGATTCCGTCCACACCGAAGAGCTTCGGAAGCAGAAGGACCGCGCCGAGCTGGAACACCAGCGTGCGCAGGAAGGAAACGGCGGCGGAAACGGCGCCGTTGTTGAGCGCGGTGAAGAAGGAGGAAATAAAGATGTTGAACCCGACAAGCAGGAAGGAGAAGGAGAACACGCGGAAGGCGTGAACGGTTATGTCATAAAGTGTCTGATCGTAGCCGACGAATATCTTCGCAAGCACGCCGGAAAGCAGCATCGCCGCGCCGGAAAGCACAACCGCGCTTCCGAAGGAAAGCGCAACGCTCTTTTTCAGCATATTGTTCAGCTCTTTTTTGTTCCCCGCACCGTAGTTGAAGGAAACTATCGGCGCCGCGCCGATGGCGTATCCGACAAAGATCGCGACAAAGATAAACTGAACATACATCAGCACACCGTATGCCGAAACGCCGTCCTCGCCGAGATATTCCAGAAGCCGGAAGTTGTATACCATGCTGACGACGGAGGAACTGATGTTGTTCATAAGTTCGGAACTGCCGTTTGCACACGCCTGCAATATCGGGCGCAGTTCAAAACGGGCGCGGGTAAGCTGCAAAAGGCTGTCGTTGTCGCGCAGGAAGTATACAAACGGTATAAGCCCGCCGATGCACTGACTCAGCCCCGTGGCAACGGCGGCGCCCGCAACGCCCCAGCCGAACGCACCGACAAAGAGCGCATCGAGCACCATGTTCGTAACACCCGCCGCGATGGTAACGGAAAAGCCCATTTTCGGCTTTTCGGCGGCGATAAGGAAGCTCTGGAACACGTTTTGAAGCATGAATGTGACAGTAAAGCCCGTGACGATTCTGCCGTAAAGCACGCAGTCATCGAGCATTTCGGGAGTGGCGCCGAAGAATACCGCCACCGGACGCATGAATATTATGCCGAGCGCCGAAAGCATCACGCCCAATATAAGCGTGAAATATATCATCATGGAAAAGAGTTTTTCGGCGCGTTTGCCGTCGCCCTCGCCGATGGTTTTTGCGACAAGCGCGGTGCCGCCCGTGCCGACCATGAAGCCCATCCCGCCAAGTATCATTACGAACGGCATGACAAGGTTCACTGCCGCGAAAGCGGTCTTGCCCACGAAGTTGGAAACGAAGAATCCGTCCACAACGCCGTAAATGGAGGTAAAGACCATCATGCCGATCGAGGGCAGAACAAAGTGTATGAGCTTGTTATAGGTAAAATGATCGGATATGCGTATGTTGTTTTTTGCCATAAATATACCTTTCCGCCCGCACCGCAAAGACCAAAAATAAAGGGCGTTCCCTTGCGGGAAAGCCGTAAAACAAAAAACGGCGCAATGGCGCAAGAGATACTATAACACGGATTATACGGCATGTCAAGCCGTATAATTTGTTTTTGCCGAAATATGATGACAAACTCGACCTCTTGTGGTACGATAATAACGAAAGCGGCGGCCGTGTGGCATAAAGCCGCGGAAACGGCGGAAAAACGATGAAAAGACGCGATCATGCAAACAGACGATTTTATATCTCGCTCGGCGCTGCCGCCTGTGCGCTTTGCATACTTGCCGCAGGCTGCGGCGAGGCGGCGGATGTTTCGGGTTTTTCTTCATCTGCCGGCGGAAGCGTGTCCGCGGCAGGGGAAAGCTCCGGCATAAAGGATAATTCTTCCCGCACCGCGCCCGAAACCTCGCCCGCGGGGAGCGAGTCTTTTGCGGAAGAATCCTCCGCGCCGGAGGAAAGTTCGGCTTTGCCCGGGGAATCCTCCGCGCCCGATCCGTTCCCCATACCGGAGCCCACACCCATGTGGGACGGCATAACCGAGGAACAGTACGCGCGCATAACCGCGCTGCCCAATAACCCGCACGGCCACGGCTGGCTCGGTGCGGAAAAGCGGCAGCCCTATTATTCGCAGTTCGGGGCGATCACGGCGGAGGACCCGAACGTGCCCGCCGTGTACCTCACCTTTGATGAGGGCTACGAAAACGGCTACACCGCGCAGATACTTGATGTTTTGAAGGAAAAGAATGTCCGCGCGACCTTCTTCATAACGCTTACCTACCTTAATTCCAGCGCGGAGCTGGTTCAGCGTATGATAGATGAGGGGCACACCGTCGGCAACCACACGGCATTCCACCCCTCCATGCCGAAGGTCAAGCTGGAACGTGCGTACAGGGAGGTAAAGCAGCTCCACGATGCGGTCCTTTCCCGCTTCGGCTACGAGATGAAATACTTCCGCTTCCCTATGGGCGAATCAAGCGACAGAACGCTCGCGCTCGTGCAGGAAATGGGCTATACCTCGGTGTTCTGGAGCTTTGCTTATGTGGATTGGGACCCCGAAAAGCAGCCCGAACCGGCCTCCTCGCGCCAAAAGATAGTTTCCTGCGCGCAGCCGGGGACGGTCTATCTGCTTCACGCCGTTTCAAAGACGAATGCCGAAATACTCGGCGATGTGATAGACGATATCCGCACCGCGGGGCTTGCCGTCACCACCTTCGGCGTGGATTATGTTCCCGAACCGGAGCCCGATCCGAATCCGGACGAAAGCTCGCAGCCCGATCCCGTACCCGAGGGATCCTCTGCGCCCGAGGAATCCTCCGAAGCGGGCGGATCCTCCGCAGAGGGCGAAAGCCCCGCCGAATAGAACCGAACGGAACGCAGCAAAAAAGCGCTGCCCGCGACAGCGGACGGCGCTTTTGGTTTTATATAACTGACTTATGCGGCCTTTTTTGTTGGAAACGTATATAAATTCGCTGCCGCTCGGCTCGACGGTCAGCACGCCGTCAAACAGCTTCGTGTTTTCATACGCGTCATACGCCGTATAGCGGATGACGAAACGGCTGCCGTCGGCGGTGTAATCGGTGTATTCGTAATAGGCCATATCTCCTCCGCCCGCGGCGCCGGCGTGTTCGGCAATAATCTGCTTTTTCGCGGCGTCATAGTGCAGCTTTGCGGCTATATCATCGCGGTTTTCAAGTGCGGAGCAGTCTACCGTTATCCCGAGAAATTCCTTTACCTTTGCGTTGAAGTCGGCTTCGGAGCAGGTCACGGTGAAGGTGCCGTCGTCGTGCCAGTCGTAGGTGAAGAAATCAAACTGACAAGCCCAGTCGTAAATGTTCACGGAGTCGATATCCTTTACGCTGTTGAACAGACCGAGCGTGCAGGCGTAATCGGTATATGTTTTGAGAAGCTCTGTCGGGTCCTTCTTTTCGGTTGCGCGTGTTTCCTTTTCGCCACAGGAACATTCGCGCGTTTCAACGCCCGGCTCGGTGTAGGTCGCTTCCTTTGTCTGCTTCCATTCGCCGAACGCGTGCGTGTGCGCTTCCGCCACGGAGGATTCGCCCGCTTCGGAGGATTCGTCTTCCGCTTCGGAGGATTCGTCCGCCGAGGAGCTGTCGACGGCAGAACTTTCGTCATGTGCATCGGAGCTTTCCGCCGCGGGGCTTTCGGCAGGCGCGGAGCTTTCCGCTGCGGTGCCGGATGATTCCTGCCCGTTATCGCCGCAGGCGACAAGCGCAAATGCAAGAGTCAGCATGAGTATGATCGCAATGATTTTTTTATTTTGTCTTTTCCTTTCCGATTCAAAATGTTTTTTAGTAAATCCCGCGGCGATATTATACGGCTTGATTTCGCAAAAAAACGCCCGAAGCGTGGTTCGGGTGATTGTAAAAAGCCGTGCTCTCCCGCTGCTTCACATTGAAAAAAGCGCGGGAATGTGATATAATCCGTTCGGCAAAAGATAACCGTGGGAGGTTCGGCATGACACGACCGATAAATATATATCTGCAATCCCGAATCGGCGACGAGCTTTCGTTCAACCGCGCGGAATTTCATTCCTCGGGAAGGGATGAAATTCGCAGAACGCGCGGGCATGAGATCGGCTCTCTCCGGATTCTTGTCGACAGGCTCACGAGCGAAGGCATTTCGGCGGAGGAGCTGGACGGCTTTTTCTACGGGTATCAAATCCCGCGGATCGGCAAGGAATTCGATCTGTTGAAGTTTACGGAAACGGAGTGCCTCAATATCGAATTGAAAAGCCGAGCCGTGCCGCTCTGGCAGGTGCTTGCTCAGTTGAAGAAGAACCGATACTATCTTGCGCATCTGGGGAAAACACAGCACCTTTATACCGTTATCACCGACACGATGACCTGCTATAAGCTCGGCGAAGGCGGCGGGCTGGAAGCGGTTGATTTCGCCGCTGTCGTAAGCGGCGTGAAGCGCGTTCGGGAGAATTACCTTGCCGATATCGACAAAATGTTCCGCGCGAAGGATTATCTTGTATCGCCGCTGAACACGCCGGATAAGTTTATCAAGGGCGAATACTTTCTTACTCAGGCGCAGGAGCAGATCGAAAAGCAAATAATGAAGGATGTCGGCGATTGCGGCGCATACGGGTTTTTCAGCCTGACGGGTGCGCCCGGAACGGGCAAAACTCTGCTCCTTTACGATATAGCCAAGAAGCTCGCCGCCGTCGGCAAAACCCTGGTGATACATTGCGGAGAGCTGTCCGAGGGGCAGAAAGAGCTTGATCGCCGCATCGAAGGGCTGCATATCGTTTCCGCGGAATGTCCGGGGCGGGATGCCCTCTCCGGCTGCGGCTTTGTCCTTGTGGATGAAGCCCACCGAATAGACCCGCGGCAATACGAAAAGCTCTGCTCCGTATGCATTCGTGAGAATATAAAGTGCATTTTTTCATCCGACCCGGAGCAGATCATATCAAGCGCGGAAAAGCAAAACGCGATTGTTCGGAGGATCGATTCGCTGCCGCCTGCGGGAAGGTATGTATTGTCGGAGAAGATCCGCGCCAACAGGGAGCTTGCAGCCTTTATCGATGCGGTGCGGCATCCGTGCGGAAAGCCGCGCGGGCGGGTGAGCTATGAAAATGTCACGGCGGCATATGCAAACAACCCGAAGGAAGCCTGCGAGATTATCGGGTATTTCAAAAGCAAGGGGTATGTCTTTATCGATTATTCCAAATCCGACCGCGGCGAAAGCCCCTATTATAAATATTATGATGATTTCGATATACACCATGTCGTCGGGCAGGAATTCGACAATGTGCTGATGCTCCTTGATGATTCGTTTTATTATGACGATAAGGGAGTTTTGCGCGGCGTTCCGCGCCCCGACCCGGATAATCTGTACCCCAATATGTTTTACCGCGGAATAACGCGTGCGCGTGAGAAGCTCGCGCTGGTCGTTGTGAATGCTCCTTCGCTGTTCGGGAAGATATCGTCGATATTCGAGAGCGAGAGGGAAGAATAACGCGCGGAAGGTGTGTTTAATAACATGATCCCCGTGCCTCTTGTGAGGCACGGGGATTTTTGCATTATTCGGCGTTTTCGCCGGATATTTTCTTGAAAAACACCTTTTCCTCGATAAGTGAAACGGCAAGGTGCACCACCATACCGAAGCCGAACATCAGAATTATCGTATTCATCGTAAATGTGATTGCACTTGTACGGTACAGGATATAGAAAACACCGTAATAGCCGATGTTGATAATAAGAGAATTGACAGCGTTATAGCCGGTTTTGCCAAGCCCTACAAAGATGTTGTCGATAATGGCGCAGCCCGCATACGCAATATAAAACGGAACGAGCTTTATAACGATACCGAAAATCTCGCCCGCGTTTTCAAGCCCCTGCGCGTAGCGGAAGAACGGCGTCCAAGCAGGGATGGTGACGGCCCAGAGCACCGCGCTTGCGGCGGCGATAAAGTAATAGTTGAATTTGCGCAGATTTTTGTACCCGTTCTTGCAGTCGGAACGGATGACTTCGGCAAGGGCTGTGACAGGAATAAGCAGCCAGCCCCAGATGAAATTATTTGCTATCCAATAGTTGCCCTGCTCGGCGACCATATTCACCATTTTGCAGACCATAACGGCATAGATAAGGTTGTCGACAAACTGCTGAAGCCCCGAAAATACCCCGGTTTTACACCATTCGCGGAGCATTGCGCCGTCCGATTTTTTGAAACGGCAAAAGCGAATGTATCCCTGCTTATACAGCAGCAGAATGCACACGGCGGAAAGCAGCGTGTTTGATATGATATTCGATACCGCCACGCCGTAAACGCCGAAGTTCGGTATCAGCAGAATATCGGCGGCAAGCGACAGCGCCGTGCGGACGGCAAGAAATATATAGACGTTTTTATCCCTGCCTATCACGACGAAAACCACATTTGCGAAGCTGACGATAATTCCCGTTATAAACGCTATTGTTTCAAGGCGAAGATATGCGGTTGTAACGGCTATGTCTGTCTCGCCCGGGCTCATCGCCCCGATAAGCACCGAGCCGTAGATAAGAACACCGACCGAGAAAAGTGCATAAAGCACGGAAGCGCAAAGCCCTGTTTTGAATGTCGCTCCCGCAAATTCGTCGCGGTGATTTTTGAAGATACGGTTTAACACAGAGTATAGCGGCACAATCAGAAACGCCTGAAGGGTTTCGTTTATCAGGTCAAACCATTCCATCTGCCCGATGATGTCAAACGCGCCCTCCTGCCCGATAGCGGAGATAAGAAAGGTTTTGACCGTTTGATACACCGCCGGGATGAGCGCAAGCGCGCAAAGGGAGAGCCACAGCCGCCAGTGAAAGCTTTTGAGTTGCGAAAATTTGTTTTTCATTTTTCTGCGCCTCACAGTCTTTGTATGTTGTAGGAGATGTTCGGTATAGTGCACATTCATGTTGTAACACATAAGGCGGCATTTTTCAATTGTTTTGCGGCGCGTTCCTTTTCGCCGCAAAGCCGGCGTTTTTTTCATGCTTTCTGTGATAAGCGGGGGCATATAAGCCCTCTCCCGTCAGTATATGAGTGCAGGGCTGCATTTCGGGGCGAAATTTTGTTTGATTCGACAGGTTGCAACTCCGTTTCTTTTGTGGTAAAATATAAAAAACGGATCATTCGGAGGGAAGATTATGGATTCCAATACTCGTCCCGAAAGCATGGCGCGGATCAACACGCCGGAGCTTGCAAGGAAATTTATCGCACAAAAAACACAGGAACTTAAAGATTTTATAGGCGACCGCAAGGTGCTGCTCGCGCTTTCCGGCGGGGTGGATTCCTCCGTTGTCGCCGCATTGCTGATAAAGGCTGTCGGCAAGCAGCTCACCTGCGTTCACGTCAACCACGGCCTGCTCCGCAAGGGAGAACCGGAACAGGTTATCCGCGTGTTCCGCGATCAGATGGATGCAAACCTTATATATGTCGATGCCGCGGACCGCTTCCTGGATAAGCTCGCCGGTGTGGACGATCCCGAGCAGAAGCGCAAGATCATCGGCAAGGAATTCATCGATGTCTTTGCGGAGGAAGCAAAGAAGCTCGACGGTATTTCCCTGCTCGCGCAGGGCACGATCTACCCGGATATACTCGAAAGCCACGGCGTAAAGGCGCACCACAATGTGGGCGGTCTGCCGAAGGAACTTTCCTTTGAACTTGTCGAGCCCGTCAAGCTGCTTTATAAGGACGAGGTGCGCACCGTCGGCCGTGAGCTCGGTCTGCCCGAAACAATGGTCGGCCGTCAGCCCTTCCCCGGCCCCGGCTTGGGCGTGCGCTGTGTCGGCGCCATCACGCGTGACAGGCTCGAAGCCGTGCGTGAATCGGATGCGATCCTGCGCGAGGAATTTGCGCTTGCGGGCCTTGCCGGCAAGGTTTGGCAGTATTTCACCATCGTTCCGGATTTCCGCACCACCGGCATCAAGGACGGCAAGCGTACCTACGAATGGCCGGTCGTTATCCGTGCGGTAAATTCCGTGGATGCGACATCCGCCACGGTGGAGGAGATCCCCTACCCGACACTCCACCGCATAACCGACCGTATCCTTGCGGAGGTGAAGGGTGTCAGCCGCGTGCTTTACGACCTTTCTCCCAAGCCCGTCGCCACTATCGAATGGGAATGATACCCGAAAGGCTGAAAAGCCTTGAAAATGCTGGACTTTTGCGCCCGGGAATTGCCCCGTGACAACAAAATGACAACATTTTAGATTATCCAAGAATAAAGAACTATCTGATTTCTGTTAGAGAAGTCAGATAGCTCTTTTTGTTTTACTCGGATTTAGTCAGCCTTCAGCCGGTCTTTGAACGCTTCCACCATTGCATAAGCGCATCGGAGGCAGGGGGGAATCCCTGCCTCCGTTTTTGTTATACGGCTAAAGATAAGATGTCGCCAATATCCGCGTCGACACAGACGGACTGCCGCTCGATCTCCTGCGGGCAAACCGCCTGCCCCTGATTGATGCAGGCATAGACAGCGTTTGGGTTCTTCACCGTCATCTGCCAGAAGGGGTACTTGATGATAACGGGGGTGTTGTAGCCCACGCCCAGTTCCAAAAAGAGGATTTTCTGCCCGTTGCGGGTACGGAGAAAGTTTTCGTACCGCTCTGCTGCTCTGTGCCAGCCCTCGTCCTCCACAAAGGTATCATCGCAGCGGAGGTTCATCGTCATAGGTTTCCCGCAGTGGGGACAGGTCGGAAGAAGCTCGGTCGGGACTTTCATATCTTCCTGCCGTTCGACCATTTCACGGATTACGGCTTCATTGTCAAAGGTCTCCTGACAGCAAGGCTCGCTGCACTGGAACAAGCCGTAATCGCCCTGTGTATAGAACAGGCGCTTTTTGTCGAATCCGGCCTTCTGAAAGCAGTGGTCAACATTCGTGGTGATGACAAAATAATCTTTGTCCTGTACCAGCTTCAAAAGATCATGATAAACCGGCTTGGGTGCGTCCTGATAGCGGTTGATGTAGATATACCGACTCCAATACGCCCAATATTCTTCCCGTGTGGGGAATGGATAGAAGCCGCCGCTGTACATATCCCCAATGCCGTATTTCACTGCAAAATCGGAAAAATATTTTTCAAACCGCTCACCGGTGTAGGTAAATCCTGCCGCCGTAGACAATCCGGAACCGGCACCGACCACCACGGCGTCACAGTCCTGTAATACGGCTTTCAGCCGGTCAATCTGCTCGGAGCAGCTTTTCGTAGATGGCTTTGTCCAAATCCTTGAAAACATTGAAGATCACCTTCTTGACACTGGTTTGCTTTTTCATAAATTCTTTGACCGTCCGAACCGCAATCTCTGCCGCAAGCTCGTTGGGAAAGTGAAACTCCCCCGTGGAAATGCAGCAGAACGCCACGCTTTCCAGCTCGTTTTCCGCTGCCAGCTCCAAGCAGGAGCGATAGCAGGAGGCCAATAGTTCATTGTCCTCTTTGGTTACTCGCCCGCTGATGATCGGACCGACCGTATGCAGCACATACCGGCACGGCAAATTGAACGCCGGAGTGATTTTCGCCTGTCCGGTGGGTTCCGGATAGCCCTGCTGTTCCATCAGTTCTTCACAGGCAAGCCGCAGCTCCACACCCGCATAGGTGTGAATGGCGTTGTCGATGCAGCGGTGGTTCGGGATATAGCAGCCGGTCATGCCGGAGTTTGCCGCATTGACAATGGCGTCGCATTTCAGCGTGGTAATATCGCCCTGCCAGAGGTACAGCCCCGGTTGCACGGGTGTCAAATCCGCAACATCGGTAACGCCTTTTGCGGCGGTTTCTCCTTGCAGATATTCGTCCTGCACTCGTAGGAAATCCGCACCGATATTCGCCGGTCTGCGGACGTTCATCAGCCCGCGCAGTAAAATCTGCTGCCGCTCGGAATCTACCGGAATGATCTGCTTCTGACAGGAGGGACGCTCATTCAGCAGAGATTGTATGAGAAACAGTCTTTTTTCACTCTGGTTCATAGTCAAAACCTCTTTTCAATGACCTGTTTGGGACAGGTCTCCGCACACCGTCCGCAATGGAGACAATGGTGTTGGTCAATCACCACAGGCTTTTTTGTGATGTCGATGCACTTCTGCGGACAGACAGAATAGCACAACTTGCAGCCGATACAGCCATCTCCCACATAGTAGCCCGGTGCTTCTTGCGCTGTCTTGCCGATGGTGAAGCTGTCCCGGACAATATGCGCCGGGTCGCTGATGTCAAAATACTCACCGTCTGCTTCATACAGGCAGAACACCTCTAATGCACTGCGGGTATCTCCGGGATAGATGGACTGCATATAGGTGTTCTTCTCAAAAATCCCATCCAGATTCTCGCTGCCGATGTTTTTGATTTTACCCCGCAGGGAGATTGAGATTTTGCCCTTGGCAGCGGACAGGGCGATATAGCCCTGCTCCATAAGCTGTGCATAGAACGCCTTGCCCCTGGCGGTGAGGAAATACACGCCCTGCTCGTCATAGAGCATCATGTCGATTACGCGGGTCTGAGGATGTCCGTCCGCACCGATGGTGGCAATGGTGGTGGAGTGGATTGTTTCCACTAACAGCTTCAAATAATCTTGCTTCGTCATACCGTCAACGACCTTTCAGAATTGGCGAAAAAGCCCCGACGACGGCCAAAGCGGCAATCGTGCGGGGCAGCCTTTTTAGAACTCGTAGGGAGGATTGCCGGAGAAGTCAGCGATGATGCCGTGGGCGTTGTCCAGATAGAACACCTCAAAGATGGGGTTGGTAGCCTCGCCGTACTGACCCTTCACGATGGGGTTCCGGATGCACATTTCCTTGGCAGCCATGTTGTTCTCGAATACAGCCTTGCCGTGCAGACGGATCCATGCGTATTCCGGGCTGGAAACGGAAATTTCGATCTCCGGATTTTCCTGCATATCCTTGTAGACGTCCTTGGTGTTGTTGGTGCAGAACCACAGCTTGCCGTCCAGTTCACCGGCGAACATGAAGGGACGGCACTTTGCCTTACTGTCACGACCGACGGTAGCAAGATACTGTACGGGGTTGGCATTCAGAAATTCTACGACTTTGTTCATGATAAGTACCTCCAAAATGGAATTTGATGATTTTTGACTCCGAAAGGTTGCTTTTTTCTTTCGTTGGCATTATAATATCACCGTACAGCTCGTTTGTGAAGTAGGCACTATATTGTGCTGTAGTTACCTGTAAGAAACTAATGGACAGTTACCGCAAAGAAACGATTGCGCCGCTGCTGGGTTTTCCGGCATTTTGACGCTTCAAAAAATATTTTCGAGGTTGCAGATATGGATGAAGTAAAAGCAAAAAAAGATCTTCCCGCTTGCCCGGTGGAAACCACGCTGACACTCATCGGTGATAAATGGAAAGTTCTGATCCTGCGGGACTTGATGCCGGGAACAAAGCGTTTTGGAGAACTGAAAAAGTCGGTTGGCAATGTATCTCAGAAGGTCTTGACCGTTCAGCTCCGTGCAATGGAGGAAAGCGGACTTGTTCACCGCGAGGTCTACGCCGAGGTACCGCCGAGAGTGGAGTATTCGCTGACCGAACTCGGTAAAAGCCTGAAACCCATTCTTGACTCCATGTGGGCTTGGGGCGAGGAATATAAAAGCAGTATTGCAGCCAAATAATGCCACCGCCCGACAACAAAATGACAACAGAAATTATGATACACCGTAATTCTCGGATAATCTAAGTAATCCAGATAATCGGAGCTAAACTACATATACAAAATCGTTTAGGTCACGGTTTCAGGGAGCGAGCGGAAATGATCCACGGCACTTAAAAAAGCCCGTAAATACAGGCTTTTTCGCCATAAGTTGTCAACCGATACATCAGAAAATCAAGGGAGAGGGTGCAAAAACCTTCTCCCTTGAACATTACCGGGAAAAATTTGCCGCTTTCGGGTGTTTTTGCGCATATTGCGCCGCGGGGCATTGACACGGGCGCGGGGTTCTTATAAAATAGCATTGAAGCAGGAAGGCAGGGAGGAATGACCGAATGGATAATATAGTTTCGTATGTCGAAAAAGAGCTGTCCGCCGCGGATGTTTTGCCCCTTTCCGCAGTGGACAGCCTTGTGCTTTCGCGGTTTGCCTATTTTCGGATTCCCGCCGCGGCAAAGGATGCCCGCGGGTGGGAGGGGATGCGTATCGCCGAGCTTTTCCGAGCCGATTATTTTCCGGATTTGTTTCGATATAATTACGACCCCGAAAGTGCCAAAAGGCTGCTCACGGCAATGGCCGCAAGCCCGCGCTTCCGCGATATACGCGTGTGCGGCTATGTCGAGCAGACCGACCCGGCGACCGAAAAGCAGTTCGCCGCGATGAGCTTCCTCATCGGCGGACGGATATGCTATGTTGCCTTCCGCGGGACGGATTCCACCCTTGTCGGTTGGAAGGAGGATTTCAACATGGCATTCCAATGCCCCGTTCCGGCGCAGATATCCGCCGCGGCGTATCTTTCGGAGGCGGCCGCGCATTGCGGCGGGGAGCTGCTTGTGGGCGGACATTCAAAGGGCGGCAATCTTGCCGTTTATGCTGCCGCCTTCTGCGGCGGGGAGGTAAAGCGGCGTATAACCGCCGTCTATTCGCACGACGGACCGGGATTCCTGCCCTCTGTGCTCGAAAGCGCGGAATTTGCTGCCGTCAGCGGAAGGATAGACAAGACGGTGCCGCAATCCTCGCTTATCGGAATGCTGCTCGAGCATCAGGAAAACCACCGTGTTATAAAGAGCAACGGGTTCAGCGTTTGGCAGCACGATCCTTTTTCGTGGGAGGTGAAGGACGGGAGCTTTTCCCCTGTTCCGGGGCTCACCTCGAACGCGCGGTATTTCGACCGCGTGCTTAACGAATGGGTATCGGCGCTCACGGCGGCCGAGCGCGAACAGCTTGTCGACCTGCTTTTCGGGCTGGTGGATACCGAAAACGTAAAAACTACGGCGCAGCTCCGCGCCGAATGGAAGCAGAGCCTTCCGACCGCGTTCCGCGCCGCCTCCGGCATGAGCCGCGAGGACCGCGATTTTATCACGCGGATCGCAAAGGCGCTCGTTTCACTGTGCGTGAAGAACTTCCCGGAAATATGGCGGCAGTCTGCCGCAGGGGAGCAGGGCGGCAGCAGACCTGCGGAGGAATAGCATGACAGACAACACGGCCCGTTTCGACGGGAAGGGCAAAATATATGCAAAGGCAAGGCCGAAATATGCGTCCGGACTTTCGGATTACATGAAAAACGAGCTGCATATCGCGCCGGGCAGCGTGATCGCCGACATCGGCTCCGGAACGGGGATATTCACAAAACAGCTTCTTGACGGCGGATACGGGGTATTCGCCGTGGAGCCGAACGCGGATATGCGCGCCCGCGCGGAGGAAAGTCTTTCGGGCAGGGCGGGCTTTGTTTCGGTGAACGGCAGCGATGTCCGCACCGGGCTGGAAAGCGGAAGCGTTGACTGTGTGACCGCGGCACAGGCGTTCCACTGGTTCGAAAAAGCCGCCTTCCGCGCCGAATGTGCGCGCATACTCAAACCGGGCGGGCGGGTGATGATTGTTTACAATTTCTGTGTTGAGGCGGAGTGCACAACGGCGCTTGCCGCGCTGCGGCGGAGGTACAGCACGGATTTCAAGGGTTTTTCAAACGGCGTGAGCGAGTCGGACTGCATTGAATTTTTCGGCGGGCGGTGCGATATCTTCCGTGCGGACAATACGCAGCATTACGACCGCCGCGGATATATCGACCGCGTGCTTTCCTCCTCCTGCTCCTTAAACGAATGCGCGCCCGAATATGCGGAATATCTTGACGAAATCAACCGCATATTCGATGCGTTTTCCGCAGGCGGATATATCGCCGTGCCTACGGAAACGGTTGCATTTGCCGGGACGGTTTGAACCCCGCGGCGAATATTTTCCCGAAAAACTATTGACAAACGGCTTTCGCGGTGCTATTATCCACACAAACCTACAAGAAAGGTTGGTATTAAGAAATGAAATACTGCCTTGCTCTCCGGTGTTGCCGCGGCGTATAACCGCGCCGCATAAAGCAATAAAATACAACAGACGACAATTTAAGAGGAATTTATCATGAGTAAAATATACACATCGGCCGATCAGCTTATAGGCAGAACACCGCTGCTTGAGCTGACGCATATCGAGCGTGAGGAAAAGCTCGGCGCAAGGATACTTGCAAAGCTTGAATATCTCAATCCGGCGGGCAGCGTTAAGGACCGTATCGCAAAAGCGATGATCGACGATGCCGAGCAGAAGGGGCTTCTGAATGCCGATTCGGTCATCATAGAACCGACCTCCGGCAACACCGGCATAGGGCTTGCCTCCGTGGCGGCCGCGCGCGGATACCGCATTATAATCGTCATGCCCGAAACGATGAGCGTGGAACGCCGTCAGCTTATGAAGGCATACGGCGCGGAACTTGTGCTTACCGAGGGCGCAAAGGGCATGAAGGGCGCCATTGAAAAGGCAGAAGAGCTTGTACGGGAGATTCCCGGCGGATTTATCCCCGGGCAGTTCGTAAACCCCGCAAACTCCGCCGCACACAAGGCGACAACCGGCCCCGAAATCTGGGAGGATACCGACGGAAGCGTGGATATCTTCGTGGCGGGTGTCGGCACCGGCGGAACGATCACCGGCGTGGGCGAATATCTTAAAAGCCGTAATCCCGGCGTGAAGGTCGTGGCGGTGGAGCCCGCCTCCTCTCCCGTGCTGAGCAGGGGCGTTTCCGGCAGCCATAAAATACAGGGTATCGGCGCGGGCTTTGTCCCCGATGTGCTGAACACCTCCGTTTACGATGAGATAATCGCCGTGGAAAACGATGATGCGTTTGCCGCGGGCAGGCTTGTCGGCAGGAAGGAAGGCGTGCTTGTCGGCATCTCCTCCGGCGCAGCCGTATGGGCGGCCATGCAGCTTGCCGGGCGCGAGGAAAACAAGGGCAAGACGATCGTCGTCCTGCTTCCCGATACGGGCGACCGTTATCTTTCCACCCCGATGTTTTCGGAATAATTGAGCAAAGTCGCCGCGAAACCGACATTTGCGGCGGTGCCGGGCCCGGGCTTCTTCCGAGCGACCGGTAAATAACCTTATCCGTTTCCGTTTCGCCCAAAAGGTTGAAACGCTCTGCGAGACATCGAACCGCCTTGCCGCACTGCGCGAAAGTATACCCGTGCGCAAGCGCGGATGATCGGGCGTTTTGTGGGATTTTGCCGAACCGTGATGCGAAAAACAAAAATACACTTTATTGAAATTGCCCTTTGACTTTTCCGCTTTGAAAATGCTATAATGGGGCAGTTGTGTAGCAGAAATGCGTAAGTCCGGACACCCGGACTTGCGCATTATTTTTTTGCACGGAGGTTGTTATATGGAAGTTTCACAGAATCATCTCGCTTCCGAAGGTGTCGGAAAGCTTATGCGGAAGTATGCCGTGCCCTGCGTTATTTCGCTGCTTGTCGGGGCGCTTTACAATATCGTGGACCAGATATTTATCGCAAATGCAGATTACCTCGGCTCCTACGGCAATGCCGCAAACACCGTCGTTTTTCCGCTCACCGTCATCGCGCTCGGCATAGCCGTCTGCTTCGGCGACGGCTGCTGCGCCATGGTCAGCACGCTTCTCGGCGAGGGAAAAACGGAGAAAGCCGGGCGCAGTGTCGGCAATGCGATATTGCTTACGATATTCGCCGGGGTTTTGCTCACCGCCGTTTATCTTGTTTCCGGTGACGCTCTGATCACCGTTTTCGGCGGGCGTGTCAATGATGAAACATTTGAGCTTTCGAAGGAATATTTCTTTTATATCACCCTCGGAGTCCCGTTTTATATGTTCGGACAGGCAATGAACCCGATCATCCGCGCCGACGGAAGTCCGAAGTTTGCCATGATATCCACGCTTGCGGGCGCCGTCGCGAATGCCATACTCGATCCGATATTCATTTTCACATTTCGATGGGGGATGATGGGCGCGGCGGTTGCCACCGTTATCGGGCAGGTGCTCACAGCTGCCTTGGCGGCATGGTATCTCTTCCGCACCAGGAGCATAAAGCTTGAAAAAGCCGCGTTCGTGCCGGAAAAGAGCATTGTCGGGAGGATCATTTCGCTCGGGCTTTGCAGTTTTCTTGCACAGATATCGCTTGTCGCCGCAATGGCGGCGACAAATAATATGATCCGCAAGTACGGTGCACTCAACCCGATTTTCGGGCAGGAGCAATATGCGCAGATACCGATGGCCGTCATCGGTATCGTGATGAAGTTTTTTCAAATCGTGATATCCGTTGTCATCGGCATGGCTGCCGGATGTATTCCGATTGTCGGATACAATACGGGCGCGAAACGCCCGGAGCGCGTGCGGAAGTTGTTTGCCGAACTTCTTGTTTCCGAAGCCGTGCTCGGTGCCGCCGCGCTGCTGATTGCGGAATTATTCCCGGGCGCACTTATCGGCATTTTCGGGGCAAAAAACGAAAGCGTGTATTATACCGAGTTTGCAATACGCGCGTTCCGTATATATCTTTGCATGATGGTGCTTGCCTGTATTAACAAAGCGACATTTATTTTCCTGCAGGCGATGGGCAAAGCCGCGGAATCCACGCTGCTCTCAATGGTGCGCGAGATAGTATTCGGTGTCGGGCTGGCACTGCTTTTGCCGCGCTTCTTCGGGCTGGACGGTGTGCTTTACTCCATGCCCGCGGCGGATATTCTTACGGCGATCGTATCGGCAATTATTATTTTCAAAACCCATCGCCGCCTGCAAAAGGCGGAGATTGCCCCGAACAGGTCGGCGCGGCAATGATTTTGCCTTCAAAACAAAAACACCGCCGGGAAAGCTCCCGGCGGCGTTTTTATATTTTCCGTATGTGCTTTTTCAGGTCGGCACGGCCGTTGCCCTTTATGAAAACGCCCTCGCGTTTCGGAGGCTCCGCTTGCCGCAAAGCTCCCGCAGGAAACAGCCGGAACGGCTTTGCGCGGATTATCGCGTTTTCTTTTGTGTCTTTATGTTCTTCCGGCATTGCAAAACGGCATTAAAGGAATTTGTCGAGCTCGCGCTCAACATTTTCGTATTTCTTTACCTTGGGGTTGCGGATAAGGCCGCCGCGCGCCATGACCATTCTCACATTGCGAAGGGTTTTGAGGTCATCAAGCGGATTTGCATCGGTGACGATAAGATCGGCGCATTTGCCGGGCTCGACGGTGCCGGTGATGTCATCGATGTGCGCTATTTCGGCATTTCTCTTCGTCGCGGTGTAGAGCGCGAATTTATTCGACACACCGCAATACCTGCTGAAATAGACAAGCTCTCTCCACATATCGTAATGGGTGATGAAGGGGCAGCCGGTGTCTGTCCCCAGTCCGACGGGAATCCCGTTTGCAAGACACTTACGGGAGCAGTCGATTATACCCTCGAATACGACCTTGCCGTTGAACTGCGCAAGTTCGGTCGTATGGCTGACGGAGCGATCGAACAGCGCGTAGGGCAGCGCGGGGGAAATGGTTGTTACGAGCGCCGCGTGCTTTTCCCTGAAGAGCGAAATTATTTTGTCGTCCGCCTTTGCACCGTGCTCGATGGTGTCGACACCGTTTTCAAGCGCAACGCGCACGCCCTCGGGACTTTCGACATGGGCGGCGACCGCAAGCCCGCGGCTGTGAGCCTCGTCGCAAGCCGCCCTGACATACTCGGCAGGCATCTTCAGTACACCGGGTTCGCCCTTGACCTTTGCATCAAGCACGCCGCCGGTTATCATGAGCTTTATCAGATCGGGCTTGTTTTCCGCAATTTTCGCGACATAATCTCTCGCCTGACGTGCGCTTTCGGCGGTATAGGCGAGCGATCCCGCCATGTGTCCGCCGGGGACGGAAACCGCCATATCGGCCGCGAGTATTCTCGGACCGACGGTTTTTCCGGCGTTTATATCGTTGCGTATGCTCGAATCGGCGTTTTCGATGCCGCCGACGGTTCTCACGGTCGTGACACCGCTGCTGAGCTGCATCACGGCAGCGCCGCGGCATACGGCCTTGACGATCCTGCGTAAAAAACTGTTGCTCGTCATGATCTTGACAAGCTTCCTCGGATCGGATTCCTTTTTCTTCGGCTTTCCGCTCGACGGAAGATGGACATGCAAATTGATAAGACCGGGCATTATGTACTTTCCGCCGAGGTCTATTTTTTCATATCCGGAGATATCCGCGCCGGCATCGACTACGGCGGTTATCTTTTCGCCGTCGACAAGAATTATTTTGCCGGACCGGGGTTCCATGTCCCGGGTGCCGTCGAGAATCACGCCGTTTGCGAATGCATATTTCATTTTCGGTTCCTCCTTGAAATCGCCTGCATTTTCTCCGTTCCGGGCGGCAATTCTCCGCAGGGCTATGCGAAGATTATAAATCCTCCGCCGCGAATTTGCAAGCCTTTTACGCCCGAATCGCGGATTGCTTTTGATTTTTCCGGCCGGAGAACGGACGCGCATCCGCGATGCTCGTTTTCGGAAATCGTCCTCGCCGTCCTCGTCATCAATCCATTCCGGGACAATGTGAAGCTTTCCGCTGTTCATATCCAAGGCAAAATTGCCGCCCATGCGCATCAGCACAACGGCGAATATTTACAGTCATCTTGACTATCAGTCAAAGGTAAATTCGGCGAATATCATGGACAATATTCTGACCTTACCGGAGGGTGAAAAGCAAGGTTTTTGAGCAATTTTCTTGCATCGTTCCCCAGTCGTTCTTGCGAAAAGTTTTGAAGAGAGCGAAAAAGCCTTTGTTTAACGGCATTTGAAGCACTTACCGTTTCTTGCGGATGCGATGCAAACGCACCGAAAAAAATCAAAGCAAGGGCGAAAAACCGCATATTTTAACTCTGAGCGGAAGATGCATAATAGAGAAAAAGTGCCGAAAACCCGCAAAAACACGGCATTTTCAGCACTTTTGTGGCGGAGTGGGTGGGATTCGAACCCACGTGTGGCTCATCACCACAAACTGATTTCGAGTCAGCCCCGTTATGACCGCTTCGATACCACTCCGTATATGCGGCGCGCGGCAGCCGTTTCACCCGAAAAGCAGGCGCAAGCAACAACACCGACGACACCGACGGCTATTTTAACATGAAACCGGGCGTTTTGCAAGCCCCTTTTTGCTTTTTGCTTTCTTTTTTACCCGATTTTTGCGGCGAAGGCGGCGCTCTGTGCGGCAAACGGGTTTAATCGCGGCGGAAATTTTCCTCCTGCCGATAAAGGAGATATGCGGCATAGTCGCGCAGTTTTCGGCAGAAGGAATCGTCAAGCCGATCGGCAAGACTCATAATGTCATGATGAAGAAGAACATCTCTGCCGAATTTTTCGGGCAGGGGATTTTCCTCGTAATAAAACAGATCGCTTACGGAGCAATTGAGCTTTGCCAAAAGTTGTGCCACGACAAGTGTCCCCGGGATATTCCCGCGGCGCCACATGGCGACGGCATCGTGCGGAAAGCCTATCGATTCACACACGGAATAGGGATCCGTGCCCTTCTGACTGCAAACACGCACAAGCCCGTTCCAGAAAACGCCTTCACCCTCGAGCCGCCTTGCGGTATCCGCGCCGAGAAGAGAGTCGGCGTCGGTATCAAGCAGCAGCGAAAGCTTTGCAAGCGTTTCCGCAGAGGGAACCGCTTTTCCGCGCTCCCAAAGAAGCACGGACTCATCGTCGGCGTATACACGTGCGGCAGCGTCGGTCGGCGTGATTTTCTTTGCCTCACACGCCTTTTCAAAATTGTTCCAAAACATACCCGAATCCTCGCAATTTATATAAAGCGGGCGTTTGCCCACCGTTTTCACATAAAAACAACGATCGTCAAACCATCGGATCCCCGCAAACCGATACCGAATTCATAATATCACAAACGGGAACATGATTCAAGGGCCGCGCACGCTTTTTGTCGCGTGGGACAAAACACGCGTGCGTTTTTGTGCAAAAGGCGCGGTGCCCGGTATTGATGTCATGCTCCCGTACCGGCCGCCGGAAACAGGCGAAATGATACAGAACGGGCTTTCCGCGTACAAACGGAAAGCCCGTGACTTTTTGTGTATTTATTCCTCCGCGGGGGTGGGGACAATGATGCGGAGCGCCTTCGGGAGAACGGAGATGACGGGATCGCGCATGGGGACAATTTCGCCGTCGATATTGATATCGATCTGGTCGTCGGAAAAAAGCTGTATGCTCTTGCAGCGGTTAAAGGTGGTGACATCCTTCATGGTGTCGACATGCATACCCTTGCGGAATTTGCCGACAAGCCCGAGGAATTTCATGACCGAAACGGTGCGTATGCGTATGAAATCCATCAGCCCGTCCGAAAGATCGGCATAAGGCGCCGCGCGGTATCCGCCGCCGTAATAGCTGCCATTGGCGGCAATGGCGAAAAGGTTGGGATCGTCGCCCGAATCGAAGGGGACACCGTCCATATTCATGCGGAAGCGGTGCTTGCGCTTTGTGAAAAGGCACTGCACGAGCGAAAGATTATATGCCGCGGAGCCTGAAACGAGCGGCAGCCGCTTGAATTTATCCTGCCCCTTGGCGACGGCGGCATCAAATCCGGCGGAAATGATGTTGAGTGCGGTGCGGGCAAGCCCGTCTTTATCGGAAACCGAAAGCAGGTCTATTTCCGTGACGGTGCCGCGCGTTTGTGCACGGAGATCGCGGAAGGTGTTTACCGGTACACCGAGCGATTTTACAAAATCGTTCCCGGAGCCGATCGGGACAACGCCCACGGCGGCTTTGCCGCCGCTTTTGAAAACGCCCTCCGCCGTTTCGGTGAGTGTTCCGTCGCCCCCGCAGGCGTAAATGCGGAGGTCGTCTTCGCCTTCGTTTGCGGCGATAAATTCGGAGGCAATACGCGTTGCCGCGCCGACACCGTCGGTGACGGCGATCTCGTAGGGATCGGTGAGGATGAGCGATTCCACATTGCGGCGTATCTGTGCGGAGCGGTCCTTATGCCCCGCGATCGGGTTGATTATAAAAAGATGTTTCAAGATTACCTCCCGATGATAAGCGGGGGCTTCGCTTCATGCCCGAGGAAAGGCGCCGAGAGCGAAACGACATCGCTGATTTTTTTTGCGAAAAGATATTCCGCTTCGGTTCCGCTGCGCTTTGCATCGCCCGGGCGGGCAATGATGCACAGTCCGGACTCCGACGCGGCGGAGCGCAGAAGTTCTCTTCCGACACCGTCGGCGGCAAGCAGAACGGTATGGCGCGGCATTTTCGCCACGCTTGCGGCGGTTATGCCGAAAACAAGCGAATTAAGGGCGCGCCGTATGTGAGCTTTTGTGTGGCTGCGATCGGCGCACAGAGAAGCAAGCTCTGCGGCGGAATCGGTTTTGTATGCCGCCGAAACGAGTGAGGCGTACAGTTCCTTCGTGAGCGAATACAGCCCGGGGGTGAACCCGTGCGAAAGGCGGAGCGAGCCGATATAAAGGCTGTCCATGCGCGATTCGCTTCGCGGAAAACCGCCGTATGCCGCAAATTCGCGGGCGCTTTGCTCCGGCAGGGCGGCAAGCATTTCGCCGCGGGTGTGCAGCACGCGTATTTCGGAGGAGGAGGCAAACGCAGGCTCCCTTTTGATAATGTAAGGCTCCATACCCGTTCCCGCAAGGTTTTTCAGGTATTCCAACGCGAGAATATTATTCGGCTTCTTGCAGGCGGATGCCGCTTCCGCGCCGAGAAAATCGCCGACGATACGGCAATGCGCGGCGGGGTAGGATATGTTTCCCGCGTCGGTTATGAGCTTTTTTACGGACAATGCAAATTCCGGACGCGTGATAAATGACGATATTTCGTAAAGAAGCGCCGGCTCGTCCTCCGTGCCGAAGGCGAGTGCGCCGCTGCCGAGCGAGTGCGCGATATGCACCCCTGCGGCGGCAAAATCCCGCGCGGAGGAGCAGCACCACGGTATCGGCAGAGAAACGACAAGATTCGCCCCCGAAGCCATGGCGGCCGCTGCGCGGACCCGCGCCGGAGCGACGGCGGGTGTGCCGCGCTGGACTATATCGCCGCTCAGAATACAGGCGACTGCGCCGAATTCGCTTTTCAGAAGATCAAGCTGAAAGGCGTGTCCGCAGTGGAGCGGATTATATTCGCATATTACCGAGACGAAGCGATTACCCATCAAAAAATACCTTGCATTTCATATATGAAGGTAGTATAATGTATAAAATCACAAAAGTCAATAAGGAGACGTTATGTTCGTACTTGTAGTAAATGCGGGGAGCTCGTCGCTCAAATACCAGCTTTTCGATATGGATAACGAATCGGTCATCGCAAAGGGCAACTGCGAGAATATCGGTATCGGCGGCAGGCATACCCACACCGTTATCGGACGCGAAAAGGTCGTTGTTGATACCGAAATAGCCAACCATTCCCAGGCTGTGGGTATGGTCATAAAGGCGCTGACGGATAAAAAAGACGGCTGTATTTCCGATATGTCCCAGATCGCGGCGGTCGGTCATCGTATAGTCCACGGCGGCCCGTGGCTCGTAAAGAGTGTGCGTGTCGACGATAAGGTCCTTGCCGACCTCGAAAAATGCCGCGACATCGCTCCGCTCCACACCGTGCCTCATCTTATGGGTATTCGCGGATGCCTGGAGGTTATGCCGAATATTCCGCAGGTACTTGTCATGGATACCGCATTCCATCAGACAATGCCCGCAGAAGCATATACATACCCGATCCCCTACGAACTTGCCGAAGAATATAAAATACGCCGCTACGGCTTCCACGGTACATCCCACCGCTATGTTTCGGGCAAGGCGCTCGAATACCTCGGAAACCCGAATGCGAAGGTCGTGACCTGCCATCTCGGCAACGGCTCCTCTATATGCGCCGTGAATGCGGGCAAATGCGTTGATACCTCCATGGGCTTCACTCCACTCGAGGGCGTTATCATGGGCTCCCGCTGCGGTGCCGTCGACCCGGCGATAATCCCCTTCCTGATGGAAAAGGAGAATATACCCGCTTCCGAAATGGGCAACTGGATGAACAAAAAGTGCGGTTTCCTCGGCGTTTCGGGCGTGAGCTCGGATCTGCGCCAGGTCTGCGCGGCTGCCGATGAGGGCAACGAACGCGCACAGCTTTCCATAAATATCCTTGCATATCAGGTGCGCAAATACATCGGATCCTACACGGCTGCAATGAACGGGCTGGACTGCCTTGTGTTCACCGCGGGTATCGGCGAAAACAACGCGATGATACGCCGCCTCTCCTGCGAAAATATGTCCTACTTCGGCATAGAAATAGACAATGCGAAGAACGAAGCAAAGAATCCGTTCGAGATTCATTCCGCAAATTCGCGTGTTAAGATACTCGTTATCCCCACCAACGAAGAGCTTGTCATCGCAAGAGACACACTTTCCGTCGTAAATGGATAAGGACCACCTGCGGGATAAGAGCCGCGAGGCTTCACCGCACGCGCGGGCGGGGCACAGGGCGCGTGTCCGTGATGCCGTTCTTTCGGGCGGCGCTTCGGAATTCGGCGATGCCGGGCTGCTTGAAGCCCTTCTCTTCTATACCGTTCCGCGTTCGGATACCGCACCGATCGCGCAGGCGCTGCTTGCGCGGTTCGGAACGCTGCGCGGTGTTCTTAACGCGAGCCGCGAGGAACTTGAAGCCGTCGGCGGGATAAAGGATTACGCTTCCGCGTTTTTTCTGCTCCTGCGCGAGCTTCTTCGCCGCGAGGGCGGTGCCTTCGGCACGGTGAATTTTCCGGAACCGGATTCGGTCAAAAAATATCTTGTTTCGGCGTTCCGCAACGCCGAAAAGGAGGCGGTCTACGCCTTCTATATCGCGCAGAACGGTTCTCTGCTCGGCAGGGAACTTATCTTCCGCGGGGATATTTCCAGCGCGCGCTTTTCGCTGCGCAGCATTACGGAAGGCGTTATCCGCGCGGGCGGACATTCCGTCATTCTTGCGCACAACCACCCGAGCGGGAGTCTTTTCCCGAGCGAGGACGATATCATCACCACGCGCAATATTGCCGCGCATCTTGCCGCCAACGATATCGAGCTTATCGAGCATTATATTGTCGGCACGGACGATTGCGTCGGCATATTGAACCCGAACCGTTGAGTACCGGCCGCACCGGATGGCGCGGGAATCATAAAATAAGAAGCACCGGGAAGGTCTGTTGACCGTTCCCGGTGATTTTTTGTTTATATGCTCTTTTTTGCGCGGGAGCGAGCGCATGATTTCCCGAAGTTCCCGCCGTGCGATGACATCAGGCCCTTTTTCGGCAAAGATCCGCCGTTATCGCCCAAAGCATTGACTTTTTCGGGCAAAAAAGGTATAATACGATGTTAAACCCGGGGATGAAAGAGAAACGATGGAAGAAAACATAAAAGAAAACAAAAAACAGAACAAAAACAGGGGCAGGCTGTGGAGCTTTCTCCTTATATTCGCTCTGCTTGCCGTCACCGCCGTGGTCATAATGCGCGAATTCGACGTCCGCGCTCTTATCGATCAGGTAAAGGGCTCGCCGCGGATCGGGTTTGTGTATTGCGGCGCGGCGATAATGCTCGTTTATTTCGGCGGTTATGCCGTTTTTATGCGCACGGCATCAAAGGCACTCGGGTTCGGGATCGGACGGTTCCGTGCGGCACTTTACTCCGCGCTGGACTTTTTCTATACCTCCGCAACACCGGGCGGCTGCGGCAGCCCCGCCGCGCTGACGGTGACAATGTCCGGGGACGGCGCACCCTCCGCCTCCGCCTCCGCCGCGGTCATAATGCAGACGATTGTTTTCCGTATTGTGCTGCTTCTGCTCGGGACGGTGTCGGGCACGCTGCTCTTTACCGGCTATTTCGGCACGGATCGGCTCTTCCGCACGGTGTTTATCATCGGCGCGGGGGTAACGGTGTTTGTCACCTTCCTTTTTGTGCTTGCACTGTTTTTTACCGGGATCACAAAGCGCGTCGGGCTTTTGTTTATCGGCATCGGCGCAAAATTTCGCTTTATAAAGGACAAAGAGGCGACAAGCACCCGCTTTGTCGAATCGCTCGGCGAATACCGCGCCGCGGCAAAGACCTTGAAGAACAGCCGCGGGCTTTTGGGCAAGCTGCTGCTTGCAACGCTGGTCCAGCGCGCCGCGCTGTTTTCGGTGCCCTACTTCACATATCTCAGCTTCGGCGGCGGGGACAAAAGCTTTATTTACATCTTCTTTCTGCAGATCGGCGTTTCGGTCGCGGTGGACAGCCTTCCCATTCCGGGCGGCATCGGGCTGAACGAATATGTTTCTTACCTGCTTTACGAAAGTCTTTACCCGACAAACGAGACCGCCGCGGCGGCAATGCTGCTCAACCGCGCGATAGTATATTATATCCCGCTTATTCTTACGGGCGTTATAACCGTTTTGCGCAGCGGCTTCAGGGCGGTATTCCGCGGGAGAAAGGAAAGAACATGATCAAGGACAGAAACGGCAATATCCTTCCGGAACAAAACGATCAGGAACGGTTTCTGACCTTCCTTTACCGCAAAAAACCCGGCAGGCTTCTGCTGCGGCTGCTCTGCCGCAGGTGGATATCCGATCTCGGCGGCGCGTATATGCGCTCACGGCTTTCACGCGGGCGGATAAAACGCCTTATCTCCGGCGCGGGTATCGACATGAGCGAATACCCTGCGGAGGAATACCGCTCCTTCAATGAATTTTTCACCCGCCGCATATTGCCGGGAAAGCGTATCATCTGTGCCGAAACAAACGCCGTGGTTTCACCGGCGGATTCCAAACTGACGGTATACGATATCACCGCAAACGGCAGATATGTAATAAAGGGCGGGGAATACGATATATTGACTCTGCTCGGCGGCGACAAAACCCTTGCCGATGAATTTACGGGCGGGAAGATGTTTGTATACCGGCTCACCGTGGACAATTACCACAGATACTGCTTTACGGACGGCGGGCGCGAGCTTGCCCGGAGGTTTATTCCCGGGGTGCTCCACACCGTGAACCCCATCGCAACTGAGCGCATCGATGTTTTCGGCAAGAACTGCCGCGAGCTGACACTGCTCGATACCGATAATTTCGGGCGGACCGCCGTTTTGGAGATCGGCGCGATGATGGTCGGCAGGATCAACAACGCTCCGCCAAAGGAGCGCGTGGAGCGCGGCGAGGAAAAGGGCTGTTTTTCCTTCGGAGGAAGCACCGTTGCGGTGCTTTACCGCGCGGGCGCGGCGATGCCGGATGAGGATATCGCGAAAAACAGCGCCGAAGGAATTGAAACGGCGGTTAAATACGGTGAACGCACGGGATGCGTTCCGGAAACGGAGCCGGAAGCATGAAAACCGATCTCGCATTTGGAAAAAACGCTCTCGCAGAGGGCTTTGTGCCTTCCGCCAAAAGCTACGGAAAATACGAAAACAATACCGGAATATCGATAACCGACGGCACGGTCGGCGAACCCGAAAAGCCTTACGGCGGCGGTTGGCTGCATTTTTACCGCGGTGTCGGCAGGAGGATAAGCATCGACCTCGGCGAGGTGTGCGCTGTCGAGAGTATCGAGATATCCTTTATCCATGCGCGGAATATGGGGATATACTGTCCGGAGAGGGTGGATATGCTCGTTTCCGAAAACGGAACGGATTATTACCGCGCCGGGGGTATCGCGGCGCCCTATCCCGCATCCTTCGGCGGAACGGCGCGTGCCGTTTACCGCTTTTCGGCACAAAAGCCGATTGCGGCGCGGTATGTCGCGGCCGAATTTTTCGTGGAGGTGCACGCCTTCTGCGGCAATTTCAAAGTGTACGGCGGCACGGAGATCGGAACCGGCTGTACACCCGCGGCGCTCTGCGGCGGGGCCGTAACGCCGATCCCCGATAAGGGCTTCTGCCCGCGTGAATCGCTGGGCGGCGTTTACGATATCCCGCTCATTTATTACGGCAACCCGAAATACGATCACCTTATCACCGCCGAAAGTCTTTTGCCGTATGTCGGCTATATAAAGGACGGCGTTATAGCCGACCGTATGTTTGACGGGCTGATATTTCTTCCCGCACAGGGGAGCTGCCCTTCGGGCGCTTCGGCGTATTACGGCGGCGGTGTGAGTACGCTTGATGACGCATACGCCGTTGCCGATGCGTTTTTCGCACCGGACGGCTGCCTGCCTTCGCTTGCTTCCGCCGTGGCGCAGGTCAACGATTCGCTCGGCGGCGAAAAGCCCTTTACCGTTTACCTCACCGCGCCCGTGCCGCAATGCTCCGCCGATGAATACGGCGACATAAACGGCGACGGAATTGCCGAAAAGCTGCTTACCGCCGAGGACCGTGTCGCCGCGTACCGCTTGTTTGTCGATACCGTCGCCGCACGGTTTGCCGCGGAAGCGCCGAATACCGTTCGTTTGGGCGGATTTTTCTGGGCGACGGAGAGCTTATCCCGCGAGTATGCGGATGAAGAAGTGATCTTTGCGGCAGAGTGCGTGAAATATTTACATTCCCGCGGGCTGAAATGCATTTTTATACCTTACTATCAGGCCGGCGGGTGCGAAAAGGCACTTGATGTCGGGTTTGATGCCGTAACGATGCAGCCGAATCTGACCTTCAATGACACGCTTGCGACCGATCCGTGCGGAGCAATGGAGGATTTCACCGACATTTGCCGCAAAATGGGCTTCGGCGCGGAGGTGGAGATACACCAGGGCGTAAAGAACCCGAAAACGGCGGAAAAGTACCTTGCGCTGTTTTATGAATATCTGCGTGCCTGTGTTAAAACCGGAATGATGCGAGAAACGGTGCATACCTATTATCAGGTGGCTACACCGGGTGTCTTTTCGGATTGCGCATACAGTGCGGAGCCGTCATTGAGACGGGTGTACGATATGCTTTACCGCTTTGTGCGCGGCACCCTCACGGTGAACGAGCTTGATGGAACGCCCGAGGATGCAAATCCCGAAATCGAAATCAAATCCGAAACCGTAAATTCCGAACCGGAAGCCCCCGCACGGGGTGAGGAAATCCCGGA
Organism: bacterium; assembly: GCA_963661975.1. Classification (GTDB taxonomy): domain Bacteria; phylum Bacillota; class Clostridia; order Oscillospirales; family CAG-382; genus Coliplasma. Next base: position 47,943 of record CAVLDN010000011.1, read on the forward strand.
AGATCGAAAAAAACGCCCGGCGGCAGCGGCCCGCAAAAAGCGCGGCGGCACGCACCCGCACGGTATCGAAAAGAAAAAAGCGGCACTCGCATTGGCGGGCGCGGCGGCTGTATATATCATCGGCAGGATGCTGAAAGGAAGAAAATAATGGATAAAAGAAATCTTACGCTGCTTTGCGATTTTTACGAAATAACCATGGCAAACGGTTATTTCCTTTGCGGAAAAAAGAATACAATAGCATACTTTGATGTGTTCTTCCGCGATATTCCGGACGGCGGCGGCTTTGCCATTGCCGCGGGGCTGGAACAGATCGTGGATTATGTCAAGGGGCTGCATTTCGACGGCGAGGATATAGAATACCTCCGCGGACTGAAAATATTCGATGAAAAGTTCCTCGAATACCTTGCTTCCTTCCGCTTCACCGGCGACATTTACGCCGTTCCGGAGGGAACGCCGATCTTCCCGCGTGAACCGATCCTTACCGTTCGCGCCCCCGTTATACAGGCACAGTTTATCGAAACATACGTGCTCACGGCGATAAATCATCAATCGCTTATCGCCACAAAGGCAAATCGCATTGTACGTGCCGCCGCGGGCAGACCGGTCAGCGAATTCGGCGCACGCCGCGCACAGGGGCCGGATGCCGCGCTTTTGGGTGCGAGAGCCGCTTATATCGGCGGTGTCGCCTCCACATCCTGCACGCTTTCCGCAATGGCATACAATATGCCCGCTTCCGGCACTATGGCACATTCCTGGGTGCAGATGTTCGATGACGAATACACCGCATTCACGACCTATTGCCGCCTTTACCCGGAAAACGCCTGCCTGCTTATCGACACCTATAATGTGCTTCGCAGCGGGCTTCCCAATGCGATACGCGCCTTTAAGGAATGCGGGATAAAGAACTGCTCGGTGCGCATAGACTCCGGCGATATCGCCTATCTTACCAAAAAGGTGCGCGAAAAGCTGGACAGTGAGGGCATGGAGCATTGCAAGATAGTCATTTCCAATTCGCTGGACGAAAAGATAATCGTGGATATACTCCGTCAGGGCGCACAGATAGATGCCTTCGGCGTGGGCGAACGGCTTATCACCGCAAAGAGCGATCCGGTATTCGGCGGGGTTTACAAGCTTTCGGCGGTGGAGGATGAGGAGGGCGTTGTCATTCCCAAGATAAAGATAAGTGAAAACGAGGGCAAGATAACCAACCCTCACTTCAAGATGCTTTACCGCCTGTTCCGCAAGAGCGACGGCAGAGCCATTGCGGACTATATCACCGTTCACGATGAGGTTGTCGACGAAAGCAAGCCTATCGAGCTTTTCGACCCGATATACACCTGGAAGCGCTGTGTTATCACCGATTATACCGCCGTGCCGCTGCTTAAACCGATATTTATCGGCGGCGAGCAGGTATATGAGCTTCCCGATCTGCGCACCATCCGCGAATATTGCGGCGAACAGATCGCCTCGCTTTGGGAGGAGGTCCGCCGTTTCGAAAACCCGCACAAATATTATGTGGACCTTTCTCAGAAGCTGTGGGATATCAAGCAGGAGCTTCTCCGCGTGAAAAGGACCTGATACCGAATACAAAAAAAGAAATACCGGGATTCGTATGTATAATGCGTTCCCCGGTATTTTTCCGTAAAAGCCGCTCGCCGATAGAGCAAAAAATCAAGGGAGAAGGTGCAAAGGCCGTTTTTTTCCGGACATTATCGGCGGAAATTTTGCCGCCTTCGGTGAAAAATCCCGAAAACAGGTTGCAAAATCAGAATTATTTTGCTAAACTGTAACCGTATATTTATTGGGTGAGGGCTATTTTACCCTTTCACCCTTAAAAATCACGAAGGGAGGGCTTGACAATGGCGGCGTGCAGAAACGACAATTCTATCGGCTCGGCTCGGCTCGGCTCGGCTCGGCTCGGCTCGGCTCGGCTCGGCTCGGCAGGAGCATAGCGCCCTTTTCCCGGTATGTCAAGTCGTATCTCATAAAAAC
>CAVLDN010000012.1:0-48131 GCA_963661975.1 bacterium
TTGTGGTTTCTGGGTTTTCAGCCCCGATATCTTTTTCGGTGCTACTTGTTGGTTGCGGAGGGAGGACTTGAACCTCCGACCTCCGGGTTATGAGCCCGACGAGCTACCAACTGCTCTACCCCGCGATATTGAATTTCGGCGCGACACCGGGAAAAATGGTGCCGGAAACCGGGCTCGAACCGGTACGAGGTTTTACCCTCACTGGATTTTAAGTCCAGGGCGTCTGCCAATTTCGCCACTCCGGCATAAGCCGCCTGTATATAATAGCACTTCCCTGCCGATATGTCAAGAGCAAAACGCAAAATACCGAAAATAATTTTGCGGCCGCCGCGTGGTATTTTCGGCAGCCGCAAATATACTCTACTTTTTTAATTCAAGGACCGTCACGCCGAGATCGCCCTCGCCGTATCTGCCGGAGCGGAAGGAGCGTATGCGCGATTTATCGCCGCGGAAATAGTTCCAAAGCGCGCTGCGAAGTGCGCCTGTACCCTTGCCGTGGATGACCGAAACCGTTTCATAACCTGCGGTGATACATTCATCGAGCCAGCGGTCGATCATAAACCATGCATCGTCGCCCGTATTGCCGCGAACATCGATCTCGTTTTTAACGGCGGGGCCGCCGTGAGAATAGGTCGCGCTGCCCTTCTGCTTTTGTTTGGCTGCTGCGGGATGCGAGGCAAGACGGATATTTTTGAGGACCGTCTTTGTTTCGAACCTGCCGATGAGCACGATGACTGAATCGCCGTTTATCCTCTTGACAGTGCCTTCCCTTCCGATATCGGCAAGAATGACCTCATCACCGACTGCAAGCGGGCGCGGAAGAACATAATTGTCATCCTCGGGGGCATCCTCCTCCGCCTCGGTTACCGCAGCGGAGGCATCCTTTATCTTCTGCTTCATGACGCGGCGGGCTTCTTCTATGCGTGCAAGGTCCATCTGCCTTGCATCGGCGCGTTTCAGCTCGTTGAGCCGTGCAAAAATCTCGTTGCCGGATTGCTTTGCCGTTTCGAGAATGCGCATCGCCTGCGCGCGGGCGCGGTCTGCCTCCGCCGTTGCCGCGGCGATTGTCTCCTTTGCCTTTGCCTCGGCGTCAAGGCGGATTTTTTCCGCCTCCGCGCGGGCTTTTTCGGTTTCGCTTTTTTCGTTGCGGAGCTTTTGCTCGGTTTCCTCAAGGCGGACGATAACATCCTCGAACCGGGCGTTATCATCGGCAAGAAGCTCACGCGCACGGGCGATAACGCGTTTGTCCATGCCGAGCCGCAGGCTGATCTCGAAGGCATTACTGCGCCCCGGAATACCGGTTATGAGGCGATAGGTCGGGCGCAATGTGGCAAGGTCAAACTCGCAGGAGGCGTTCAGAACGCCCTCCGTATCCAGCGCAAAAACTTTCAGTTCCGAATAATGCGTTGTCGCGGCGACAACGGCGCCCAGCGCACGCACGCGTTCGAGTATGGCAATAGCAAGTGATGCGCCTTCAGTAGGATCGGTGCCGGCTCCGAGCTCGTCAAAGAGGACAAGTGAGCCGCTGCCGCATTCCTCCAAAATGGAAACGACATTGACCATGTGCGCAGAAAAGGTGGAAAGAGATTGCTCGATGCTCTGCTCATCACCGATATCGGCGAGGACACCGTCGAATATCGGTATGGCGGTGCCGTCATCCGCGGGAACATACAGCCCGGATTGCGACATCAAGGCAAACAGTCCGAGTGTTTTGAGCGTGACCGTCTTGCCGCCGGTGTTCGGCCCGGTGATGACAAGTGCATTATCCTTCGCGCCGAACTCAACGCTTATCGGAACGACCTTATCCCGCGGGATGAGCGGATGCCGAGCGCGGCGAAGGCAAATCGACCTTGCGGGAGTTTTTGCGCGGATGCCTCGTATTTCCGAGGAATAACCCGCACGTGCGAATATCGCATCCAGATCGATCATCGCACGGTAGTTCACGCGGATGATATGCGCGCTTGAAGCGACCTCGGCGGAAAGTGAATAGAGAATTTTTTCTATTTCCGCCTGTTCCTTTGATTTCAGCTCGCGCAGGCGGTTGTTTGCTTCTATGACCGCCATCGGCTCGATAAACAATGTCTGCCCGGAGGCGGAGGCATCATGCACAAGCCCCTTGACATCGTTTTTATGCTCGGCGCGCACGGGGATAACATAGCGCCCGGAACGCATGGTAACAAGCGAATCGCGCAGAAATTTTGAATTTTCGCCCACGGTAAGGCGCGCAAGTATTTCACGCACGCTTTCCTCCGCGCGTTTGATATCGCGGCGGATGCGGTACAGCTCTGAGGAAGCATCGTCGGCGATCATATCCTCGCCGATAATCTTCATTGTTATCGAATCGGCAAGGGAGCGATTTTCCGTCAACGCGGAAAAATAGGGTTCGAGCGCGGAAACGGATTTATTTTCCGGGTATTTTTTAACACTGCCGACTGCACGCAGCAGCGAAGCGACGGCAAGCAGCTCGCCGCAGGTAAGCATGGCGTTCTTTTCCGCACGGTCGGCGGAATCCGTTACGCCCGCGGGGGCGGAAAAGCCGGGCGAACCCTTGACGGCAAGCAGTTCGAGTGCCTGTTCCGTTTCATCGAGCAGGCGGTTGACAACGACCGGATCATCCGAAGGTTCGATATCCGCAAAAGCGGCTTTCGCCGGCTCTGTCATGCAGTGCGCGGCGACAAGTGATATTATCTTATCGTATTCAAGTACGGTCTTTGATTTCTGAAAGCCTTTCATTTGAGTTCCTCACATTGCTTATAGAAGGAAAGAGCGGAAAAGCCCGTTTCGGCACGGGCAAGGAAATAGCGTTCCGCGGTATCCGCAAGAAGCACGGCATCGCTTTGACCGATACGGAAGGAAAGTATCCTTTTCGCATCCGAACGGATTATATGCTCCATCGCGAGGCGGACCGGCTGTGTGAGCAAAACGCCGCCCGCGCCTTTTGATGCACATTCGGTACATTCGGCAATACCGTCATTTATATCGAGCAGGCATTCGCCGGAAATATCCCGTCCGCAGGCGGCACAGCAGCCGAGCTCCGGCGCAAAGCCGGAAATCGAGCAGAGACGCAATTCAAACGCCGCCTTGACAATACGCCTTTCGGCATCGGTATTGCAAAGCGCATAAAGACAATTGAGCAGCAGGCGGAGTATTTCGCCGCCTTCCTCCCCGGGAACGGCAAACGAAGCCGCCGCCTGGCAAAAATACTGCGCAAGCGAAAGCACCGTTATATCGCGGCGAAGGGAATAAAAATCCTCGCAGAGAGATGCCTCCGTAACGGTGTAAAACCCGTTTTTTTCGTAAAGCAGAAATTCCGAAAACGCGAACATCTGCGCACTGCGCAGATATGCGGCGGAAAGTTTGCGCACGCCCTTTGCGCCCGCAGTTATAACGCCGTGGGTATCGGTGAGCAATGTGAGCAGCTTGCCGCTTTCGCCCTTGGGCGATTCGCGTATCACAAGCCCTTTGAGCTTGATGTTCATTTAAGGTCTTCTTCCTTGTATCCGAAATCGGAAAGCAGTGCGGGACGGTCGCGCCAGTTTTCCTTCACCTTAACCCAAAGATCAAGATAGGCCTTTACGCCGAGAAGCGATTCGATATCCTCACGGGCATACATACCGATTTTTTTGAGCATTTCCCCGCCCTTGCCGATGATTATGCGTTTGTGCGATTCCTTTTCGCAATATATCTCCGCACGGACGGAAATCAGATTCTTTTCCTCTTTGAAATCCTCCACGGAAACGGCGATCCCGTGCGGGACCTCCTCATCGAGCAGTCTCAACGCCTTTTCGCGGATAATCTCGGCAACGATCTGCCGTTCCGGCTGGTCGGTTATATAATCATCCGGGAAGAAGTGCATGCTTTCGGTGAGCAGCGGGCGAAGCTCGGAGAGTATCGCCTCCACCCCGTCGCCGGTGAGCGCACTCACGGGGACAACGGCATGGAAATCGTACACGGAAGCCAGTTCGGATATCTGCGCGGCAAGACGGACCTTATCCGCGCGGTCGGTCTTGTTTATGACAAGTATGACTTTAAGCCCCGCGGCGGTATATTGCGAAAGCGCATTGCGCTCGTTTGCGTTGAGTTCGGAGCCCGCCTCAACAACGAACAGGACTATATCGGATCCCGCAGCCGCTTCGGACGCCGATTTCATCATATATTCGCCGAGCAGAGTTTTCGGCTTGTGAAGACCGGGCGTGTCGGTAAAGACAAACTGATCCTCGCCCTGCGTGAGAACGCCGGTGATACGGTTGCGCGTTGTCTGAGGCTTGCGCGAAACAATGGCAATCTTTTCACCGAGGAGCGAATTAAGCAGGGTGCTTTTGCCGACATTCGGTTTGCCGGCGATCATTATAAATGCGGTTCTTGTCATTATACAACTTCCTTTTAACCGTAATAGACTATTCCCCAATATTGACTGTCCGGAGCGACATCGCGGAATATCCGCTTTATGACGAAATCCGAGCGCTTCCGCAGCTCTGCCTTGACTTCTTCGATACCGTACTGCTCGTAAAGAGTTTCGGTTTCGGAGAAAAGATTCGTGCCGAGAGCGAGCCTGTCGCCGTCGAATGTGAAGCCGCAGGCGGCAAGCACGGTGGGATAAAAATCCATCGAGGCGAAGGAGCGGTTCTTTGTCTTTGCGGCGGCGGTGACGGGGTTGAGTATAACATTATACTTGCCGCGGAGCGATTTATCCGCCGTGTCACAGAAATCGGATGCCATATTGTAATGGTCGCCGACGATGATGACTGTGGTGTTTGCATATTGCGGAGTTGTGCGCAGCCAATCGACGAAAGCCTTTATCTCACGCGCGGTGGTGGCATAGGCATTTTCACGGGTGGCGGCAAAGCGATTCACGGTTCCGGTATATCCGTCCGCCGCGCTTGCGGCCGCATCATAGGTATAGCACTGAATGTGCGTGTCGATCGTGCTGATGAACAGGTGAAGCGGCTTAACACTGCCGCCGGAGAAATACTTTTCCCATTCGCTCCTGGCAATACGGAATGCAGCCTCGTCGCTCATGCCCCATTCGTTGCGCTGGCTTACCGGCACATTGTAGCCGTATTTTCCGACATTGCCCGGCTCGATTATCTCATAGGAGCCGTGGTGAAGGAACAGATTCTTCAAGCCGCCGTAATATGTAGAGGAGCCGGAAACATAAAGGTTTTTATAGCCGAAGGCACTCGTTACATCGCCCAGTGCGTATGCGCCGTCCATGAATTCATCGGAATGATATTCGCTTCTGCCGGAGTATTTGAGCTTTAACGGAAGCCCGGTAACAAGCCCGGTGACGGCGCCGACTGTATAATCCGTGCCGTAGGTATCGAAGAAGCCCTTTGCGGAGGAATCGGAGGAAAAGCTGACGGCTTCGCCGTAGGTGAGCAGTTCGTAAAGTTCGGGTATGACCTCATAATCCCACGCGCCGCCCTGTGCGCGGGTAAACATTGTCGTTTCCAGCGATTCGACCTCGATATAAACTATATTGCGCTTTGTTCCGTTCAGTTCCACCCTGCCGCGCGGATCGACATACTGCTGCCCGATGAAATCATCCGGCAGCGGAGTGTACGGATCTTCGGAGGAATCCTCAGAAGATGAAGGCCCGGCACTTGATGAATCCTCACCGGAGGAATCATCGCCCCACGGGTCGGGCGCGGAGGTTTCATCCCACGGGTCGGGCGCGGAGGTTTCATCCCACGGGTCGGGTGCGGAGGTTTCGCCCCACGGATCGGAAACATACGAGCCATCGCCCGTTGTATTGCCGCCGGAGCCGGAAAGATCCGCCATGCCGCCGCTCGCGCCGCCGTCTGAAATGCCGTACAGCGTGAAATAATCGTCGCCGAGAATCTTTTCGTTATAAAAATCGGATTTGCGTTCCAGTTCGAAGTTCATTTTTTCGAGCCCGGCTTGCTCCGCAAGTGTGTCCGCTTCGGAAAACAGGTTCGTGCCGAGCGCAAGCCTGTCGCCGTGGACGGTAAAGCCCGCCGCGGCAAGCGTGGTGGGATAAAAATCGAAAGCCGTGAAGCTGCGACCGAAGGTCCCGCGAGAGGGCGAAACGGCGGAATTGAGAATAAGGTTATACCTGCCGCGGGAGGCGGTGTCCTCCACGCGTGTGCCGATATCCTTATACATATTCAGATGATCGCCGTAGATAACAACGGTGGTGTTTTCATATTCGGGCAGTTCGCGCAGCCGGTCGATAAACGCTCTTATTTCGCGCGCGGTTGTGGCGTAAGCGTTTTCGTATTTTGTTTCGTAGGCGGTTTCGGAGCCCTTGCAGCCCTGCTTTTCGCTTGCTTCTTTATCGTAGGTGTAGCATTCGATATGCGTGTCGATCGTGCTGATAAAGAGGTGAAAGGGTTCATCGCCCGAAAGCCCCTTTTCACATTCGCTCTGCGCAATGCGGAAAAGCGCTTCATCGCTCATACCCCATTCGTTGCGCTGGCTGGAAGGAACACTGTAGCCGTGTGAAGCAACGGAATGAGCATCGATGATATCGTATTCGCCGTGCTTCGTGAACATCTGCTTTACGCCGCCGAACGATGTGACGGAGCCGGAAAGCAGCACGTTGCGGTATCCGGATGCCTTTAATACATCGCCGAGCATATATGCGCCGCTCATAAAATCATCGGACTGATAGTTGTTGCGCAAATTCATCGGCACCTTGAAGGGCAGCCCGCAATTATAGCCGACAAGCGCGGCGGTTGTCCATGTCGTACCGTAAATGTCGTTTGTCCCGCGCACCGAGCCGCTGTTATCCGAGGAGGTGAAATATGTTGCGTCAGGATAGGACAGGAGCTCGGACATATCGCGCAGGACATCGTTATCCCATTCGCCGCCGTTGTTTTTGTTGATGAATGTCGTTTCGAGCGATTCGACCTCGATAACGATAAGGTTTCTTTTGTTTTCCGGAGCGGAGACCTTGCCGTCCGGGTTTACATAATTCTTCTCGATAAAATTCGAGCTGACGGTGTGTGCCGCAATATACTTGAAGGTGCCGATCTGCGCAAAGCCGAGCAGGATGCAGAGCGTGCAGGCGACGGCCGTTGTCAGGCAGCGGTGCTTTCTCGTGAACAGTTGTTTAGTGCGTTTCTTTCCCTGCTTTTCGGGGAACACGGGAATATCGTATTGCAGCAGCAGGAGTGCAAAGAGCGCGACAAGAAACGGCACTATGCACACACCGAGCGCCTTTATGTACATCATCGGATCGCTGTCGCCCACGCCGTTCATGAGGTAGTAGAACAGCTCCTCCGCCTCCTGATCCGGAAACATGATGCGGGTATATGTGCCCGCGAAGAATATCAGAAGTGACAGCGCGAGCAGGACGGTATGAAGAATGAATTTGAGTTTTGTCGTTCCGAGTTGCTTTTCGAAGGCGGACTTTTCCTTTTTCGGAACGGGATTTTCGGAAAACCGTATTTTTTTATTGCCGAACATGTGCTACCTCGTTATACCGCACTCTTCAAGTATCATGCGCTGACGCGCCTCCATTTCATCGCGTTGGTGATCGGTTTCGTGATCGTATCCGAGCAGATGAAGCGCGGAATGTACCGCAAGGAAGCAGAATTCGCGTCTGGCCGAATGGCCGTATTCCCGCGCCTGGCGGTATGCCGTATCGCGAGATATGACGATATCTCCGAGCAGCACGGTCACATCCGGCGTGTCGAAATCGAGAAACGGGAAGGAAAGAACATCCGTTGCGCGGTCGATACCGCGGTATTCGCGGTTCAGTTCGCGGATCTGCCCGTCATCGCATATCGTTACATTCACCTCAAAGCGATGCTTTGGGTATTCCGTTGCGACGGCGCGCCTTATAACGCGCTTCATGAGCGATTCGTAGATTTTCGGGATTGCTTCGGTTTCGTTGTTGAAATAGATTTTAATCATTTTTGGGCTTTCTCCTGAATGTCGAGGCAGCGGCGGCGCGGGCTTCCGTGCCGTGCTTTTCATATGCGCGGATGATCTTCTGAACAAGCGGATGGCGCACGACATCACGCCGCGAAAAGCGGAATATTTTTATTCCTTCGATATTGTCGAGTATTGATATCGCCTCCACAAGCCCGCTTTTGCGCATGGCGGGAAGGTCGATCTGGGTGATATCCCCGGTGACGACGGCCTTGCTGTTGTTGCCGAGACGGGTGAGGAACATCTTCATCTGTTCCGTTGTGGTGTTCTGTGCTTCGTCGAGGATTATGAATGCGTCGTCGAGCGTTCTGCCGCGCATATAGGCAAGCGGAACTATCTCCACAATGCCCTTTTCACCATAGGCGCGGAAGCTTTCGGTGCCGAGCATTTCGCCCAGAGCATCGTAAAGCGGGCGGAGGTACGGATCGATCTTGCTTTGCAGATCACCGGGGAGGAAGCCGAGCTTTTCGCCCGCCTCGACCGCCGGCCGTGTGAGAACTATCCTGCTGACCTGCTTGGCTTTGAGTGCCGTGACCGCCATTGCAACGGCAAGGAAGGTTTTGCCCGTGCCGGCGGGACCGACACCGAACACAATGGTATTCTTGCAGATTGCATCGACATATTCCTGCTGACCGACGGTCTTTGCCTTGATCGGCTTTCCGCGGTTGGTGAGACAGATGCAATCGTTATATATGGCGCCGAGCTCGCTTTCCTTTTCCTCACGCACCATGGAAATTACGTAGTTGACGGTGTTTTCGTCAATACTTTCGGTCTTTTGGCTGATCCGTTCAAGCTGGCGTATGCAGGACACCGCCATGTTGACATCGGATTGATTTTCGCCGCTGATACGGACAGATCCGTCGCGGCTGACGACGCTCACCGAGAAAGCGGATTCTATATTTTCGACATTGCCGTCGAGCGTGCCGAAGAGTTTGAGCACGAAATCGAGCGAAAGCTCCGGAAGCGATTTTTCATACATATACGATGCACTCCGAACATAACATTTTTTATGCCCGTGTATTCTAACACAAATCCCGCCGTTTGTCAAAATATATCTTAAAGAACTTGATTTTTTGTTTTGAAAAATGTATAATAGCCGCAAGGCGTAAGACCGGAGCCCGCACGCCCGGCCGCCGAAAACGAGAGGTTTACATGAATAACACGAAACGTTTGATCGCGCTGTTGCTCGTTCTCTGCCTTTCCCTGTTTGCCTTTGCCGCCTGCAGCGGCGATGAAGAGCTTGATCTCGGCAGCTCGCAAGCCGAGTCCGAGTCCGAGTCAAAAGCCGAGCTTTTTGAAGGGCTCCCCGACAAGAAATACGGCGGAAGTGTCGTTTTCCTTGTACCGGGCGATTATTTCCAGCTTTATGCCTCCAATGAAATAATTGCTCAGGAAACCGCGCCCGACCTGCTCAACAACGAAATCAAGAAGCGCAATGAGATGGTCGAGGCACGCTTCGACGTCAAGATCGAAGAAGTGCGCACCACATCCGAAAGCGCCATGCTTGAGCTTATCCGCATCGAATCGCTTGCCACCTCCGGCGCTTATGACATTGTCATGCCGTATATTCCGCAGGCCGCCACGCTTGCGACCGAAAAGATGTTTTACGATCTTTCGGAATGTCAATACATCGATCTGAAAAATCCCTGCTGGGATCAGAATGCCCTGGAAAGCATGTCCATCAAGAACAAGACCTATTTTGCAACCGGCGATATCAGCCTGCTTTCGCTCGCCTGCACGCACACGATGGTGTTCAACAAGGACATTATCCGCGAAAACGGGCTTGAAAGCCCTTACGACCTTGTGGAAAGCGGCAACTGGACGATTGACAAGCTTGCCGAAATGGCGGCAGGCATCACCGCGGATATCGACGGCGTGGACGGCATGTCCTGCAACGACCGTTACGGCTTCCTTGTGAACAACAACTTTGTCACCTCGCTGTTTGTCGGCGCGGGCAAGAGTCTTGTCGCAAAGGATACGAACGATATTCCCTATCTCTCCATCGTGAAGGATGCCGATGCCAGTGCCACCGTATTCACGAAGATATACGACCTTGTGAACGATTCCTCGCTTTGCGGCAGGATCGACGATACAAGCGGCACATACTACTCCACCGCTGTCGCAAGCGGGCAGACGGTGTGGGATGCCGCCACGAAATCCGTTGCGAACAAACTCGCCCTCTTCCGCTCGATGGCGGTCATCGACGTGCTTGATCTGGGCGAATACAAATGCAACTACGGCATTATCCCGATACCGAAGCTGAATGCCGAGCAGGAATCCTACCACTCGCTCGTTTCCACCCTTTACGCGACCTGCGTTGCCATTCCGACAAGCTGCACCGACAAGGAGAAATCCGCCGTTATCGCCCAGGCGATGTGCGAAGCCTCCACGGAAACGACAAAGACCGCTTACTTCGATGTCATCCTCAAGCTGCGCAAGATGCAGGACGATGAAAGCGGCGCAATGCTCGACAAGATATTCAACGACCGTGTATACGATCTCGGCGTTATATACAATTGGGGCTCCATCGCCAATTTCATGAACACCGTTGCGTTCAGCGGAAGCCAGACCTATACCTCCACGCTCGAATCCATAAAGAGTTCCGCGCAAACGGCAATGGAATCCACCATCGAAATTTATAATTGAATACCCGGATCGGGGTGTGAAGGTTACACACCCCGCACTTTTACACCCGCGCCGACACGATATTTACATTTTGTTAACGAAAGCATTGCGCGGGTATGGTATCCTATCCAAAATAACTTTTTTCTATCACGGGTGGTCTAAATGAAGGCTATTGATTATCTTTATTCCGTCGACAGTGAGCTTGCGGAAGCCATCGACGGCGAATTGAAGCGCGAAAGGCGCAATATCGAGCTTATTGCAAGCGAAAATATCGTGAGCAAGGCGGTGCTTGCCGCTGCCGGCACGATACTTACGAACAAATACGCAGAGGGTTACCCCGCGCACCGCTACTACGGCGGATGCGAGGAGGTGGACAAGGTCGAAAATATCGCACGGGAGCGTGCAAAAAAGCTTTTCGGTGCCGAACACGCAAATGTCCAGCCGCACTGCGGAGCAAGCGCGAATCTTGCCGTATTCTTTGCCTTTCTGAACCCGGGCGACACTGTTTTGGGCATGGATCTTGCCCACGGCGGGCATCTTTCGCACGGATCGCCCGTGAATATATCCGGCAAATACTTCAATGTCCTTCATTACAGTGTTTCGAAAGAAACCGGACTTATTGATTACGACGAGGTCGAACGGATAGCCGCGGAACACCGACCGAAGCTCATTATCGCCGGTGCGAGCGCATATCCGCGCATCATTGATTTTGCCCGATTCCGCGAAATATGCGATAAATACGGTGCCGTGATGATGGTCGACATGGCGCATATCGCGGGGCTTGTCGCCGCAGGGCTGCACCCGAGCCCGGTGCCTTATGCCGATGTTGTCACTTCAACAACGCACAAGACGCTGCGCGGGCCGCGCGGCGGGCTTATACTCTGCCGCGAGCAATACGCAAAGCAGATCGACAAGGCAATATTCCCGGGGACACAGGGCGGGCCGCTGGAGCATATCATTGCGGCGAAGGCCGTTGCCTTCGGCGAAGCGATGACCGAGGATTTCGTAAATTATCAGAAGCAGATAATCAAAAACGCAAAGGCGTTTGAAAAAGCCTTGAAGCGTGAGGGCTTTGAGCTTGTTTCCGGCGGAACCGACAACCACCTGATACTTATCGACCTGCGCGGAATGGGAATCACCGGCAAGGAGCTTGAAAAGCGGCTTGACGAGGTACATATAACCGTAAACAAAAATGCAATACCGTTTGACCCGGAAAAACCCACGGTGACAAGCGGAATCCGTGTAGGCACGCCCGCCGTGACATCGCGCGGGTTCAACGAAGCCGATATGGAAACCGTTGCGCATCTGATACGCCTTGCGGCGACCGATTTCGAAAACAACCGTGAATACATCATTTCGGAAACGGGCAGGCTTTGCGACAGTCACCCGATATACGAGTGACTTCGCGGGGATACCGTCTACTAAATATTGAGGGAACATAAAATGATAGCTGTTTCGGGAAGGCTCGGGAGCGGAAAATCCACCGTATGCGCGATACTGCGCGACAAATACGGATATGAGATATACAGCACCGGCAAGATCCAGCGTGAGATCGCGCAGAAAATGGGGATTACGACATTGGAACTGAACCTGCGGATGCGGCAGGACTGCTCGCTCGACCACGAGATCGACGATGCGGTTGCGGAAGCCTCGGTACGCCGTGCGGGCGAAAGAATCATCTTCGATTCGCGCATGGCGTGGCATTTTGCCAAGGGCGCATACAGAGTTTATGTCTATGTCGATCCGACCGTTGCGGCAAAGCGCGTTATAGCGGACAACCGCGGCGATGTGGAAAAATATTCCGGCACGGAAGAAGCAAGGGATATGCTGCTTGCCCGCGCGCGGGAGGAAAACGCCCGCTACAAGCGGATTTACGGTGTGGACAATTTCGATTACGCAAACTACGATCTTATAATGGATTCCACATCGCTTACGCCGGAAGAAGTCGCCGAGCTGATCGAGCAATATGCATCCCGCGGCGAAAAGGCAATATTGCTTTCGCCCGAATGTCTGTTCCCCACCGCAAACGGCGGCGGTGATATAACCGTAACGTTGGACGGCGGGTACCATTTCGTCACCTCCGGCACGGACACGCTGAAAAAGCACATACTCGCCGGGGAACGCATTATCAGCATATCCGCGGCAACGCGCGGCGATGCCGGAACGCTGCCCGAAAAGCTTTTGGCGGACTATTCCGCCGAAACGGGTGTCAAATTCGAAAGTATTCCCAAAAATTACAAATGAAACGGAGAATCATAATGAAACGATTTATCCTTATACTTCTTTCGCTGCTCACCGTATGCACGATGTTTTCCTGCAGCAATGACAACGATGAAAGCATCATTCCCGCCGATGAAAGCAGCGACGTGAAATCCGAGGCGCCGGCGGATATACGGTCGCAGAATATAAATTCTTTTCTGAAAGAGGAGAATGACCCGACAATGAAAGCCGAAAACATTTTTTACAAACTGCCTTACACGCTTTCCAAAAAGCCTTCGGAAACCTACCACGACAACGGCGGAACCAAGCTGACCGACGGCATAACACGTGCGCTTTTTGACAAATACAATTTTGTCGGATGGGAAGGCGGCTCCGTTTCCATTGATTTTGACCTCGGCGAGGGCGAACACAAGCTCGATGTTGTTACCGTTTCCTGCCTGCGGCAGATAAGCTACGGGATCGGGCTTCCGAACTATGTTGCCTTACAGGCTTCGGAGGACGGCAAGGGCTTTACGGAGCTTACGCGCCTTAAAATCCCGCAGGGTATCGCCGACAGCGACAAATATGTTTACACCTTTGCGCTGCCGAAATCTGTCACGGCAAGGTATATCCGCGTTTACTGCGCCTCACCCGACAGCCACTTTACCTTTATAGATGAAATATGCGGCTATGAATACCGTGAAGACGGCAGATACGATCTTTCCGCCGGTGCGGAAGCCTATGACCCGGCATCGACAGACGATATCTACGGCTGCACGCTTGACATCGGCGCGGACAGAGTCACCTACACCGAATCCGACAGCGATTACAACGACAAGCAGGATCTGCTTCACCTTGAAGCGACAAAGTTTTCCATATTCAATTTTGACCCGCTGCAAACAGACGACAGCAGCAACTCCCGCATGGAGGAGATCGGCATACTTACCGACGGTAAAACCGATGAATACTTCCGCTTTTACCGCGGCGGCGGCAGACACGTTGTTGCCGATATGGGCACGCTCGTTTCGATAAGCGGAGTATATGCTTCTTTTTACGACAACCGCACCACCGGCGTTTCCATGCCGCCTGCCGTCAACATTTCGCTTTCCGAAAACGGCAGCGATTGGACCACCGTTTACACCGAGTACAACGCAAATTACGGTGTTCCCGGCACTATCTATGAGCTTGCGGCCGATTTCGGCAAGGAATACAAGGCAAGATATCTGCGCATGAGTTTCCAGACGGTACCGATCAACGATATTTCCTGCATGGTTTGGATAAGTGAAATGAGCGTTACCGGCAGAAAGAACACCGAAAAAGCCGTTGCGCCCGAAAGCCCTGATTCGCCTTACGGCAATTATCCTTCGGCAGAGGATATCGGCTGCGAAAACATTCTCTTCACCGCGGCGGTGAAGGAATACGGCGTACACTGCGATCCGCTTTACACCCCCACCGCGGAATCGCTTCTTCCCTACTTCGGATATTACGATGCCGACGACAATCTTGTCGATTACTTCTTTGATTCCATAGGGCTTTGCGGAAGCGACCTTCCCAACGGGCAGGCCGATATCGCGGAATGCACAAATTTCTACCTTGACGAGCTTTTCACCGACGATGTACAGATAGATGCGGTGAACAAGGCGATGGGTGAAGTCAACAAGGCGCTCGGCGAAAACCGCAAGGTGAAACTTTGGGTTTCCGTCAATGTCCCGCACGAAAACTCATATCTGAACGGCGAATCCCTTTCGGGCAGCAAGGGAACCGAAAAAGCAGTCAAATACCAGGCAGATGAATTCCTGAAACGCTTTGATGCCTCGAAATACGAAAATATCGAATTTATAGGTTTCTATTGGGAATGGGAATCGATGCGCGATGACGACGATTTCGCCGCCATGAAGGCATTCAACTCCTATATACACGCAAAGGGATACAAAACCTTCTGGTGCCCGTACTATTCCAGCTACGGCTATTGGAGAGGCCACGAAGCCGGCTTTGATCTGACCTGCCTCCAGCCCAACTATATGTTCTATGCCGTGGAAAAGACACGTGTTGCCACCACCGCGGAGCTTGCAAAAATATACGGTCTTTCGGTAGAAACCGAAATCGAGGACGCGACGGGCAGCGGCTCGATAAGCCTTTACCGCAAATACCTCGGCGAAGGCATCGCATACGGATATATGAACAGCGTGAAGATATATTACCAGGGCGCTATCCCCGCAGGCGCATATTATGCCGCATATCAGGACGGCGGCGTGAACGCACGTTTTGTTTACGACAATACCTATAAATACGCAAAGGGCACGCTCGAAGCGGACTTTGACCACAAAGCGGTGACCGATCTTTCGCTCTTTGAAGACGAAACATTAACCGGAAAAAGCGGGCAGCTGCTTAAGACAACTATCAGCTCGCTCGACGGAGTCACCTACCGCATTCGCCGTTCGCCCGTTTACGGCGAACTGCAGATAACTGCGAACGGAACGATATCATACTCCTCCGGCAGCAGATTTGTCGGCACGGACACGCTTGAGCTTGAAATTTTCGACGGCGCAGCCGAAAGAAAGATAATCACGATCAAATTTGAGATCTCGGCAAGAGAATAATTTCCCGTACATTCGGGGCAGGGTTCAATCCCTGCCCCTTTTGTTTGTTTTGTATATTCTGCGCGAATCGGCACAGAATGATTTGTATAAGCGCACTATTGACTAAATCATATGAGCGGTGTATCATATGTTTAAGCGTTCATACAAGAAAGGAGCGGTACAATGCATAATCATTCCGAGCTGATGTCAAAACTGAAAGGCGAAATGCCGAGCGACAATCTGCTTTTCGACCTGGGCGACCTTTTCAGGATATTCGGCGATACAACGCGTATCAAAATACTTTTCTCTCTGTTCGAGGAGGAACTTTGCGTATGCGCCATTGCCGAGCTTCTGAACATGGAGCAATCGGCGATATCGCATCAATTAAAGATATTGAAGGATGCAAAGCTTATCGCTTCGCGGCGCGAAGGAAAAATGCGGATTTACTACCTTGCCGATGATCATGTACGCAGCATCATCGGACAGGGCTTTGAACATATCGCAGAGGGGGAAAACAAACATGAAAAAGCTTGAGCGCGAGCAAAGAAACATTATTTACCGCTGCATTTCGGGCGTTGTGCTGCTGATAGCGGCAGTGGCGGTAAACCGCTTTATTGAGCTTGATTCCCGTCTTATGAGGATCGCACTCTTCCTTATCCCCTACCTTATAGTTGCTTATGATGTTGTCATCGAAGCCTTTGAGGGAATATTCCGCGGAGAGCTGATGGATGAGCATTTTCTGATGTTTATCGCAACGGTCGGTGCGTTTTATCTTGAGGAATACCCCGAAGCAGTCGGTGTTATGCTGTTTTACCAGGTCGGCGAGCTTTTCCAGGATATCGCGGTGGACAGAAGCAAGGATTCCATAGAGGCGATGATGGAATTGAAGCCCGAAACGGTAACCGTTGTACGCGGCGGAGCGGAAGTTACCGTTAAGCCGGAGGATGTTGCCGCAGGTGAGATAATTGTAATCCGTCCGGGCGAAAGAGTTCCGATAGACGGCATGGTGACCGAGGGCAGCGCAATGCTTGATACAAGCGCGCTTACGGGTGAATCGCTCCCGCGTGAGATAAATACCGGCGATAATATACAGAGCGGCATTATATGCCTTAATTCCATGCTGAAGGTACGCACTACCGGAACATACGGCGAAAGCACGGTTGCGAAAATACTCGACATGGTCCGCAACAGCGCGGAGCATAAGGCGAAGGCAGAGAGCTTTATCACCCGTTTTGCCCGCATTTACACCCCGTGCGTTGTCTCGGCGGCGGTGCTTACAGCAGTGATTCCCCCGCTTGTATTCGGCGCGGATTTTTACGAATGGCTTTCAAGAGCGCTTATGTTCCTTGTTGTTTCCTGCCCGTGTGCGCTCGTCATCTCCGTTCCGCTTTCATTTTTCAGCGGTATCGGTGCCGCATCACGCAGAGGCATACTCATCAAGGGCGCGGACAGCATCGAATCCATGGAAAAGGTAAGGACGGTCATATTTGACAAAACCGGCACGATAACCAAGGGCACCTTTGCGGTGAGCGGCGTTCACGATTATTCCGACCGCGCAGCCGAGCTGCTTGACATTGCCGCGCTTGCCGAAAACTATTCCGACCACCCGATCGCGGCATCAATAGTGCGCGCCCACGGCGGGCATGTTGATAAATCGAGGATCACAGAAATCGAAGAGATCGCCGGCAAGGGTATCCGTGCGGTCATAGACGGCAAAGAAGTTCTTGCCGGCAACGATAAGCTTATACCCGCAGCGGATATTACAGCCTGCCACGGCGATCACAACGGCACGGTAGTGCATATCAGCATAGGCGGCGAATACCGCGGCCATATCGTTATAAGCGACGAGATCAAGCCCGATTCCGCAGAGGCGATAAGCGCGCTTCACAAGGAAGGTGTAGGGAAGACCGTCATGCTCACCGGCGACAATGCCGCCACGGCGGATGTTGTCGGAAAGAGTGTGGGCATAGATGAGATACACGCTTCTCTCCTTCCCGCAGACAAACTTGAATATGTAAAGAAGTACTGCTCCGAAAGCAAGACAGCATTTGTCGGCGACGGTATTAACGATGCGCCTGCCATAACGCAGGCGGATGTCGGCATCGCGATGGGTATTTCGGGCAGCGATGCGGCAATAGAAACGGCGGATGTCGTTTTGATGGACGATTCGCCCGTGAAGGTCGCAAAGGCGATCGCCGTTGCGAAGAAAACCATGCGCACCGTGCGCGAAAACGTATGGGTATCGCTCATTGTTAAGATCGGCATAATGCTCTGCGGCGTGCTCGGATTCGGCGGTATGTGGCTTGCCGTATTCGGCGATGTAGGCGTGACGGTGCTTGCCGTTCTGAACGCAACAAAGCTGCTTTACTCCCGCAAATAACAGATACAAAACACAATACCGCCCGGGGAGGCATTACCTCCGGGCGGTATATTTTTTCCGGCAAAGCAAAAGAGGCTGTAAAAACAGCCTCTTGATTTTGATATTACAAACCCGTTCAGCGCTTGTTGAGCATTTTGAGGATATCGTCGATTTCGTTGCCGGAATCGGTTTCTTTTGTATCCTCTGCCGCGGTAGCCTTGGAGGCAGCTTCAGCCTGCTGCATCTGGCGCCTGACATCGGTGCTCTTTTTATCGGCATTGAAGCCTGTCGCGATAAGGGTGATGCACATTTCATCCTCGAGAGAGGTATCGAACGCCGCACCGAAGATGATGTTGGCATCGGGTTGAGCTTCGGTAGTGATCATAGCAACGGCGGCATCGATCTCATCAAGACCGATATCCGGCGAGGATGTGATGTTGACTACGATGCCCTTTGCGCCGCTGATGTTGGTTTCGAGCAGCGGAGAAGACATAGCCATCTTGGCAGCCTGTTCGGCTTTATCCTTGCCCTTTGCGGAGCCGACACCCATGTGTGCAAGGCCTGCGTTCGCCATGACGGAGGAAACGTCCGCAAAGTCGAGGTTGATGTATCCGTCGACGGTGATAAGTTCGCAGATGCTCTGAACGCCCTTGCGGAGAACATCATCTGCTTCCTGGAACGCATTGAGGAAGGTGATTTTTTTATCGGTAAGAAGCTTGAGGCGTTCGTTGGGGATAACGATAAGAGAATCGACATACTGTGCGAGCTTGCCGATACCTTCTTCCGCCTGCTGCATTCTGCGCTTGCCTTCGAAAACAAACGGCTTTGTGACAACGGCAACCGTGAGGATATCGAGAGATTTTGCAATTTTGGCGATAACGGGAGCCGCGCCGGTGCCGGTGCCGCCGCCCATACCCGCGGTGATGAATACCATGTCGGCGCCCTTAATGGCTTCGGTGATTTCTTCAAGAGATTCCTCCGCAGCCTTTTCGCCGAGTTCGGGATTGCTGCCCGCGCCGTGGCCTTTGGTGATGCGATCGCCTATACCGATCTTGGTGGGCGCGCTGGATTTGATAAGTATCTGGGTATCGGTATTGATATTGATAAAATCAACATCCTTGAAATCGAAAGCGGATATCATACGGTTGACCGCATTACCGCCGCCGCCGCCTACCCCGATGACCTTGATGACCACCTTGTTTGTATCTTCCTGCATATTTGTCATGGTGTAACCTCCAAAAGCACTTTATAATTTCACTCATTATTATAATAATATGTTTTGCATCGAAATGCAAGTGATTTTTTTATTTTTCTTGCCGAACACGGCGTTTTTTTGAGCAAAAAGCCGATTTCTTTGCTCTAATACAGCTTTACGGACGCTTCCGTCGCGCCAGAAACATCGATACGCCCGCGTGAATCGGCATAAAACCGATCGATTATCTCGACAAGGAAACGCACCTTGATATCCGAATTATCCATATCTCCGAAGTAGATATCGAACCGATCCTCGTACTTCAGGGATATATCGAAGCGGGAACGCACATCAAGCGCCGTGATCTTTTTATCGATATAATTATCGCTCAAATCGGCAAAAATGCCGGTTATCGCATCGGCGGTTCGCTTATCCACAAATTCAAGTATCTCGCCCACAACGCATCTGCGGATATTGCTGAGCGTCAGGGTTATGAGCCCGTCGTACTTTTCCGAGCCTTCCGAAACACGTTCCAAAACCTTCAGGTCGGCGGCGACAAGGTATGTATCGCCGGCAAGCGGTGCTGCGAAGATCGCCTTTTCCTCGGTTATCTCTATATTGACGGTTGTCGGCAGATTGCGCGTTATTTTGACAGAGGCGATATACGGAAGCGCCTTGACGATCGCCGCCTCCGCCTCGGAAGCGGTAAAGGAATAGATATTATCGCCCTCCGCCGCCGGGAAAAGCTCCAGAATGGTTTCTGCGGAATAATGCTCGCTCCCGGTAATATTGACGGTCTTTATGCGAAGAAAAACGGCAAAGCAGACCCCGATGAATATCAGTGCGACCGCGACAAATATAGCGATATACAGCGCGGTACGG
Organism: bacterium; assembly: GCA_963661975.1. GTDB lineage: Bacteria > Bacillota > Clostridia > Oscillospirales > CAG-382 > Coliplasma. The sequence continues at coordinate 19,736 of CAVLDN010000012.1, forward strand.
CGCGCACGCTTTTTTCCCTGCCGCTGCTGAGCTTCGATCAGCGCGACATTCTTGCGCACGAAATACTGCCTTTCCACCGGTGTTCACTCCCCTCTTTTCGGATTTCAGTAATTTTACCGTTTTGAAACAAGCGCAAGCGCGTTATCCGTTATAGCATCAACGGCATCCGGCAGCGCGAATTTCTTTATGCTTTCCTGCATTCTGCGGCGTTTGTTCGGATTGGAAAGCAGCTCCGTGACCGTTGTCGTGAGCAGTTCGGGCGAAAGTTCGCTTTCGCGGTATACGACGGCCGCACCCGAATCGGCAAGCAGCCTTGCGTTTTTGTATTGATGATCCGCGGTTACATTCGGGCTCGGTATCAGAACCGCCGCCGTGCCGCGGACCGCAAGCTCCGCGAGTGTCATCGCACCGGCGCGGCAGATAATGACATCCGCAGCCGCCTGGTGAACCGGCATATCGTATATGTATTCACGCACGGAGAGGTTTTTGTACTTGTCAAAGCCCTTTTCGGCGGCGATGGCGGAAAATTTCTCCCAACCGACCCTGCCGACAGCGTGTGTGTGGCGGATATTCTGCGGCGCGGAAAGCCTTTCGATCAAGCCGAAAACAAGTTCATTGACCTTTTCGGCGCCCATACTGCCGCCGAAGGAGAGTATATACGGTTCATCCGGAGTAAGTCCGAGCCTTTCGCGGGCTTCCTCCCGCGTGAGGGTATCGACAATAACGGGATTGCCCGTAAGCACGAGCTTTGAGGCAACGGATTCATCAAAGAATTTACGGCTTCCCTCAAAGGATATGCAGACACGGTCGGCAATCTTCGAGAGCATTTTCGTTGTTACCCCCGGAAATGCGTTCTGCTCGTGGATGAGTGTCGGTATATGAAGCCCGGAGGCCGCCTTTACCGTCGGCCACGAAACATATCCGCCCGTGCCGATGACAAGATCGGGTGAAAATTCTCGGATGATCTTTTTTGCCTCATGCACGGAGGTGACGGCGTGCCAAGCCGCCTTGATATTTTTGGGTGTGAGTCTGCGTGAAAATCCGCTGACCTCCACAAAGTTTATCGGGTAGCCCGCCTTCGGGACAAGCGTGCTTTCGATGCCGTGCTTTGTTCCGATAAAAGCGATTTCGGCTTCAGTGCGTTCTGAGATGCGTTTTGCGATATTGAGTGCGGGATTTACATGGCCGCTGGTGCCGCCGCCGCAAAGTATAATCTTCATGTTTATAAATTCCTTTCGGTGTCAATCCCGGTCGGCATACGAATAGCGCGATATTGAAAGCACTATACCCATTTCGGCAAGAAGTATCATAAGCGATGTGCCGCCGTAGCTGAAAAACGGAAGGCTTATGCCGGTACTCGGAATGGTATTCGTAACGACGGCGAGATTGAGTATAACCTGGATAACGACCTGCGATATGATACCGAGCGTAAGTGCCGAGCAAAAGCGGTTCGGTGCTTTTTGGGCGATGTAATAGCCGCGCCACGCAAAGACGGCGAACAGTGCGATAACGCATATCACCCCGAAGAACCCGAGTTCCTCGCAAAGAATGGCAAATATGTAATCGTTCTGCGGTTCGGGAAGGAAGCCGTGCTTCTGATTGCTTCTGCCCAAACCGAGGCCCCAGAATCCGCCGGAGCTTATTGCATACAGCGACTGCGCCGGCTGCCAGCCCTTGCCGCCGCTTTCATAAGACATATACGCAAACGGATCGCGCCAAATCTGTATACGCGTGAAGGCGTGCGGAACGAATCTTTCGATAATTCCGATGCCGAACGTGAGCAGAAAGACGACCAAAAGGACCGCCGCGCCCGCGACAATGCCGAGGTACGAGCCCTTACAGCCGGAAAGCCACACCATAACGAAGGTGAGCATGAGCATGATTATCGTTGCCGAAAGGTGGTTCTGTGTGAGTGTTGCGAGCGCCGCCGGCAAGCCGAGCATCACAAGCGGAAGAATGCCTTTGCGGAGGGATGACACATTCTTTGGGTGGTTGCTGATATATGTCGCCATTGAGAGCACAAGAAAGAATTTGAGCAGTTCCGAGGGCTGAAACTCGAGGCCCATTATGGTGAACCAGCGCGTTGCGCCGCCTTTCGTTTCGCCCAGGAACGGAACGAGGAAGTTCAGGCCGAGCGTTATGACATAGCCGATATATGCAAAGCTTTTAAGAAGACGGTAATCGAGAAAGCGCGCAATGGCAGCAAGTATCGCGATACCGAACCCGACAAAGGCAAGCTGCCTGCGTGCGAAATAATAGGAATCGCCGAAGCGCGTTTCGCACACGGCATAGGATGCCGAAAAAACCATTACCGAGCCGAGACAAACGAGCGCGATAACGACTATCAGAAACGGTCTGTCGATCTCACCGATCAGGCGGTATATTTTGTTTTGTGTATGGCGTTCCTTTTTGTGCGGCTGCACCGCGGCACTGCCGGAATCGGACGTTACCGCCCGGTTGTTTTCCTGTTCGGACATAAGAAGTTTCTTTTCTCCTTGATCAGAGAATTATATTTGCGCCCATGCTCATCAGCCAATATGCCAACGCGCAGAAAAGCGCCGTTACAAGCGAAAATACCGCAACAATCTTTACCTCGCTCCAACCGCACTTTTCGAAGTGGTGGTGGATCGGGCTCATTTTGAATACGCGCTTCCCGGTGAGCTTGAAGGATGCGACCTGTATAACCACCGAAAGCCCTTCCATTATCCACAATGCGGAAATCGGGAGCAGAATAAATTCGGACCCGGTGAGCATGGAAAGTCCGACGGCGTAACCGCCGAGGAAGAGCGAGCCTGTATCGCCCATGAATATCTTTGCGGGGTGAAAATTAAAGATAAGAAACGCGATAAGCGCGCCGCAGACGGCAGCGGAAAGTATGGCCGTTTCCCTGCCGCCGCCGTTCAAGCCGTACAGCAGGAATGTAGCGCCGATAATGAAGGCGACACTGCCGGCAAGACCGTCGATCCCATCCGTGAGGTTCGCACAGTTTGTTATATACGTCATTGCAAGGAGCATTATTACATAATAGAACACTCCGCAATGAAGGACAACGCCCCACGGGAGCGTGATATCCGTATCGCAATTGCCGTAGGTAACGGCAAACCAAAGGTACAATGCGCCCGCCAAGAACTGCAAAACAAGTTTCTGCACGGCGGAAAGCCCCTTATTGCGCTTTTTGAAGAGTTTGACATAATCGTCGATAAAGCCGATAAGCCCGTTCAGAAGAGCAAATCCGAAAACAAGCAGGATCGAAGTGATATCCGTGTCTCCGCTGACGGCGCAGGCAATAACTATCGCAGCGAGTGCGGCGGCGGTGAAAAACAGACCGCCGAGCGTGGGGGTTCCTTCCTTGCATTTGTGCCAGGAAGGACCGATCTCCAATATCTTCTGCCCGAGTTTGACCTTGCGGAGCACCGGTATGAATATTTTGTAGAGCGCTGCGGCAAGAACGAACGCGATGCCTGCGGTTATCGCTGCAAGAAGGAGGATATCCATAAAAACGACCTGTACTTTCTTTTTATATTATCAGTTCCGAGAGATGCATACCGTTGCTGGCTTTATAAAGGACCGTATCGCCCCGTACGACGAACGAGGCAAGAAATGCGGAAAGCTCCGCACGTTCTTCCTGCGAAAAGGAGTATATATCCCGCACCTGTGCGGTTTCGGCTATATGACGCGCAAGAGTGCCGTAGGTGATCAAAACATCCGCATTGCCGGTGACTTCCCTGCCGACCGCACGGTGAAGCTCACAGGCGCTTGCGCCGAGTTCAAGCATATCTCCGAGCACGGCAATACGCCTGCCCTTTGCTTTGGCAAGCACCGAAAGCGCGGCGGAAACGGATTCCGGAGATGCATTATAGCAATCGGCGATGACGGTATGGCCGTCATGCTCATATACATATTGGCGTTTGCCGTCGCTCTTATAGCCGGAAAGCGCCTTCGCGCCGGCAGCAACATCGGCACCCGCAAGGGCGCACACCGCAAGCGCATCAAGCGCATTCAGCAGGAAGTGGTGCCCGCTGACCGACAGAGAAACGGGATATTCCGCACCGCCGACATGAGCGGTGAAGGAAAGCCCGCCGGAAGTGTCGTTTACATCCGTTGCGTATGCATAAGCCGACGGGAAATACGCGGAAACGGTGACTGTTTCCGCGCCGTAAACGCATGCACGCCCCGCAAGGAGCGGTTCATCGAGGCAGAGGAGTATTTTCGAACCGGGGGCGGAATGTGAAGCGATACGAAGCTTTTCCTCGCATATCGCCTCCCGCGTGACGAAAAATTCGATATGGGAATGCCCGATATTTGTAACGACCGAAATATCCGGCATTGCGGCAGATGAAAGTCTTTCCATCTCCCCGGGCTGATTTATGCCCATTTCAAGGACGGCGACCTGCGCATCCTCCGGAACGGAAAGCAGCGATATCGGAAGTCCGAGCAGGCTGTTGGCATTGCCGGGAGTCTTGAACACGCTTTTCGTTGCCGAAAGCGCAAGCGCGATCATTTCCTTTGTGGTGGTCTTGCCGACAGAGCCGGTGACGCCGACGACCTTCACGCCCGTAATGACTTCCGTGCGGTAATGCTTTGCAAGTGTGAGCAGCGCGGCACGAACATCGGGGACGAGTATCACATCGCCGTATTCCGCAGCGTAAGGCTCGCTGACAATTGCGGCATGACCTGCTTCCGCAAGCGGGCGCACAAAGGAATTGCCGTCGGCATGCTCGCCCTTTATCGCGAGAAATATTTTATCCTTTTCAGCCGCGCGGCTGTCGGTGTAAAACCCGCAGACCGGCCGTGCGCCGTTTGCGCCGGGGGCAAGTGTGCCGCCGCAGATGTGCGCTATTGTCCGAAGATCGGTTATCATTCGATGGATTCCTCGTAAATAAATTCTATGGTTATCACGGTACCGGGATATACCTTTTCACCCGCGGCGACCGACTGCGCCTTGACATGACAGTTTGTATAATCGTTATTGAATATGCCGGATACCTTTACATTGAGGTTGCTGTTGAGCAGGGCTTTTATCGCGGCGTTCGGGGTTTTGCCTTTAAGGTCGGGAACGGTAACATCCGCGACGACATCCGAGCCGGAGGTATAAAGAACGACAATGCCGTCCTTTGTAACGGCGGAATCCATACGCGGCATCTGATCGGCAACGGTTGTGCCGCTGCCCTTGACGATGCACTTCAAGCCCGCACTTTCAACGGCACTCTTTGCGTTTTCGACGGAAAGCATACGATAGTCGTCTATCTCGACATTTTCGCTTTCTCCGCCGTCGGGCGCAATGCCGAGGTGAGGAAGTATTTCCGAAAGGATATTAGAAACAATCGGCGCCGCGACCTCACCGCCGAAGTGCTTGCCCTGGGTAGGTTCGTCCACAAGAACGAGTATGGCTATCTGCGGATCCTCTGCGGGGGCAAATGTCACGCAGGAGGATATGTAATCGTCCGTGCGTTCGGTATCGCGCTTTTCTGATGTACCGGTTTTGGATATTACATTATAGCCCGAAACGCAGGCGTTTTTGGTGGAATTGACAAGAATGCGGCAAATGGTTTCGGAGGTCTGCGCCGAGATGACCTGGCGGTCGGCGGCATATTCGAAGGTCTTGACGACATTGCCGTAATTATCGACAAGCGATTTTACCGTGTGGGGAACGACGAGCTTGCCGCCGTTTGCAACAGCGGAAAGAGCGCGTATATGCTGCAGCGGTGTTACCTTGAAGGTCTGACCGAAGGCATAGACGGCGAGCTCAAGCGAATCAAACCGTGCACCCGTCGTGCCGAAATATATCGTGGATGCTTCGCCGGTGATATCGCTTCCGGTGAGCTTTGTATAGCCGAATTCCTCGAAATACTTTTCGAACAGTGTCGTGCCGACGGAGGTGCCGACATAGACAAACGCCGGGTTGCAGGAATTTACGAGTGCCTGCGAGAAGGTCTGGCTTCCGTGGCCGGATACCTGGTGGCAGTGGATCGTTGTCCCCGCAACATTGCAGGCACCGACACAGGTAAGTATCGTGTTTTCGGGATCTACAATGCCTTCTTCGACAGCTATCGCGGAGGTGATCATTTTGAAAGTGGAGCCGGGTTCATACGTCTGTGTTACAAGCGTGTTGTTCCACATTTCGTACATAAGCTTCTTTTTGTAATCGGCGCGTTCCTCCTCCGTACCGATGAAAAGGTCGTACAGCTCCTGATATTCCTCGTTGAGGTCGCTGTAATTGTTCAAATCGTAGGAGGGATAAATGGCGGAGGCAAGTATTTCGCCGTTCGTGACGTTCATCACGATACATTCCACACGGCCGTTGGGTTTATGTTCCTCGTATGCCTCCTTGATGTACTTTTCGACGCTGTTCTGCACAGACCAGTCGATCGTCGTGATGACATTCAGGCCGTCTGTCGCGGGGATATAACTCGAACCGACACCGGTTTCAAGCTCGTTGCCGTATGCGTCCGCCGACTTGACGGATTTTCCGTTGACGCCGGCAAGGTATTCGTTGTAGTTCGCCTCGATACCCGTAAGCCCCTGATTGTCCGTGCCGGTGAAGCCGATAAGCTGTGCGGCAAGGCTGCCGTAGCGATAATATCTCTTTGTCGTTTCCTCCAGATGGATTATCTTGGAATAGGCGATATTGCTGCCGGATGCCGCGGATGTATTCGCCGTGCTCTGCGAATTTTCCTTAATGAGGTTGCGCACGGCTGTTTCTTCGGTATCACTCAGGAATTTTTTGATAATCTGATACTTTGATTTTGTCTTTTTGCCCTTGGAAACAATGGTTTCCTTATCCACATCGAGTATGGCGGAAAGCTCGGTTGCGATCTTGTTGAGAAGGGCATCATCCTCCTCGAGATCAATCGGAGAAATGAAGCAGTTATAGACCGTGGCGCTGGATGCAAGCTCGGTAGTACCGTCGGAAGCGTAAATCGTGCCGCGCTTGGCGGGTATCGTGGCGGTGTTTGTGTACTGATCGAGTGCGGCGATACGGTAATCGTTCGGATCGAGCACCTGGAGATATGCAAAACGCACGCAAAGCGCAAGCATACAGAGAAGCACGGCAACGAGCAGAACCTTTCCGCGAACGGCAGTCATGCGTGATGAGGTGATGTTGTTCTGTTTCCGTTCCTGCTTCGCCATTCGGTAATTTGCTCCTTTGAATAAGACAAACGGGTAAAGAGAATATACCTCGTTACCCTTTTGTAAAAATATATCTTTCCGTGCGGGATTTTATGCCTGTATATACTACCACAACGCGGCGCTCGCTTTGTTAATTTTCGGTGAATTATTTTGCAAAATCGCGTATTACCTCGCCGATACCGGCAAGAAGATAACCGAATCCGCCTTCTTCACCGTCGTCATACTCGTTTTTGAGAGTCTTATCCTCACGGTCGATGGTGATGACATGGGAGCGGAGCGTGCTTTTCTTGACCATGCCGAGTTCATTTTCGGCATAATCCTGTATCTCGTTGATGTTGATCTTCTTTTCAAAATCCTCTTCGAGCGTAGCCTGTGTTTTCTGCATGGTCGCTATCTTGTTGTCGAGCTCGTTGATTTCGCTGCGGTATTTATCCACCTCGGCATAGTTCATCATCATGAACAGGAAGAGTGCGGTAAAGATGAGCGCGGTGAAGATGACCGACCAAGGGAACGGGGTCTTATCCTCCTTCTTCACATTGACAACGCGCGGCGTGCGGACGGTATGTAAAGCCGCGGCATTCGTGCCGGATGTGCGGCGTTTTTCGACAGATTTCACCGATTTCACCGTCATTGCGCGGTTATTCGCACCGGTGCGGGCGTGCATTTTCTTCTTTTCTTCCATGTTCGTTTCCCTCTTTATATCATCTATATTGCATTCGTCGTTTTACAGTTTTTCGCAGACACGCAGCTTTGCGCTGTGCGATCTTGCATTGACGGAAAGTTCCTGCTCGGACGGGAGTACGGGCTTGCGCGTTATCACGCGGACTGCGGGCTTCTTTCCGCAGACACACACCGGAATATCCTTCGGACAGGTGCAGGGATTTTCGAGCGTTCTGAAAGCGTTTTTCACAAGCCTGTCCTCCAACGAATGGAAGGTGATTACAGCCATCCTGCCGCCGCTTTTCAGCATCGGAACGCCTTCGTCTATAAGCTTCGGTATGCAGTCAAGCTCGCCGTTCACCTCGATGCGTATCGCCTGGAAGCTGCGCTTAGCGGGATGACCGCCCTCGCGGCGGAATTTCGCGGGGATGGCGTTTTCGACGATCGCCGCAAGCCCGAGTGTGGTCTTTATCGGTTCGGATGCGCGAGCGGCGACTATTTTCGAGGCTATCCTCGAAGCAAAGCGTTCCTCGCCGTAAATATCGAGTATGTGCGCAAGCTCGCGTTCGGAGTAGTTGTTTACGACATCGTAGGCGGTAAGTGCCGCCTCTGTATCCATGCGCATATCGAGCGGTGCATCCTGCATATACGAAAACCCGCGTGACGCGGTGTCGAGCTGATGCGACGAAACACCGAGATCGGCGATTATTCCGTCCGCGGCTTCGTATCCGAGCGATGAAAGGATATACGCTATATTGCAGAAGTTATCGTGCACGGTGACAAGGCGTTCGTCCTTCACGGTGAGCCTTGCGTTTTCAAGCGCCGAGGTATCGCGGTCGATCCCGATCACCCTGCCCTTTTCCGAGAGCTTTGAAAGAATTTCTTTTGTATGCCCCGCGCCGCCGAGCGTGCAGTCGACATATATTCCGTCCGGCTTGATATCGAGCGCCGAAACCGTTTCGTGAAGCATAACGGGATAATGTGAAAATTCCATATCAGAACCCCAGCTCGATCAAAGCGCTTTCGACATCCTCGGCGGTAATGCTTGCCTGTTCCTTTGCCCAGTTTTCTGCCGACCAGACCTCCAGATGAGTACGGTTGCCGACGATGACGACATCCTTGCCCAGCTCTGCAAAATCACGCAGGCTCTGCGGAACGGTAACGCGCCCCTGCGCATCTGCCGTTGTATCGCTCGCGCCGGAGTTGAAGTAACGGATAAGCTTCATATCCCTTGCCATGGGCAGCGTGGCGAGCTTTTCGGTGAAGCGTTCCCATTCGTCATTGGGGTAAATGCAAATGCATTTTTCGAAGCCCCTTGAGAGCATGAATTCCGCACCGAGTTTTTCACGCAGCTTGGCGGGAATGAACACGCGGCCTTTTGCATCAATCGTATGGCGATATTCACCGTAAAACACAAAGCACACCCCTTTCCGCGGCATTTTGTGGGATTACAAACCTATTTTACCCACTTTTAGCCTCTACTATGGTCTTATTATACCTATCGGCCGCATTAAAAGCAATAGTGTACGGCTTGTTTTTGTTTACCTCCGCGAAGGAGGTTCGTCATTTTGTCAAACGCGAAAACACTTGCGGCACAACGTGTTTCGGCAGATTGCGCCGCCGGAACGGCACAAAACGGCACTAAAAATTTGTAATTATGTCAACAAACATCCGTTCGTTGTGCCGAATACGACAATACGCCCCACTTTGCGCCGAACCGCGGGAACACAATTCCGGAGCAATGCGGGAATCGGGCGCAAAAACCGTCCTTGCGATAAGACAGAATGGAAAACGACTCATAAGCACGCAAAGTCCGCGGCGGCCGCTTGGCGCAGGCGGACGGGAAACGGCATAAAAAAAACAAGCCGCTGCTTCCGGACGAAGCAACGGCTTGTTGCGATGGTTTTATGAATATTGCGGAATACGGCTAACGTATGCTGTATGTACCGAGAGCATGACGCTTTATGAGAAGATAATCGATTGAATCCACGGCGGCGCTGCTGTCGGCATCGCAAAGAATCCGATTGATATATCCGGGCGTATAGGTGCCGAGAACTATTCTTTTGCAGAAAAGGTAATCGATACTGTCTATCACGCCGTCGAGATTCACATCTCCCCTGTTTGCGGCGACAAATTCCGCCTGCTTTGCTTCGTTCCTGCCGACAAGCATTTCGGAGCAGAACACGAAATTATACCCATTCGTGTTTGCGAACACGAGCTTTACATACCGCGCGGCGAACGGAGCGCCGCCGTAAGCGGCGTTGCCGACAAACACGCCATTTACCGGAGCGGTCATCGTACCGAGAAGAGTGTATTTCTTTCCGTCGTCGGAAGCATAGAGCTTTATATCCCGCGGGAGTCCGATGCCGTATTCACCGCCGGTATAGAACTGCGCGGTGACATTCGTGAGCGCATCATAGCGCCTTCCGAGGTCGATTTCGATGAACATACTGCCGTCCGGTTCCGCATTGGAAACATGGAAGGCGTGCCATTCGGTGCCGAGGTCGGAGGTGGCGAAGGTGCCGTCCGTCAGTTCCTTTCCGCTGACGGAAGCATAGCCCGCGCTGCTGTTTGTATACGCCTTTGTGGCGGTATAGCTTTTACCGACGGATACCCATTCGGTTTCATCGCCGCTGCTGCCGCCGGAGCGCGCTTCGATAATGTTTGCCCGTGTGAGCCTGCGTTTTGCATAAAGATATGTAAGGTCATATACCGAACGCGTCTGCACATCACTGCTGTGACAGGCATAATAATATGTGCCGTATTTCCCGCCCTGGTAATACATTTTTATCGAATCCATGGCGCCGTTATCCATGCCGCCCTCGAGATAATCAAGATAGCGGCTGTAATACTCCGCGCTGCTGAAAGCGCGGTTGTCAATCTCGACCTCCATGCCCATTCCGTATTTTGCCGAAAGCTCGCAGCTCTTCTTCACTCTGCCTTCGGCATAGCTTTCGCCCCAAAAGAGGTTGGGCTGCATACAGGCGATATCGAATCCGAATTCATTCCACACGGAATAACCGCGTGCGCAGTAATACGGGATCCAGATGAATTTCAGTCCGAGCGAATGAAGATAATCCGAGGTGTATTTCAGAAGCCGGTTTTCCTCCGAATCGGTGTTCGAGGTGTCCAGAAATTCTTCCAGCCAGTAAAAGCCCAAAAGTTCCAGCTTTTCATAGCCGCGCTCGCGGAACAGGCGTACCTGCTCGTCGATCATCCATTTTACGGCGTATTTGCGGTCCTCGAACTTTGAAAGATTGAGAGCCTTTCCGCCGAGCTCGCCGAAGTTCGTTGCCGTGCGCGAGGGATAAAGAACCGTGAAGAAAACGCCCGCTTTTTTATCGCTGCCGAGAGCGGTATCCGTTTCCTCCATTGCCGCTTCGAGTGCATCGACATTCATTCCGGACGCAAATGTGTCGTCAACATAAGAGGTCCAGTCGATCGCAAGCGTGGGGTTATTGCCGTCCACACTGCGATGGTAGCATGCGCCGGAGGGTCCGCGCTGAACGCAGGGGAGGAAAAGGTAGCTGTCGAAGAAATGATCCTTTATACTCCCGTCGGTACCGATATACGCGGTATACGGCAAAAGCGAATTCTTATCATGACTGCCGTTATCCGCACGGTTCGGGTTCCAGGTGTATGTCAGGCAGAGGTTTTCATAGCCTCCCATGGCGGAGGCATCGGGCATCGCCGCAGAAGCGCCGCCGATACCGAAAGCGGAAATCAAAGCAAGCATACTTGCGGACACAAGCAGAAGCGAGATTGCTTTTTTCATAATAAACTCCTCAGATGATTTTCCCGCCGTAGCCGAACGCGATGCCGAGCGCTGCCGAAAGCAATATAAGCCAGACGGGATTTATTTTGCGGAAGGAAAGAAGCAGTGTCAGTGCAAAAATGGCCGTCGCGGAGATAAACTCCCACCCGAACGCGCCGATGCCGAACCCCTGCGGGAAGAAGACACCGACGGCAAGCGTTGCGAGTGCCGAAGCGATAAGCCCGATAACAACGGGGCGCACGCCGCTCATGCAGCTTTCGACAACGGCGGAGTTTTTATACTTTGTATAGAAGCGCGCCACTGCGATGATGACCGCGAACGACGGAAGCACCACGGCGAGTGTCGCGATCACTGCGCCCAATACACCGCCGACGGTGTTGCCGACAAATGTCGCCATATTCACGGCGAGCGGGCCGGGCGTGGATTCCGAAACGGCGATGAAATCGAGAAGCTCCGATTCGGTCATCCATTCGTTTTCGATAACAGCCTGCCTTATGAGCGGCAGCATTGCATAGCCGCCGCCGAAGGTGAAGGCGCCGATCTCCAAAAAAGTGAGGAAAAGACGAAGGTATATCATTTCTTTCCTCCCCCGCGCCGCGCCGCCAGTGCGCAGGCAAGTCCGATGAGAGCGCCGCCGATTATCGCGAACACCGCGTTGACGCCCGCAAATGTCACAACGGCGAACGCAGCTGCGGCAAGCAGCGCCGAAACGATATTCTTCGGGCATTGGCGGAGCATACCCAAAAGTGCTTTGAGTATAAGCGCTATAACACCTGCGCGGACACCCGCAAAAGCGAACTTTACCGCCTCCCATTGTGAAACACTGCCGAGGATATACGAAACGAGCAGTATCACAAGAAACGAAGGAAGAACAACGCCGAGTGTCGCCGCAAAGGCACCGCCGACACCCGCAATGCGATATCCGACGAACGTCGCCGCATTGACGGCGATCGGGCCGGGCGTGGATTCCGAAACGGCGACAATGTCGATCATTTCGGATTCATCTATCCAGCCGCGCTTTTCGGCGATCGCCCTGCGTATAAGCGGTATCATCGCATAGCCGCCGCCTACGGTAAAGGCACCGATCCCGAAAAATTCGAGAAACAGTGCCGTTTTTTTACCGAAAGAAAATTTCATGTTCGGGAAACCTTGATTTCAACAGTAACGCTTTCGGACCAGCCGAGATAGTTGCTTACGGAATAGGTAAAGCGATCTGTCCCGGTGAAGCCCTTGTTGGGGTAATACACATAATCGCCGTTTTCCGTCAATGCAACACTGCCGTGCGCAGGTGTCGTGTCAAGGCGGAACACAAGCCTGCCGTTATCGTTATCAAACGCACCGGAAAGAGCGGTATCCATGCGGGCGGTTAGCCTTGAGTCTGCCGGGGTTTGCGGCGTGAGGGTGAGTGTACCCTTTATGAAGCGGTAGGTATAATCGTATATGAGCCGTGTGCGCGCATCGCCGGATTCCGCCGCCTTGCGGAAGATATCCGAGCCCTGATAGTACATATGGATACTTTCGTTCATGTATCCGTACTTCACACCGCCGGACATATAGTCCATGTATTTCTTGAAGAACCTTGCATCCGAAAGTGCCTTTTCGTCAATTTCGAGCTCGATGCTCATACCGTACTTTTTCGCAAGGTCGCTTGCATCGTAAAGGCGGCGCTCCGAAACATTTTCATGGAATGCATAGTTGGGTTGCAGGCAGCCGGAAACGAACCCGAAATCCTCCCACTTTGAATACCCCTTTGCGAGGAAGTAGGGTATCCAGAACATCTGTCTTCCCTGCTTGCCGAATGCTTCGTTCACGGCGCGGGCGGTGACGGCATCCTTTTCGTCAATAGATTCGTGGAACCAATAGAAGCCGCAGAGCGAAAGGTTTCTGTATTTTGCGGATTCGAAGCGGCGGGTGAGCTTATCGGCATAAAGCGTGGCAACCTTAACGCGTTCCTCGAGCACGGAAAGGTTTTCGGAAACACCGTCGCCGTCAACATCGCCGAAATCGGTGACGCTTTCCGCCATATGAGGAATGGCGAGGAACACCTTGAGTTTGAGTTCGGAGAGTCCGAGCTTTGTCTTGACCTGCTGCGCGGCGGCATCGAGCGCCGAAAGGCCCTGACTTGTCGCGAAAATATCATCGTACAGCGAGAGCCAATCGGAATAGACATTTTTTCCGTATGCATAGCCGCCGCTGGGAAGTGCGCCTGTGGAGGGGAGCAGGAGGAAGCCGTCGAACAGGGAATCCTTTATGTTCCCGTCCTCATCGATATAGCCGACATAGGGGAGGTAGAAATCCCTGTCATCGCACCGGGTGTTGTGATATATGAGCGCGATATCCTTTACGCCGCCGAGAATATCATCGCTCGGAGCCTGGTAGGCGTTTTTGCCCGCGCTGTCGAAGCTGACGGGTTGCAAGCCGGAATCGGCAACAGAGGTGACACCGGCGGTGTTCTTTTTACCGAGGACTTCGAATTCATCGGCAAATACATGGTCGTTCACGGCGAAGAGCAGCATCGCATAGCGTGCGCGGAGCGGTGATTTGAGAGATATGTTTGCGGTGATGATCTCATCCGCTTTGGTATAGGCAGTCTTTGCCGAACCGACTATATACCAATCGGTTCCGTTTTCGGAAAGCGCGTAGCTCACCTCGGAGGGTGCGTAAACGCCGCGTCTGTCACACCGCAGGAAGCGGGCGGAAAAACCGGTGACGGCGCTTTCGGCACCGAGATCGAAATAGACCCTGCGGCTGTCGCCGTAGCGGAGGTGGAACCATTTGCCGTTATAGCAGTTCAGGCCCGCGGAGGTGGAGGGATTGAGATATCCGTCGGTAAGCAGAAGGTTTCTTTCCTCGGTATTGTCATTGGAGTAGGTATCCTTATCCATGGCGACCTCACTCACAATCTGATAGCTCTTCCCGGAAACAAGGTTTATCTCATCGTTGTAATCGGCATCACCGGCAGGATGGAATTTCTCCCCTGTGCCGAATTCCATATCGAGATCGCCGTAAACGAATTCCTGCTCCGGCGCGGGGCGGTGTGCGAGGACTTCGAGTTCCTCGAACCAATAATAGCCCTTGCCCGCGGGCATGGTGAAGCGGATGTATCTTGCCTTCACGAGCTTGGGAAGCGATATCTTGACCGCATAGTTGGATTCCGCGGCTTTGGGAGTGTACCCTCTGCCGACCGTTGTGAAGTTCGTGCCGTCCGTACTTACGGCGATATCAACGCAGGCGGGCAAACGGATGAGCGAAGCCGTACTGTTGATGCAGTGTGCACGGAATGAGCAGATATCCGAATAAACCTCGCCGAGGTCTATAACGGCGCTCGATTCGCTTTCGGCGGAAATGCCGACCCAGCTGCTGCTCCCGATGGTCGCGCCGGTTGCGGCACCGTCGGTAAGAAGCTTCACATCCTGCGACACGCGCACATCAAACTGTGCGCAGTCAAAGGTTATGGCCGCACCCTTTGAAACGGTACTGCAGCTGTTTTCGGAAACGGTATGGGCAGTGCCGTCGGAGACCGAATCAAGATCGGAGGTGCGTTTTGCATCGGTCGTTTTGTCGGATAAATACGCATCAAGCGCGGGGTCTTCTTCATTTGTGCGCGGAAGCAGGTTGGCATAGACCGTTATTTCGCTGATGAACACCCACGCATAGCCCCTCTTTCTTTCCGCGGAGAAGCGGATATAGCGGTAATTACATTCGGATTGAGGGTCAAGCACGGCTGTTGCGATACGGTCATCCGTGTACGCGCCCTTCTTCATTTCGCCGATCTTTACAAATGTTCCGTTTTCGGTTGCGGAGCCGTAAACGGTTACGCGCTCCGGCACATTGATGCCGGCGTCGGTCGTGCAGAGATAGCTGAGTTCGAATCGGTTGAGATATCTTCCGTCCGTGCCGAGGTCGAGCGTTATATCCGGATTGAAATCGAAGCCGCAGAAGCGTTCGTCGGTATAGGTGGCGGGTTCATCGGCAGTGAAGTTGATACCGTCGGTAAGCTCGCAGTCGTGACTGTCCGGATAAGTGCTGCTTGCGGGGGCGGAAAGGGTGTATGACTTCCCCGCACTGACATTGATATAATGCGTTTCGTGCTTGTAGATATATGTGCCGAGCACCATGCGTTTGAGGTAAAGGTAATCATACGCATCCAGCACGCCGTTGCCGTCGAGATCAAGTGCAATAAGCTGATAGGCGTTGGGCGTGTAGGTGCCGAGAATTATCCTTTTGGCGTAAAGGTAATCGTTGGAATCGATAACCCCGTCATTGGTGATATCCCCCATTCTTTCGCCGGCGCGGGCGGAAATGCCCCACGGGAAGGGAGCGATCATCGCGCAGGAAAGCATAATGAAAATAACAAGCAATGCGGCAATTCGTTTATTCATGCGCACGGATTCCTTTCGGTACGTTTTTAATTTATATTACCATAAATCCGCGGGCATTGCAACACGATTTGCGTCATTTTTGCCGGAGGGAAAAAAGGAAAACGCGAAGGTTTTTGCACCTTCGCGTTCAGTATCAGCCCAGGTCGGGCGTATCTGTCGATGTTATGCGGTTTTCTTCAAAGCCGTGAAGCTCGAAAACGATTATCTCGTTTCTGCCGTTTTTGAGCAGCGGAGCGGGCAGATAAAGCGTTTTCTGCGGGCCGGCATCGTTCCAGTATCTGCCGATATTGAAGCCGTTGACCGTGACAAAGCCCTTATGGAAGCCGTCGAGCCTTATGAAAGTGTCCTCCGGTTCGCCGTCGATATCGAGATATCCGCGCAGGAACGCGGGGCAATCGCCGCTTTCCGCAGCCTTTGCAAAGGAAAGCGCGGAAAGATCGTCCATTGTAAGCGGATACATTGTCCAGCCGAAGATATACTGCTGATCTATCCGCACGCTGTTGATAAGCCCCTTGCGGTTATCCGCCATGTGAACACCGTAATTTATTCTGCCGAGGTTTTCGATAAGCACGTCTATACGGACACTTTCCCCTGCCGGAGTATCGACACGGATTGTATCGTTCCTGCCGGAGCGTTC
Organism: bacterium; assembly: GCA_963661975.1. GTDB lineage: Bacteria > Bacillota > Clostridia > Oscillospirales > CAG-382 > Coliplasma. The sequence goes on from CAVLDN010000012.1 coordinate 36,321, forward strand.
CTTAGTGCCGGCGTAGCTGCCGTTTATGAAGAACATCGCACGGTCGCGCAGGGGATCAAGCGCAAGCTCGCCGCATACCGGTCCGCGAACCTCCGCGGAATAAAGCGTGAAGCCGAAATCGGCGCCGAGCTCCTCCATAGTGAGCGGATAAGAGGATGTGACCGGCTTTGAGATTGCCGAAAGCGACGAGAACAGCCGGGCGGATTCGGAAAGAAGTATATCGCCGTAGCCGCGGCGCGGAAGGTTGCTGACCGTGAGCTCCGGCAGAGCGCCGAAATGCTTTTCGATGACCTCACGCACCTCAAAGAAGCGCTTTGTGAGATCGCCGTTTTCGGTAAGCGCGGCATCGTAATCGTAGCTTGTTGTCTGCGGGGTGTAATTCACATCGCAGTTTGCGCCGTTTGTGAAGGCAAAATTCGTCCCGCCGCAGAACATATAGAAATTGGCGTTTGCGCCCATAGAGAGCATTTCATCGAAAACGGCGGCGACATCATCCGGTTCGCGGCGGTGGTGCGGGCCGTACCAGACATCGAACCACCCCTCCCAAAACTCGGAGCACATCATGGGCTGATCCGGGCGGAACTCTTTAAGCAGCTCGAACGAGCCCTTCGGATTGGAGCCGAAGTTGAGCGTGGCGAGAAGCTTTTCGGATGTACCGCCGGAAAGGCAGTTCACATTGGGGCCGTCCGAGGTGAACAGCGGAACGTTTATTCCGCTTTCGCGGTAGAAATCGGCAAGGTAATCTATATATTCGTGATCGTTGCCGTAGGAGCCGTATTCGTTTTCGACCTGGAGCATTATCACATTGCCGCCGTTTGTAATAAGGCGGGGCCGCACGATATCGAACACGGCGGAAAGATAGCGTTTTTCGTAAAACAGAAATTCCTCATCCATGCAGCGCACGCGCATATTGCGATGATTGAGCAGCCACGAGGGAAGTCCGCCGAAATCCCACTCCGCGCAGATATACGGTCCGGGGCGGACGATTGCTTTCAGTCCCTCCTCCGCCGCGATATCCAGAAAAGCGCCGAGATCAAGCCTGCCGCCGAAATCGAAGCTGCCCTCCGCCCTCTCGTGAAGGTTCCAGCAGACATAGGTTTCGACGGTGTTGAAGCCGCACTGGCGGAGCTTTCTCAATCTGTCGCGCCAATACTGCGGCACATGGCGGAAATAGTGTATTGTACCCGATATAACGGTAAAGGGTTTGCCGTCCAAGAGAAAGGTTTTGCTGTCGTATCCGAAATTGCTCACTTCTGTTCCTCCGTGTTTTTATGCTTTTCGGCAACAAGGTGTTTGATATCCCCGAGCACACTGTACGGCACTCTCATATTCCCCTGCCCTATGCCGATCTCGATATGCGGTTTCATTTTTGCGTGGTAATCGCTCCCGCCGGAGATATGCAGACCGAGGCTCCGTGCGAGCGCCTGAAAATGCTCCTGCATTTCGGGCGTGTATTCGTTATAGTAGCCTTCGATGCCCGAAAGTCCGTGCGATTTAAGATCTTTCAGAAACGCGGTAAGAGCCTCATCCGAAAGCCTTATCAAATGCGGGTGTGCAACGAAGCTCACCCCGCCGATATCATCGATAAGCTTTACCGCCGCTTCCGCGGTCAGATACTGTGTGCCGTCGTAAGCCGGTCTGCCGTTGGCGAGATATTTATCAAAGCCCTCTTTCACGCTTGAAATATAGCCCTTATCCACCATAAGCCTTGCGAAGTGCGCTCTGCCGATTATGCCCGCGGGGGCAATGGCTTCCGCCTCCTCCATAGTGACATCGAACCCGAGCGCACGGAGCTTTTCGCAGGTGTTCACCGTTCTTTGGCGGCGCACGGAATTGATGTTTTCCAGTGCATCGCGCAGCACCGCGGAGTGATGATCGATATAAAAGCCGAGGATATGTGTTTCCGTCGCCGACTGAACCGAAAATTCGATCGCCGGAACGACCTCAACCCCGTATTCCCTGCCCGCGGCAAGCGCCTCGTCCACACCGGCAACGGTGTCGTGGTCGGATAAGGCAATGGCGGCAAGCCCGCATTCCGCGGCGTGACGGACAAGCTCACGCGGAGCCATGGAGCCGTCCGATTTGTTTGAATGTGTATGAAGGTCTATATAACCCTTCATCGGTCTTTGTCCTTTCTTATGCGGATGCCTTTAAGCTGCATGAAGCGGTTGGAAAGCCGTATTTCGCGTTCGCCCTTCGGGATGGCATCAAAGAAATGATTATAGCCGAAGGTATCCTTATAAACGGCGTGTGTTTCCGTACCGTCCGTCCAGCGGATATATACGCGGTCGCCCGGATCGAGTATCTCCGTTCCCACAAGATAACTCATGCTTTATTCCTCACAGCCCGTATATGCGGGTGAATTTTTCCTCGAGGTAATCGGTATAGCAGGTCGGATCGAAGCTGCCGCACACGCTTTCGAAAAGTTCGGAAGGATCGAGCATACAGCCGTGCTTCCATATCTTTTCGCGCAGCCATGCGTTAATCTGCGTGAGCCTGCCGCTGCGGACGGCGGCATCTACATCGAAATCCTTTTTCATTTCGCGCAGATACTGTGCGCCGTATGCCGAGCCGAGCGCATAAGACGGGAAATACCCGATCGACGCGCCCGCCCAGTGGGAATCCTGAAGCACGCCCTGCTTATCGTCCGGAACATCAATACCGAGGTATTCCTTATAAAGTCGGTTCCATTCGTGCGGGAGGTCATGCGCGGTGATAACGCCGTCGAACATCATTTTTTCGAGCTCGTACCGCACCATGATATGGAGCGAATAGGTCAGCTCATCCGCTTCCGTACGGATAAGCGAGGGCTGCGAAAGGTTTACCGCGCGGTAAATATCTTCCGCGCACGCCTTATCAAACCTGCCGGGGAAGGTCTCACGCAGGATGGGAAGCAGGACTTCGCAGAACGGAAGGCTCCTGCCGATGATATTTTCATAAAAACGGGATTGGCTTTCGTGGATACCCATAGAAACGCCGCCCTCGAGCGATGTGCCGAAAAGCGAATCATCCGAGTTCATATCGTAAAGCGCGTGGCCGCCCTCATGGACAACGCTGTAAAGCGAGCTTGCGACATCCGATTCGTAATAATGCGTGGTTATGCGGGTGTCCTTTTTTGTGAAGCCCGTTGTGAAGGGGTGCTCGGTCTCGCCGACGGTAAGATATCTTCTGTCGATATCCATGACAGAGATGATCCTTTCGGTGAGCTTTCTTTGAAGCTCGACGGGAAAATCGCCCTCGATGACCGAACGGTCGGGCCGGGGCGCATTCTTGACACGCTCTATGAGCGGGACAAGTCTTTCGCGCAGAGCGGCAAAAAATTCATCGCAGCGCGCACGTGTCAACCCGCGCTCGTAACGGTCAAGATAAACCTCATACGGATCCCTGCCCGGATCGGTATATGAAGCAAAGCGCTTCATTGTATCGAAATTCTTTTGCAGATACGGCTCGAATGCGGCAAAATCATTATTGTTCTTCGCCTCGTGCCAAACAGCCTCAGCCTCAGTGACATGCATATCAAAGGCAACGGCTTCATCCACGGGTATCTTTGAGCGGCGCTCGTAATCGCGGTAAAGTTCGCTCGCAAGGCGCTTCTGCACGGGTGTGAGCGTGTCATCCCGTCTTAATGTTTCAAGCGCTTCGATGAATGCCGCATCCGTGATAAGCTCATACTGCATCCGCGAAAGCTCGCCCATCGTGACGGCGCGTATTTCGTAGCTGCCCTCGGAAGCGGCGGTAACGCCGTCGTAATAAAGCACTCCGGCCGCGTGCCCCAGCGCAAGCGAGGTCTTTTCGAATTGATCGAGTTTATTCAATGCCTGTTCTTTTGTCATGGGGATTACCGCCTTTCAGTTTGCGTGAAAAAGTTTTTTGGTCTGATATTTCGGTTCGCAGGTAAGGTTTATGCCGAGATTTTTGAGCAGCTTTTCATCCACCTGCGAAAGCAGAACGGAGGAATGCATCTGACACCCGTCAAGGCTTTTGAGGCAATCCAGCGCTGCGCGGGCGTTTTCGTCGCTCACGGCGCAGACCGAAAGCGCGATAAGCACCTCATCGGTGTGAAGCCGCGGATTATGATTGCCCAGAAATCCGGTTTTGAGCCGCTGTATCGGCTCGATGACTGCCGGGGACATGAGGAGGACATCGTCGTCGATATCCGCGAGATATTTAAGCGCGTTGAGCAGCATGGCACTCGATGCGCCGAGAAGTGCGCTTGTCTTGCCGGTGATTATCTTTCCGTCCGGAAGTTCGATCGCGGCGGCGGGAGCGCCGGTGGATTCCGCCTTTGCGTTTGCGGCGCCGACAACGGGGCGATCCTCGTGGGAAAGCCCGCACTGATTCATGAGCAGCTCGGTCTTATATACAGTCGCATCGCCGCCCATTCCCTTTCTTTGCTGACAAAGTGCTTCGTAATAGCGGCGGATGATTTCCTGCTTTGCGGCTTCGCGGCAGACCTCATCGTCGATTATAGCCGATTTGATCATATTCACGCCCATATCCGTGGGGGATTTATAAGGGGAGGCGCCGTATATCTTTTCGAAAATCGCATTGAGCACCGGGAATATTTCGACATCGCGGTTGTAATTCACCGTCTGAACGCCGTATGCCTCAAGGTGAAACGGGTCTATGCAGTTTATATCGTCAAGGTCGGCGGTTGCCGCCTCATAGGCTATGTTTACGGGGTGCTTGAGCGGAAGATTCCAGATCGGGAAGGTTTCGAACTTCGCATAGCCCGCCTTTATGCCGTGCATATGATCGTGGTAGAGCTGGGAAAGGCAGGTCGCCATTTTGCCGCTGCCGGGGCCGGGTGCCGTAACGATGACGAGCCGGCGGGAGGTCTTTATGTAATCGTTTTTGCCCAGGCCCTGCTCGCTCACGATAAGGCGGACATTTGAGGGATAACCTTCTATGGAATAGTGGCGGTATGTCGTCACGCCGAGCTTTTCGAGCCGCTTTTCGAAAGCGACTGCGGCGGGCTGGGAATTATACTGCGCAAGCACGACACTGCCGACATAAAGCCCCGTGGCGCGGAATGCGTCGATAAGCCGCAGAACATCCTGATCGTAGGTTATACCGAGGTCGCCGCGGACCTTGTTTTTTTCGATATCGTTGCTGTTGATGACTATAACTATCTCCGCCTCGTCCTTCAGTTCCGAAAGCATGGCGATTTTTATCCCCGGCTTGAACCCGGGAAGCACGCGGGATGCGTGATAATCATCGAAAAGCTTGCCGCCGAATTCGATATAAAGCTTATCGCCGAACCGTTCGAGCCGTTCGCGGATATGTGCCGATTGAAGCGCGACATACCTGTCGCAGTCAAAGCCGATCTTGTTCATGTTGTTCTCCCTTGTTTATCCCACCGCAAAACGCGGAATTATTACTGTTCGAGAATCGCTTTTTCAAGCGATGCGGTATCTTCGACGGTCGGTGCGCCGGTCTGCAGGAGTACCGAAATGCTCTGATGCCCGCAGGCGACAAGGATGCAGTCCGCGCCGATGGCACGCGCCGTTTCGGCATCGTGCGCCATATCGCCGATAAATACCGATTCGGATGCTTCAAGCCGTTCACGCGCAAAGAAAGCCGCGGTGCGCTCCACCTTGCTTTCCACGCGCCTGTCCGAAGCGCCGAGCACCTCCGAAAAGATGCCTTCCAGCCCGTAACGCTCTATGCCGGATTCTATAATGCCCTTCTCGCTCGACGAAAAAACATATTGCTTCACACCGAGCTTCGAAAGCTTTATAAGCAGGCGGCGCGTTTCGCTCCGTACCGGACATTCGGGAAGAAATTCCTCGTAATAGGCGTTGAACTTCTCTGCAAGTGTTTCCATTGTTTCGTCCGAAACATCCATCACGCGCTCGTAAAAACGGATTATCGGCACATCTGCCAGCTCGCGGTAGCGGTCGAGCGTTATCGGCGCAAGCCCTTTATCCGCAAGCATGGCATTCACCGCGGAAAGCGAAGCGGCGGCATCGTCGATAACGGTGCCGTTCCAATCCCAGAAAACATTCTTGTACCTCATACGCGCCTCCGTGTGCCATTATAACGATATATTATATCATCCCGAAACACGTTTTTCAATATTTTTCTTTGCCGCATTTCAAAAAAAGCACCTGCAAAAAGCAGGCAGCGCGTGATATACGGCGGTATATGTCACTTTTTCGCTTTTCGGGTAAAAAGCGGAATAACACACAGAGGTAAAGAGTAATGAAGGAGCGTTTTATTGCGGCGCAAAGCATAGAGGTCGATGCCGTTAAAGAGCATCGACCTCCGATTTTTCAAGAACATTAAAGCCGTTTTACAACAGACTTTGCAAAAAGCATTTAAGAAATCACAGTCCGAGTTCATCGAGCCAGGCGGCGACATCGGATTCCGGAGCGGAGGAGGAGAAACGCCTGCTTTCCAGCCAGGCCGCCGAACCGGAGGCGGATTTGAGGTTATCCGCGCTGCTGCCGAGCGGACTGGAGGCGGAGGTGCACATCGCCGCAAGCGTTTTTCCGCCGAGATCATGGCTTTCGACAAAGGTATAAACGATATTCGGCGCCTGCCCCCACCATATCGGGTAGGCGATTATAACCGTTTCGTACTTTGCCGTATCGACGGTGCCGGATATCGCCGGTCGGGAGGACGAATCGGAATGCTCCCGGCACACGCGCGAATCGGGATCGTTGTAATTGAGATCGGCGGAGGTGTAGGGTGTTTCGGGGATTATCTCGTAAAAATCGGCGCCCAGATATTCCGCCGCGTATTGTGCGAGCCGTTTTGTATTGCCGGTTGCGGAAAAGCAGACGACAAGTGTTTTGCTGCCGTCCGACGCGGAATCGCCGCCGCTTTCGGCAGGCGCGGTGCTTTTATCCGGCGCGGAGGAAGTGCCCGCTACCGTGCCCGACGATGTGCCGGCGGATGATTTTTCGGAAACATCACCCGTGCAGGAGACGGCGAAAACCGCAAGCATCAGAACGGAAAGCAGAAGCGCAATTCGTTTTTTCATAATGACCTCCCGAGCTCATACGCCCGTTTTGCGGCGTTTACATCCGCCTTTGCTTCGCCGCCGTCGTTAAGGCCGCCGCCGGTGACAAGCCCGCAAAGCTCTGCCCTCTCAAAGCAATCAACCCAGCCGAGGAGGCCGTTATAGGCTTTTTCGAAAACCTCCGTCCCGTCCTCCGCCGCGGTGGCGATCATATACACCTTGCGGAAGCGGTAATCGGCGGGGAACAGCGGGTTCAGACGGTCGAGCAGGGTTTTCATCTGACCGCTCATTTCGTAATAGTATATCGGCGTTGCAAATACAAGCACATCGGCGTTTTTGACCTTTTCGCAGAACTCCGCGGCATCGTCCTTTATAACGCAATGCCCGATGCTCTGGCAGGCAAGGCAGCCGATGCAATAGCCGATGCTTTTGCCCTTGAGACTGATAAATTCCGCCTCGTTGCCGGAATCGAGCGCACCCCTTTCGCATTCGTGCGCAAGGTATTCGGAATTGCTGTTTGCCCGCAGGCTGGTTGAAATAATAAGTACCTTACTCATTTTTTTACTCCTTCAAAGGCTTTTTTTGAGAATTTCTTTGATTTCGGATTCGGTCAGCACCTTATAGCCGCCGTTCATCACGAATGTCGCGGAGACGATGCCGTCGATCATATCGGGTGTTGCGCCGAGCTCCGTGAGGTTCATCACAAGACCGAGCTTCTTCATCCATGCCTCCATGCGTGAAAGACCTTCCTCGGCGATCTCGTGTTCGGTCCTTCCGCCTGCGTCCACGCCCCAGACATTCACGGCATAACGCGCGAATTTCGCCGTGCCGCAGGGGAGGATATGGCGGTAATAAGGCATTGAAACCGCGGCAAGCGTCATCCCGTGGGTGGCGTTGGTATACGCGCCGACCGCCTGACCGAGCATATGGACCATCCAGTCCTCGCTCTTGCCCCTGCCGATAAGCGTATTGAGCGCCCAGGTTGCCGTCCACATGATATTGCTTCTTGCCTCGTAGTCGGTGGGATTTTCCGCCGCGATATCCGCCGCATGGATGAGCGAACGGAGCAGACCTTCGGCGATATAATCGCTTGTGTTGTCATCCGTGCCGGAGAAATACTGCTCGATGATATGCGACATTATATCGTAAATACCGGATATCATCTGATAATGCGGCACGGTAAAGGTGAATTCGGGGTTGAGTATCGAAAACTTCGGGAAGACGTTTTCGCCGAAAACATGGCCGATCTTCAATTTCTTTTCGGCATTCGTGATGACAGAGCCGCCGTTCATCTCGCTCCCCGTTCCGACCATTGTCAGCACGCAGCCGACGGGAACGACCTCGCAGGAAACATCCTCGAAGCGATCGTAATACTTATCCCACGGATCTTCGGTGCAATGCACGGAAACCGAAAGTGCCTTTGCGTAATCGCACACCGATCCGCCACCGACGGCAAGTATCAGATCCGCCTTTGCCGCTCTTGCACGGGCAACGCCCTCGCGCAGCTTGTCCGCCGTGGGGTTGGGCATAACGCCCGCATCCTCGAACACCTTTTTGCCGTTTGCTTCGAGCAGCGAAACGACCTTATCGTATATACCGTTCTTTTTGACGGAGCCGCCGCCGTATACGAGCAATACATTTCTTCCGTATTTCGGAAGCTCGGTGTTCAGCCCTTCAAGCGCTTCCCTGCCGAAATAAAGCTTTGTGGGATTGCAGTAGGTAAAGTTGCCCAGCATGATTATTTCTCCTTTTTATACTCGTTTGATTTTATTTTGTTTGTAAGATGGTCAATACAGTCTATCTGCTTCTGCCCCTTATGCACATCCGAAAGCACGCATCTCCGGTGCGCATCCAGCTTCGGAAGAATTTTATCGGGAGTACCTTCGAGGAAGCAGCGCATGCATTCCTCCGTGAGCTTTTTATCACAGCCGGAATCGATAAGACTGCGGCGCAGGATATCCTCTTTATCAAGTGCGTTCGGCATTGCTCATTCCGCCTCTGCACTCTTTACGCTGCCGTAATAGCTTTCGTCATCCACAGGTTCGAGCCACTCATTGCCCGTTTCCTCGCCCGGGATTTCGATCGCAAGGTGGGAGAACCATTCGTCGGGTGCGGCACCGTGCCAATGCTTTACTCCGGCGGGGATATTGACTGCCGTACCGGGTGTCATTTCCACGGCTTCACTGCCCCATTCGCGGTAATAGCCCCTGCCGCCGACACAGATCAGCAGCTGCCCTCCGCCGAAGCGCGCGTGGTGAATATGCCAGTTGTTGCGGCAGCCCGGCTCGAATGTCACATTGTATATCGGGACCTGCTCCTTCGAAACGGGTGCTATATAGCTCTGCCCGATGAAATATTTTGAAAACGCATCGTTCGGCACGCCTATCGGGAAGAAAATGCTTTTCTGATACTCCGCCATCCTGCCTTCGGAGGAGGAGAGCCCGCTCCACACATCCTTTGCAAGACGGAACACCGCCCACGCTTTCGGCCAGCCCACATACATTCCGGCATGGGTTATCACGGAGGCTATTTCTTCTTTTGTGACACCGTGCGCTTTTGCGTTCTGCAGGTGATATGTCAGCGATGAATCGGTAATGCCGGAGGACATCAGCGCAACAACGGTTACAATGCATTTCGTTTTTGTGTCGGTCGCGGTATCGTTCCATACCTCGCCGAAAAGCACATCATCATTGAGGTGCGCAAACATCGGGGCAAATTCACCGAGCTGCGCACGCCCCGCGGTTTGAGTTATTTTTTCCTTCATGAATATCACGCTCCTTTTCACGGCTTTATTTTAGCACGGCGTGAGTGAAATTACAAATATCAATATTTTATATCGTGATATGATTGACGGGAATATCAAACCGGCGTATACTATAAGCAGTCATACCGACGGAGGGCATTATGGAAATAAGGGTTTTACGGTATTTTCTCGAGATTGCGCGCGAGGGCAGCATGACCGCCGCCGCGGAGGTGCTTCATGTTTCGCAATCGGCGCTTTCCAAGCAGATGAAGGAGCTTGAGGACGAGCTCGGCAAGAAGCTGTTCCGCCGCGGGAGCAGGAGTGTTTCGCTCACGGATGAAGGAATGCTTCTTCGCCGCCGTGCGGAGGATATTCTTGACATGGTGGATAAAACCGCGGAGGAATTCCGTACGATAGACGATATTCAGGGCGGTGATGTTTATCTCGGCTGCGCCGAATCCCACCTGATCGCCCATATCGCGCGGAAGATAAGGCATTTCAAGGAACGGTATCCGCTTTTCAGATATCATATCATAAGCGGCGACCGCACGGTCGTGCTCGATCGGCTGGACAGGGGGCTGCTTGACTTCGGCGTTGTCGTGGAGATGCCCGACCCGGATAAATACCAATACCTTGAGCTGCCGGGCTGCGATACATGGGGTGTGATGATGCCGAAGGAACATCCGCTTGCGTCGAAAGAATCCGTACGTGCGGAGGATCTTTACGGCGAAGAGCTGATATGCTCGGAGCAGTCGGTGCAATCGGACATTCCGCGGTGGTGCGGAAAGAAGGCGGACAGGCTCAACTTTACCGGAAGCACCAACCTTGCCTACAACGGCGCCGTATTTGTGAAGGAGGGGCTGGGACTGATGCTTTCCTTCAAATACCTTGTCGCACCGAGCGAGGAAAACGGGCTTGTATTTCGGCCGCTCGAACCGACACTCGAAAACAGGATGTATCTGATCTGGAAGAAATACCAGGTCTTTTCGCCTATTGCCCGGAGGCTGCTTGACGAATTTCTCGAACGCAGCCGGATATGAATTCGGAAAATCCCCTTGACATCCGCGCCGCCGCGCTGTATAATCGGGGCAGCAAAATCGGTATGGATTTTTCGGAGATGCAATGCTCATTTTTCGCCATACACCACGTTCGGTGTGTGGCGTTTTTTGTTCTGCACACGCCGCGGGATCACACAACCGAAAGGAATAAAAAGCAATGAAGAAAATCAAAATTCCGTGCGAGGTTGTCTACCTCCTTGCGATCGTCCTGCTCTCCTTCGCCGTGGCACTGCTGACGGCGGCGGATTTCGGCATTTCCATGATAGTGGCGCCGGCGTATCTTCTCAGCCTGAAACTCGGGGTACTGAGCTTCGGGCAGGCGGAATATGTTATCCAGGCGGGGTTGTTCATACTGCTGTGCATCGTTCTGCGGCGGTTCAAGCCGGTATATCTTATTTCGTTCGTCACCTGTCTGATCTACGGTGCGGTGCTCGACCTTTGGCGGCTGCTTCCCTGCTTCGACCCGAATGTAACACAGCCCGGCAGCATGGCACTGTGGCTGCGCATCGTGATGTTCATATTCGGAGTTCTGATCACATCGTTTTCCATCGCGCTGTTCTTCAAGACCTACCTGTACCCGCAGGTGTACGATTTTTTCGTGAAAGCCGTTTCGTTCAGATACGGTATCCCTCTTCCGCTGTTCAAAACGGGATTCGACATGACATTTCTTATTGTGAGCGTCGTGATGAGCCTCTGCTTCTTCGGCGGATTTATCGGGCTGGGATGGGGCACGCTCGCAATGGCCGTTCTCAACGGCTCGATCATCGGATTCTTTTCCGCCCGTCTGGACAAGGCGTTTGAATTCCGCCCCATATTCGGCAGATTTGCCGCGAGCTTCGCGCTCGAGCAGAATCATTCAAAACGATAAGCAAAAAAGAAGGCGTGCCGAGCACGCCTTCTTCATTATTTTCAGGGTTGTTTTGTACGCCCCCGGCAGCAGCCTCGCTGGGCTGCGGTCGGGCGAGAAGATTTTTCTTCGGTTTATTTTATCCCCAGAGCTTTGATACACCTCTGGCATGTGCGTTGATGCGGCCGGCATCCGC
>CAVLDN010000013.1:0-43361 GCA_963661975.1 bacterium
TTAGGAAATGACATAAGCCATACCTTTGCCACAGAAAAGCGGTATGGATTGCACTGCATTCAGGTATTACCTCGCATCTGAAACCGCATTTCATAACGGACTGCCCGCAGAGCATAGCCTGTTCTGTGGGCATTTTTTATTTTTTGGGGGTTCATTTTTTGTGTTCCCGTGAGCTACCTGTGGGAGGTGATTTTCATGACCAAAGAACAGAAAGAGAAAATCATACGCTTCCGCAGGCAGGGATTCGGTTATGCGGACATCGGTCGGGAACTGGGCATTTCCAAGGATACGGTCAAGAGCTTCTGCCGCAGGAACGGACTGATGGTATCTGGCGATAAGCCTATATGCGATAAAGACAGATGCCGCGAGTGCGGAAAGCCTGTCGTGCAGCAGAAAAAAATGAAGAGGCGTGTGTTCTGCTGCAAAACCTGCCGTGAGAAGTGGTGGACGGAACACGCCGACAGGATCGACCGCAAAGCTGTCTACACATTTACCTGTGCGGGATGCGGACGGACGTTCACAGCCTATGGAAACAAGAACCGCAAATACTGCTCCCACGGCTGTTATATCGCAGACAGATTCGGAGGAGGTGCCGCAGATGAGTGAAAAGCAATTCCAGGCTGAAAAGCTCTATTACATCTCCGTCTCCATCGCAAAAGCGATGCTTGAAAAGGGCGTCATCGACCGGGAAGTATACGCCATAATTGATACAAAACTGCTCGAAAAATACCGCCCGATTTCGGCTACATTATTATCGGGAAAACCCTTGATATAACCGGATTTTAGAGTGATATATAGTAGCGGAAGGAAGGTGATTTTATGACGAAAATCAGCAGGGTCGAGTCGAAAACGCAGGCTCCGGCAAGGCGGCAGAGGGTCGCTGCCTACGCCCGTGTTTCAAAGGACACCGAACGGCTTATGCACTCCGTTTCCGCACAGGTCAGTTACTACAGCAAACTGATACAGAGCAACCACGAATGGGAGTACGCAGGCGTGTACGCCGATTCCGGCATCAGCGGCACAGGCATCAGGGAGCGCAACGAGTTTCAGCGACTGATTACCGACTGTGAGGCAGGAAAAATCGACATCGTTCTTACCAAGAGCATATCCCGCTTTGCAAGGAACACGGTCGACCTGCTTGCCACGGTGCGTCGGTTGAAAGAGCTCGGCGTGGAGGTGCGGTTTGAGAAGGAACGCATCAATTCCTTCTCCGGCGATGGCGAGCTGATGATGACCATCATCGCATCGTTTGCACAGGAGGAGGTACGCTCCACCTCCGAGAATATCAAGTGGGGCATCCGAAACGGCTATGCCGGCGGCATCGATGTGGCGAGGAACAAGAAGGTATACGGCTATCGCCACGATGGAGAAAAGTATATCATCCAAGAGGACGAGGCAGAAATCGTGCGGCACATTTTCAAGAGCATGGCAGACGGCACCGCTCCGAGTGTCATCATCAGGGAACTGAACGCACGGGGAGCCAAGACATGGCGGGGATATGATTTCTGCTATAGTAATCTGAATACCATTCTCCGAAACGAAATCTACATCGGTGACCGCAGAATGCAGAAGTGCTTTGTTGCCGATCCGATCAAGCACAACAAGATAAAAAATCGCGGCGAGCTGCCGCAGTATTACATTTCCGATTGCCACGAGCCTATCATCGACCGAGAGACTTTTGACAAGGTACAGGAAATTCTGGCACAGAGAGCCGAGGCGGTGCCGACCTACCCGTTCACAGGAAAAATCAAGTGCGCCACCTGCGGTAACCGGTTCACGCGGAAGAAAGGCAAGGTCAGAGGCAATACCTACATCCATTGGATTTGCCGGAGCAAGAAAGAAAAAGGCATGACCTGCTCAAGCGTGAATTTCTCCGAGGATGAACTGGAGAGGATTTCGGCGCAGATGATGGGAATTGACGAATTTGACAGTGAGGTGTTTGCGGAGAATGTGAGGCTCATCACGGTCGAAACGTCTGGCGACCTGCGGTTTCAGTTCACGGACGGCAGCACAAAGGTGTGGGAGAACCTGCACCTGCATCCGCAGAGGCATGAGGTGACCGTCACCGACTGCTTTCAGAGGAAAATCGTCTGCGCTCATTGCGGCAACACCTATCACAGGGTGGTTTCGGCTGACCGCTGGGTTTACTGGTACTGCATGGGCAAGAAGAAAAAGGGCGTGGGGTGCCGCAGCGTCAACTACGCCGATTTCCAGCTTAGAAGGATTTCCGCAAGCATCCTCGGAATCAAAAATTTCAAGGAATCGGTGTTCGAGGAGAGCATAGAAAAAATCGTGGTCTTGGAGGACGGCAGTCTTGAGTACCACTTCTGCGAAGGGAGGACGGAAACGTGGCAAAGAATGTAACAACAATACCCGCCACAAGGAACCGGTTCACGGCGAATCCGATAAACAGTAAAAAGAAACGCCGCGTAGCCGGATATGCCCGCGTATCAACGGACATGGAGGATCAGCAGACAAGCTACGCAGCACAGTGTGACTACTACACGCAGTACATCCGGAGCCGTGACGATTGGGAGTTTGTCGGGCTGTATTCTGACGAAGGCATCACAGCCTGCAACACATTCAAGCGCGAGGGTTTCAACAGAATGATTGAGGACGCTCTCGCAGGGCGCATCGACCTTATCGTCACAAAGAGCGTCAGCCGTTTTGCGAGGAACACGGTGGACAGCCTCTCCACCATCCGAAAGCTGAAGGACAACGGCTGTGAGTGCTATTTTCAAAAAGAAAACATCTGGACTTTCGATTCCAAGGGAGAATTGCTCATTACCATCATGTCGAGCCTTGCGCAGGAAGAAAGCCGGAGCATTTCCGAAAACTGCACCTGGGGCTGGCGCAAGAGATGTGCGGACGGAAAGGTCACGGTCCCATTCGGACGATTCCTCGGTTACGACCGTGGCAAGGACGGCAACCTGGTGATCAACGAGGAACAGGCGGAAATTGTCCGAAAAATCTACGGCTACTTCCTGCAGGGGAGGTCGCCGTATCAGATCGCAAAGCTGCTCACCGAGAAAGGCATCCCGACGCCGGGAGGCAAGAAGGTCTGGGGCAAGGCCGTGGTGGTCTCTATCCTTACCAACGAAAAGTACAAGGGCGATGCCCTTTTGCAGAAGGTCTACACCACGGACTTCCTTACCAAAAAGAAAAAGAAGAACGAAGGCGAGGTTCCGCAATACTATGTGGAAGGAAACCACGAGGCCATCATCAGCCCAGCGGTGTTCGACCGGGTGCAGATTTTAATGCAGGCGCGTGAGCCGGGCAAGAACCGCAGCAGCTGTGTGAGCATTTTCTCAAGCAAAATCAAATGCGGGGATTGCGGCGGCTGGTACGGCTCGAAGGTCTGGCATTCCAACGACAAGTACAGAAAGGTTATATGGCAGTGCAATCACAAGTTTAACGGCGGAGAAAAATGTACTACGCCGCACTTGGATGAGGAGACCATAAAGCTGTTTTTCATAAAGGCTCTGAACATCCTCGGAAAAGAACGGGATCTAATCATTGCGGGTTTTGAAGAAATCAAGGATACGGCGTTCTCGACCGAGGTACTTGAAGCGGATGCAGAGGTGCTGACCGGCGAAGTGAACACTGTCGCGGAACTGATACAGAAGTGTATTGACGAGAATGCCCGTGTAGCGCAAGACCAGGATGACTACGAAAAACGCTACGATGCCCTGGTTCAGCGGTTCGACACAGCAAGGGCAAAACTGGACGAGACGCAGGCGGCGATTACAAAGAAACAGTCACAGCGGCAGATGATGGAGAATTTCATGGATGTGCTGCGGTCGCTGCCGGAGCAGGTCGAGATTTTTGATGAAGGAACATGGTACGCGCTCTGCGATTACATCACGGTGTACGGCAAAGATGATATTCGGGTCGCCTTCCGAAACGGAATGGAACTCCCCGTGTGAAACAGATAAGCGATTTTTATGCACTCCGCTGAAACAAAGTGGAGTGCCTTTTTTGCGGGAGGTTAGGAATTTGAACCCGTCCGAGCGATTTTGAACCCGTCGGAGAGGAAAAATATAATTGTATCAAAGACGGCTATTAGATAGATGACGGAGTCTCGGGCACTACCTTCCAAAGAGAAGGATTTCAGCAGATGCAGAAAATGGTGGAGGACGGTCTGATAGGTACTATCATTGTAAAGGATTTATCCCGTTTTGGTCGTGAACAGGTGGAAATGGGGCGGCTGACGCAGATCGTCTATCCGTCTCTCGGGGTGACCTTTATCCTACTTAATTACTTCGCTATTGGCCCGCGGCATTTGTGCCGCCTTCTTTTTGTGTTATTCGGGAAAAATCCGTAAGGAATTTCGGCGGCATAATCCAATGCTCACCGTACTTACAGACAAAGAAAAATTCCGTGCATTGCCCGGAGTGATTATTGATATGCGCAAAAAGCAATTCGGTTATGATAAAACGGCAATTCCCGTCTGGTAAAAAGTGTGATAAAATTGCAAACAGGAATCATAGGTTTTCTGCCGCGATTCCGTGGCACGGGGCTGTATGGCGGGCGTTCCGCCGGGCAGCGGCGATACGGATCCTGAGGCGGCTGTTTGCAGCCGCCTTGACTTTTGCGCCGTATCGGTAAATGCGTTATCGAATAAGATATATTTATAAAAGGAGTTTACCATGACCAACAATGCAACAGTATTGAAGTGGCTTGACGAAATGAAAAAGCTCGTCAATCCCGACAATGTCGTCTGGATCGACGGCAGCGAAGAACAGCTCGAAGCTCTTCGCAAGGAAGCTGTCGAAAGCGGCGAAATGATCAAACTCAACCAGGAAAAGCTTCCCGGCTGCTATCTCCACAGAACAAAGCCGAACGATGTTGCCCGTGTTGAAGACCGCACCTTTATCTGCACCCCGGATAAAGAAACTGCCGGCCCCACCAACAACTGGTGCGAACCGCACGAAATGTACACAAGGCTTTACGATATCGCAAGGGATTCCTACAAGGGCAGGACAATGTATGTCATTCCTTATTCCATGGGCCCGATTGGCTCTCCTCTTGCAAAGATCGGTATCGAAGTTACCGACTCCATATATGTCGTTCTCAACATGGCTATCATGACCCGTGCCGGTCAGAAGGTTCTTGATGTTCTCGGCGACAGCAACGATTGGGTACGCGGCCTCCACGCAAAGTGCGATGTCGATCCCGAAAAGCGTTATATCTGCCACTTCCCGCAGGATAACACCATTATCTCCGTCAACTCCGCATACGGCGGAAACGTTCTTCTCGGCAAAAAGTGCTTCGCGCTCCGTATCGCTTCCTACCAGGGCTGGAAGGAAGGCTGGATGGCAGAGCACATGCTCATACTCGGTCTTCAGAATCCGCAGGGCGAAATCAAATACGTCGCTGCCGCTTTCCCCTCCGCTTGCGGCAAGACCAACCTCGCAATGCTTATCCCGCCCAAGTATCTGCGTGATAAGGGCTACAAGATCTGGACTGTCGGCGACGACATTTCCTGGATGCGCATAGGCAAGGATGGCAGACTTTACGCCATCAACCCCGAAAACGGCTTCTTCGGCGTTGCCCCCGGCACGAACGAACATTCCAACTACAATGCTCTCCAGAGCACCAAGAAAGGCACCATCTTCACCAACGTTGCTCTTAACACGGATGACAGCACCGTTTGGTGGGAAGGCCTTACCAAGGAAATTCCTCAGCATATGATCGACTGGAAGGGCAATCCCTGGGATCCCGCAAAGTTCGACAAGAAGGATAAATCCACTTACGCCGCTCATCCGAACAGCCGCTTCACCGCGCCTGCAAAGAACTGCCCCTGCGTTTCTTCCGAATTCGATAAGGGCGAAGGCGTTCCGATATCCGCTATCATCTTCGGCGGCCGTCGTGCAAAGTGCGCTCCGCTGGTTTATCAGTCCAAGAACTGGGTTAACGGCGTGTTCGTAGGCTCCACCATGGCTTCCGAAACCACCGCTGCCGCTGCAGGTGCCGTCGGCGTTGTCCGCCGCGATCCCATGGCTATGCTTCCGTTCTGCGGCTACAACATGGGCGATTACTTCGCACATTGGCTCGAGATGGGCGAAAAGCTTGGCGACAAGGCACCGAAGATCTTCAATGTCAACTGGTTCCGCACCGATGACGAAGGCAACTTCGTATGGCCCGGATTCGGCGACAATATGCGCGTTCTCAACTGGATCATCGACCGCTGCGAAGGCAAGGCTGATGCTACCGAAACCGCTATCGGCTATGTTCCGAAGCCCGAAGATATCGACCTCACCGATCTCGACATGGATATGGATACTCTCAGATCCATCCTCAAGGTCGACAAGGATGTCTGGACAAAGGAAGCTGCCGAAATCGAAGAACACTACAAGAAGTTCGGCGACAAGCTCCCGCAGGCTCTCCGCGATCAGCTTGAAAACCTCAAAGCAGCACTTAAATAATCCTCACCCGCACACAACGACGGCAGGGGCAAAACGCTTCTGCCGTCTTGCTTTTTGACCGGCGGAGGCCAATGTTTGTGCAATGCAGACAAAGCATATCGATAATTGCAATACCGATATGTAAAAACGGCAATTGCACTTGCAAAAAAAAGATGCTATAATGTATCGAGGTAAAAATATGTATTATTCTGTGAAAAAGGAGCTATCTGCTCGAAACTCCACTTTTTCACACGGCAGAGCATGATCATGCTGCCGGGAAAGGAAATCATGAACAAAATAACCATTATCGGCACCGGAAGCGTCGGCTCCACGATTGCTTACACGCTTACTGTCAAGGGTCTTGCGTCCGAGATCGTTATGATCGATATCAACAGCGAAAAGGCTCTCGGTGAAGCTCTCGACATCCGTCAGGGCACTCCCTTCTGCGGCGCCTGCTCGATATACGCGGGCGATTACCGCGATGCCGCAGGCTCGGATATCGTCATTCTCACATCCGGTATCGCAAGAAAGCCCGGCCAAACCAGGCTTGAGCTTGCGCAGACGAATGTCAACATTACCAAGATGATAATCCCCGAGATAACAAAGTATGCTCCGGATGCATTTTACATCATCGTCAGCAATCCCGTTGACATACTCACCTATGTTTTCCACAAATATTCCGACCTGCCCGAAAATCGTATCATCGGTTCGGGCACTATACTCGATACCGCGCGCCTCCGCACAAGACTTTCCGAATATTATAACATCAACCAGGGCAACGTTCACGCATACGTATTCGGCGAACACGGCGATTCTGCCTTCATTCCGTGGTCTGTTGCCAATATTTCCAATGTGCCCATAAACGAATGCCATAGCCTTATCACAACTCCCGGCATCGAAAATCCAGTGCTTGATCTTGACGAGGTCGAACAGTATGTCAAGAAGTCCGGCGGCCGCGTTATAGCGCGCAAGGGCGCAACCTTCTATGCGGTTTCCGTATCCGTTTGCCATATCTGCGAGTGCATACTCAGCGGCATAGACACTACCATGACCGTTTCGACAATGATGCACGGCGAATACGGTATCGACGATGTCTGCCTCAGCACGCTCAATATTGTCGGCAACGGTGTCCGCTCCAAGGTGAACCTCAAGCTTACCGATGAGGAAGTGGCCAAGCTCCGTCACAGCGCAGATACGCTTAAAGACGTTATCTCGAATATTGATCTTTGATCCTCGGGGGTAAACAGTATGGAATACCGTATAGAGCACGACTCCATGGGCGAAGTCAAAGTCCCCGCAGATAAGCTTTGGGCGGCACAGACAGAGCGGAGCCACGAAAACTTCCGCATAGGTGTCGGGATCGAAACCATGCCGCGTGAGATTACGCACGCCTTCGGCATACTCAAAAAGGCGGCGGCGCTTGCCAATGCCGAGCTCAAGCCCGAAAAGATGACACAGGAAAAGCTTTCTGTTATATGCGAGGCTTGCGATGAGGTCATCTCCGGCGAACTTAACGAGCATTTTCCGCTTGTCGTATGGCAGACGGGCTCCGGCACGCAGTCCAATATGAATGCGAATGAAGTTATCGCAAACCGCGCGAATATGATCGCCGGCAAGAAGCTTTGCCACCCGAATGACGATATAAATATGAGCCAGTCTTCCAATGACACCTTCCCGACGGCAATGCACATTTCCGCCGTGACGGCTGTCGAGGATAAGCTTATCCCCGCGATAAAAGAGCTTATCGCAACGTTCAAACGCCTCGAGGCCGAAAACGAAGGCATTGTCAAATCCGGCAGAACGCATCTGCAGGATGCAACGCCCATAAAGTTCAGCCAGGAAATTTCCGGCTGGCGTTCCAGTCTTGAAAGGGATGTTGAACTTTTGGAGCTTTCGCTCCGCCCGCTGTATGAGCTTGCTCTCGGCGGTACGGCTGTCGGCACCGGCCTTAATGCTCCCAAGGGCTTTTCGGAGCTTGTTGCGGCGAAGGTTGCATCGCTCACCGGCAAGCCCTTTGTTACGGCTACGAATAAATTTCACGCACTCACCTCTAAGGATGAGCTTGTATTTGCCCACGGCGCGATAAAAGCCACGGCTTGCGATATGATGAAGATCGCAAACGATATCCGTTGGCTCGCAAGCGGCCCGCGTGACGGGCTCGGCGAGATCCACATCCCCGAAAACGAACCCGGCTCCTCTATCATGCCCGGCAAGGTGAACCCTACGCAGTGCGAAGCGGTCACCATGGTCGCCGTGCAGGTCATGGGCAACGATGTCGCCGTCGGTATGGCTGCATCGCAGGGCAACTTCGAGCTGAATGTGTTCATGCCGGTCGCGGCTTACAATTTTCTTCAATCCGCAAGGCTGCTTACCGAAGCGATAGCTTCCTTTAACAGTAATTGTGCTTCCGGCATCACCGCAAACAGGGAAAAGATGTACCACAATCTCCACAACTCCCTTATGCTCGTCACGGCGCTCAACCCGTATATCGGCTATGAAAACGCAGCCAAGACGGCAAAGCTTGCGTTCAAGGAAAACATTTCTTTGAAGGAAGCGTGCGTTAAGCTCGGCTTCCTCACCGCGGAAAGGTTCGATGAAGTTTTCCACCCCGAACAGATGGTGTAATTAACGATATCGCACTTATAAAGGACGGTTATTTTAATGAAAGTCAGTTATTTTCCCGGATGTACGCTTCGCAACAAGGCGCGCGAACTGGACAGATATGCCCGCGAAAGCGCTTTGAAGCTCGGAGTCGAGCTGTGCGAGATCGAAAACTGGCAGTGCTGCGGCGGTGTTTATGTCACCGCCTCGGATGAGATTGCAACAAAGCTTTCGAGCGTTCGCGCTCTTGCCGCCGCCAAGTCGGCCGGAAAGCCGCTCGTTACGGTATGCTCCGCCTGCCATAATGTTATCAAACAGACAAACAACGCAATGCGCAGCGATGCGGATTTTGCCGAAAAGGTGAACCGCTATATGGCGCAGGATAAAAACGCGCTTCCGCCTTATCACGGAGAAACCGAGGTCCTTCATTATCTCGAGCTGCTTCGCGATGTGATCGGCTTCGATAAGGTCGCTCAGGCGGTCAGCAAGCCGCTGACGGGCAAGAAAATCGCCGCGTACTACGGCTGCCTTCTGCTGCGCCCGGGCAAGGTCATGCAGATGGACGATCCCGAAAACCCGCGCATAATGGAAGATCTTATCCGCGCATTGGGCGGCGAACCGGTGGTTTACCCGGCACGTAACGAATGCTGCGGCGGATATATCGCGCTTGAAGACGGTGCGGAGGCAAAAAAGCGTTCGGAATCCGTCTGGAAAAGCGCACAGGCACACGGTGCGGATATGATCGTGACAGCCTGCCCGCTTTGCAGATACAATCTTGTCAAGAACGAAAGCACAGTGCCGGTCGTGTATTTCACGGAAATGCTTGCTTCCGCGCTCGGAATAACGGAGGAATGAAATGGAAAACAAATCCGAACTTCTAAAAGAACAGATACTCCGGATCAGCGGCGTGAACCCGCTGAAATGTATGCGCTGCGGCAAGTGCTCCGGCACATGTCCTTCGTATGAGGAGATGGAGTATCATCCTCATCAGTTCGTATATATGGTCGAAACAGGGGATATAGAAACGCTTATGAAATCACCCTCGGTGTATAAGTGCCTTTCCTGCTTTGCCTGCGTGGAGCGCTGCCCGCGCGGTGTCGAACCCGCAAAGATAATCGAAGCGGTTCGGCTTGCCGTTGTGCGTGAAAAGGGCAACAACCACCTTACCGCAGACGATATTCCCGCGCTGCTCGATGATGAAATGCCCCAGCAGGCGATCGTCAGCGCAATGCGCAAATATACAAAGTAAAACGGGAGGAAAGCAATGCAAAGAATCGGAGTTTTTGTGTGCCATTGCGGCACAAATATTGCCGGCACCGTCGATGTAAAAGCGGTCGCCGAAGCGCTCGGGCATGAGCCGGGCGTGGCATTTTCCACCGACTATACCTATATGTGCTCCCAGGCGGGGCAGAATATGATAATCGACTCGGTACATAAGTACAATCTTACCGGGATAGTTGTCTGCTCCTGCTCGCCGCGTATGCACGAGGCAACCTTCCGCAAGACCGCTGCCGCCGCGGGCATCAACCCGTATATGGTGGAAATAGCCAATATCCGTGAACAGTGTTCGTGGGTGCATAAGGATATGCCCACGGGTACCGAAAAGGCAATAATCCTTGCAAAGGCTGCCGTCGCAAAGGTCAGCCTGAACTCGCCGCTCACCCCCGGCGAAACTCCCGTGACAAAGCGCGCGCTCGTCATCGGCGGCGGTATCGCCGGTATCCAGACAGCGCTTGATATTGCGGACGCGGGCTTCCCGGTCGATATCGTGGAAACAAAACCCACTATCGGCGGAAAAATGGCTCAGCTCGATAAAACCTTCCCGACACTTGACTGCGCGGCCTGCATACTCACCCCGAAGATGGTTGAGGTCGCACAGAACGACAAAATACGCATATTCTCATATTCCGAGGTGACGGATGTAAAGGGTTTCGTCGGTAATTTCGATGTTACCATCAAGCGCAAGGCAAGATATGTCAAGGAAGATGTCTGCACCGGCTGCGGACTCTGCACCGAAAAATGCCCGCAGAAGAAGGTCCCGAACGAATTCAATCTCGGCATGGACAACCGCAGGGCGATATACATTCCGTTTGCGCAGGCGGTTCCGAAGGTCGCCACGATCGATCCGGATTACTGCATGATGCTCAAAACCGGAAAGTGCGGCGTTTGCTCCAAAGTCTGCGCGGCAGGCGCGATAGATTACAACGCCAAGGATGAATTTATCGAGGAAAAATACGGCGCGATCGTCGCCGCAACCGGCTTCAACCCGATCTCCATGGAGAAATTCGATGAATTCGCTTATTCGCAGTCCAAGGATGTCATCACCTCGCTCGAACTCGAACGCCTGATGAACGCCGCGGGCCCGACAGGCGGCACTCTTCTGCGCCCCTCCGACGGAACACATCCCAAAACGATAGTTTTTGTACAGTGTGTCGGCTCCCGCTGCAAGGATTGCGCGGGGAAGGGCAAGGAATACTGCTCCAAGATATGTTGTATGTACACGGCAAAGCACGCGATGCTTATCCGCGATAAATACCCGGATACCGAAGTCTATGTATTCTATATAGATGTTCGTACCCCCGGCAAGAATTTCGATGAATTTTACCGCCGTGCGGTCGAGGAATACGGGGTTCATTATATCAAGGGCATGGTGGGCAAGGTTTCGCCGGAAAACGGCAAGCTTATGGTTCAGGGCTCCGACCTGATATACGGGCATCAGCTCCATATAGATGCGGACATGGTCGTTCTTGCCGCTGCCATCGAGCCGGATAAATCCGCCCGCTCCATAGCAACAATGCTCACCGCGAGCATGGATACGAACGATTTCTTCACCGAAGCGCATCCGAAGCTCCGCCCGGTAGAAAGTCCTACCGCCGGTGTGTATCTTTCCGGCGCCTGCCAGGGCCCGAAGGATATCCCGGAAACGGTTTCGCAGGCGGGCGCTGCCGCGGCGAAGGTCATCGGTCTGCTCTGCAAGGACAAGCTTGTGGGCAACCCCTGTGTCGCACATTCGGATGAAATGATGTGCAACGGCTGCTCCACCTGTGCGAATGTCTGCCCCTACGGAGCTATCACATATATCGAAAAGGAATTCAGAATGCCCGACAGGACAACAAAGATCAGGCGTGTCGCTTCCGTCAACGAGGCGGTCTGCCAGGGCTGCGGTGCCTGCACCGTCGCCTGTATGTCCGGCGCGATGGACCTTAAAGGCTTCCTGAACAAACAGATCTCGGCGGAGGTTGATGCAATATGCAAGTAAACGAATACAAACCGCTTATTGTTGCCTTCTGCTGCAACTGGTGCTCCTATGCGGGCGCCGATCTTGCCGGCAACAATCGTCTGAACTACCCCGCGGATGTAAAGATAATCCGCGTTCCCTGCTCGTGCAGAGTCAATCCCATGTTTATCCTCCGCGCATTTCAGCGCGGTGCCGACGGTGTTATAATCTGCGGCTGCCATCCCGGCGACTGCCATTATACTTCCGGCAACTACCATACCCGCCGCCGTATGTCGCTGCTCTTTTCCATGCTTGATTATCTCGGTATAGAAAGAGAACGCACCCGCGTGGAATGGGTCAGCGCAGCCGAAGGCGCAAAATTTGCCGCGACGATGAATGATTTCGCCGCTAAGGTCGCCGCTCTCGGCGAAAATAAGAGATTGGAGGATCTGAGATGCAGGAAATAACCCGTGAAGCTCTTGTGGAAAGGGCTTGCACTCTTATTGCCGACGGCACCGTGGACCGCGTGCTCGGCTGGCGCGCGGGTGAATTCGATTACGATGCCATCCCCGCGACCTTCAATTCCGCGGATGAATTGCGTTCCGAATTTATCTGGAATGGCTTCTGCGGCGCAAATCTTTCAAAATATCTCATAAAAGAGACCGCAAAGACATGCTCCAAGGTGCTTGTTTTCCTCAAACCCTGCGATACATACAGCTTCAATCAGCTTCTTACCGAACACCGTTTCGAACGCGAAAAGGTCTATGCGATCGGTGTCCCGTGCGATGGAAAGCTTGATGTTTCGAAGGTAAAGGGAATTGCCGACGGTATATCCAAGGCAGAGGACAACGGCACCGAGGTCGTTGTGGAAACGCTTTACGACGGTACCGTTACTGCTCCGCGCGCTGAAATGCTTCCCGACAGATGCATAAACTGCAAGTCCAAAAAGCATGTTGCTTATGACGAACTGCTCGGCACGGATGGCGAAGTGCTCGAAAACCACCGTTTCGATGAGGTCGAAGCGCTTGAAAAGCTTACACCGGACGAACGCTTTGCCTTCTGGCAGGGCGAGCTTTCGCGCTGCATAAGATGCAACGCTTGCAGGGATGTATGCCCGGCTTGCACCTGTGAAAAGTGCGTGTTCGACAACCCCGAATCCGGCGTTGCGAACAAGGCGGCGGCAAACTCGTTCGAAGAAAAGATGTTCCATATCATCCGCGCATTCCATGTCGCCGGAAGATGCACCGACTGCGGCGAATGCTCCCGCGTTTGCCCGCAGCATATCCCGCTTCACCTTCTCAACCGTAAGTTCATAAAGGATATCGATATGTTCTACGGCGAATACCAGGCAGGCGCCGAGGCAGGAAGCCGTGCGCCGACAGTCGATTTCGCGAAGGATGATATCGAACCCGCAAGGGCTGTCGAAAGGAGTGGCGGAAATGCGTAGTATCGCTCTCGAAAAACTTGATCTTCTTTTCGGCGCGATAGCCGCCGAAGCGCAGCTTTATATCCCGGTCGATCATCCCGCCGGTGCGGTATACGAAAAATGGGATATTGGCAAAAAGCTTTCGCAATCGCTTAATACCGCCCGCAGTGCAAAGGATTTCTTCTTCCCGCAGACGGAAAACCTCATGGATTTCAAGGTCTCCGGCAAGAATATCGAAATTGTTGATACAAGAAGCGAATCCGAGGATTTTGTCCTGTTCGGCGTGCGAGCCTGCGATGTAAAAAGCTTTGACGTGCTCGACAGAGTTTTCCTTGCAGAGCCTGTCGATACCTATTATAAGAACCGCCGCGAACACGGCGTCATCATGTCGCTTGCCTGCGCAAAGCCGCAAGAGACCTGCTTCTGCGGTACATTCGGCATAGATCCCGCCGAACCGGCCGGGGATATCGCCTGCTGTATCGCCGGCGGCAATCTTCTGCTCGATGCAAAAACCGAAAAGGGAAGTGAGCTTCTTTCAAAGCTGGAGGCTATCACCGAAAACGCCGATGAAGCAGCTGCAAAGCAGCAAAAGAAACTTATCCGCGAAAGAATGAAAAAGCTCCCGCTTGCAACACTCGATGCTTCGGCATTCGGTGCGGGCAAAACGGATGAATTTTTCAATGCCCCCGAATGGGCCGAACTTTCTCAGTCCTGCTTGGGCTGCGGCAGCTGTACATTTGTTTGCCCGACCTGCCAGTGCTACGATATCAGGGATTTTAACACCGGCCACGGCATAAAGCGTTTCCGCTGCTGGGATTCCTGCATGTATTCCGATTTCACGAAGATGTCTGCGGGCCAACCCAGGCTTACACAGCTTGAACGCTTCCGCCAGCGCTTTATGCACAAGCTTGTATATTTTCCCACGAACAACGACGGAATGTTCTCCTGCGTCGGCTGCGGCAGATGCCTTTCCAAATGCCCGATCCGCATGAATATTGTCCGCGTCATGAAGAAGTTAGGAGGTCGCACCGATGGCTGATATCTTTGAACCGCTTATGCCCAAGATCGGCGTTGTTACGGATATCCGCATTGATACCCCGGATGTCAAAACCTTCCGCGTTGTAACGCCTGACGGCAAAAAGGCATTCGAGCATATGCCCGGTCAGTGCGCAATGCTTTCAATTCCCGGTGTCGGCGAGGCGATGTTCTCCATAACATCCTCCCCGACAAATGAGGAATATATGGAATTTTCCATCAAAAAGTGCGGTTGTGTCACACAGTGGCTCCATTCCATGGAGGTCGGTCAGCAGATAACTATCCGCGGGCCGTACGGAAGATCGTTCCCCGTGGAGACCGAATTCAAGGGCAAGGACCTTCTGTTTATCGCCGGCGGTATCGGGCTTGCTCCGCTCCGCTCGGTAATCAATTATTGCCGCCATTACCGCGGTAATTACGGCAGGATAGATGTTGTCTACGGTTCCCGCAGTATGCAGGATCTTGTCGACTACAAAGAGATTATCGAGGAATGGGAGCATGACGATAATGTCCATGTCCACCTTACCATCGACCGTGAACAGCCCGAATGGACGGGTCATGTCGGATTTGTCCCCAACTATGTCAAGGAGCTCGGCTTCGACACAAATAAAACAGCCGTACTTTGCGGCCCTCCGATAATGATTAAATTCACTCTTGCCGGCCTGCAGGAACTCGGGTTCAACAAAACACAGGTCTATACGACGCTCGAGCTGCGCATGAAGTGCGGTATCGGCAAATGCGGCAGATGCAATGTCGGCGCGAAGTATGTCTGCAAGGACGGACCGGTCTTCCGCTGCGATGAGCTTGACGAGCTGCCTAACGAATATTGATAAGGGGGAGAATGCTTTGTCCAATATGGTAAATGTTTTCCTTTTCGGAAAAAAATACAGCGTGCCGGACGATCTGACGATCATGCGCGCAATGGAATATGCCGGATACCAACTTGTCCGCGGCTGCGGCTGCCGGAACGGATTTTGCGGCGCCTGTGCGACAATATACCGCATAAAGGGCGATCGCGAGCTTAAAACCTGCCTTGCCTGCCAGACAAAGGTGGAAAACGATATGTATGTCGCCACGCTTCCTTTCTTCCCGCTCGTGAAGCAGGTGTACGATATAGAAAAGATCGCACCCACGCAGCAGATAATGATGCAGCTTTATCCCGAAATATACGCCTGTGTCGGCTGTAATGCCTGCACAAAGAGCTGCACGCAGGGGCTGAATGTCATGCAGTATATCGCATATGCGCAGCGCGGCGAATTTGATAAATGTGCCGCGGAATCCTTCGACTGCGTCATGTGCGGTGTCTGCTCGTCACGCTGCCCCGCGGGGATATCGCATCCGCAGGTCGCTATGCTTGCAAGGCGTATCAACGGTAAGTATCTTGCTCCGAAGTCCGCACACCTTGAGGATCGCGTGCGTGAGATCAACGACGGCACTTTCAATGGGCTTATAGAAGCGCTTATGGGCAAGCCGGTTGAGGAACTCAAAGAGCTTTACAACAACCGCGAGATCGAGAAGTAAGGAGGGAAAGCCATGTATTCAAAGGAATTTCAGGAATCGCTGAAAGCTGTCGAAGCCGCGAGAGAGGCGAATATCGCCTACGAACCCGCGCGTATGACGGCTGACGAAAAGGATAAGCTGCTTGCGGCTTATCATCCCGATTACAAAAAAAGCGAGTTTTCCGTTCTTCAGATAGGTCCCAACAAGGGTGAATCCGTTCCTCATGAGCTGTGCGAGCTTTTGCAGGCGCACAGCCGCATTTCCGCAGCAGATGTTGATCTGAACAATGTTCGCTACGATGTCGATGTTCTTATCATAGGCGGCGGCGGCGCGGGTGCTTCCGCGGCTATCGAGGCGGATAACGCCGGCGCCAAGGCTATGATAGTCACCAAGCTCCGCATGGGCGATGCAAACACCATGATGGCGGAAGGCGGCATTCAGGCTGCCGACAAACCCAACGATTCCCCCGCGATACACTTTATCGATGCATACGGTGGCGGACATTATGCCGCAAAGCGCGAGCTGCTTGCAAAGCTCGTCTGCGATGCGCCGGAGGCGATACAGTGGCTTAACGGGCTCGGCGTGGAATTTGACAAGGCTCCCGACGGAACCATGATTACCACCCACGGCGGCGGTACATCCCGCAAGAGAATGCACGCTGCAAAGGACTATTCCGGCGCGGAAATTATGCGCACACTGCGCGATGAGGTTCTCAACCGCGGTATTCCCGTTGTGGATTTCACCTCCGCTGTCGAGCTTATACTTGACGAAAACGGTAAAGCAGCCGGCGCCGTGCTCATGAATATGGAAACGCACGAGCTTATGATTGCCCGTGCAAAAACAGTTATCATAGCGACCGGCGGCGCGGGAAGAATGCATTACCAGGGCTTCCCGACATCCAATCATTACGGCGCAACGGCAGACGGGCTTGTTCTCGGATACCGCGTGGGCGCAAAGCTGCTCTATGCCGATACGCTCCAATATCATCCGACGGGAGCCGCCTATCCGCAGCAGATATTCGGTGCGCTTGTCACCGAAAAGGTCCGCTCGCTCGGTGCAAAGCTCATAAACCGCGACGGCAAGGTGTTCATGCATCCGCTCGAAACGCGCGATGTTGCGGCCGCTTCCATTATACGCGAATGCTCCGATCGCAATGAAGGCATTGACACCGGCAGCGGCAAAGCCGTATGGCTCGATACACCGATGATCGAAGCGATCGGCGGCGAGGGAACTATCGAACGCAGAATCCCCGCCATGATGAGAATGTTCGCAAGCTACGGTATAGACATCCGCCGCGAACCGATACTCGTATATCCCACGCTGCATTATCAGAACGGCGGTTTGGATATAAACGTAAACGGTATGACCACAAATGTAGAAAACCTTTTCGTTGCCGGCGAAGCTGTCGGCGGTATTCACGGCAGAAACCGTCTTATGGGCAATTCGCTGCTCGATATAATCGTTTTCGGCAGGAATGCGGGCAAAAATGCGGCGGCAACCGCAAAGAGCGTCAAAGTGGGTACGCTTACGCTTGATCATATCGCACGCTTTGATGCCGAAAGAGAAGCGGCGGGGATAGAAACGGATGCCGTTTCTCCGAAACTTCTCCCCGATTATACAAGAAAATTCAATTAACGGAGTAATACAATTATGATAACCGATCTTCTTGAAGCACTGACGATATTCTGCTTCGGGCTTTCGTGGCCGATATCCATACGCAAATCCATAATCTCACGCACTGCGAAGGGCAAGAGCCTGTTTTTTGAGGTGTTCCTGCTTATAGGTTATGCCTGCGGTATCGCACGGAAGATAATACAGGTTGCCGGCGGGAGCGACGGATTCATCTTTTACCTCAGCTTCTTCTTCTACGTGCTGAACTTTATAGAGATTTCGATCGATGTCGCGCTCTATTTCCGCAACAAACGGCTCGATGAGGAAGCCGATGCCGCAAACGCGGCGAAGGCGTGATCGCCGCCTCGGAAAGGAAAGAAAATGAAAGTTAAAATCTGTATCGGCTCCTCCTGCCATGTCAAGGGCTCCCATGTCGTTGTCGAAGGACTCAAAAAACTCATTTCCGAAAACGGGCTGAGTGACAAGGTCGAGCTTGCCGGGATGTTCTGCATAGGCAAATGTCAGGAAGGCGTTTGCGTCCTTGTGGACGACAAATTCTGCTCTGTTTCGCCGGAGAATGTCGAAGAGTTTTTCAAGGAAGAAATACTCGCCAAATTATAAAATATGCGAAAATACGGCTGTTGCGGCGCTTTACGGCGTTTCGACAGCCGTTTCCGCAATTATGAGATGTTGACAAAAAAGCCCCGGTTGTGGTATTATCAGCACTAAGAAGGGAGGGCACTTTTTTGAATAATCCGTTTGTGTGCGCACTCATTGCTTTACTCGGCGGAGTGCTCGTATCATATATCTGTTACCTCGTGATGAAGGTATTTATTCTCGGAAATAAAAACCTTGCCGCTGTCGTACCGATCAGGCAGATCGTCGGAATCGCCTATTTTGCGGGGACATACTTCCTCGCAAAGAAGCTCGGGATCGAAGTAATACCCACGATCATCGGCGCCGCATTGGGGATCACGCTTCCCTCCATTGTCTTTTCGTCGCATCTTGTTTCGCTTTGCGGAGGGAGTCCGTCGGAAACAAACGCGGACACCGAAAAGTCCGAAGGAGGCGATAACAAATGAACGGCGGTTCAGAAGTAGTTATACCGCTTTTCGGTTTTCTCGATATTACGGGTGAGGTAATAACCGAATGGTGTATTATTGCCGTGCTTGCGGTAATATCGCTTATCGCAACGCATAACTTAAAGGAGCGCCCGGGCAGGTTTCAGAATGTTATCGAAACGGGGATAGAGTATCTCGATAACTTTTTCTCGGGAATAATCGGCAGAAAAAATGCCCGCAAGTATTTTTTCTTTCTTGCGTCGCTGTTTGTATTCATCATCGCATCCAACTATTCGGGTATTATCCCCGGTGTCGGAATTACAAAATATCTGAAAGCACCCACCTCGGCGCTTTCGGTAACGCTTGCGCTCGGCATAGTCACGTTTATTTTCCTGCAAGCCGCGGGGATTAAGGCGGGGCCGAAACACTATTTTGCGCATTTCATCAAGCCCGTCGCGGTCATGCTTCCGCTTCTGCTGCTTGATGAATTCATCAAGCCCGCTTCGCTCGCACTCCGTCTGTACGGCAATGTTTTCGGCGAGGAGACCGTTACCGAAGAGTTGTACGGCATTCTCCCGATCGGCGTGCCGGTGGTCATGATGGCGCTTTCGGTTTTGTTTTGCGCCATACAGGCTGTCGTGTTTACCATGCTCACATCAATTTACCTCGAAGAATTCATAGAAGAAGACTGATTCAACAACAAAGGAGATCACACAATGACAGAAAACGCAATCATCGCTATCGCAGCCGCATTCGCGATCGCATTCAGCACGATTTTCCCCTCTATAAGCCAGGGCAAGACCGCAACCACCGCAATGGAAAGCATTGCGCGCCAGCCCGATGCCGCAAAGGATATCCGCAGTGCGCTCATAATCGCACTTGCACTTATGGAAGCACTCACCATTTACGGGCTGCTTATCGCATTCATGCTTATCAACAAGATAGGTTAAGTATTTTTCAACGGAGGTTTCCGTAATGTCTGTACAACTGTCTGTCGTAATATGGACGGTAATCAACTTTTGCATACTTATGCTTGTGCTTCAAAAGCTCCTTTTTAAGCCTATGCTTGCCTTTATGGATAAGCGGGCGGAAAAGATAAAGCGTGTACGCGACAAAAAAGCGCAGCATGAGGCGGAAGCGGCCGCAGCTGTTGCCGAAGCGGAGCAAGCAGAGGCAGAAAGAATTGCAAGGCTTGAATCTGCGAATGCAGCCGCTCTCATCACACTCCGTGCCGAGGCTGAATCCGAGGAGGTGAAAGCCGAAAAGGCGGGTAAGGAAGCTTTCGAGTCGGCAAAAGCGGATATCGAAAATGAAAAAGCGGAAGCAAAAGCCTATCTTTCCGGAAGGACGGACGAGCTTGCCGCGCAATTCAACGAAAGACTTATTGTCTTGCGGTAGAGGAACATGGAATTTTTTTATGCACTTATAAATTTCCTGATACTGTTCGGTCTGATATTTCTGTTCGGCAGAAAATCTATCGGGAAAATATTTGCTTCCCGCCGCGAACGGATCGGCAAGGATCTTGATGAAGCGGAATCCGGTTTTGAACCCGCTGCGAAGCCCGATAAACCGGTGCCTGCCCCCGATGCATCGGAAGAAGCGCTTGCGGAGGATGCGGCTCTTTCAGAATTGCGCCGCCGGACGGAGCAAAGGATCGGCGAGATAAACGCCGCCGCAAAGGCACGTGTCGACGAGCTTCGTCGGGAGGCGCTTGTTTCTGCGCGTGCAGACGCGGTGGATGCACTTTGCGACCGTATCGCGCAGCTTCTCTCTGCAGAGCCTTACCGTTCTCGTCTGCGCGCATCCGAATCGGTTCTTATCGAAAAGATACTTTCATCCGTAAAGCTCACACACGGCGATACCGCGTATATGACAACGCACGATATGCTCTATGTCACTTTGACATCCGCATATCCGCTTCCGGATGAGATTGCCGACAGGATAGGGCTTCTCACTGCGGAAATGCTTCATAAGGCGGGGAGCAAGCCTTCGTTCTGGGTGAAGGTGGATCCGACACTTATCGGCGGGCTTCGCCTGCGTATCGGCGATACCGTTTATGACTGCACCGTCGAAAATCGGCTTTACCACCTTAAACGCGATCTGAACCGCCGCCCGCTGCCCGAAAACGCAACGCCGGAGGATATTTTCAACGATCTTTCGCAGGGGATAAGCTGCGCCGAACCGCGTTTGGATATCTTTCAGCTCGGCAGGGTTATCAGTGTGTCTGACGGTATCTGCTGGCTTGACGGGCTTGCTGACATCATGTACGGCGAGGTTGTCGAATTTGCCTGCGGAGAACGCGGTATGGTCCTTGATATACAGAAGGACCGCATAGGCTGCGCCATATTCGGCAGATATGAGCATATCGAAAGCACGAGCCGTGTGCGCCGTGTGGGAAGAATGGCGAGCGTTCCCGTCGGGGAAGAGCTTCTCGGCAGGGTCGTGGACCCGCTCGGCAGACCGATCGACGGACTCGGCACACTGCATACCGATAAAAGGCGCCCCATCGAATTCAATGCGCCCGGAATCACTCAGCGGCGTTCGGTTTCGGTGCCGCTCCAAACCGGCATAAAGGCTATTGACGCTCTTGTTCCGATCGGGCGCGGGCAGCGTGAGCTTATTATTGGCGACAGGCAGACCGGCAAAACGAGTATTGCCATTGACGCCATAATCAATCAGAAGGGAAAGGGCGTTCCCTGCATTTATGTTGCTATCGGTCAAAAGGATTCCGCTGTTGCGGAAATCCGCGATAAGCTGCGCAAATACGGCGCACTCGAGTATACAACCATAATCAGCGCTTCCGCATCGGCTTCGGCATCGATGCAGTATATTGCGCCCTTTTCAGGCGCGGCGATGAGCGAATACTTTATGTATTCCGGGCGTGATTGCCTTATTGTTTATGACGATCTTTCCAAGCACGCCGTAGCATATCGCGAAATATCGCTCCTGCTTCACCGTCCCTCGGGACGTGAGGCATACCCCGGCGATGTGTTCTATCTCCATTCGCGGCTGCTTGAACGCGCCGCAAGGCTTTCGGAGGCGGCGGGCGGCGGCTCGGTCACCGCTTTGCCGATAATCGAAACACAGGCGGGCGATATATCCGCATATATCCCGACGAATGTCATCTCCATCACCGACGGTCAGATATTTCTCGAATCCGATCTTTTCAACGAAGGTCAGCGTCCTGCGGTGAATGTCGGGCTTTCGGTTTCCCGCGTGGGTGGTGCGGCGCAGACAAAACTTATGAAGCATGTTGCTTCGCGGCTGCGCATGGATCTTGCGCAATACCGTGAGCTTGCCGCGTTTTCTCAATTCGGTTCGGACCTTGACGATTCGACCCGCCGTGTTCTTGCCGCTGGCGAGCGAATGATGTCCGCTTTGCGGCAGGGCAGGTATGAGCCGCTGGACGACTGGAAGCAGTCAATACTCATCCTTGCCGTTTCCGAGGGCGTTGCGGACAGCGCCGGGTATTCGGATACAGAGGAGTTTTCGAAAGCATTGTACGCGTATTTCGAGGCGCATCACGGTGATATGATATCGCGGCTGAAAACAGGAAACAAGCCCGATGAAGCATTCCTTGCCGAAATAAGAGATGTCTTCAAGGCATTTATTACGGAGCACGGTAATGGCAACGCTTAATGAACTGAAAAAACGCCTGCGGAGCATAAAAACGACGGGGCAGCTTGCGGGCGCCATGAAAACCGTTTCGACAGCAAAGTATTCCAAACTTTCTGCGTTGTTGGAGCAGTACCGTCCTTATTCCCGCGAATCACTGAAAATGCTTTCGGCTGTCGGTGTTTCGTGCGGCAGAGAGTGTGGACGATCCGAAAAAAGGCTGATTGTCGTCATAAGCGGCAACCGCGGGCTTTGCGGCGGCTACAATTCCGAGGTGCTCTCAAAATTCCGCGCCGAATACGAAGCTGCAGGGGCAGATGTATGCTGTGCCGCAGCGGGCAGAGTTGCAAGAGAACATTGCGAATCAAGCGGTATTCCGTTTGAGTTTTTCGATATTCCCGATGTTCCGTCGTACTCCGATATCAAGCCTTTGGCGGAGTATATTCGGCATGAATATTTTGCCGGGGAAGTCGGCAGCGTTACGCTCGTGTATCAGCAATTTGTAAATATGCTTACGCAGACACCGATATCAAAGCGTATGCTTCCGCTTGAATGTGCTTCCGCTTCTGAAAACGAGGAAGTGCTTTTCGTGCCGAACCGCGAAATCGTTTCACTCGGGCTTACCATACAGTGCATTGATGCCCTGCTTTACGAAACGGTGTTGGAGGCTGCTTCCGGCGCACAGGCGGCAACACTGATGGCAATGCGTTCGGCGTATGATAATGCTTCGGAATCCGAACTTGCGCTTGTCAAAAACATAAATTACCGCCGTCAGACGGAAGTCACGGCGAGTGTTATAGAAACGGCATCCGGATTTTCGGATGTCGAAGAGTAAAGGAGCTTTCTATGTCTGTTGGCAGCAGAGGAATACTTATCAGAATCACCGGTCCTGTAGTCGATGTGAGATTTCCGTCGCCCGCCGATATTCCGGATATATTCAATGCGGTCGAAGTTGAAGCCGAAAGCGGCAGAATTGTTCTCGAAGCGCTTCAACAGCTCGGCAAGGGCGAGGTCAGATGTATTTCCATGAGTCCGACCGACGGACTTTCCCGCGGGATGGCTGCCGTGGATACGGGCAGACCGATATCCGTTCCCGTCGGCAGGGAAATGCTCGGCAGAATGATAAATGTCACCGGTGATCCGATCGACGGAGCAGGAGGCATTATTCCCGAGGACCGCTGGCCCATTCACCACACCGCGCCGCCTTTTACGGATATCGTCCCCGCGGGCGAAATACTCGAAACGGGCATTAAGGTCATAGACCTTATGGTCCCCTATGCGCGCGGCGGCAAGATCGGGCTTCTGGGCGGGGCAGGAGTCGGCAAAACCGTTCTTATAATGGAGCTTATCCGCAATATCGCCTTTGAACTTGACGGATATTCGGTTTTTGCCGGCGTGGGCGAACGCTCACGCGAGGGAAACGATCTCTGGAACGAAATGAAGGAATCCGGAGTTATCGATAAAACCGCGCTTGTTTTCGGTCAAATGAACGAGCCTGCGGGCGCAAGACTGCGCGTTCCGCTTGCAGGGCTTACCATAGCCGAGTATTTCCGTGAAAACTCGCACAAGGATGTACTTCTGTTTATAGATAATATATTCCGCTTCACACAGGCGGGCAGCGAGGTATCGGCGCTGCTGGGCAGAATGCCCTCCGCTGTCGGCTATCAGCCGACCTTGGCTTCTGAAATGGGCAAGCTGCAGGAACGCATAGTTTCCACCAAAAACGGAGCGATCACAT
Source organism: bacterium (assembly GCA_963661975.1). Classification (GTDB taxonomy): domain Bacteria; phylum Bacillota; class Clostridia; order Oscillospirales; family CAG-382; genus Coliplasma. Next base: position 24,212 of record CAVLDN010000013.1, read on the forward strand.
CGGTACAGGCGATATATGTCCCTGCAGACGACCTTACCGATCCCGCGCCCGCAACGACATTTTCCCACCTCGATGCCACGACGGTACTTTCGCGCAGCATTGTCGAGCTTGGTATATATCCGGCGGTCGCCCCGCTCGAATCGGGCTCGCGTATGCTTTCAAAGGATATAGTCGGCACTCGCCATTATGAAACGGCAAAAGAAGTACAGCGTGTGCTTCAACGCTATAACGAATTGCAGGATATCATCGCAATACTCGGCATGGATGAGCTTTCCGCAGAGGACAGGGTGACCGTCCGCCGCGCACGCCGTATTCAGCGGTTTATGAGTCAGCCCTTCCATGTTGCCGAAAACTTCACGGGGATCAAGGGCGCCTTCGTCAAATTGGAGGATACCGTCAGCGGCTTCGAGGCGATACTCGGCGGCGAATGTGACGATATTCCCGAAAAGGATTTTCTTATGGCGGGAACCATCGATGATGTTCTTCGCGGCTCGAGGAACTGATCATGGAGCGCATCATCGGGCTTTGCGTGGTTTCTCCGCAGGGGACCGTGCTTGAAGCAAAATGCGATTCAATAGTTCTTCCCGCTGCGGACGGCGGGAAGATCGGTGTCCGATACGGGCATACAAAAGCGGTGTTCGCCCTTTCGGAGGGGAAGATAAAAGCCATGCTTGACGGCAGGACGGTCGCAGAGCTCTCTATACCCGGCGGGTACGCCCGAATAGAAAGGAACGAAGTATCGGTCATTACCGAAAACAGCTCCGGCATCGGCGTAGGACACAGCCATGAGGCTTGAAAAAAGGCGCGGTGCGGCGCTTGTCGTCGGGTATGTGCTGATCACAATCGGTGCGCTTCTGTTTGCAGACGGTATCGCCGCATATTTTCTTGCCAATGCCGGTTGGAGTCAACCGCTTACTTTGCTGTTCGGCGCTGCTGTCGCTTTTTGCGGGTTTATATGTGTTTACAGGCATTTCTGCCCGAAAGCGATTGCCGTCATTATATCCGCTGCCGTTATCGCCGTTTCGGTTTTTTTACCGTTTTTGATCATTTTCGGATCGGTCGATACCGCCTCGGGAAATGAGGATGTTGTTATCGTTCTCGGTGCCGGCATCAACGCCAGGCAGCTGGGCAGGAATATAAATATTCGTCTCGACAAGGCGCTTGAATACCACCGGATGAATCCCGACGCGCTCATAGTAGTAACGGGCGGACAGGGGAGATACGAGGATATAACCGAAGCGCAGGCAATGTACGAATATCTTGTCGAAAACGGTGTCCCGGAACAAAGCATTATCCGCGAGGAACGCGCGACAAACACTTTTGAAAACTTCAAGTTTTCAAAAGAGCTTATAGAAGAGCGTTACGGCGCCGATTATTCAGCGGCGTTTATTACGAATGATTATCACATTTGCCGCGCTTCGCTCATAGCGAAATACTGCGGTTTTTCGGATATCGGGCATTTCTGCGGCAGAACATCGATTTTGCTGCTTATCCCGTGCGCTCTGCGTGAGATACTCGGGCTGGCCAAGCACTTTATACTCGAAAGGTGACGATATAAAAACAGCGTTTCCGCCGTAATACACGGTGAAAACGCTGCTTTTGTTAAGCATCTATCGCAGCTCTGCGGTAAAGGTTATGGTGTGGCCGTTTTCGCATTCGGCTTTGATAAAGCCCTTGTGGTTTTCGGCGATTTTTCGTGCCGCCGAAAGCCCGATCCCGAATCCGCCTCGTTCGGAACTGCGCGATTTGTCTGCACGGTAAAACCGGTCAAACAGCTTTGCGGTTTCATTCTTTTCCATGTGCTCGCACTCGTTTACGGTTGTGATTACCGCACCCTTTTTCATTTTTTTGAGCGAAAAGAATATTTCCGTTCCCGGAACGGCGTATTTGATTGCGTTATCAACAAGTATCGTACACAGCCTGCGTACCGAGTATTCATCGCCGAAGTATTCGATCTGCGGTTCAATGTCTATGGTAAGAGTGTGGCCCTTTTCCGCGGCAAAATCCTCGAACGAAGCAACCGTTTCAAAAACCGAATCGCTCAGGCAAAAGCTTTCGGGTTTGACCTTGCGGCCCTCCTCCATGCGTGAAAAGTCGATAAGCTCGGATATAAGCGTGTTCAGCTTTTCGGTCTGCACACGCGCTTTGTCGATCCATTCCGAACTGCCGTTTTCCATTTCGAGCAGCTTCAGGTCTGTCGCAATAACGGTAAGCGGCGTTTTCAGCTCATGCCCGGCATCGGTAATAAACTGCTTTTGCTGCTCGTTGGAGCGTATTATCGGTTCTATTGCCTTTTTCGAGCATAAAAGCAGTATCACAAATACAAGCGCATCGCATATAAGCATTGCCATGAGTGAATATAAGGCAAAGTTCCGTATATTGCGCGTTTCACGGTAGCAATCGAGGAACACCGCCATCATGCGCCCGTCCCCGCTGCTTTCAACAAGGAATCGGTATTCTCCCGTCCGCCCGTATCCGACACCGTTTTCCAGCGCGGTGCTTACATATTGCGCCACATCGTCCTCCGTTACGGCGGCAATCATATCAAGATCCGCCTTTACAAGCTCGCCGCTTTCGGTAAAGCGCAAGACAAAATAGCGGGTATTGAAAGGTGTTTCGGGGGTAAACTGTCCGTTCAGCTTTTCGGGCGGTGCGGAATCGCGGCGCGGCCCGGGAATGCTGCCGCTGTTGTCGGTTATCGTTCGCAGCATGGATCGCAGTTCTCCGTCGATCGAGATATAGTTTGCCATGTTTACAATAAGGCACAGAAGCAGCATTACCACCGCGAACGCCGCCATGGATGTGCCTATGAATCTTTTGCGCAGCTTTCCGATCATTTTTCCACCGAAAGAACATATCCCATTCCGCGGTTTGCCTCGATCGTCACGTGTGAACCGATCGAGCGTATCTTTTTGCGCAGGTTGGATATGTTCACCCATACAACATTTATTTCGGAATCACTGTCCCAGCCCCAGACCTTTTCCATTATCCGTTCCGCGGAAAAGACGGTGTTCGGGGAACGCATGAAAAGTTCGGCTATCAGAAATTCTTTTGCACTCAGTCTTATGCGGTTCCCGCCGCATTCAAGCGTTCCGCTGCCGGGATCAAGCACAAGGTCGCCGAAAGTGACTGCGGTCGGAAGGTAGTTTTCGCTTCGCCTCAGCATGGCGCGGACACGGCTTATCAGCTCATCCGGCTCGAACGGCTTCGGAAGATAGTCGTCTGCACCGGCATCGAATCCGGTAATGCGATCCTCCTTCTGCCCCTTTGCCGTCAACATCATTACGGGCGTTTTTATGCCCTCTCGGCGGAGTTTTTTCAGCACCTCGACACCGTCCATTTTCGGCATCATAATATCAAGTATAAGCGCGTCGTATTCGCCCGTGCTTGCATAATCATATGCGGAAATGCCGTCCCCGACGGTATCGGCGGCAAATTGGTTCTTTTCGAAGAAGGCTTTAAGCGCTTCAGCAAGATCGCGCTCATCCTCCGCAATAAGCAATCTCATAAGAACACCTCCTCGGTCATTTTAACACTTATCTTATTCGCCGTCAATGCTTACAGAGCTTCGGTTTCGTTTTCACGCCCGCATACAATGCTCAGATTTCCGTTGCGGCAGCGCAGATCATCGATAAAGGATTTCGGCAAAATCCCGTTTTGGACAGTGATGTTGTATTTAAGTTCGTAAAGTGTTCCCATATTTGTGGTGCGGACTCTTTCAAGCGTGCTTTTCACGCCGTATTTTTCAAAAATATCATCGAAAAGCCCGTCATAATCCAGGTTTTCGGGTATGGTGATTTTAAGTATGCGCTCCGACGCGGATCTTTTACCGAAGCCGGACACCGTCAGCAGTATCAGCATGCCGCCCATGATCGCAAAGAAGGCGCAGGCAAGAAGGACATACCCCATGCCCGTTGCAAGCCCCAATGCCATTGCAAGGAACACCGAGCATATTTCACGTGCGCTGCCCGGTGCGGATCTGAACCGCACAAGCCCGAAGGCACCCGCAACGGCGACACCCGCACCGACATTTCCGTTCACAAGCATGATGATTATCTGAACGACAGCCGGCAAAACCGCAAGCGCAACGGAAAAGCTCTGTGTGCTTTTTGTTCGGAATGAAGATATGATCGCAACCAAAACGCCGAGTATGCAGGATACGGCGGTGCAGGCGAGGAATGTTGCCGTCGTGATACCTTCGGCAATGATTGAATTCAGCATGATAAAGAAAGCTCCTTTTTTTGTGTGAGTATGTGATCGGTATAGCATTTACCGTATTTTGAAAAGGATATCGGGTACGCGTGTGCTTCGGAAAGCAAACGGCACAGCCACAGCGGGCAGACACCGGGAAGCTTTATTTCCATGAGCGTCATGTTTTCGGGAATAATATCGGTGCCGTATCCGGCATTCAATGTAAGATTATCGGTGCGGAAGCGGATGCCGTTATCAAGTGTCAGCCGTATATCCCGGTCATCGTTCCCCGCATACGCAAGCCTTTCATACGCAATGAAGATTTTAGGCTTTGCTCCGTAATATGTACGGAATCGGTCGATCTCCCGTGCGATCTGCGAATTTCCCGCGCTCGCGCCGCCGTACAGAAATTCGTGAATATCGTTTTCCGGCACGGCGATCCTTCTTTTATATACAATACCGTCGAACTTCTTTTTCAGTTCTATATATACATTGCTTCCCGGCGTGGGCTTGCCGTAGCTTCTCACCCGCAGCTTTTCCTTGTATATCGGCTTTTCCACCGAATCGCGTATCAGCCGCCAATCGTCGGTATCGTAATATATATTGAATATGGAATATCTTCCGTATTCGTCCGGCTTCATTCTTCCTGCGATACCTTCGAGTATTTTCTCACGCTGTGCGGGGTCCAAAAGGTATTTCTTTTCAAGCCGTTCAAAGCAATAGCGAACCATGATCGCACCTCCTTGCGGATATGGTAGCTCCGCGACCTAAAACGAACTTAAAGCCCGTGCGGAAATCACGAAAAAATTTCTTTCGCGGATTTAAGTACAATTTAGGTTGCCGTTCTAAACTGGCATTGCAAAAAGGGCATACGCCCGAAAGAAAGGATATATGCATTTATGAAACTCAAAAAATTCATTTCCGCGATCCTGTGTGTCCTGCTTGTATTCGCATACGGCGCGGTATTCTGCGTATCCGCCGAGGACGATTTCTCCGGTGCAACGGAGCTTGTGTTTACCGATAACGGTATCACCGTGAAAGAGGGTGAATATGACGGATACAAAATCGAAGGTACGGCGCTTACCTTAAATAAAAGCGGTGTTTATCGCGTTTCGGGGATCTGTTCGGACGGTTCGATAAAAATCAAAAAGGGTACTGAGGATGTAACGCTTGTTCTTGCGGGGCTCGATTTGACAAGTTCTTCTACTGCTCCGATATCATGCAACAAATCGACATCCGTCACCATTATCGCGGCGGAAGGAAGCAATAATGTTCTGTCGGATTCCGAAAAGAACAACGATGAAAACTATCCCGCAAACGAGGATGCCGAAAACGCGGTGATCAAATGCAAGGACGGATCCGATGTGATAATTACCGGCAGCGGAAGCCTTGTTCTGAACGCAAACGGCAAAAACGGTATAAAATCCGGTGCCACGACCGATGAGGAGGGCGAAGCACGCCTTGAAATCAACGGCATCTCGCTTACGATAAATGCGCCCTTGAACGACGGTATAAACGCCGAACAGCTTTTGGAAATAAAAAGCGGTGCGCTGACGGTTTCCGCCGGTGACGACGGAATACACTGCGACCGTATACTCTATATCGGTGAGGATAATACCGACGGCCCCGCCATAACAGTGAATAAGAGCAATGAGGGTATCGAGGCGGCGGAATTGTATATTCGCTCCGGCAAAATCACCGTACACTCCGCAGATGATTGCCTGAATGCCGCCAATTCCGATCTTTCAAACTATGCATTCAAAATCGTCATTTCCGGCGGCGAGATGATCATGGATACAACGGCGGGCGACGGCATAGATTCCAACGGAACTCTTGATATCAGCGGCGGTACGGTTATCGTGTGGACCGCGAACCGCGCCGACAATCAGCCGCTTGATGCCGACGGGAGCATAATCGTAAGCGGCGGAACCGTCCTTGCGGCGGGCGGCAGTTCCGGCATGGGGGTGAATCTCGGCTCCGGCGCAGCCTATGTCATATTCGGCAATTCCGGCGACATGGGCGGTTTTCAGGGCGGAAACGGCGGATTCCCCGGCGGCGGGCGCGGAAACGGTATGCCCGGCGGGAACGGGGGCGACGGCGAACGCCCGGAAATGCCTCCGGAAATGCCTTCAGATATTCCCGATGACGGCGAACGTCCCGATATGCCTTCCGATATTCCCGATGACGGCAGCCGTTCGGAAATACCCTCCGATATGCCCGGCAAAGGCGGCGATTCGGGGAATTCAGGTTCGGGTACGGTAAGCATAAGCAAAGGCGACGCGATAACCATCGAGGATGCAGAGGGCAACACCATCTATTCCGGAACGGCACTTACCGATGCGTCGTACCTGTTTTTCTCCTCGGCAGATATCACAAACGGCAGCAGCTGCAAGCTGATTGTGAACGGCACGGAGACGGCAACGGCAACATCCGGCTCCGATAACGGTTCCGGCAACGGCTCCGATAATGTTCCGAGGCGTGACGACGGCAACCCCGAAAACAACGGTGCCGTATCCGGCGATGCTTCCGCCTCCGAAAGCACGGGAAGCGGCACGAACACCGTACCGGTGATCGTGTGGGTGCTGCTCGGCGCATCCGCCGTGATGCTTGTCGGCGGTGTAGTCGCTTTGATAATTTCCAAAAAGAAAAAAGCCGCGTAGCACGCGGCAAAAAGAAAAGGGCGGGGAAGCGATCCCCGCCCTTTTGATATTCTCAATAATTTTCTTTGCGTATTTCGAAGTAGCTTTGCGGGTGATTGCACACCGGGCAGACCTCCGGCGCATTCGTGCCGACAACGATATGCCCGCAGTTGCGGCATTCCCAGATCTTCACTTCGTTCTTTTGAAAGACCTCGGAGTTTTTGATATTGTTCAGCAGTGCGCGGTAGCGTTCCTCGTGCGCTTTCTCAATCTCGCCGACAAGGCGGAAGCGCACCGCAAGCTCGTGAAAGCCTTCCTGCTCCGCAACAACGGCAAATTCTTCATACATGGAGGTCCATTCGTAATTCTCACCGTCCGCGGCTGCGGCAAGATTTTCATCGGTGTTGCCCAGTGCGCCGAGCTCTTTGAACCAGAGTTTTGCGTGCTCCTTTTCGTTTTCGGCGGTTTTCAGGAATATCTCTGCTATCTGCTCAAATCCCTGCTTTTTCGCAACGGATGCAAAATAGGTGTACTTGTTTCTTGCCTGCGATTCCCCCGCGAATGCCGCAAGAAGGTTCTTTTCGGTCTGTGTTCCGCTGTACTTGTTCATGATATATGCTCCTTTATTGTATTTGCCCGCCGGGCTTTTTCATTATATCACGGCGATGCATGTTTTTCAACATCAAAAGAGCTTATATCGCCGCCGACAAGCGGTATTTCGCAAATCTCTGCCGAATTTTTATCGTTGAAAAACGCACCTGCGTATGCAAGTGCGTTCTTACTGGTGGGGGAAGATGGATTCGAACCATCGAAGTCAGTGACAACAGATTTACAGTCTGCCCCCTTTGGCCGCTCGGGAATTCCCCCTTATTAAGTTGTGATCTGCAATCGAAAGTTTGGAGCTGGTGAAGGGAGTCGAACCCCCAACCTACTGATTACAAATCAGTTGCTCTGCCATTGAGCTACACCAGCATTCCGCTCACGCCAGCGTGTTGTAGTATACCACACCGATCGACTTGTGTCAATCCCTTTTTTCGCTTTTTTTATTTTTTTTATTCCGGAAAATTGCCTGCGGTTTCACCGGGTATTTTTATACAATATATAGTAAATCGCCGTGCTTGTCAACCCCAATATATCTAATTTTGCTCTTTTTGTTCAAATGCACAAGCCGCCGCGAAGTAAGGCGGCAAAACATTGTAGAATATTGCTCTTGTATTCAGCAGACGGTGCCTGTATAATATAATTGCTTTTTGTTTTTCATGCCATCGGGGCATTTATCGTTGCTTGAATTTTTTCGAAGGTCGGGTGATCGGTTTGCAGCTTCTTGAAGACAGAATCCAAAAGGACGGTCGGGTCCTCCCGGGTGATATCCTGAAAGTGGATTCCTTCCTTAACCATCGGATCGATGTGCCCTTTATCTGCGAGCTCGGCAAGGAATTTCATCGCCTGTATGCCGGCAGCGGCGTTACCGCAATCCTCACCATCGAAGCCTCTGGCATCGGTATTGCCTGCCTTACCGCACAGTATTTCGGTGTCCCCGTGGTGTTTGCAAAAAAGTCAAAATCGAAAAATATTACCGGTGAGCTTTATTCCAGCAGTGTGGAATCCTATACTCACGGTACTACATACGAAGTTACGGTTTCAAAGAAGTTTCTCGGTCGGAACGACCGTGTCCTTATTATAGACGATTTTCTTGCCAACGGCAAGGCGCTTGAAGGGCTTATCGACATCTGCCGCCAGGCAGGTGCTCAGGTAGTCGGCGCCGGAATCGCCGTCGAAAAGGCTTACCAGCACGGGGGCGATAAGCTCCGCGCAACGGGGGTCAGAATCGAATCTCTTGCCCGCATTTCGGGCATGAGCGAAGAAGAAGGAGTACGGTTTCTCGATTGAGCGGCTTCCTTTTTTATTTCATCGTATAAACGCCGTAGCGACGGCTTTATAAATAATTATTTTAATCGGAGGACATTCAAAATGTCAAAGAAGATCCTTTCTCTCCTTGTTGCGGCACTTATGGTGTTTGCTGCATTCTGCCTTGCAGGTTGCGAAGACACTAACACCACCAGCACCGCTTCCGGTAGCACTAATTCCGACGGCACCGCATCGGGCGCCGATGTTTCTCTTTCTTCCGTAAGCAAGGATGATTTCAAAATCGGTATCATCTGCCTCCATGATGAAAACTCCACCTATGACAAGAACTTCATCGATGCGGCAAAAGCCATGCAGCAGGAGCTCGGTCTGAAGGACGAACAGGTTCTTATCAAGACCAACATTCCCGAATCCGATGCTTGCGCTACCGCCGCTACGGAACTTGCCGAAGAAGGCTGCAATGTTATATTTGCCGATTCCTTCGGACATGAAGATTTCATGATGAGCGTTGCCATGAAGTACCCGAACGTGCAGTTCTGCCACGCTACCGGTACAAAGGCTCACACTGCAAACCTCTCCAACTTCCACAATGCATTTGCTTCCATCTATGAAGGCAGATACCTTGCCGGTATCGTTGCCGGCCTCAAGCTCAACGAAATGATCGACAACGGCAAGATTACCGCCGAACAGGCAAAAATGGGTTATGTCGGCGCTATGCCCTATGCGGAAGTTAAGTCCGGCTACACCTCCTTCTACCTCGGCGCAAAGTCCGTTTGCCCCTCCGTTACCATGGAAGTAATGTTCACCTCCTCCTGGTACGATGAAGCAAAGGAAAAGGAATACGCAAACGCGCTTATCAATGACGGCTGCGTTCTTATCAGCCAGCACGCAGACTCCTGGGGCGCTCCCACCGCTTGCGAGGAAAAAGGTGTTCCCAATGTTTCCTATAACGGCAGCACCACCGACAAGTGCCCGACTACCGCTCTTATTTCCTCCAAGATCAACTGGACTCCGTACCTCGTTCACATCGCCAATGCAGTCATGAACGGCACCGCCATCACCGACGAATTCATCGGTAACCTCGAAAACGGCGGCGTACAGCTCACCGAGCTCAACACCGAAGTTGCCGCGGAGGGTACTCAGGAAGCTATCGACGCAGCCAAGGCCGATATCATCGCCGGAAAGATTCACGTCTTCGACACCGATACCTTCACCGTCGGCGGCGAGAAGCTCGAATCCTACATGGCTGACGTTGATTCCGATGCAAACTTCGAAAAGGATACCGAGGTTATCAAGGACGGTTATTTCCACGAATCCGAATATCGTTCCGCTCCTTACTTCGATATCGACATCGACGGCATCACCATCAAGAACTGACATTTAACCGTGCAAGGCGGGACAAATCGCCCCGCCTTGCTTATTTTACTTTTTTCGGTTTTCGGAATGAGGTGCGGATCTGCATCCGCATCCGATTCGGAAAACCGCAACGGGGAGGGTAACGAATGAGTAAGACCGCGGCAATTGAGCTTAAAAATATAAGCAAAAGCTTCGGAAAAACAGTCGCGAACGACAATGTATGTCTCACCGCTTACAAGGGTGAGATACTTTCGGTTTTGGGCGAAAACGGAAGCGGCAAAACCACTCTTATGAACATGATATCCGGCATCTATTTTCCGGATTCCGGCGAAATATTCGTGGATGGCAAGGAAGCCGTGATACGCTCTCCTAAGGACGCATTCGCGCTCGGAATCGGCATGATACATCAGCATTTCAAGCTTGTCAATGTCTTTTCGGCCACCGAGAATATCATTCTCGGCATAAAGGAAAAGGGCAGGTTCAGCATTTCCGAATCCGAAAAGAAGGTTCGCGCCATTGCGGATAATTACGGCTTTGAAATAGACCCGAGGAAAAAAATATACGATATGTCCGTTTCCGAAAAACAGACTGTCGAAATAATCAAGGTGCTTTATCGCGGCGCTAATATTCTTATACTCGACGAACCCACTGCGGTTCTTACCCCGCAGGAGACGGAAAAGCTTTTCAACGTGCTTCGCAAAATGCGCGATGACGGAAAGTGCATTATCATAATCACTCACAAGCTGCACGAGGTTATGTCACTTTCCGACCGCGTTGCCGTGCTTCGCAAGGGCAAATATGTCGGCAGCGTCAATACCGCCGAAACAAGCGAATCTGAGCTTACCGAAATGATGGTGGGCAAGAAGGTCGCGCTTGATATTGAACGCCCCGAACCCGTCGGTTGTGAGGACAGGCTCGTTATCAACGGTCTGAACTGCTTTAATCGCGACGGTGTCCGTGTTTTGAACGATGTCTCCTTTACCGCCCGTTCCGGTGAAATACTCGGTATTGCCGGTATTGCGGGCTCCGGTCAGCGCGAGCTGCTCGAAGCCATTGCGGGCTTGCAGCATATCGAAAGCGGTGTGATCGAATATATCGACCCGAAAACCGGAGAAACCGAAAATCTTCGTGATAAAACGCCTTTGCAGATACGCGAACTCGGCGTTCGCCTTTCCTTTGTTCCGGAGGATCGACTCGGGATGGGGCTTGTCGGCAATATGGATATTACCGATAACATGATGCTGCGCAGTTATCGCCGCGGCAACAGTATATTCCTCCGCCGCAAGGAACCGAAAAACCTTGCCGACCGTATCGTGAATGAGCTTGAGGTCGTCACCCCGAGCATAAATACCGCCGTGCGCAAGCTTTCCGGCGGCAATGTGCAGAAGGTTCTTGTCGGTCGCGAAATAGCCGCCGCACCGACAGTCCTCATGGCGGCGTACCCGGTGCGCGGCCTTGATATCAATTCTTCGTATCTTATCTATCATCTGCTGAATGAGCAGAAAAAGCTCGGCACTGCGGTTATATTTGTCGGCGAGGACCTTGATGTCCTTATCGAGCTTTGCGACAGGATCCTTGTTATCGGATCAGGCAGGGTATCCGGTATCGTCGATGGCAGAACCGCCGAAAAGCAGCAGATCGGATATATGATGACAATGCATGAAGGAGGTGCGGATAACAATGAGCAATAACACTCACGGTAAACATGAACCGCTTGTACATATCACAAAGCGGTCGGAAATTTCATTTTTTCGTTCTTGGGTGATCCGTGTTATCGCGGTTATTCTTGCGCTCGGCGTGTGCTCTTTGATCACCGTTGCGCTTTCCGATTGCTCACCTCTGGAAGTGTTCAAACAGGTCTTTCAGGGCGCGTGGGGTTCAAAGATCAAAACATTAAGCACATTGCAGGATACGGCAATGCTCCTCTGCATTGCTCTTGCCGTTACTCCGGCGTTCAAGATGCGCTTTTGGAATCTCGGCGCGGAGGGTCAGGTGCTTATCGGCGGTCTTGCTTCCGCCGCCTGCATGATCCTTTTCGGCAGCAAGCTGAAAAATCCCGCGCTTATCGCTTTGATGGTTGCGGCAAGTATTGCGGCAAGCGCACTTTGGGCATTGATTCCCGCTTTCTTCAAATCGCGCTGGAACACAAACGAAACACTCTTCACACTTATGATGAACTATGTCGCGATGCAGCTTGTCGCCTACTTCGAGGTGTTTTGGGAAAGCCCGAAGGGCAGCGCGCATATCGGCATAATCAATTTTTTCACCCACAAGGGTTGGCTGCCGACACTTTTCGGGCGCGATTACATATTCAACATCATTATCGTTGCGCTGATCACCGTGCTTATGTTTGTGTATCTGCGTTACAGCAAGCACGGGTATGAAATCTCGGTTGTCGGCGAAAGCGAAAATACCGCCAAGTATATCGGGATAAATGTAAAGAAGGTCATTTTGCGTACCGCTGCTCTTTCGGGCGCGATATGCGGTATCGCCGGGCTTCTTCTCGTTGCCGGTGCAAACCACACCATCACACCGAATACCGCAGGCGGGCGCGGCTTCACCGCCGTAATGGTTTCCTGGCTTGCAAAATTCAATCCCCTTGTCATGGTCCTCACATCAGCTTTGCTTGTCTTTCTGCAGAGGGGGGCAGGTCAGCTTGCCACAAAGATTCCCGTGCTCAACCTGAACCTTTCCGATGTTCTCACGGGCGTTATACTGTTCTTTATCATCGGGTGCGAGTTCTTTATCAATTACAAACTCAATTTCAGAAAAAAGAAAAGCAGGGAGGTTGCATAAATGGCTGTCAATATCAACGATGTGGCTGTTTTTATACAGCGTGCCGTTATACAGGGCATTCCGCTTATATACGGCTCCACCGGTGAGATAATCACCGAAAAATCCGGCAACCTCAACCTCGGTATCCCGGGCATAATGTATGTCGGCGCCATATCCGGTGTCGCCGGGGCATTCTTCTATGAAAACTCCGTTCCCGCGGGTGAACCGATAAATGCCGTTCTCGGACTTGCGATACCGATTCTCAGTTCGCTTCTCGGTTCGCTCCTTATGGCACTTATTTACAGCTTTCTTACCATTACGCTTCGTGCCAACCAGAATGTCACCGGTCTTGCGCTTACAACATTCGGCGTGGGCCTCGGCAACTTCTTCGGCGGCTCGCTTGCAAAGCTTATCGGCAACGGAACAACCGGCATCGCCTTCAACCGCGTGCGTGCGCTGTTCAAGGTTGGGCTGCCTTTTGCGGATGATTGCGGATGGTTCGGTACGATATTCTTCTCCTACACCTTCCTCGCTTATTTTGCAATAGCAATCGCAATAGCGGTGGCACTGTTTATACGCAAATCGCGCGTCGGTCTGAATCTGCGCGCTGTCGGCGAAAGCCCCGCAACGGCGGATGCCGCAGGTATAAATGTTATCCGTTATAAATATCTTGCAACCTGCATCGGCGGCATGATCGCCGGTTTGGGCGGTCTGTATTATGTTGTTGACTATATCGGCGTATGGTCGAACGGCGGCTTCGGCGACCGCGGTTGGCTTGCGATCGCACTTGTCATATTTGCTCTTTGGAAGGCGGATCTCGGCGTTCTCGGTTCGATACTTTTCGGTGCGTTGTATCTTCTCGATACCGTTATCCAAACCGGCAGCCTTGCAACACAGAAGCTCATCGGCATGATACCCTATGTTGTCACCATCGTAGTTCTTGTGGCTGTAAGCGTGCGCAAAAAGCGTGAGAATCAGCCTCCCGAATCGCTCGGGCTTTCCTATTTCCGCGAGGAACGCTGAAACAACCGTATAACATTTTTGCAAACGGCAGGGGTGGCCCCTGCCGTTTATTTTGCTCGTTTTTTGAATTTGCGATGTTAACCACTGCCGAGAGTCAGACAAACGAAAAAACGCCTTTTGAGCTTTCTGCTTGCTTTGTGCGCGGCACTTTGCACCCCATCCGTAACCATTGCTCGATTATCTGTACTCTCGGTACAGATAACGGCAAAATGGTGCTTGAAATCGCGGACGAGAACGGAAAAACAGACGCGATTGATTATATCAATCACAAATGCGGATACCTCTATACGATCGACCGCACGCAATTTAACCGGAATAATACCCGAACAAAAAGAGCCGCCGGCAATGATTGCCGACGGCTTGATTTTTGCTTATGCTTCTTCGGGTGAATCTCCGATCTCTATCGGAGCGGGGAGGTGATAAATGCGCGCGTACTTTTCGTACTTTTCCTTGAAGTCCGCATCCTTGGTTTTTGTAAGGTTGAGCGTTTCGTGGAGGTTCAGATTGTGCTGCGCGGTATCAATTATACAGCCCGCAATATTGGAGCAATGGTCGGATGTGCGCTCGAGGTCGGTGAGCATATCGGACCAGACAAAGCCGACCTCTATGCTGCACTTGCCCTGCTGCATACGCAGTATGTGGCGGGTGCGCATCTGCTCCTTGAGCTTGTCGATGACCTGTTCAAGCGGTTCTATTTCGGAGGCTATCGTGATATCGTTCTTCTCAAACGCACGCAGCGAAAGATCAAGAATGTCGTTTATCGCTTTCGAAAAGGCTTCAAGCTCCCTGCAAGCGTTATCGGAAAGAGAAAGCTTTTTATCGCGCAGTTCTTCCGCGGACCGCAGGACATTCACCGCGTGGTCGGAAATGCGTTCGAAATCACCGATGGATTTCAGAAGCTCGGTGGCTTCTTCGCTTTCCGGCTCGCCCATCTTCTGTGCGCTCAGGCGTACAAGATATGTACCGAGAATGTCTTCATAATGATCGCAGGTGTCTTCATCGTTGCGGACACTCTGCGCAAGTTCAGGGGAATAATTTGTAAAGGCAAGCAGCGCATTATGCATGGCACGGACGGATATCGCCGCCATTTCCGTGGCTACCGCGCGGCTTTGCTGAAATGCAAGGGAAGGGGTTGCAAGGAGACGTTCGTCGAGTTCGACTGTCTTTTCTGCATTTTTGCTGCCGGGTACGATCAGTTTTGCGAGCTTTTCAAGCAGTGATGCAACAGGCAGCTGGAGTGCCGTGCAAATTACATTGAACGTCGTGTGTATGATCGCGATACCGTACATTGTGGCGGATTCACCGAGCAGTGCGGGGGCAAATGCGGCTTTGATTATACAGAACAGAATAAGCTGTATAGCCGCGCCGATTATGTTGAAGAGAAGGTGGACAACGGCTGCGCATTTTGCGTTTCTGTTTGCACCGATGGAGGATATCATTGTCGGGGCACAGGCTCCGATATTCTGGCCCATAATTATCGGTATCGCCGCACCGTAAGTAACGGTGCCGGTCACTGCCAGGGCCTGCAATATACCGACGGAAGCCGAACTTGATTGAATGATCGCGGTGAGCACAAAGCCGACAAGCAACCCTAGCACCGGGTTTTCGAACATCACAAAAAGGTTTGTGAATTCCGGCACATCCTTCAAGACGGAAACGGAGGAGCTCATCGCATCCATGCCGAACATCAGCGTTGCAAAGCCGAGCAATACGGAACCTACATCCTTTTTGCGGTTGTCCTTGCAGAACATTGTAAAGATTATTCCGATAAAGGCAAGTATCGGAGTAAATGATGTCGGTTTAAGAAGACCTATAAGGATATTGTCACCGGATATTCCGCCGAGGCTGAGCAGCCACGCGGTGATTGTTGTCCCGACATTTGCGCCCATGATGACATTTATGCCCTGGCGCAATGTCATTATCCCGGAGTTTACAAAGCCGACGACCATTACAGTTGTCGCCGAAGAGCTTTGTATCACGGCAGTAAAGCCGAGTCCGGTAAGGAAGCCCGTCATTACGTTGCCAGTCATTTTTTCGAGCAGCGTTCGCAGCTTGTTGCCGGCGCGGCGTTCGAGCGATTGCCCCATGACATTCATGCCGAAAAGGAAAAGGCAAAGTCCGCCGAGCAAAGAAAGCAGATTAAAAATATCCATGTTCCCCATACCCTCGTTTTCGATACATAATCGCAAAAAACAACAAATAAATTATACCAAAGAGGGTGCCGGATTGCAAGATTTTTCAATGTAAAATCCATGTAAAGCGCCGACGGCTCAAAAAACCCCCAAAAGCAGCATTGAGCCGGTGAGTATCAGAAGAAACCCGAAATTGAATGCCGAAAACAGCTTGATGTAATAGCCGGATCTTCCGGGATTGTGCCTGACATATTCGCGGAAGGTGATAAGGCTTGCAAGGGATGAAATGATTGTGCCGACACCGCCGATATTCACGCCTAAAAGGAGCTGCGGATAGTTATCCGTGAACCGCGAAAGCAGTATTGCCGAAGGAACATTGCTGATAAACTGGCAGGATAACACGCTGAAAAGCAGAGTGTTGCGCTCAAGTACGCCGGACATAAGCATGTGTACCGCCTCGATGCGCGACATATTGCCCGCAAAAACAAAGAAGAATACAAATGTCATCAAAAGCCCGTAATCCACATCCTTCAATGCTTTCCTGTCAAAGATAAGCAAAACCGTTGGTATGACAATAAGTCCGATCCAATAGGGGATAACGCGGAAAACGATTATTACAGAAAGCGCAAAAAGCGCGAGGTAGAGCAGTGTTCTCGCCTTCGGAAGACTTCTGCCCGCGCTTTGAAGCTCAAGCCTTTCCGGTTTTACAAATATAAAGCAGCACAGCGTTATCAGCACGACCGAAATCAGAAACGGCGGTGCCATAATGCGCATAAATTCGCCATCCGGGATCGCGTATTTTGTGTAGATATAAAGGTTCTGCGGGTTGCCGAACGGTGTGAGCATCCCGCCGAGGTTTGCCGCAATATTCTGCATTATAAAGGTGAACGCCATATATTTCCGCTTGCCGGTGGTTTCGAGAACGCGATACCCGAGCGGCAGGAATGTCAAAAGCGCCATGTCATTTGCGATGAGCATCGAGCCGATGAAGGTTATGTAAACCAAAGCCGTTATGCACGCTCTTGCATTGCCGAAAAGGTGCACGATCTTTTCCGCAAGAATGTAAAAAAAGCTTATGTTTCTCAACGCACATACAACGGCAAGCACGCAAAACAGGCAGGTAAGCGTTTTGCAGTCGAAATATCCGGCATATTCACTGTCTATCGGGACAATAAAGCAGGTTACAGCCGCCGCAATAAAGGCAATGCACATAACGGCGTTTTTCTTTATAAAGCCGCGGAATGTATTTATTGCCGCGGCGTTTGTGTTGCGTTCATTCATTTGGGGTTTCCTCGGTGACGGCGTGCGGTAGTTGTTTGTTTTACAGCCGACCGCACCAATATACCACCGCCGCGGCGGAATTTCAAGTGCCGAGAGATATTTTTTACGGGATAAATCTTATGTATTGCCCTCTCGCCGCCGATGCACAGCCGTCGAAGTTCAAAGAATGCGCAAAGCACCCGGCAGCGAAAGAGGAGGGCTTTGTGCTGATTATACCGATCGCTTGCCGATGTAGTAGAGTAAATCACATCTAAAACAGAAATCTTCCTGTATCACTTTTCGGTGGTACGGGGATTTATCTTTTTGAAACATTTTGGCGTATTATTGCTTTGAAACGCGGATTTATGGGCAAATTTTATTGCTAATTCGGGTAAAGCGGTATATAATTATGCATGGATGTGTTGTGGAAGGAAACGTATTAAATGGAAGTGATCCGAGAATTGACGCAGCAATTTGATCGCGAAGTCGACGTGTATATAGATTGTCCCCCGATGACTTATGGTGCTTCTTACGGGAGAGCAACGGCACATGACTTGAATCATATATATCACGAGGACATAGATGAGTATAAAAACTCGCAAAACGGTTTAAGAGTACTGACCGAAAAGAATCTGAATCGTATTTCAAAATGGCATGAAACGGTCGGTTATGCCATACTCGGTGCGTTCGGCCAAGCGAACAATGAGAAAAACGATGATTTGCGCAGTGAATTTAAAAGCAGACGGTATAGCTATATAGCGTTATATGCCGGATATAAAGAAGCAGGTCGAGATAAATCGGTCTTGAAAATGTCATTCGTGGTATACCCATTTGTTATACTGGATGCGGGAACAGTTAAAACCACTGATGCGGAGAGCCTGCATGAGCGATCATAGCAACTCCTGATAATTAAGTATATTTAACGCTTTGTAAACTAACGGCTCGGAGAGGGCCGTATATAAACCCGAAACCCGGAGGAGGAAATTATCATGAAAAAACTTGTTGCCTATTTTTCGGCAAGCGGAACGACAAAAAAGACGGCGGAGCGCCTTGCGTCTGCGGTAGGTGCCGACCTTTTTGAGATAAAACCCGCTGTGCCGTACACACATGCTGATCTTGACTGGACAAACAGCAAAAGCCGTTCCACCGTGGAGATGAAGGATACGGAATCACGCCCGGAAATAGCCTCGCGTTGTGAAAATATGGAAGAATACGACACCGTTTATATCGGGTTCCCGATATGGTGGTATGTCGCCCCGACGATTATCAGCACATTTATTGAAAGCCATGATCTATCGGGCAAAACAATAATACCCTTTGCCACATCCGGCGGAAGCGACATGGGAAAGACCGCAGATTTACTGAAAAAACTTTGCCCGAATGCCGTTTGGAAAAAAGGCGGTATTGTAAATCGGATGTCCGAGCAGGAGCTCGCCGAATGGGCGCAAAAGCAGTAATGCATATTATTGCGCTTCGGCAGTCGATTAACGGCTGCGCAAGAAGGGAAAAGAATGTCAAAAACATATAACATATAACGGAACGGAAAGATGGTATTCACGCACAGTGATTAAGGTGCATCTTTGTGTTGGCCGAGATACTGTGCTCGTGCGGATTACAGAACGTAATATGCCCGCCTAAAAGGTTGGGCGTCTTCGGAAGTTCAAGGCGTCCGAGTTTGATGCTTGGGCGAAAGCCAGTAATGCGGCGGAAAATCAAGTTATGCGCTTAATTAAAATGCTTGGGAGAATAAATATGTCGGAATTAAAATATACTACAAAAATAAACGATTTACTCGATTCTTTAGATGCAACAAAATTTCCGGAAACGGTTGACTATCTTGCACATAACAACATGATAGTCAAGGATTTTTTCTTGAGTACGTATTGATTTTGCAGTCTTGGCGGAACT
>CAVLDN010000014.1:0-41492 GCA_963661975.1 bacterium
CCATCTGCGCTTTCATGGCGAGAAGTTCCTGCATCATGCGCTGTGCTTCGGCTCGTTCCGCTTCAATCTTATCCCGTTCGGCCTGTAGTTCTGCCTGCTGTTCGGCTTTGTATTTGCGGAACAGACGGATGCAGCGGATTCCCTCAATTAAAATGAGAATCAAAAACGGAATGAGAATGCAGACGATATAGCCCGGTGTGGTTTTAAGGAACTGAAAGAATGTTCCCGCCTTCGGGATATGACTTTGATATTTGCCCAAAACATAAGGGTAAGTAACGATTGTTTCATCGTCTGTATCGGTGGTTGTACCGTAGGTTATAAATCCCGGTTCGCCGTTTGCGTCGGTGGTAAGTTTACGGATTTTATGGGTTACCGTTTCGCCGTAGTTTGAGGTGTTCTGGGATGTATAGGATATGATGTCGCCCTCTTTGAGGGTGGCGCAGTCAACCTCTTTGACAAGCACCAGATCGCCGGCGTCAAAATCCGTCTTGCTCATGGAGTCGGACAGGACGATGAATGCCTTGTAGCCGAAAAGGTTTCTGTCGGCTCTGTCGAATGTGGATACCGATACGATGGTGAAAATCATCATACAGACGGCAATGGCTACTATGAGCCACGCAAAAATACTTCGGATTATTTTAAATGCTTTCATTCACACCCCCCCTTTAACGAAACAGCCTGTTCGGGTTGTTCTTGGTCTGGGTTGCTTCGGCGCACATTGTAAATGTGAGGTCGAGATTTTGCGTTTCGTTGCCGCTGCTTTCGGGGTAGTGGAACACAACCGTTAAATCTCTGCGCTGCCCGATTTTTAATGTATCATCGGCGGCGATGACATTCTCTTTTGCCAGCTCGTTTGCCGTGCCGGTGTAAAGAATTTTGTCGCCGTCCTTTATTGTTACTTCCAGCACATCGGCAAGACCGCCCGAAACATCGTCAAGATAGATTCGGTAGTAAACATCCCAGGTGCTTTTGTTTTCTATGAAAAAGTCTTTTATGACCGTCATGCCCGGCTCAAAGAGAAATTCATGCTCACGGATAACGGGTTCGCCGTCATTCAGATTTATCTTGACCTCGCCTGTGTGGAACAGGTTGTTTTCCACAGATACACTTGCAAAGACCAATGCAAAGGTCGTAATCGCCAGGCAAACGGCAAGGGCAATGATTGCGACAATGCCGCCCGTCAGTTTTTTTGCGGTTTTGGTTTCAGACATTTTCTTCTGCCTCCTTACGCCTGCGGATAAAGAGCAGGAAGATCATCATAAGCAAGGACACGGCGGCAAGAGCTGCAAACAGCAAAACGTGCGAGTCATCGCCGGTCTGCGGGGGCGGCACAAGACTGCCCGTTTCTTCCACCCACCAGCTGAAATCCGCTGTTAAATCTTTGTTCTGATACTCATTTCCGACGCTTGTATCGAGATAAGCCGTAATTTCATAATACAGCTCGTCGGTTGTGCTTTGTGCGGAACTTAATTTATATGTAACGCTGTCGGGCATATCCCGCATCAGTCCGTCATACATCACCTCTCCCGTGGTGAGCAGGGTTACTTTAACTTTCAGCACCTCGGCAAGTTTTTCATAGCCCTCACGGACGGCGGCTTTGTAATGCACGGTGATTTTATCTTTATATGACACCTGCACACGGAAATATTTTGTTTCGCTGTCGCCGGGGAACATATTGCCCACCTGAAACGGCGTGTTATCCTCCGGCTGTTTGTCGTAAAGCTCAATTGTCGCCGCTTTCTTTTCTTCGGCGGATACACTTTGCGCAGGTATCACGGCAGAGGAAGAATTATCGGCAGAGCTGCTTGACGCTTGTGATGTCTGCTGCGATTTGCTCTCTGACGCAGACGAATCATCGGGTTCGGCAGATGTTGCCGCGCTGCTTGTTTCTTCTGTATTGCTTGTTTCTTCTGTATTGCCCGAAGTATCTGCGGCCGTGCTTTCGGTTTCGGAATTTTCGGCTGCGGTGCCTTCTTCCGCCGGCGTTATCAGATTATCCGGCACTGTGACAACTGCGGGTTCGCTTTTTGAAAGCCTGTTATATACAAGCGTTCCGCCGAGTGCCGCAAGGCTGATGCCGAGCAGAACCGCAAGTATGACTATTGCAATCTTTATTTTCTTCTTTTGTTCCACCCGTTTCACTCCCTGTTCTTGTTGTGCAAAAGGCGATGTAAGCTTTTTGTCACGCTAACACACCACCGATTTTCGTTATACTCTTTCGTAGAGTTCGCCACTTTGCGGCAGCATAAACTTCTATTCATAGTGTATTATATCACAGGTTTGAAAAATTACAAGGCTTTTATTTGATTTTGAACAATAATATCACAAAAAATCGGAATTTCATGTCGGAAAATCAAAAAAAGAAAAGCGCCATCTGATTTTAAGCAATGTCAGATAGCGCTTGTTGCTGTTGCAATAATTCAAATAATGTTGCCATTTTGTTGCCACGGCGGGCACTTATGCGAAAAACTTGATATTACCGGAATCATTATGGTAAAATCATTCCCACTCTATGGTAGCGGGCGGCTTTCCTGTGATATCATATACCACCCTTCCGACACCCTTTACCTCGTTAACGATGCGCGATGCCATAACACCGAGTGCCTTATGCGGTATCGGCGCATATTCGCAGGTCATAAAATCGTTTGTGCGAACGGCGCGCAATGCAATCGTGTAATCGTATGTTCTGAAATCACCGACAACACCGACAGAGCGTGTGTCCGTCAAAACGGCGAAATACTGATCGGCTTTAATATGGCGGCGCTTTACTTCCTCACGGAAGATGGCATCCGCATCGCGAAGTATGCGCAGTTTTTCACGCGTGATATTGCCGACAACACGCACGGCAAGACCGGGGCCCGGGAACGGCTGGCGTTCGGTAAGATATTTCGGCAAGCCGAGCTGCCGTCCGAGCGCGCGCACTTCATCCTTGAAAAGGCCGCGAAGCGGTTCAACAATGCCCTTGAACACGATATCCTTCGGAAGCCCGCCGACATTGTGGTGGCTTTTGATTGCCGCGGCTTTGTTTCCGCCCGATTCGATTACATCGGGGTAGATAGTCCCCTGTGCGAGGAAAGCTATACCGTCGAGCTTGCGGGATTCCTCCTCGAACACTCGGATAAAGTTCTCGCCGATGATCTTGCGCTTTTTTTCGGGATCGGTCACGCCGGAAAGCGCTTTCAGGAAGCGTGCCGAGGCATCGACACGAATAAAGTGCAGATTGCGGTTCTTGAAAGCGGCTTCGATCTCATCACCCTCGTTTTTGCGCATGAGGCCGTGGTCGACAAATATGCAATAAAGTCTGCCGGGGATTGCCTTTGAGAGCAATGCCGCGCAAACCGAGGAATCCACACCGCCGGAAAGGCCTAAAAGGACTCTTTCCTCACCCACCTGTGCGCGGACAGATTCTATAAGTTCGCGTTCGACATCTTTAAGATCGTAATCGCCGTTTGCACCGCAAATATTGAAAAGGAAGTTGCGGATTATGGTTTTGCCGTTTACGGTTCCTTCCGTTTCGGGATGGAACTGAACCGCATATACGCGTTTTTCCGCGTTTTCAAAGGCGGCATTGGGGCAATTTGCGCTTTCCGCAACGGTTCTGAACCCTTCGGGAAGAACCGTGACAAGGTCGGTATGACTCATCAGAGCGATCTGATCGGGCAAAAGACCATCGAAAAGATTTGAAGAAGGATCGACGGTAATATGCGTTCTGCCGTATTCGCCCTTCTCGCAGGAGCTTATCTCGCCGCCGTGCATCCATGCCGTAAGCTGCGCGCCGTAGCAGATACCGAGGACGGGTACGCCCAATTCAAAAAGCTTTTTGTCGCATTTCGGCGCATTATCCTCATATACGCTTGCGGGGCCGCCGGTGAAAATTATGCCTATAGGGGCGATTTTTTTAATTTCGTCAATCGAAAGCTCGCCGGGCTTTACGACGGAATACACACCGCATTCGCGCACACGCCGTGCGACAAGTTCCTTATACTGACCGCCGAAATCAAGTATCAAAACCGTTTGCTGGCTCATCTGAAATCACCTGTCTTAAAACATTTTGACATATTCTTCGCGGTCGGCGCCGACGGAAACATATTTAATCGGGCAGCCGACAGCCTTTTCGAGGTATGCGATATATTCAAGTGCGGTTTCGGGAAGCTCTTCCCTGCTCCTGCATTTCGAGATATCACCGAAGCCCTTCATGTATTCGATGACCGGCTTTGCGATATCGAGGCGATGTCCTGTCGGGAAATCGAATGTTTTTTCTCCGTCGATATCATAAGCGACACAGACGGGTATCTTCTCCATACCGGAAAGAACATCAAGCTTTGTGAGCGCTATATAATCCGCGCCCTGCATCTTTACGCCATAGCGTGATGCGACGACATCAAACGGACCTACACGGCGCGGTCTGCCCGTTGCGGCGCCGTATTCGCCGCCCGCCTTGCGCAGGCTTTCGGCTTCGTCACCGAACATTTCGCAGGTGAAGGGACCTTCGCCGACACAGGTGGAATATGCCTTCATGATGCCGATGGTTTCATCAATCTTTGCACCGGGTATGCCGGCGCCGATCGTTGCATAAGCGGCGATCGTGGAAGATGAGGAGGTATAAGGATATATACCGAAATCAATATCACGCAATGCGCCGAGCTGTGCTTCGAACATGATATTCCTGTTTTCTTTGAGCGCATTATCAAGATAAACGCAGATATCGGTGATAAAGGGCTTTACGATGGCGCCGAAGTGCTGCAGCCATGCGTACATTTCATCTGCGTTGACCGGTTCGTGACCGTAGCCGGTGACGGTGATATTCTTCCATTCGACAATATCCCTGACCTTTTCGTAAAGGCCGTCCTCGCAGAGAAGATCGCCCATGCGGAGAGCTTTTTTGTAGTATTTATCCGAATACACCGGAGCGATGCCGCGCTTTGTGGAGCCGTATTTCTTATCGGCAAGGCGCTCCTCCTCCATGCAGTCGAGCATCTTGTGGTACGGCATGCAAATAACGGCTTTATCGCTGATCTTAAGGTTTTCCGGCGTGATATGAATGCCTTTTTCTTCGAGCATTTTTATTTCGCCCGCAAGGTGTTCGATATCGATGACCATGCCGTTGCCCATGACATTAACCGTTGTGTCGCGGAGAATGCCCGAAGGAAGCAGGTTCATTATGAACTTGCCCTTTTCGTTTATAACGGTATGACCTGCGTTGTTGCCGCCCTGGTAGCGGCAGATGATATCGTAATCGGATGAAAGAAGGTCGACCATTCTTCCCTTTCCTTCATCTCCCCAGTTGATTCCGACAATAGCAGTAAGCATTTTGTTTTACCGTCCTTATACGTTTATTTCGTTTGCGGAATTACCGCCGATATATTGTGCGTTTTCTTCAAGTACAGCGCGAACCTCGGAAAGATACTGCTCGGTCTGCAGTGCGGCAAGCCCGGTAAGATCGCTTTCCGCGATAATGCCGTCGATCTCGGCGCGGGTAAGCCCGAAGGCTTCATCGGAGGCGATCCTGTCCAAAAGATCGTTATCCTTTCCTTCTTCCTTCACGGTTCTGCCCGCGGCAACGGAATGCCTGCGTATCGATTCGTGCAGTGCCTGCCTGTCCCCGCCCCTGTTGACACAGTGCATAAGTATATTCTCCGTTGCCATGAATGGCAGTTCCTCCATGAGGTGCTTTTCGATGGCCTTGGGATATACCGTAAGCCCGGAGATGATATTGTTGTAAAGCAGCAGGATACCGTCAGTCGCAAGGAACGCTTCGGGAATGCTTATGCGGCGGTTAGCGGAATCGTCAAGCGTGCGTTCGAGCCACTGAGTACCGGCGGTGAATGCGGGGTTTGCCGCATCCGCCATAACATACCGCGCCAGTGATGTTATCCGTTCGCTCCGCATCGGGTTGCGTTTATACGCCATTGCGGAGGAACCGACCTGTTTCGATTCAAAAGGCTCTTCAACCTCCTTCAGATGGGAAAGAAGCCTTATATCGCCCGAAAATTTCATTGCGCTCTGCGCTATGCCCGAAAGAACGGAAAGCGTGTAATAATCGGATTTACGCGGATATGTCTGCCCGCAGATGCAATACACGTGTGAAAATCCCATTTTTGAAGCAATGAGCGATTCAAGCTTTGTGACCTTTTCGGCATCGCCGCCGAAAAGTTCCAAAAAGCTCGCGCCGGTACCGGTCGTGCCCTTGCAGCCGGGAATTTTCAGCGTGGCTATGCGGTGATCGAGGTTTTCGAGATCCGTCATCAGATCCTGCAGCCACATTGCGGCGCGCTTGCCGACGGTCGTCGGCTGTGCTGCCTGGAAGTGTGTATATGCAAGTGTCGGAAGCGATTTATACTTCCCCGCAAAACCGGCAAGCGAATTTATCGTTTCCAAAAGAAGCTTGCGGATACGGAGAAGCGCATCGCGCTGAATGATGATGTCGGTGTTATCGCCCACAAAGCAGCTTGTCGCGCCGAGGTGGATTATCGGCTTTGCTTCCGGACAGGCGATTCCGTACGCGTATATATGCGACATGACATCATGGCGCACCTCACGTTCTCGCTTTTCGGCGACATCATAATCGATATCATCGATATGCGCGCGCATTTCGGCGATCTGTGAATCGGTTATCGGAAGTCCGAGCTCTTTTTCGCTTTCCGCCAGCGCAACCCAAAGCCTGCGCCAAGTGGAAAATTTTCGGTTGTCCGAAAAGATTTCCTGCATTTCGCGGCCTGCATACCGCTTGCACAGCGGGTTTTCATAAACGTCATACATGGCATTTACTCCTGAATCTTATGTTTTTCCGCTGCTGCGGCGATAAAGCCTTTGAACAACGGATGCGCCTTATTGGGGCGGGATTTGAATTCGGGATGGTACTGAACGCCGACATAAAAGGGCTTATCCGTAAGCTCTACGGCTTCGACAAGCCTGCCGTCCGGCGAAAGGCCGGAGAGTGTCAGCCCCGCAGCTTCGAGCTTTTCGCGGTATTCATTGTTGAATTCATAGCGATGGCGATGGCGTTCGCTGATTTCACTTCTGCCGTAGCATCGCTCCATGGTTGTCCCGGGTTTGATACGGCAGGGATATGCGCCCAACCGCAGTGTGCCGCCTTTATCAACGCTTTCGCTCTGGCCCGGCATGAAATCTATGACCTTGTTATCGCATATTTCATTAAATTCGCCCGAATCGGCATCCGCAATACCGGCAGCATGGCGGGCAAATTCAATGACGGCGATCTGCATCCCGAGGCAGATACCAAAGAACGGAATATCGTGCTCACGCGCAAAACGCGCCGCGTTGATCATGCCCGGAATGCCGCGTCCGCCGAAGCCGCCGGGAATGATTATGCCATCCAGACCGGAAAGGACCGCTTCGCAATCGCGCTTGCGGAGCTTTTCGGAATCGATCCATTCGATATGTACATTCACACCAACCTCATAGCCGGCATGGTGCATCGCCTCCATGACCGAAAGATAGGCATCGTGAAGCTGACTGTACTTGCCCACAAGCCCTATCGTGACATCGCCCGGGCAGGATTTAATCCTTTCGACCATTTCCTCCCATTCGGAAAGGTCGGCTTCGGGTACATCAATCCCGAGTTCTCTGCACACAACCGAGGAAAAGTTAGCCTTTTCGAGCATAAGGGGTGCCTCGTAAAGACAGGGGAGCGTGATATTTTCGATAACGCAGTCGGGCTTTACATTGCAGAACATGGATATCTTTTTGAATATGAATTCCTCAAGCGGTTCATCACAGCGGAGGACAATTATATCGGGGTTTATTCCCATTCCCTGCAATTCCTTTACGGAATGCTGAGTGGGTTTTGACTTGTGCTCATCCGAACCGCGGAGAAAAGGAACGAGTGTCACATGAATAAAGAGGCTATTTTCTCTGCCGACTTCGAGCGATATTTGACGGACAGCCTCGATAAACGGCTGGGATTCAATATCACCGATCGTGCCGCCGATTTCGGTAATAACAACATCGGCATCCGTCTGCTTGCCGACACGGTATACAAATTCTTTGATCTCGTTGGTGATATGCGGAATGACCTGAACGGTGGAGCCGAGATATTCTCCCCTGCGTTCCTTATTGAGAACATTCCAGTACACCTTACCCGTTGTAAGGTTTGAATATCTGTTCAGATCTTCATCAATAAAGCGTTCGTAATGTCCGAGGTCAAGGTCGGTTTCCGCACCGTCCTCGGTAACATATACCTCGCCGTGCTGATACGGACTCATTGTGCCGGGGTCGACGTTTATATAAGGATCCAGCTTCTGCGCGGCTACTTTAAGACCGCGCGTTTTGAGAAGCCTCCCGAGCGAGGCGGCGGTAATACCCTTGCCGAGCCCCGAAACAACTCCCCCGGTAACGAAAATATATTTTGTCATGAAAGATCGCTTCCTTTCCGCGATTCAAAATGCCCGATTATATCTTCGGCTCCGTTCTGCTTTTCCGCCCTGATACGCCGACCGTTAAAACAGAAATGGCGCGCATCCAAACCGGGCTGCTTCCCCTGTGTGAATGAACGCCGTTGCTCACCTATCGTATTATAATACCTCGGATATTGTTTGTCAATTCGTTTTTTGCACAAAAAAATACCGCTGCGGTGTCCGTATTTGCAACAGACACCGCAGCAGCGAAAAATCACGTAATGTTGATAACGATCTCGCAAGGCTCGGAAAATCCGATATAATTGCTGTACGAATACTTGATGGTGACCTTACCCGTATACCCGCTTTCGCCGTAGTAGGTGAAAGTCCCGTCGTTGTTTATGGTTATACTGCCGTGTTCCGGATACTGTTCGAGACGGTATTCGCAAAGCGATAAACCGGTTTCTATCTTGCCCTCCGCGATATAATCGTTTTGGTTTAGAGTAATCTCGATAGCGTCCAGCTTCTCGGGGCTGTATTCAAGCGTTCCCTTGATGAACTTATAGGTCGCATCATAAACCATTCTGCCCATCGTTGTTTTGGAGCGTGCGGCATTTGAGTATATATGTACACCCTGGTAATACATATGGACCGAATCCGTCATGTATCCGTATTCTATGCCGCCGGCAAGGTACTGCATATACTTTTTGAAAATGAGTATATTGGAGAGCGCTTCATCACTCACTTCAATTTCCACGCCCATTCCGTAAAGCTTTGTGAGCTGTGCGCACTGAGAGAGATTCTTGTAAGGAGTGGTGAGGTTGAACACATAGTTGGGCTGCATATTCGCGATATCAAAGCCGAGCTGCTCCCAATTGCTGTATCCGTTCGATGTGAAGTAAGGTATCCAGAAGAAGCTGCGCCCGACCGCATGCACGGCATCGGAAACCGCATTGAGCAGCTTTACATTATCCTCTTCGGATTGCTTCATTGCCTCATGGAACCAATAGTAGCCGACAAGCTCGATATTCTTGAAATTGCTTTCCGAAAACTCTTTTTCAAAGGATTCTATATACCACTTGATCGCCTTGATGCGGTCATTGAATACCGAGAAATTCTCGGAATTTCCATCGCCGTCTATATCGCCGAAGGATGTCATTTCGGTACTCGGATAATAGATTGATGTTGTCACTTTGAACTTATAATCCGAAGGAAGACCGAGCTTTTCCTTTACGATGCCTGCGGCTTCTTCAAGCGCCGACATATTCCTGTCGTCCTTGAATATATCCTGTATCGTCCACAGCCAATCGGTCTTTTTGCCATTATCATACGGAGCGGCGCCGCTGGGAAGGTTGCCGGAAAGAAGGAAGAGGAAGCTGTCGAACATAGTGTCCACGGGATTGCCGTCGGCATCGACATACGCAAGATAAGGTATAAGATCGTCAACGGTGTAGCCGTCAAGCTTTACGCCGTGATAAAGCAGGCAGAGATCCTTTGCACCGCCGAGAAGGTCCTCGCTCGGTGCTTTACGCTTGTTCACAAACAGGCTGCCGGTTTTATAGCCGGCTGCTGCGGGATCGACGCCGGAAGCGCCGTTTTCGGTGCCGAAAACTTCAAGCTCGTCACAGCCTGCCCATTGCGTAACCGCAAAGGAGAATGCAACATATCTTGCTTTAACATTCCTGCCGAGTTTGAGCGTGCCGCGATGAATTTCGGGGTCGCCGCCGGCAGAAAGATCGATATTGCCGACTTCGTACCAGTTATCGGTATCCGTCGTGACATATACCGTTACGATCGAGGGCGAATTGACTGCCCAATCGGTCTGCTTTGTAAAGCCAGCCGTAAAGCGGTTCACCGCGGAAACAAAGCCGAGGTCATATACGATCACTCTCCCGCTGCCGCCGTTGAATTTGAAGAATTCGCCGCTGTGAATATCGGTACGCGTGGCTTTTCTGCCGTCCGTGAGAATCCCGGAGGTAACAGGAGTGTTGTTCTCGTAAAGTGACTCGCCGGGGTCGCTCGAAGCGAGTATCTGCTGAGTTTTCCCTGCGATGAGGTTCTTTTCGGAATTATCGCCGGTAGGCTTTGCGGTATCCTCGGTCACGAAGCGAAGGTCGGGGTAAAGCCCGTTTGCCGCATCGTCACGGTATGCATAGGCGCTCACTTCCTCCACAAGGAATTTTGTGGAAAGCTCGCACCGGATCAAGGTAAACTCAATCTTATCCGCGCGCAATGTCTTTTCCAGCGGAATAGAGAAGGTGTAATTGCCTTTTACAACATTCGGGCTGCCGTATACAACACCGACATCTGTGGAAACACCGTCATATATAACAGCGACTTTCACTCCGGAGGGCAAAAACTGTGAAACATTGGTATTGGTGTAACAGGAAACCTCGAACCCGGCAATATCGGAAACGGTCCCGCCGAGATCGACGGTTATCGTGGTGTCTTCTTCGGTTTTGAGCCCGACCCAGGTTTCGCCCTCGTAAATGCCGCTGAGGTTGCCGTCGGTAAGCATGGAATCGCCGGTATCCGGGAATGAGGAATCAATCTCACCGCTTATGGTGTACTTCTTGCCCTTTGTGATTGAAACGCGGTTGAGTGTTCTGTCGACAGGGGCAATGAATTCCTCGGTCGGGAGTCTTCCGCCGTAATACAGGGAGGATATGTCATCGATCCAGGCGGCATATTGCTCTGTCGCGTCAGTTTGGTTGTAATCGCCGATGACCATGAGTTCGTCAAAGAATGTCCATGCCGCAGTGCCTGAAATCCCGAACCTGACATAGCGTGCCTTTATGTGTTCATCGAGCCGAAGCTCGGCTGTCTGCACGGTGCCTTCCTCAAGGACAAAGCCCGTTGCAGTGCCCACACCGTTCCAGTTTTCACCATCCTGAGATACATACACAAATGTATTGGAAGGGACGCCTATGCCCGCAACGGAGGTGGAAAGATAGCTGATACGGAACGCATAGATGCGGTCATATAAAGAGCCGAGGTCTATAACGACATAAAGCCGTTTGCCCGCGATATTATAACCGCTGAACGCTTCGTCGGTATAGCTGGCTGCCGTCGCATCGGCAAAAGCGCCGTCGGTCAGTTCGGTGCCGTATGTGTCGGGGTAGGTATCTCCCGCCTCGACCGTCTTGGTATAGGAGCACCCGACGGAAATACACCTTTCAAACGGATCGGAGCTAACGGAAACACCGGTGTAATACGGCTTTTCGTTGTTCGAATCGGAGCTTTCCGCCACCGGCCCGGACGATTCGACGCAGGAACTTTCCTCGCCGCCGCTGCAGGCCGCCGCAATAAAGGTGAAAAGTATCACCAAAGATAATAGCAAAGCTGTTTTCTTCATACCCTACCTACTTTACTTAATTGACTCTTGTATTTTGATTATAGCACAACAAAATCGATTTGTCACGCTTTTTATGTGTGAATTATTTACTAACGGCATTCCGTCGTAATGATGAATGTACTTCCCTGCCCGAGCGTGCTTTTTGCTTCCACGGAAAACCCGTGCAGTGTTATTATCCGCTTTACGATAGCCATTCCGAGCCCGTTCCCGCCGTGCCCGCGGTTTTTCCCGCGGTAAAAGCGGTCGAAGACATGAGCGAGTGTTTCCTCATCCATGCCCGGGCCTTCATCGGATATCTCCACTCTGGCGCTGCCGTCCATGTTTCGCAGAGTGACCTTTATTTTTCCGCCGCGAGGACTGAATTCAAGGGCGTTTTCGAGAATATTGCTCCATACCTCCGCCATAAGCTCCGCGCTTCCGAAGCATTCGGCACGATCAAGGTCGGCTACAACGGAAATATCCTTTTCTTCAAAACGATCCCCGAATGATATAAGGCATTTGCGGAGCTGTTCATCCAAACGGAAAAGCTCTGTCGCGGGTGTGATGGATTGATATTCGAGCTTGGAGAGCTCCAATATGCTGTTGACAAGCTTTGAAAGCGCCTTTGTTTTTTCCTCGATTATGGCGATATAATCCCTGCGCTCGGCCTCCGGAAGATCGGCATCGCGAAGAAGCTGGGCATACCCGATTATCGTTGCAAGCGGGGTGCGGAACTGGTGCGATACATTAGAGATGAAATCCCAGGCAACAAGCTCGTTCCTGCCGAGCTTATCCGCCATGTCATTAAGGCTTTCGCAAATAGCCGCAAGCTCCCTTTCACGCGGGGGATCAAGCCGCTTGGAAAAATCTCCTTCCGCTATCGAATTACTGAAATCGGTAATTTTGCGCAGCGAACGAAAAATGATCTTATTGCCGAACCCGCGAACAAGGCTTGTCGATATCGCTATACTGAAAAACAGGAAGAGCAATATCACAAGATACAGGTTCAGTTCGCCGATAACTCCGAGCTTGCTGAGCACGGTATAAACGGCAAACAGTATCGCCGCAGTAACGGAGCTGACAACGAAGATAAACATTGTGAGATAAAACACCATTGGCGTTTTTTCGTTTACCTTATTGATGCTTTCCGTGAGTTTGGTTTTTGATCTGATATCCCGCTTTTTCACTTGAGTACCGCCTTATAACCCAGTCCGCGGACCGTTTCTATGGAAAAATCCTTATTATCTTCAAAGCGGGAACGGAGTTTGCTTATATGAACGTTTATGGTTTTTTCATCGCTTTCGGAATCGTAGCCCCATATCTCATCCATTATCTCGTAACGCGTAAATATTCGCCCCGGATAGGAAAGCAGCTTGAAGAGAAGCAGAAATTCCTTCTGCGGCAGAGTTGCCGCAGTGTCACCCGTTGAAACGGTAAACGAATCGGCATCCAGCACGGTCGAACCGATAACAAGCCGCCGTTCGTTCGCAATTCGGCTTCTGCGCAGTATCGCATTCACACGCAGGACAAGCTCGTTTATGTCGATCGGCTTAACCATGTAGTCATCCGCGCCGAGGTTGAATCCGCGCAGTTTATCGCCGAAGCCGCTCTTTGCGGTCATAAAAAGAACCGGCATTTTTGTATCTGCCGCGCGGATCGCCGCGACAAGCTCATAGCCGTCCGTGCCGGGCATCATGATATCCGTGAGCACAAGGTCGATATGTGTTTCATCGAGGAGGGCAAGCGCTTCCGCTCCGTCGAAGGCGGGAAAAACGGCATGACCGTTTCTTTCGAGAACACGGCTTATAAGCATATTAAGCGCTTTGTCATCCTCTACGACAAGTATGTTCGGCAATTGGCTTTCCTCCTTAAAGGAATGCGCTTTGCCTTGGCAAAGCGCGTATCGGATGTTCAGGAATTTTCTTCTATATATGTTGCGACATCGCCGACGGTAAGCAGCCCGGGAAGAGCGGCATCATCGAAAACTATGCCGAAGCGTTCCTCGCAAAGAACGACAAGATCGGCAAGCTCGAGCGAGTTGAAGCCGAGATCGTTCATAAGCTCCGCATCGGGGGTAATAAGTGAAGAGTCTATGCTCATTTCCTCGACAAGGAGGTCTTTAAGCTGTTGAAACATGAAACTGTATCTCCTTAAGAAAGTTTGTATCTGATGATCTTTTTGGTTGTGGTCTTTTCAAATTCGCTCTTTTTCAACTCGATATTACGCACCTGCTTGAATATCGGAAGCTTTTTGTTTATCGTGGCGACTTCGGCACGTATAGACTCGATTATATCGGAATCATCCTTGCCCTTGAAGGCATCGTAGTCGGGGTAGATTATGGCGGTGAGAACGACTTCACCATCCTCTTTTTCCCTGCCGACAACTACACATTCGCGTATGATATCAAGGCGATCGAGGTATTCTTCGATCTCCTCCGGATATACATTTTTGCCGTTGTTGAGAACTATTATATTCTTCTTGCGACCGGTGATATATATATATCCGTCCTCATCTACATAGCCGTAATCGCCCGTGCGGAAATAGCCCTCCTCCGTAAAGGCTGCTGCCGTTTCGACCGGCGCGTTGTAATAGCCGAGCATTACCTGAGGGCCGCGAACGCATATTTCACCGATCGCGCGCGTGGGCATATCCGTTTCGACATCGTCGGCATCGTCGATTATCTTGATCTTGCTGCCCTGTATCGGAAGACCGACCGAATCGTAATGAACCGTTACAAGCGGGTTGACCGAAACAAGCGGAGAGCATTCGGTAATGCCGTAGCCCTGCGAAACATTTATGCCGATATTTTCGAACCATTCGATTGTCTGCGGATCTATAGGAGCACCGCCGCACACAATGGAGCGCAGTCTGCCGCCGAGCGGTGCGTTGATTTCGGAAAAGACGAGCTTACGCACATCAACACCGACACGCTTCAATGCCTTTGTCGCCGTAACACCTATATTGAGCGCAGTGGTGCGGTTCTTCTTTTTGATTTCATCCTCAATCTTTTTGCGGATGGTAGTGACAAAAAGCGGGACAAGTATCATGGCGGTCGGACGGAACAGCTTCAAATTGCGCATGAAATATTTTAGGCTGTTGTTTATGCAGATTGTCAGCCCGAGCATAAGCGCGGTAAGCTGACCGCAGCAAAGCTCATAAGTGTGGTGCATCGGAAGCACACTGAGAAGCACATTATTGCTGCTGTAACAGATCATGTTTGCGGAAGCGGTCATGCAGGCGACAATGTTATCCTCCGAAAGCATGACGCCCTTGCTTGTGCCGGTGGTCCCGGATGTGAAGATCAGCGCACACATTTTGGAAGGATCGTATCTTGCCGTGCGGAATCGGTTATTTCCTGCGAAAAGCTGTCTTTCGCCCTCGAACGCAAGCTCGCGGAAGGAAACCGTCATTTCCGAATCGGCTTTACCGTCGAAATCAATGATATACTCAAGCCCGGGCACATTCATAGCAAGAAGCCTTTGACTGTATTTTCCGGAGCAGAACACGGCGGAAACACCGGCGTATTCGAGAAACGCCTTGATCTGATCGTCCAAAAGTTCTTTATCGAGCGGAACGACAACAGAGCCGCAGCCTATGATTGCGGCATAGGCGACAATCCATTCCGGACGGCTTTCGGACACGATGGCAATCTTCTTCTTTTGAAGACCGAGGCCGCAAAGCGATGTGCCGATATTGTTGTAAAGCGCAAAAAACTGCTTGTATGACATTTCGGAAACTGTATCTGGCGAGGAATAATACTTATATGCCGTCTTATCGCCGTATTTTTCGGCGGAAGCGGAAAGCATTGCCCTGATGGTTTCCGGATTCCGATACTTGATTTTAATCTCTGTATTTTTCACTTCAACACTCCCAATTCATTGAAATTATAGCAGATTTATCCTGCTTGTCAAGTACGGAGGGAATAATTTTGCCTTTGAGAGACAAAATAACCCGACGGAGCGATTTTGCATTGAACAAGAAACCATACAACGAATATATCGAAAAACGAGCCAAGCGTTCGCCGTACCTTGTAAATACCGCAAAGTCTTTCCTTAGCAGGCAAAAAAAGAGAAACGACCGTGCCCATGGGGAGCACGGTCGCTTTGTTTTATTTTTCCTGAAAGCTGATCAGCCGGTGATACCGCTGCGTTCAACGCCTTCGATAAGGGTTCTCTGTGCAAACATATAAATGATTACGAGAGGTGCAAGTATCAGCAAGCCACAGGTGTTGCGGATTGCCGATTCGTATGTTGACTGAGCAACATAATCGGTATCGAGCGAGACCGGAACCTTGACAATGTTCGGCAAAAGAACTCTTGCCGATTTTGTGCTGGTGAAGAACAGACCGGTATAGAAGGAATCAGACCATTGCCACGAGAACGCAAACATGAATATCGTGACCATCATAGGCACAGCCATCGGAATGATTATGCGCACGAAGGTTTTGATAACGCCTGCGCCGTCGACATAGGCTGCCTCTTCAAGCTCATCCGGAACGCCGTTGAAGTACTGCCGCATTATATAAATGAACAGACCGTTTTTGAAGGCGAGGCCGGTGAGAGAAAGGATGACGAACGGCCAATATGTATTCAGCATACTGGCAATGGCGGGAGTAGTGACCTGCGAGCCGAAGATGTACTTCGCGATAAAGCCGTATATACCCCAGATATCGAAGTATCTGAACTTCATGAACATCGAAAGCTGAAGTGTTTCATGCGGCACGATCATCGTGAAAATGACACACAGGAAGAGGAGGTTTTTGAATCTGAACTTGAATTTTGCGAAGCCGTAGCCGACAATCGAGCAAATAAGCGTCTGCGATATACCGCAAAGGACGGAAAGAACCGTGGTGTTAAGAAGTGCCTGGAAGTAATCGTTATCGTTTATAATGGCACGATATGTGTCGAGCGTGGGTTCACGCGGGATAAGCTTGACCATAACGTCGGTGAAGTCGTCCCTGCTCATGAACGAGCCGGCTATCTTGGAAAAATACGGGAAGAGTATAACATAGGAAATACCGATGAGAAGCACGAACCGGAAAAGTGCCCATATGAATTTCTTTGCGAAATACCATGTGAGGTATTTATAGCGAAGCCTCATAAGGAAGGTTGTCTTTTCATGGTTTTTCATCTTCTTGATAGCTTCTTCGCGTTTGAGCTGTTGGCGATATTCCTTCAGCTCCTTTTTTGTCATTGCAGAAGTGTCCATTTATTACATCCTCCTTTCCTTATGAATCCTTCTTCTGATAGAAGACATATGCGCTGATAATGCCGGCGATGACCGCAAGTATGAGCATAACGATAAGGAAGTACATCCAGGACATTGCCGTTGCACGGACGTTGCCGTTTGTGGAGGAGTAAATCTTATTGATGTATGTCATAACCTGGTTGGACTGCGATGTGAACGAGTCGATAACGGTATATACGGTATTGACGAGTATCATCGGAGATATCATCGGGAAGGTGATCTTCCAGAAGGTTTCCCAGGAGGAAGCGCCGTCGATATAGCAGGATTCGTATATTGCCGGAGATATCGACTGCAAGCCGGCAAGGAAGATCAGCATCTGAACACCGGATTTGTTGACGATGTCATACACATCCTGGATTATCTGCGTAACGTATGTGACAAGACCCGCACCGATCTGCATTCCCGAAAACAGCCTGTTGATGTCCAACGCGGTGATTATCTGCGAACCGCTGTCGGTACCGCTGATTCCCTCTTCGCCGCTCGTTATCGTCTGCTGTGCATCAGCGAGAGTATTCTGAAGGTCGATGGATTCGATAATACCGGTGGAAACTATAACCGGTATGAAGAATATCGCTCTGAATATCGCTCTGCCGCGCATCTTCTGATTGAGCAGCACTGCCATAAACAGCGAGAAAACAACGATCGCGGGAACATTGAACAGAAGCTCGAGAATACTGTTGCCGAGTGTCGATTTGAAGTTCGGGTCGGTAAACAATGCCCAACTGTAGTTTTCAAATCCGACATTCTCGAGCAGGAGACCGCCTCCCGGAGGGACGTTCTGCGAGCTGAATGAGAACTGAATGGATTCGCATATCATCGGAAGATAGATAAGCACGAAGCCGATGAGGAAGGGTGCGATGAACACCCATCCCATCCTGGATTTTCTCACATCAAGCGAGCCTTTGCTTCTTTTGCGCTTTTTGGGAGCAGTATTGATTTTTTTTGCACTTATCGTGTTATTCATTTGAACCCTCCCATTTCATAACGCTGTTGCCGTCTTTATCAAATTTGACAAATCCGTTTGAAGGAACCGTTTCCCCATTGAACTCATAACCGTTTCTGCCGTAGTTGAAGCAGAAGGAAATGCCGTTTGCGTATTCGACATAAACAACATTGCCGTCGGTCGTAAGGATGGCGTGCTTCTTCATTTCGGAAGACTGAACATCCGCAAGCGCCTCGTTCATCGTGCGGTAGGAGGTGATGATATCACTCGTCCAGATGCTGTAACGAACGGAATAGTACTGCGAAATGTCGGAATATCCGCTGTAATCCTTGAGCTTTGCGGTGTTGCTCTTTGCCACTACGAAGTAGGGCGAAGCACCGCTTTCGATGGATTTGAGTATCTGATAGGTGTAATCCCCTGCAAGGTTGAGTGCGGTACCCGCATACTGCTTGTACCCGTGCAGCACCATGCTCATAAAGGGCACGGATGCATAGGAGTAAGTGTAACGGGAGTCATCAAGCGGCAATTCAAGGATATCCGTAGCATATTTGAAGGAATACTTATTGCCGCCGGCGACAAGCACATTGCCGTTGTTTTCGGAGATCGTCTGCAGGAGCTGTGTAACAAGCTCCTTGGAATCCTCACGCGTGAGAGGATTATCGACATTAAAGTCGGAGGAAAGGTACTTTCCGAGCGTGGAAACCGCTATTGCGCCGACATTATAATCCTTGTAATCCTCATATGCCTTTGCATAGAGAGACTTCATAAAGGAGGGAGAAATAACACCGCCGCCGCCGGTCGAACGATATCCCTGCCATATCGGATCGTACATCTGATAAAGAGCTATACGTTCATCAATATACTGGGAAAGGTTCTCACTCGAATCGAATCCGTCGAACCATTTATCCTTATAAGCAATGGAAAGCTCGACTTCGGGGAAGAGCGTAACTTCGTTTTCTTTTGCGTAAGCGATAAGTTCCTTAAAGCCGTCCTCACCGCCGAGAACCTTTTCGGGATCAAGTGATGTGGGAACTTCGGAAATAAGACCGCCGTTTGCCCAACCGCTCATCTTGATCTTGATATAATCGATGCCGAACTGATTTTTAAGTTCATCGATTATATCCTTTGTATCGGAAAAGCTGGTGAGCGAAAACATCGTATCAACGGGAACGCCGAGAATTGTTTTTGTGGATTCGATAGCGCCGAGCGTTTCGAGGTACAGCGGGATACTGTCACGCTGATCCGCGATTTCCGTCAGAACATTCGTCTTGACAAGGTAGTTTCTGTACGCTGCCGCCATATCCGAATAGGACTTGTCGGCATCGGAGCCTTCGTCCGCGGTGTCGCCGTCCTCTGTACCGTCAAGTATGAAGAGACGCATCGTGAAATTGCCGGTGTATTTACGCTTTGATTCGACCGTCCACATCGCATCCGTGCCTGCGGAGATACCGCCGTCGAGGACGTAGCTGTCCTTCGGGCGTGGGTTAAATGATGTATAGACCGAAGCGAAGTTGTGAATCGAACCGCCGTAGTTGAGGTTTATCTTGGCAAGCGAATCGCCTTCTTCGATAACCGCGAGATATGCGATTTCGAGCGGAACATCGACTTCAACTTCTTCCATGACGATATTGCCGTCATCATCGCGGACATAATCGCCGGTTTCGGGGTCGATCTTTTCGGTGAGAACCTTTTTGGTGGAGTTCTTTTCTATTCTTTGATATACACCGAACGCGGGAAGCCTTGCAACTTCTTTATTTTCACCGCTTATGGTGTGGTAGGCGTAATCCTGACCGTAAAGGCTGGCGCTGCTCGAAAACTGCTTGGAAAGATCCGAGAAGCGGATGAGCGAACCGCTGCCGTCCGGAGAAAGGAGGTAGCCTTCGTTATTGACATCACCGGCGCCGCCGTACGGAAGCACCTGGACATCGGAAAGCTTGTAGACCGAGGAGTCGAAACGGATGTTGCCTGCGTTGCAGCGGATGGTGATTTCGTCGCCGTCCGCACGGTATTCAAGCGCGAGCTTGAACAGCGGAGGGACATCGTCACTGTTGCTGTAATCGGTTTCGGCATGGTCCGCATCGAGCTGTTCGTAGGTGTAATCGGTATACGCCTTAATCAGCTTTTCGATACGGAGCAGCTCCACGGAGGAGGTTGTCTTATCGCAGACAAATATCGGAAAGTTCTTTACGCAAGGGTAATTCGCTTCCACGGATTTGCGCTGGTTGGTTGTCATTTCATCTATATCGTAATAGATGTAATATGCCTCAACAGTACGCGAGTCACGCTTCAAAAAGTGGAACTGATTGCTGGGAGCGCCTTCTTTCGAAGGGGATCTTTCATCGATAGTGCGCAGAAGCTCGATGAGCTTTTCGGCTTTGATCAGACGCGGAACAAGGTATGTGACCTCTTCACGGCCGATCGTATACTCGACACGCACGCCGCCGCGAATGTTCTTGACGATGATCTGACGGCTTGCCGCTGCATCGGTGAAGGAGTTCATCGTGGTATCCTTATCGTTTTCGGAATACTTGATGATGATCTGCGAAAGCAGATTTGCCTTTTCGGATGCATCGGTGGGCTGTTCGCTGCCGAGTGCCTTTGCGGAACCGACATTATACGGGTTTGTGCAGTAAAATGCGGTGTATTCCGGAACCTTGCCGGATTCGACGATCTGATCCTTTGTGAGGCTCTTATCCTTCAGAGAAAGGATGATAAGTTCGCCGGTGGAGAAGCTGTCACCATCGCCGTCGACAAATTCGTCGGCAAAGAAGGCATAGCCGTCATTGACTGTCATAAGCCGCATCGGGCTTATATCGCCGCCACCGAGGATACGTTCGCCGACGGTGCTGAATGCGGAAGAAGTGTAAGCCGGAAGCTTGACATTCTTCCATACATCCTCCCAATCCTCGGAATTTGCAGTGCCGTCCGCAGAGGATTCATCCGCAAGTGCCGACAGACAGTTGAAGGCGGGAAGAAGCATGAGAACGCAGATCAGGAAAGAAAGCGTTTTGAGAATTGATCTTTTCATTTGCATTGCACTCCTTTCACGACCATCGGTAATTAAGCTCGACATAGATGTTGTAGAAGAAGGTGAACACCTTAGTAACAAGCATACTGAACAGACCGGCAATGAATATGATGAACGCGACGCCGACGATCGAACCGAGCGTGGTGAGGAAGTTCTTGCCGAGTGTGTAATCATGAGTGACCATCATTCCGAAGAAGACGAGCAAACCAAGCCAGAAGAAAGCTATGGAATTGATCATCGTGAGAATGTCAAGCTCGCCGAGCGTCATGAAGTTGGACATGATTACCGAGGGAATCAGCAGCAAAGGCAGCGGAACAAGGCTGTAGCAGGTTGCCACATAGACATCCTTGAAGGAGCCTTCGCCTTCAAACAGCGTTGTAAGACACCAGTTTGCCGTTACCCACAGGAAGACAGGGCTGAGGATCGATACGGCGGACATGAAGAACGATGTCGAACTGCCATACGGATTGGAAAGATAGCCTCTGCCGACTGATTGATAAATAAATGTCACGCAGGTGACTGCAAGCCAGAATGTCGCGCCGCGTACAGAGCCGCGTTTTTCGTGCTTGAGATCCCAGAAACCGTCGAACGGATGGAAGATCACATGGAAGGCATAGACAACCTCCTCCCAGAATGTGCTCTTTTCCTTGTTCTTGAAGCCGCGTTTATTGATTTTGCCGGCGAATTTGAAGAATTTGACCAAGCCGAAGATGACAAGCAACACTACGAGCGGAACTACCCAGAGGTGCTCTTCCATCCACTGCTTGCGGTATGCCTGATATGCCTCGGAATAATCTTCGGTATTATAGGCATACTTGAAATACTTCATTGCCTGTACATACTCGCCGTTGCGGTACATACTCTGAGCGATACCGACATACGCGGCATCGTAGTTATTGTTGCGCTGAAGAATACCGGTGTAGAAATCCACGGCTTTGTCGTAGTTTCTGTCCTCGGTGTTCTTTATTGCCTTGTCGAGCAGATCGCCGTAATCGGTGCGTTTGAATATCGTTATGGCGCTGTTGCCGCGGTCGAGCAGAAGCATATTGTTGCCCTGGTAGTCGATCGCAACAAGGTCGGAAATGTTGCCGAGCTGGTTGCCCTTGTCGCCGAAGGCGAAA
The DNA here is from genome assembly GCA_963661975.1 of bacterium. Lineage (GTDB taxonomy): Bacteria > Bacillota > Clostridia > Oscillospirales > CAG-382 > Coliplasma. The sequence continues at coordinate 22,031 of CAVLDN010000014.1, forward strand.
AGGAGGTTACCCGATGAGTCGTATGTGAACACACGGCTTCTCTTATTATCGATAATGCTCCAGGTATTGTTCGGGCCGAGAGCAACGTCGACGACCGTAGAAGGGCCGGAAACCGAAAATTCGGCAGTTGCCATGGCGGCGAAGTCGATTTCACCGGAAGGCGGCCAGAAGCCGTTGCGGACCATGACATCGGATCCGTTCGGGTTGAGGCGCTTTACGGGAGCGTAGTCACCGCTCTTGCTTCTGGATGTAATGGCGGATGCAACGGTATTTTCCTCGATCGAGGAGGTGGTGACGTAAATGAAGCCGTCACTGTCGATGCAGAGGTTGTTGAACTCGGTGGAAACCTTGCTTTCGCTCTGTGCGAGCTGCTCTGCCGTTTGGAACAGGCGGAGGAAGGATTCCCAAGCGCTGTAAACAACCTTCTGCGGACCGATAAAGCCGTTGAAGGAGCCGTCGCGGTTGAGCGAGATGACACCGTAGTTTGTCGTGGAGGAGACGACGTATATACGCCCTGCCTTATCCACGGAAACGGCGATAGGCTTGTAAACGCTGTTTTCGGGAAGAACTTCGCTTTGCGGTGCGGGAACGATATCGACAAAGTTGCCGAGCTTATCGAACACAACGATACGCGCGTTATCGGTATCGGCGACAAACACCTCGGTATCGTTTACGAACACGCCGCTCGGGTTGGCGAGCTGGTCGGGAACGCCGGCGCCGTTTGTGAATTTATCGATGATAAGGCGAAGATTGTAATCCGCATCGGTAACAACGATCTGATTCGCGGCGGAGTTTGCTATATAAACATCGCCGAGTGAATCAACGAATATGTCCTTCGGCGAATTGAGCGCAAAGCTTTTCAGGAAGGTATCGTTGCCGTAAAGGATTTTTGCGTTTATGCTGGCATTGCCGTCCTCACCGACAGAAGCCTTAAGGGAGCTTGTGGTGATCTGCAATTCCGGGACATATGCGTGCGGGCTGCGCTGCATATCGCCGCTGACATCATAGGTATAGGATGTATACGGAACTATGGCGCTTGCGCTTACGGTACCGATAAGCAGGATTATCGCAAGTGACGCAAGGATATATCTTGTGATTCTGTTTTTCATTACTTCCCTGCCTCCTCTAATCCTTCATACCGGATGCGGACATCGTAGTGATGACGTTGCTCTGAGTGATAACGAACACCGTTATCGGGACGATCATCATGATGACCGTGGCCGCTGCGGAAACGCCGGAACGGGCGATACCCGCGGTAACGAGCTGGCTGATAGCATAGTTGAAGGTTTTGAGCTGCTCGCTGTATATGTACATACTCGAGCCCATGTTCCAAAGATCCTTGAACACGAAGATGATCAGAGTGATCCACGCAGGCTTGACCATCGGCATCGCTATCTTCCAGAATATCAGGTTTTCGCTTGCACCCTCAAGACGCGCACTTTCGAGAACCGAATCGTTCACGGAGGTTTCCATGAACTGCTTCATAAGGTAAAGGCCGAAGGTGTAGCACCAGGAAGGCACGATGACGGCAAGGTAGGTATCAACCCAGCCGAGTGCGGACATTGTGATAAAGTTTGTGATACCCGTAACGGTGGAGTTGAACATCAGGGAGTAAACAACGACCGAGAACAGGAACTTTCTGCCCGGGAACTTAATCTTGGCAAGCGCATATGCCGCATAGGAAGCGAACAGAACGTTGCCGAATGTACCGGTGAGCGAGATAAGCACCGTATTGAAGATGTATCTCGAAAACGGAACCCAGGAGTTGTTGATGAGGGAGAACAGATCGCGGAAGTTCTTGAATGTCGGGTTCACGACAAAGAACCTCGGCGGGAAGACGAACAGTTCATCGAGCGGTTTGAGCGACTGGCATATTGCATATACCATCGGCAGAACCATTACGACCGCCACTATCGCGAGCAGGATGAATATGCCCACATCGCCGCCCTTGGAGCGGTTGACTGAACGCGTGAACTGCGTTTTGTTCTGTAATCTCTTATTCCGGTAGTTACGCCATTTTGTTTTGACTTCATCAAAAGACATATTACGTACCTACCTTTCTCAGAATTTTCGTAACAAGCATATTCGCGCCGATCATCATAAGGAAGAGTATCGTGGCGATAGCCGAAGCATAGCCCATTTCGAACCTTGTGTTGCCGTAGTCTTCCAGGTGATGCATTATCGTGTGAGCGCAGTAGTTCGGGCTCGGGAAGCCGACAAGAGCGGTGATGACCGAACCGAAGCCGAACGAGCCGGTGATTGCAAGGATCGCACCGAGCATCATCTGAGGCTTCATAGTCGGAAGGGTGATATACCAAAGCTCCTGCCAACGGTTTTTGACACCGTCCACGGCGCCTGCTTCGTAAAGTGATTTATCGACAACCTGGAAGCCGGCGATAAAGGTAAGGAAGGAGGTGCCGAGCGAGGTCCAAAGAGCGACCGCCACTATAAGACCGAAGATATATGTTTCATCCTGGAACCAAAGTACCGGGGAGGAAATCAAGCCGAGCTTGATACCCCACGCATTGACGAAGCCGTATTGGTCAGAGGAGAAGAATATCGTCCAAATGAGGTAGACCTGGCCGGATATCGACGGAGCATAGAACATCAGCGTGACGATGGAACGGATCTTCGGACGAAGTTCGTTTATGAACCACGCGAAAAGCATACTCAGAAGATAGGAGCCGGGGCCCGTGATTGCGGAAAACTTCAGGGTATTCTTGATTGCGGTGATAAATACATCGTCGGCAAGGAGAAGCCTTATGTAGTTATCCATGAAGACGAATGTAGGCCATTCAAGAAGGTTGAATGTAGTAAAGCTCAAAAGGAAGGAGAGCAGAACCGGTACAACGGTGAATATGAAGAAGAGAATGAAGAACGGCAGTGTCATGAAATAGCCGACTTTATTCTTTTTCATTTCCATGAGCGTCCATTGGAAACGCGTCATATCGGAGCGGATTACCGCTTTTTCCTTTGCCATTACTTATCCCCCCCTTTCTTATTATCGGTTGCCCAGTTGTTGTATTTTTCGTTGACGGCGCGTTCCATTGCCTTGATGGTATCCGCGGTGGGAAGCTTGAACTCTTCTCTCTTACGCGTCAGCTCGACATTAATGTCATTGATGTAGGAACGCATTTCCTCAATCGGGTCAGCCTTGTTATTCTTGACATCGAGGAACGCAAAGTTGGTATATCTGCTTATGATGTAGCTGCCGGGATATTCCGGTGTGCAGGCAACTGCCTTAAACTGCGACTGAAGGTTATGAAGTTCGTCGGTGGACCAAGACATTCTTTCAAGTGCTTCGATGTTTGCCGTCGGCTGTTTTGCGGACGGACCGAGCAGTGCGACCATTTCGTTGCCGTAGGCGCTCTGAATATCGGCACTCATGTACCACTGCATGAATGACCACGCGCCGAACGCGGTTGCTTCATCCTCGACGGAGCGCATCATCATGATGGTGGAGACGCCGCCGATGGTAACATTGTTGATTTCCTGAGTGAGCTCGTCAGCCATGCCGGGCAGCGGGGTGAATTCCCACAGACCGTTGATTTCCGGAGCAAAAACGATGAGCGTGTTATACGAGGTATAATCGGATACCGCAAGAGGCATTTCGCCGGAGCGGAATCTGTTTGCGAAATCGTAGGTTACAGGGAAATCGTACATGGTGAAGAACTGGCAGGCATCCTTGAATGCGGAAAGCGAAATATCCGAATCAAGATTAATCTTCATGCCGTCGGTCTTGGTGATGGTGTTGCCTTCTTCATCGACATATGTATAACCATTTGCCGCAAGGCTGTCGTCAAGCTCTTTGAGCTGCGAATCGGTTATACTGTCGTAATCGCCGTCGTAATAATAGCGTCTGAACAGCTCAAGGTAGTAATCATAATCACCTTCCTCGTACAGGCTCTCGTCCTGCTGATACATGAATATCATGGATCCGCCGGTGCCTGTCGGGAAACCGATGTCCAGCGAGTTGGACTGCATGGTGTATATAATATCGTAGAAATCATCCCATGTGTTGGGGACTTCTATGCCGAGTTCCACAAATATATCCTTACGGTAGAACATCATGGAGAAGGACATTGTCATCGGAATCGCATAGGTTTCGCCGTAAAGCGTAAGCGGGATCATAGCCTCATCCGCAAACCATTCGCTGACTTCTTCGAAGCTCTTGACGGTGCCGGATTCAATGAGGTCGTGGAATTCGGGGTACTTATATTCTCCGTTTTCGTTCTTTTCGTTCCAAACGGAATTTTTGAGGTCGGTGAAGTTGTAACCGACATTCGTGTTGCCCGTTTTCGTATTAAGTGAAAGCACGGCGGAGCGTATCGCGTAGTTGACCGGATCGCCCTGACCGCCGCCGAGATAAACATCCGGGCCGGTTCCCGCAAGTGTAGCGGGGAGCAGGGTGCCGCCGGCGACAAGCTTGATATCCACATTGATTCCCTGATAATTCGGGGAGAACTCATCATCGACGAGCGAGCGGATTATCTGAGCCTGGTCGCGCGAGCTTGCAGTCCACACAACGACATCGACATCGGATTCAGCCGCGCCGGATTCGGAGGTGGAGCCGAGGGAGTTGTAATCGTTGAAGAAGGACTGGAAGAACTTCTGAATCTCATACCAAAGGTCGGCAAAGAAGCCGGGTTCCGCTTCGGGAGCTTCCTTCTGAACAGCCTGAACGGATATATAGTCGATATCAAGCGGCTGATTCTGAGTATCGGAAAGCCATGTGCCGAGAGAAGCGGAATAGTCCTTCAGCGTTGACATCTGACCTGCGATGGTGCTGGGATATGTACCCATGCGTTCGCAGACAAGAGCAACACGGTCAAGCGTGGCGGAATGCTCACCCTTATCGCCGGTGAGCTGACTGATAAGTTCGGATACGCGGTAAAGGTTCTTGGATTCGTTGAGAAGTCCTTTAAGAACATCGGGTATGAGCTTATCAAAATTGTAGTCACGCCCTTTGTCCGCATCGGGACCGGTTATCATGAGGATCTTTCTGTAATAGCCGTTGATGGCGGAAAGGGAGTTTTCGACGGTGTTGAGTATCTCGGACATATCGCCGAGAACAACTTCCATTCTTATCGTATTGATGCCTTTGTTCAGATAGAATTTGAAGTTTGTGTTGCCGTCGTTGAGCGGATCGGTGCGCCAATCGCTCGAATACACGAAGCGGAGGTTGTTTGCCTCCTTGAAGGGAAGCTCGCCGTTTATATAGATCTTGCGGGAAACATATATACCGGAATAGTAACTTTGCTTCGAACGCGGAATGATTGAATAGTAGCCTTCCTCGGGCACTTCAACCTGCCATTCAACCCACTGACCCACATACTGCCACTTGTCGCCGCCGATTTCATTAAGACGGACAAGTGCGGAATGCTGCGGTTCGGAATATGCGGATGATCTGTCATTGAGCTGATATATAGTATTTTCGGAAGTCTTTATCGCGTATTCGGCCTGAACGACTATACTGTCATCGCCGGTATAATCCTTGTCGCCGTGAGCGGAAAGATATTCTTCATAGCTTGGTGTGGTCTCCGCAGCAGTAAGTACAATTCTGCTTATTGCAAGAGGTTCGCGTATTGCCTGGAAGCCGAGAAGATGCGTTCCTTTCTCGAAATAGAAGGAAAGCGGTTCACTGAAATAACCGGTGGAGTCGTAAATATACTTGCCCGCCCATTCGGCAACAAGTTGCTTATCGGGTTTGAGCTCGTTATTGTTGACATCCGTGATATAAGGACGGTTATTTATATCGGCAGAAAGAGCATAATCATTAATGAAGCGTTCGGAAGTGGACGTGTAGAAGACTTTGTCGCCGTTGTTGTCGTAAACGTACTTGCCGTCCTTCATTTCATAATAGACATCTTCCCACGCCTTTTCAAATTCGACAGAGCGTGCCTCCTTAAAGGGAACAAGACCGTCTATGAGGACGTATCTTTCCGCTGTTGCCGATTTTGAGTAAAGGTTATCGTCACCGAGGTCGAAATCGCCGGTGTAATATTCGATATAGATGTTATAAAGAACATTACTGTCGAAGTCGAACTTCCAGTTCACGGTGCTGTTGTCGCCGCAGACGATAGCCTTTCTGCCGCCGATCTCGGTGATCCTGATATCGCCCGTGGAATCGTCGGGGCTGTACAAAGAAATGTCGACCTCGATGGTTTTTCCGTATCCGTAATCACCGTACATACTGCGATAATCGTCGTAAGTCGTTGAAGTAAGGAACTTTTCGACGTCATCAAGTGATGTGCGGTACAGTGACTCGGACCCGTTGACATAATCACCGGCCGCAGAAGCGCCGAAAGTGCCAAAGCTTGTGAGCATCATCACAAGCAGAAGCACCACTGCAATTCCGCGAAGAGTTTTGCTGCTGTTTCCAGTCATTGTGTTTCCTCCTGCGAAGAGTTTTGTTATACGAGAGCATACAAACTCCACTATAACTTTTTACCGTATGATGATATCACAAGCTCGTTTTTTTGTCAAGTATGCATATAAAACCAAGTATAAAATGGGGCATATTATACACATCAAATAGCGTTCGGCGCATCCGTTGCCGCCGTGCAGAGTTTTTTACAAATCCGTTCATCGTTTGTGCAACTTTTACCCGTTGTAAATTATTATCGAAATCCGCACAAGAAAAAGCATTGCAGAACTTGGCCTGTGCCATGACTTTTTTCGCTTATTTCAAAGGCATTTTCGGATTAGATTATAAGATTATATATTTTTTTGCTCGCAAAAAAATAGCCAAATAATTATACACAGGCGCGCAGTTAAAATCGACTTCGCGGCACACTGCCGCCTGCCGCTTCCCTTTTACGCAATTTTTCGCACGAATTCAATGTGCAAATTGCACAATTCCGGCCCCGAAATTTCTACTCGGGAACGAATGTTACAAAACATCCGTTCGGGTGCTTGGAAGGCGTTTTTCGGTTGCTTTAGCAACATAAACGGATGAAAACTGCCGTTGATTTTTCCCGCACGCGGCGCGATACGGCAGAATACACACTTTCGCGGCGGCAAAAAGCGCAAACGAATCGTTCGGAAGAAGCGCCGTCGCTTCCTTTGCACCGCAATGCGATCAGGGCGATCGGACTTTATCGGAAATTGCTTCACGCCCGGAGGCAAACAAAAAGATCGCCCTTGAGCGGGCGATCGTGAAGCTTGATCGGGAAGAACGTGAGATTTTCGGGCTGCGGCACTGCCGCGGGATGACACAATCCGAAGCCGGTAAGCCGACGGGGCTAACACGGGTGTCGGTTTCACGCCGTGAGGCAGAGGCGTTTTTCACGGCGTTTCGGGAAAAGCGTATATTCACGCCCGCAAATAACCGTTACTTCCGTTCCTTTGCCGCAGCACGGATCGTGTTGCTGTATTCAAGCGCAGCACGCTCGGTCTTGTTTTCACCGAATGTGTAAAATTCTCCTTCACGTATATCGGCGGGCAGATACCGCTGGTTTACATAATGATTTTTATACAAATGCGGATATTTATAACCCGTATCGGCATCGGGGCGATGTGTGTCGCGCAGATATGACGGGATCTCGGTTCCCCTTCCGGCATTTATCGCATCCACGGCAGCCGCGTATGCATTATAAGCAGAGTTTGACTTCGGCGCGGTGGCAAGCAGAATGACTGCATCCGAAAGCGGGAGTGTTGCTTCCGGAAGACCTACCGAAACCGCGATATCCACACACGCCTTTACAATGGGAATGCACATCGGATAGGCAAGCCCGACATCCTCGCACGCCATTACCATAAGCCTCCGGCACGCGGATATAAGGTCGCCGCCCTCCAGTATCCTCGCAAGATAAAATACCGCGGCATCCGGATCCGAACCGCGCACCGATTTCTGAAATGCGCTGAGAAGATCGTAATGCTCATCACCGTCGCGGTCAAATCGGATCGCGGAACGCTGCGAAAGCGAACGCGCAAGCTCTTTATCGAGAATACCGTCGCAGGAATAATACAGGTTTTCGAGCGTGCCGAGAGCTTTTCTGACATCGCCGCCGCTTCCGCGGGCGATGGTGAATAATGTGTCGTCATCGCAGGCCTTGGCAATGCCGCTTTCCGAATTGCATATTTCGAAGGCGCGGCGAAGCGCGGGAAGCATATCCTGCTCGGCAACCGGCTTGAATTCAAACACGCTTGAACGCGAAAGGAGCGCGGGATAAAGCGAAAAGAAGGGGTTTTCAGTCGTGGAGCAGATAAGCGTTACTCTGCCGTCCTCGACATATTCAAGCAGCGATTGTTGCTGTTTTTTGTTGAAATACTGTATTTCGTCGATATAGAGGATTATTCCGTCATACGCGGTAACGGTATGCGAAAGCGCAAGAATATCCTTTATATCAGAAAGCGATGCTGTTGTCGCATTGACGCGATAAAATTCCCTGCCGTAATTCTTTGCTATGATATCGGCAACGGTTGTCTTCCCCGTACCGGGAGGGCCGTAAAAAACAAGCGAGGGCAAATGCCCGCTTTCCATTATGCGGCGGAACGGCGCACCCGGGGCGAGCAGATGCTTCTGCCCGGCAACTTCATCAAAGCTTTTCGGCCGTACACGATCGGCAAGCGGCATATCGTTTCACTCCTTACTTGTCTTTATCCTTGTTTCTATGAAAGCTGAATTTGGATTCCTGATTGTTGAAGATACGGTAGATATTCGCGCGGTGCATGAAAATGACGAGCGCACCGACAAACAGCGCGAAAACAAGGGAAAATGTCGGGCGCCCCGCAGAAAGATCCGAAGAATAGTAGACCGCCGCGGGATAGCATATCGCCGCGATTATCGAAGCTAGCGACACATAGCGAGTAATGAGAAGCACAAGCGCAAATATCGCAAACAGCACAAGGAATATCAGCGGATCGAGCAGAAGTATCATCGTAGCGGCGGTAAGAACGCCTTTCCCGCCCTTAAAGTGATAATACACCGGGAAGATATGCCCGAGGATGCAGAAAAGCCCCGCGAGATACGCGCCCTCCTGCGATGCGAGGACCGCTCCGATAACGATAGACACGACCTGCTTGCCTATATCGCCGGCAAGCGTAAGGACGGCGCCTTCCCTGCCGTAAACGCGATGCATATTCGTCAGCCCGGCATTTCCGCTGCCAAACGAGCGTATATCCTGCCCGAACTTCTTTTTCGAAACGATTATCCCGAAGTTAAGCGAGCCGAGAAGATATGCGGCAGCCGCAGTGATCACCCATGCAAGCACGACTACCGTCTTCGCGGCATTTCCTTCCAGCCCGGATGCGGCACGGATCATCACGCCGAATGCACCGGGTATCAGCCTGTATAACCAGATCATTCGTTTATCTCCTTCGGCTGTTCGCCCTTCTGTTTGATGACAAGCTTTATCGGAGTGCCGGAAAAGTCGAATGCTTCACGCAGGCAATTCTCGATATAGCGCTGGTAAGAAAAATGGAATAATTCCGCATCGTTGCAGAAAACGACGAATGTCGGCGGGCACACGCCCGTCTGTGTCATATAATAAATGCGAAGCCTTTTGCCTTTATCGGACGGCGGCTGAACTCTTGCCGTGACCTCCGAAAGAAAATCGTTGAGCAGCCCTGTGGTTATGCGGCGGCGGGCGTTTGCGTATACCTCGTTTATCATCGGGTAGAGCTTTTCAACCCTTTGCCCGGTGAGTGCCGAAACGAATGCCGTTGGCGCATAACGCATATAAGTAAGTGCATCAAGCACCTGTTTTTTGAACTTCGGTACCGAGCTGTTGTCCTTTTCGAGCGTATCCCACTTATTTATAACTATTATACTTGCCTTGCCCGCATTATGAGCAAGCCCGGCAATGCGTTCATCCTGTGCGGTGACACCCTCCTGCGCATCGATCATAACAATGCAGACATCCGCCTTTTCGACGGCGGAGTTTGCGCGGATGACCGAAAAGCGTTCGATCCTGTCCTCAATCTTGGCGTTGCGGCGGATACCCGCCGTGTCAACGAAAATATAGTCGCCGTATTGATTCTTCACATAGGTATCGATCGAATCGCGCGTTGTTCCCGGCATATCCGATACTATCACGCGGGACTCGCCGGTGAAGCGGTTTACTATGGAGCTTTTACCTGCGTTGGGCTTGCCGATAACGGCAACGCGGATGGCCGAAGAATCGTCGGAAGAATCCCCGTATTCGGGAAGCAGCTCTACAACGCGGTCGAGAATATCGCCCGTTCCCGTGCCGTGGACGGAGGAAACGGGAATACAGTCCTCAAACCCGAGCTCATAAAATTCATAAAACCCCGCAGGGACATCGCCTACCGAATCCGCCTTGTTGACGGCAACGATGACCGGCTTGCGGCTTTTTTTGAGCATGGAGGCTATTTCGCGGTCCGCCGCCGTAACGCCCACACCGAGTTCGGTCATAAAAACTATCACATCGGCGCTGCCGATTGCAATCAGCGCCTGCTCGCGCATATTGCGCATAAGCTCGTTTTCGGTTTCCGGCTCGATACCGCCGGTATCTATAAAGAGCATACTCCTGCCGTTCCATACGACATCGCAATATATACGGTCACGCGTGACACCGGGCGTATCCTCAACTATGGAAATTCTTTCGCCCGCTATTTTATTGAAAAATGTACTCTTTCCGACATTCGGCCTACCGACGACCGCAACAGTGCATTTTGCCATAATATCATCCTTTCAAGGCGGTGATCGCTTCGCACAGCGGATATCCGCCGCGTTCACACACCGTAAGTTTTACTCCGAGCCGTTCGGATACCTGCTGCGGAGTTGTTCCGTCCAGGAACAGGTCGCCCTCCGCACGGAGCATATTTTCGGAGATCAGAAGCTCGCTCCCGAGTTCCTTCCCCGCAAGCTGTTCCATTATATCCCCGCCGGTGATAAGTCCGCTGACGGTAACATTGCCGCCGAAAAAGTTGTTTTTAATTGCATAGACACGCACATCAAGATTTTTATACCTGCGCATAGCTTTAGATGCGGCCTCTGAAATAAAAGCGTATGCCGCTTCCCCGGTGGCGATGGATACCCTTCTATTATAATCGCATTCGGGAAGATTTTCAAGGCATTCGTCAAATTCGTCGCTGTCGCTGCGGATCATTCCGACACCGTTTTCGATCTGCGGGTATTCCTCGTAATAATCAGCCGACGGCAGCGCCCGCCCGGCGAGCAGAAAAAATTCATCCGACGGATAAATAAGCCTGCGTCCGCGTGCTTCAAGCAGCATACCTCCGAAAATATCCGCGATATCGATCACCGCGGCGGCGGCGGGTGCATCAAACGGAACAAGCGGGTAAAGCCCTTCGCGCCATTTTGTAAGCCCGCTGGGAACAAGCGCTATGCTTTCGACATTCCGCAGCATGGAAAGATCAGTAAGACTCTTTTTCAGGGCTTCTCCGTCGTTTATGCCGCGGCACAAAACGAGCTGGGCATTTATCGCAATGCCCGCATCGTCGAGCATTTTGATGTAGCGCAGACAATTCCCGGCAAAACGGTTGCGCATCATCTTCACGCGCAGCTCCGGGTCGGTCGTGTGAACCGAAATATTTATCGGCGAGATGCGCATGGCTATAATACGCTCTATATCCGCTTCCGAAAGATTCGTAAGCGTTATATAGTTGCCCTGCAAAAAGGAAAGGCGTTCGTCATCATCCTTGAAGTATATCGTTTCGCGCATTCCGGGAGGGTTCTGGTCGATAAAACAGAATATGCAGTTGTTGCGGCAGCGCCGCTTTTCATCCATAAGATATGTGGAAAAATCAAGCCCGATATCGGAATACTCGGATTTATCGATAACAAATTCGAGCGTGTCCGTACCGCGCCCGACCGAAAGAACGAGGCGTTTATCCATTATGTAGAAGCGGTAATCAAGTACATCGTGTATATCGTGACCGTTTACCGAATAAAGCATATCGCCCGCACGGATGCCGACCTTTGCGGCATGGCTGTGCGATTCGACCGATTCAATCCTTACCATCCGAATCCCCTGTTAAATAGTACAGAAAAGCGTTGAAATTACAAAAAAGCGTGTTGCCGACTGCTTCTGCAACACGCTATTTCGCTCAGTCCTGTTTATCCTTGACTTGAAGAACGACCTTCCCGCCGTAGCTTCCGCAATTTCTGCATACGCGGTGGGAAAGAACGTATTCGCCGCACTTCGGGCATTTTGCCATTCCCGGAAGTTCGAGCTTCCAGGTGGAAGAACGTCTCTTATCTCTTCTTGCTTTGGATACTTTTCTCTTAGGTACAGCCATTTCGGAAAATCCTCCTTGATTTATACAACAATTTTTTATTCGAAAAATGCTTTGAGGGCATCCCAACGCGGATCGGGTTCGTTATCGCCGCAGGAGCAGGTAGCGGCATTAAGATCAACCCCGCATTTCGGGCACAGCCCTTTACAATCCTCGCGGCAAAGAAACCGCGAAGGAAGTTCTAATATAGCGGCGGAACGGACATAATCGTCGATATCCAGAAGACCGTCCTGCAAAAGGAGAAATTCGTCTTCATCCTTGTTTGCAAGCTTATCGGTTATCTTTGCTTCGAGCGGAATCGGTTCGGTATAAACGAACTGCTTGCCGCACCGTGCACAACCGACCGTGAATTCCGGAACGGCTTCGCCGTGCAGGACTATGTAGCCCGAATGGTTTTCCACCCTGCCTGAAGCCTTTACATAACCGGAAATGATGTCATCTGACATTCCGTCTGCGCTCATCTCACAGGAGAATTCGATATTTTCGGCAGAGCCGTCGAGCAGCTTTTTAAGATTGAGCACGCCGAAAACACCTCCCGAAAACCCGCGTAAAAGCGCACTGTTCATTATATAGGCGCAAAGCCGTTTTGTCAATACTTTTTTTGAAAAAAGGTCGTGCGATGCAAATTTCCGCGGATTTTGCCCGCAATGTTGCTTATTGCGCCGAAAAGTGGTAATATAGTTGCACACGCCGGCGCAAATAATGGTTTTGCGCTGAAATCCGCAGGGTTTTCATGCCCTGCCGCGATCAGGGAGTTACATAAATGAATCTCGGGAAAAGACTTTCCGCCGCCCTAGCGCTGCTCGGCGATTGTGACGGAGCGGTTTTTGCGGATATAGGCAGTGATCATGCTTATCTTGCCGTTGAGGCACAGAAAAGCGGAACGGTAAGGAAAGCCATTGCTTCGGATATAAACCCGCTTCCGCTGCAATCGGGGCGTGCAAACGCGGAAAAATCGGGCGCGGATATCGAATTTTTGATTTCGGACGGATTCGATGCACTCGAGGAAAAAGGCATAACCGCGGCTGCGATATGCGGGATGGGCGGCGAAATGATAGCCGCCATACTTGCAAGAAGCCGCTGCGCCCGTGAATGTGACCTTATATTGCAGCCGATGTCCGGGCAGGAAAAGCTGCGTGCCTTTCTTTACGAAAACGGCTACCGTATCCGTAAAGAGGTTTTTACCGTTGATTGCGGAAAGCCGTATGTGATAATGCTCGTTCGTTATACGGGAACGCCCGAAGATTATACATACACCGACCTTTACCTCGGAAAGGAGCGCCCGGCGGGTGCGGAATTTGCGCGTTATGCAGGCAAGGAAGCCGAGCGTGCGCGCAAAAGGCTGCACGGCGGCATGACTGATGAGCAGCGCGCGGAATTACGCGCGCTTATCGATGAATGTCAGCGGCATATCACGAGCTTCCCGGCAGGCACAAGCCCGGAAAGACGGGACTGAAGTTCGGAATCCGAAAGTGCGCATCCGCGCTTCGGTATAATAACGACGTTATTTTTATCGAGATAAACGAATATATGGCTTTTCGCACAATAAACGCGATAGATGACATTATACGGCATTACCGCCTTTTCGCCTTCCGCGCTGTCGGAAAACGAAAGAGTAATGCCTTTTTCGTCCGCCGCGGCGGTATAATCGTTCAAGAGAAGCTTTTTATTTGCAAAGCAGACCTTTTTCAAAGCCCTTTTCTGCATATAAAAAAACATAAAATAGCAGAAAAGCACCGCCGCGCCGGTTATGATAAGCATATTATGCTTGATCACGATACCGGTTATTGCCGCGGAAACGCCGCCGACAATGCATATAACGGCAATGACTGCCGCAGCAATACGGTAATACTTTCCGCGCAACGTATTGAAGTTCATATACGCTTTGAAATCGTCGGGCACGAGACGCCCGTGCAGTTCGAGTGTTTTCATTTATGTTCCCCCGTGAGCATATCCATCAGCATTTCACCGCGTTCGAGCGATATTCCGCGCATTCCCTCGGCTTCGCTGTAAGATGGCGTACCGGCGGAATCGTGTTCCGAATCATAAAGAAGAAACGGCACGGGAGCGCGGGTATGTGTACGTACGGAAAGCGGTGTCGGGTGGTCCGGAAGTATGAGCATACGGAAATGCTCGCCGCGGGCACGCAGGTATTCGAGCATACCTCCGACAATGTATTTGTCAATATACTCTATCGACTTCACCTTATTTTCCGTCTCGCCGCGATGGCCGCATTCATCCGGCGCCTCGACATGGATATATACAAGATCGGCTCCGTTTTCAAGCTCATTAATCGCGGCGGCGCATTTTGCGGCATAGTCGGTATCCAGCGTGCCGGTGGCGCCCTCTACATAAGGAACACTCATCCCCGCGCAGAAGCCGATACCCTTGATAAGATCGACGGCGCACACGACCGAGCCTTTAAGCCCTGTTTTTTCGGTGAATGAAGGGAGCGACGGCTTTTTGCCGGGACTCCAAAGCCAGAGCGAATTTGCCTTTTTGAGTCCGCGTGCGGCGCGGTCGATATTCAACGGATGGCTGTTGAGAAAGTAATAGGATTCCTCCATAAGCTCACGCATGGGACGGCTTTGCGCCGATGCGGGCAGATATTCGCCGATACGGCGCCCGATAATATCGTGCGGGCGCGAAAAATCCGTGAAATCCGGGCAATTCTTCCAGATAAGGCAATGGCGGTAGCTTACGCCGCAGTAAAAGTGCAGCGTATCGCTGCCGAAACGCCTTTGTATATCGTCTATCAGAGTGCGGGCCTCCTCCGTGGGTATCTCATCGGAAGAATGATCCGCCATGATAAGATCCTCATAACTTCCCTCTCCGGCAAGCGAAACAATATTTGCGCGGATTGCGGTTTCATCATTCCGCATGGCGATACCCATGCTTGCCGCTTCCAGCGGAGAGCGCCCCTTGGAATAAATGCGCGGGTCATAACCCATGACGGCAAGGTTCGCCGTATCGCTTTCCGGAACCATTCCCGCCGGAACGGTGTTGACATTTCCGATGACGGAGTGCGGCGCAAGCGAATCGGTATTGGGCTTGAAGGCGGTTTCGAGCGGCGTTTTCCCGCACAGCGAATCGACGGGGATATCCGCCATTCCGTCGCCGAGTATGATGACATATTTCATGGTAGAAGCTCCTATACTGAAGGAAAGGTATCATATATCGGTGATTATAGCAGATTTCTGCGGGAAAATCAATGTTTTCGCACACAAAAAACTCCCCGGCTTGCGGCATTTTAGTTGACAAAACCGCAAAAACGATTTATACTTGTTTATGCGGTATTCGGTACCGCAATATTTCCGCACGGAGAAGCAGAATGAAGGTTGCCGTTGTCGGTTCGCGCGGGCTGACGGATATAGACATTTCCAAAATGATACCGCCCGATACCACCATGATAATTTCCGGCGGCGCGGCGGGCGTGGATACGCTTGGCGAGCGTTACGCGGATGAAAAAGGAATACCGAAGCGCATTATAAAGCCGGATTACGCTCTTTTCGGCAAGCAGGCGCCGCTTGTCCGCGACAGGATGATAGTCGAGCTTGCGGATGCGGTCGTCGCCGTGTGGGACGGTTCATCACCCGGGACAAGGTACACCATATCCTATGCAAAGAGCCGCGGTGTCCCGATACAGGTATATATCAGATAAAAGAACGACCTGCGTTCGATTGCAAAGCAGCAAGAACGCAGGTCATATTTTATTTTTTTCAGATCGTTCCGTATACAAGCGGTTCGTCCGCGGGTTTTTCCGTGCCGAAGGTGAGTGAGCAGAGGAATTTTTCGCAGGCAAGCGAAAAATCGGTGACCGATGAGGACTGCATAACGGCGACCGTTTCCCCCTTTGCGACATAATCGCCGCGAGTGCGTTCCATGATGATCCCCGCCGAAGGATCTATATCATCCGATGCCTTTGCACGACCCGCGCCGAGAAGCATTGCGGCAATGCCGACACCCGCCGTATCGACCGCGGTGATATATCCGCTCTGCCGTGCAGTGACACGGTATGTGTATCCGGCACTGCCGTAGCCGCTTCCCTTTTCAAGCAATGCGGTATTTCCGCCCTGGGCACGTATCCAGCCGATAAAGCGTTCATACGCCCTTCCGCTTTCAAGCGCTTCTTCCGCCATTCTGCGGCTTTTCGACGCGTCCGTCGAATGGGCGAGCGCAATTATGCGGGAAGCGAGCGTGAGGCATATTTCTTTGAGAGCGGCATCCGACTCTTCGCCGCGCAGCATGGCGACTGCTTCGCAAATCTCGATTGAATTGCCGATGCATTTCCCGAGCGGGCGGTCCATATCGGTTATCACAGCCGAAACATTCCTGCCGGATGCCTTTCCGATAGCAACCATTTTTTCGGCAAGCAGAGGTACTTCGGATTTATCGCGGATAAAAGCTCCGCTGCCGTTCTTGACATCAAGGACGATATTTTTCGCCCCACCGGCGAGTTTTTTGCTCATAATGCTCGAAACTATAAGCGGTATGGAACCGACTGTCGCCGTAACATCGCGCAGGGCATAAAGCTTTTTATCGGCGGGCGCAAGCTCCTTTCCCGCCGCAATAACGCATATTCCCTGCTTTTCGGCAACGGACATGAACTCCTCCGGTTCCAGCGAAACACGGTAGCCGTCTATAGAGGCGAGCTTATCCACCGTTCCGCCGGTATGCCCGAGCCCGCGCCCCGACATTTTTGCCATGATGCAGCCCGTGGCGGCGGCAATGGGAGCTATGACGGGTGTCGTTTTATCTCCGACTCCGCCGGTGCTGTGCTTATCCACGCTCATATTGCCGAAACGCGACATATCGAGCATTTCGCCCGAATGTGCCATCGCCTGTGTGAGCATGACCGTTTCGTTATCGTTCATACCGCGAAGATACATCGCCATAAGGAGTGCAGCCGATTGATAGTCGGGGATGCTGCCGTCTGCGACTCCGGAGGTGAAGAAGGCTATTTCCTTATCGGAAAGAGCCAGACCATCGCGCTTTTTTTCGATAATATCGCTTATACGCATATTCATTCCTCCGTTTTTGTTGTCTGCACGATCATATTACCACGATATGCGGGATTTTTCAACAGTGTTTGCCGGATTTTCACCCGCGGCGGTATTGTAAATCGCGGAGCAATGTGGTATATTACAGACGAAAATAATGATATAAGGAGTCAATGCATGAACATTTCGACAACCGCGCGCGCCGCGGCACTTATAAGAAGCATTCTCGATACGACAAAGCGCACTCATATAGCCGTTACCGCCGATGAACGCAAACCGCTGCTCGAAAGTGCGCAGCCGTTCTTTCCGCGGGTAACGCCGGAGGAATGCGGCATTTCAAGCACACAGCTCCTTGAATATATGAAGCAGCTTGATTCCGACCCGCGCATCGGGTGGCAGAATATTACCTTCATGCGCGGAGGAAAGGTCTTTTTCGAGGCCTCCAAGGGCGCATGGCGCACCGATATCCCGAAGACCACCTTTTCGGCTTGCAAGAGCATAGTTTCGCTTGCCATCGGCAGACTGGTGACGGAAAAACGCCTGCGTTTGAACGAACGCGTTGCCGACATACTTCCGGAGCACGCCTCCGCGATAACATCGGTTCGTCTTAAAAACCTTACCGTGGAGGATCTCCTTACCATGAGAAGCACGGTGACCTTCAACGAAGCCGAAGCAACCGTCACGCACGAATGGACAAAGGCGTTTCTTGCCTCCACGACAACCGGAACAATAGGAAAAACCTTCTTTTACAACAGTCTGAACACATATATGCTTGCGGCAATAGTCGTGAAACGCTCGGGAATGTCGCTTTGCGATTATCTCGACAGCACGGTATTCGGTGCGCTCGGAATCAATGATTATTATTGGGAAAAGAGCCCGGAGGGCATAGAAAAGGGCGGCTGGGGGCTTTATATACTTCCGGAGGATATGTTAAAGCTCGGAAAGCTGATACTCGACAAGGGCAGGCATAACGGCAAACGCATTATTTCCGAAAACTATCTTGCCGCGGCGACAAGCACACAAGCCGTCGCGCCGGAGGACTACGGAGAATTCAATTACGGATACCAGATCTGGTGCGGAAGAACAAACGATTCCTTTCTGTTCAACGGTATGCTCGGCCAGAACCTGCTGTGCTTCCGTGAAAACGGTATAGAGATCATGATAAACGCCGGAAACGGCGATAATTTCCAGCAGAACCCGTTTTTTGCGCTCACGCTGGGCCATTTCCGCAAAAACTTTCCGGAAAGCACCCCGGAGCAGCCGGAGGAATATGCTGCCCTGTGCGAATATGCAAAAAGCCTGAAAACGCTTTACACCCCCGACTGCGGCGCGATCATAAACGAAGCACCCGAAGAATTTGCGCGGGCGATACCGCTCTCACGGCTGTACGGAAAGGGCTTTTCGGTATCGGGCGTAAATGCGCCATCCACCGGCGTCCTGCCGCTGTTTATACAGGCGGTCGAAAGCAATTACACCCACGGACTTGAACGCATAGGCTTTTCGGAGGCCGAAAACGGCATTGCCGTTACCTTTACGGAGGAGGACTGCGAAAACACCATCGTTGCCGGGGACGGACATACGGTTGAAAGCGCTATCAATATGCACGGCGATATGTTCCGTGTGAACGCACACGCGCGTTTTGCGCGGAACGAGGACGGAACTCCGGTGCTGACGATCGGATGCGCATTCCTCGAAACCCCGTATTACGCCGAATACAAGTTTTATTTCGGGCGTCTCCCGTATGCCGTGTTTTCCGAAACGCCGGGCCCGGATTATGTTTCCGTCGTGCCGAAGATAATCGGCAAGATCGCAGCCGAAAAGCAGCTTGTGGATGCCGTATATTCCAAAATCGACGGCGATTATATCGTCGCCAAGCTCGAAAAAGCCTTCAAAAAGAGGATTGAACTGAACGTCATATCCTGAGATCAAAGAAATCACAAAAAGCCATTCCGCGGGCGGACTGCTCGTTCACTCCGCCGGCCGCAAGTCAGATAAGGCCTCCGAACGGGCATACAACAACGCGCTCGGCAAAATGCGGAAAGCGATGCTTTCCTTCCTTGAGCGGTGGGAGTAGAATTAGTTATACAAACAAAAAAAGCCCCCAATGAACTCGGTATTCCGAATTCATTGAGGGCTGTTGCCATGTTTGGGCCTTATTTACTTGGCGCGTCTTTTCTTTCTGCCGACAAGCGTTGCCGCTGCTGCGCCGCCGCTTACAAAGAGCAGAGCCAGCCAAA
>CAVLDN010000015.1:0-40894 GCA_963661975.1 bacterium
CACACCTTCTCCCTTGGTCTGTGCTGTTATGAATATGAGTAGCTTATGCGAAAATCAGCTCCGCATAATGCAGTCTGTTTTGTTGCCGGATGTCAGATCCCGCGTTGGAGCGCGGTTATGCCCGTTCTTGCGACCTCGATCACGCCGTAGGTGCGCATCATGTCGAAGAAGGCGCGAAGCTTGCTTTCCTCGCCGGATATTTCGAATATCAGGCATTCCGGGCAGACATCAACGATCTTTGCCTTGAATATTTCGGCAACACCCTTTACGGTTTCGCGGTTGGTATCATCGGCGCGGACCTTCACGAGGAACAGCTCCCGTGCGACGGCATCCGTCAGTTCGGTAACGCTTATAACATCCACGACCTTTGAAAGCTGCTTTTTTATCTGACCGAGCGTATGCTCATCACCGAAAAACTCGATGGTCATGCGGGAAACGGCACTGTTTTCGGTTTCGCCGACGGTGAGGCTTTTTATATTGTATCCGCGGCGGGCGAAAAGCCCGGATATCCGCGTAAGAACACCGAAATGGTTGTTCACCAGTGCGGAAATAAGATAGTTTTTCATTTATCGAACTCCCATGAAATTCACAGCCGTGTTGCGCGGTAAACGACGGCGGAATGCGGCGGAACGATAACATCCCACCCGCATTCGGCAACGCCGACATCGCGGCGGTTCACAATATCGCGCAGGAAGACCTTATCCGTTACCTCCCAGCCGCAATACTGCCAGGAAAGTATCATGCGCTTTTGATTATCCGAATCGTTCACGAGGCAGAAGGCGATATCACCGCCGTACAGCGGTTTTGCAAGTATTATGTCGTCGTTGCTCATCGGCGGGAGCGTATATGCCTGTATGCCGAGGTC
The DNA here is from genome assembly GCA_963661975.1 of bacterium. Lineage (GTDB taxonomy): Bacteria > Bacillota > Clostridia > Oscillospirales > CAG-382 > Coliplasma. The sequence goes on from CAVLDN010000015.1 coordinate 866, forward strand.
ATCCTGATTTACGGCGATAAGTTCGGGGTTGAGAAGTATTTTCGCTATCTCCGGCTTGGTATTGCGCACGTCGTGACCCATCAGCAGCGGTGCGGAGAGCATACACCACATGGAAAAATGCGCGCTGTATTCATCGAGTGTACAGCCGCCGCCTATTTTGCCGACATAGCCCTGTCCTTCCAGACCGACGACCATCATATCGGGATCGTTCCAGCCGCCGGGTGCGGAATATCCGCCGAACGGAAAGGCGTTCTTCGCCACGCGCATGATGGATTGCCAGCTATCCTGTATATCGCCCGAAAGCCGCCACATCGAAGCGCCGGTGGAGCGTATCCAGGGGGTTATATCCGTGCTTCCGTAGCAGGCGGCAAGCATTATATCCCTGCCGCTTTCACGCAGGGCCTGCCCCATGCGGCGGAAAAGCGTGGGAATATCGCAGCCGGGAGCGATATAACCGAAATCGTATTTGAGAACATCCACGCCCCACGAGGCGAAAAGCTTTGCATCGCGGCGTTCGTGCCCGTAGCTCCCGCAGCGGTTGGCATACGTCATAACGCCCGCGCCGGCATAAAGCCCGAACTTCATTCCGAGCGAGTGGATATAATCGCCTAGCGCCTTCATGCCGGAGGGAAACCGCCCCGGATCCGCCACGAGATCGCCGTTTTCATCGCGGCGCTGCAATGCCCATGCATCGTCCACCTGAACGATAACATAACCGGCATCGCGGAACCCCTGTGCGACCATGGCATCCGCCGTTTCGCGCACAACGCGTTCGTTTATATCGTCATAGCCGAAATAGTTCCAGGCATTCCACCCCATCGGCGGTTTTTGTGCAAACATCATACTGTTTCCTCCGGATAATAATCTATTAAATTCACCCCGCCGCGCTTTGCCGCGCAGGAAAGTGCTTTTTCGAATTCCGCAATGCAGTGAGCCGTTTCCCCGTATGCCCCGAAGGCGCGAGCGGCGGCGGCGTAATCTATATGCGGAGTTTTTATATACGAGGCGTTTTCCGCCCCCGGACCGAGCTTTTCGGCAATCATGCCGAGCGAGCGGTTGTTTACTACAACTTCAATGATATTCAGCCCGTGCGTGACTGCGGTGGAAAGCTCCGCTATGTTCATGTTAAAGCTGCCGTCTCCGGCGATATTCACCGCCGTTATGCCCTTTTGCGAAAGGCAGGCGCCTATGGCGGCGGGAAGCCCGAAGCCCATCGCGCCCAACCCGCCGCTTGTGAGGAAGGAACGCGGGCGGCGCACCGCAAGCCCGCGGCAGGCGGCGACCTGGTGAATACCGACCTCGGTCGTATATACCGCATCGGGCAGCTGTTCGGATATCACGGAAAATATGCTTTTCCCGCGGCTGTGCGGTGCAAATCCGTACCAGCCGGAGTGCTTTTTCAGAAGCGGGCAGAGCCTTGCGAGGACTGTGGCCGCATCACCGGTGAGCGAGCCGCAGGGCGAAAGATTTTTATCTATTTCGGCATCATCGATATCTATATGAACAACGCTAACGTCACCGCGCGCACGCAGCGGCGCGATCATTCGTTCCGAAAACCGCACGCCGACGGCGATAAAAAGATCGCATTCGCTTACCGGCTTCAAGGTATACGGTTCGTTATCCATGCCGGCGACGCCGCAATAGCGTGTGTCCCCGCTGTCGAACCCGCCGATACCCATTGCCGTGGAAACAACCGGGCAGGAAAGTATGTCCGCAAGCTCCTTTATTTGCGCAGATGCTCCGGAGGCGATAACGCCGCCGCCCACACAGATAACCGGGCGTTCGCTTTTGTTGATAAGCCCGGCGACCGATTCAAGATTCGGCAAAGGAAATTCCGCGCTTTGCGCCGAAAAAGGTTCGGCGGGGCGGCAGTACTTTGCATCCGCTGCGAAAATATCGCACGGGATATCCACAAGCACGGGGCCTTTTCTTCCCTCCGAGGCAATGCGGAATGCATCACGCAGGGTGGGTGCAAGAGCCTCAACCGACTTGACAATAAAATTATGCTTTGTTATCGGCATGGTGACACCGGCGATATCCGTTTCCTGAAAGGCATCCGTGCCCAGCAACGAGAGCGGGACATTGCCGGTTATTGCAACAAGCGGGATGGAATCCATATACGCATCCGCGATACCGGTGACAAGGTTTGTCGCACCCGGGCCGCTCGTTGCGATGCACACCCCGACGCTTCCGGAGGCGCGGGCGTAGCCGTCGGCGGCAAAGGCGCAGAACTGCTCGTGCGTGTTCATGCAGACGGATATCCGTTTTTCCGCATCTATCGCCGAAAGAAGCGGCAGTATGCTTGCCCCGGGATAGGCAAATACCTGTCTTACGCCCTGCTCGACAAGGCATTTTACCGCTATTTTCGCTCCGTTCATTCTCGCCGTCACCCCGTTTTTTGTTTATCTTTTATTATATCATACCGCGGTGCGGCTGTCAATAAAAAACACGGCGGAAGCCGATGGACTTTCGCCGTGTTTCGTATGCGGTTTTACTGTGCGTTGAACTCGGTTTCGAGCATGGGAAGCGTGTTTACATCATAGCGGTTGACGATATCGTCGTTCACCGTGACCTTATCCGAATATTCGGTAAGATAATCGAAGAACACCTGCGAAGCGAGCGAGCTGTAAATACTGCTCTTTACATCGTCGGTGATATCATCGGCTTTCAGTTCGAACACGCGGATAACATAAACGCCGCTCGAAACCTCCTGATATACCAGCCCGTTTTCGGCGCTTTCGATCATTTTGACAATGGAGGAAGCGCTCGAATCGTCTTTGGCTATGAGAGAGGGCTGATTGTAGTAATAGCCTTTATCATCATCGTCCTCGGCGGGAAAATCCTTTGTTTCGCCGGATTTGAGTTTTTCGTAGAAATCCTTTGCCTCGGCATCGACCTTCTCGCGCTGCATGGCGGCGATGGTGTCTTCCTTTTTGCCTTCGTCGTCATCCGATTCGCCCTTGTAATCCTTTTCGGTCAGTTCAAGCTTCTGCATTACATGGTAGCCGTACTGTGTCTTTACGCAGCGGTATTCGCCGACTTCCATTTCGAAAGCGGCATCCGAAAATTCGGTGACCATATCCTTGCGGGTAAAGATGTATTCGTAGCCGGTATCCTCGTTTTCGGATTTATAATCATCAAGCTGCTTTTCGCCGCCGTTCAGCGCTTCAAGAGCCGCTTCCGCCTTTGCCTTTGCCTCGGCGACCTTTTCCTCGGAAAGCTCCTCGCCGGTGGTCTTGTCCACCGTCATGTAAAGCACGTGGGCAACCTTGACAAAGTTTTCAAAGAAGTAGGCTTCGACCTCTTCATCGGTATAGCCGCTGTCCTCGGTGCTTTCGGGGTAGGCAAAAACGGCGCCCTCATAGCGATAATAGTTTTCGAGAAATTCTTTTGTTATGTCGGAGTCCGGCAATCTTGCCTCGCCGTTGTCGCCGTAGCGCTTCTGATAAAGCAGGTTGTACAGGCGGGAAAGATTTTCGTAGCGGCGGATGCCGTCACGCGTGAATCCCATTCTGGCAAGCGCGACATCAAAAAGATCGGCACCGCCGTACTGAAATTCAACATCGCTGAGATATGCGTCGATCGCGGAAATATCGGATTCATCGGTTATGCTGAGATCCGAATCACTGCACATATTCTCGATAACGAGTATCTTGCGGCAAAGCTCGATCGCATCTTCACGGATACCGTCGGCAACGGTCTTGCCGTCCGACCCGAGAGAGAGCGAAAGCACATCCGATTCGGACAGTGTCACTCCGCTGTACGCATAGGCACTCTGGTAATAGGTAACGACCTGACTTTTGATATATGTCAGGATATAATTGAAATCGCTTGCGCTGATGCTGTTGCCCTCATAGGCGAGAGCGACCTCATCCTTTTTGCCGGAGCAGGCAAAAGCCGAAAGCAGCATAAGTGCGGCAACAAGCAGGAGCAGGATTCGTTTGAAGCTCTTCATTGATCTTTACCTCACAATAGTTCTGAATTTATTATACATCGGCATCGTGTTTTTGTCTATACTCAATTTCCGACATTTTTTGTATCTTTCAATAACTTTTTCCGCACCCGAAAGCCCGGTTTCCCTCTCGCGCAGGCGGTAGTTGATATGCGGTCTGCCGCCGGCGGAAATCATCACTGATCCGCGGAATTCCGGTTCGTATGCGATTTTCGAGCAGAGTGCCGCATCCAGCGCGGGAATGTAAAAGCAGACGGAGGTGCCGGTCTGCTCGATCGAGGTTATCCCGAGCGTGATGGCGGTGTTGCGCAGCTTTGAAATCCTGATCAGATTCGTTGTCGGTTCCGGAATATCGCCGAAACGGTCGGAAAGCTCATCGCAAAGATCATCCTCCTCGTTTTCGTTTGAAACCGATGCGATTTTTTTGTATATGTCGATGCGTATATCCGGCAGCGTGATATAATCCTCCGGAATATAGGCATCCGCCTTTATATCCACGGTGCAGTTCAGCTCCGCCTTCGGTTCTATTCCCTTTTCGGCGTTTATGGCATCCTCGAGTATCTTGATATAAAGATCGTAGCCGATGGCTTCGAGATGCCCGCTCTGTTCCGAGCCGAGAAGGCTCCCCGCGCCGCGCAGTTCCAAATCGCGCATGGCAATCTTGAAGCCGGAGCCGAATTCGGTGAACTCTCTTATCGCTTCAAGACGCTTTTCGGCGATCTCGCTCATCACCGCGCCGGGGCGGTATGTAAGATAGGCATACGCCTTTCTTGCGGAGCGCCCGACACGCCCGCGTATCTGGTGAAGCTGCGAAAGCCCCATGCGGTCGGCATCCTCAATTATGAGCGTGTTCGCGTTGGGGACATTCACGCCGGATTCGATTATCGTCGTGCAGACAAGTATATCTATATTGCCGTCCACCATGTCCGCCCAGACATCCGAGAGCTGTTCTCGCTCCATACGCCCGTGGCCGACGGCGATATTCGCATCCGGGAACGCCTTTTTCAGTGCGGCCGCCTTTGAAAATATCGAATCTATGGAATTGTGCAGATAAAACACCTGCCCGCCGCGGCGAAGCTCTCGGCGTATGGCTTCGTGTATGATTTCGTCATCCTGTTCGATGACAAATGTCTGCACGGGTTGACGGTCGACGGGCGCTTCCTCCAAAACCGACATATCGCGTATCCCGGAAAGTGCCATGTTCAATGTACGCGGGATCGGCGTTGCGGTGAGCGTGAGCACATCGACACCCTTTGAAAGTTCCTTGAGCTTTTCCTTATGCACCACCCCGAAGCGCTGCTCCTCATCGACGACGAGCAACCCGAGATCCTTGAATTTAATGTCCTTTTGGAGCAGACGGTGCGTGCCGATGACTATATCCACGGTGCCCTTTTCGATACCCTCTACGGTTTCGGCCATTTCACGCGCGGAAACGAACCGCGACATCATACGGATATTCACCGGATAACCGCTGAAGCGCGAAAGCACCGTGCGGTAATGCTGGAAGGCAAGAATCGTGGTGGGAACGAGTATCGCCGCCTGTTTGCCCGAAAACACGCATTTGAACACCGCGCGGAGCGAGACCTCCGTCTTGCCGAAGCCGACATCGCCGCAGAGCAGGCGGTCCATCGGGTAGGTGTTCTGCATATCCTCCTTTATCTCGCGCGATGCCTGAGCCTGACCGTCGGTTTCGTCGTACTCAAAGCCGCTTTCGAATTCGGACTGCATATCGTCATCCGGCGGGAAGGCATATCCGACGCTTTGACGGCGCTCGGCATAAAGCTTGATAAGCTCCTTTGCAATCTCGGATGCCGCGGCTTTTGCGCGCGCCTTCGTGCGCTTCCATTCCGCACCGCCCATTTTGGAAAGCTTGGTATTTTCCGCGCCGATATATCTGCCGACCATATCGAGCTGGTCGCACGGGACATATAATATGCCGTTATCGGCATAGACTATCTTTATAAAATCGCGGGATATTCCCTGCGACACAAGGTTTTTTATACCCTCGTAGCGTCCGATGCCGTGGTTTACATGAACAACGAGATCGCCGACGGAAAGATCGGTATAGGATGCGATCTTTTCCGCGCCTCTCTGTTTTGCCCGTCTGCGCGGTGCGGTGACACGCTCCGCGGCGAGTGCGCTCGAATCGGTGAGCAGGACGAAATTCGCGCCCGGAAGCTCGAAGCCCTTGCGGATAAAATCGTTTTCGGCCGCGGCAATAGCCACGCGGGAGGGATAAAGCACTCCGGCACTGCGGTATGAAGGGATATCGTGGTCGGAAAGCATATCCGACATTGCCCTTGCCGCGTGTTCGCCGCAGCAGGAAACGAGCACCGACCTGCCCTCGGATATATAATCCTCAATATCCCCGATAAAGACATCTGCCTTTTCGGTGAGTCTTGCAACGGAATTTGCGCGTATTTCGTAAGATGCGCGCGCGCCGACAAGAGAGCCGCTGCCGGCAAAGGAGTCGACCGCCGCGGTATTCCCGCCGAGTGAAGCGAACAGCTCCTCCTCCGTGCAGAACGGGCGGCAGTATTTAAGGCTGCAAAGCCCCGACTGTGCAAGGCTTTCGATTATGCCGCGGTTTGCAAACCGGAATCCGCGTGCACGCTCGGCAACGCGTTTTGAATCGAAAACGAAAACATTTGCCTCCGGCATATGGCTGAGCAGTGTTTCGCTCTGCGGATATATGAGCGAAAAGAAGCGGTCGGTAAATACGCCGCGTTCGCCTTTCCTTACGGCTTCCCTTTCGGCAAGCAGGGATGCGCGGCGCCTTTCATCGCCCTTGAAGCCGGCGATGAGCCTGTCCAGCTCACGCCCGACATCGGCAAGTGCCGTTTCGGAAGCGTTAAGCTCGCGGCAGGGGATGATATCCACGCTTTCGAGGTTTTCGCTCCGCCGCTGAGAAACTATATCGAATTTTCCGATAAGATCGATTTCCGTGCCGAAGAAATCTATACGGACGGGTTCGTCAAGCTGCGGGGTGAACACATCGATAATACCGCCGCGGACGGCGAACTGCCCCGCGCCCTCGACTATCCCCGCGCGGGTATAGCCGATCGAGACCAGCCTTTTGCATACCTCGGCGATATCCGCTTCGCCCCCGCGTGAAAGCGTGAAGTTGCTGTTTTCGAACGCGGAGCGCGGCATAGTATATTGCATGAGCGCATCGGGAACGGCGATTATAACATCGTAATCGCATTTAAGAACGGCATAAAGCACCGAAAGACGACGGTTTTCGTATTCATGCGAATACGCCGAAACGTTCTCGAAAACGAAATCGCGCGAGGGATAGACCGCCGCGCGTTTGCCGCAGGCGGAAAGCACCCCGGCAACGGCGTTGGCATCCTTTTCCTCCGGAACGATGACAAGCGACTTTCTGCCGGTATCCTCTGTTGCCGCGGCAACGAAAAAAGGGCGCGCGGAATCGCACATACCGCTTAGAACACAGGGTATGTGTCCGGCTTTAACGCCCGAAATATATTCGCGGTAGCCCGCGTCCGAACGGAAGGATTCTGTAATTTCTTTCATTTTCAAATTCAAAGCACCGAACGGAGAGTCCGGAATTGCTCTTGTGTGTCTGCCGCCTCCGAACTGCGTTTGATACCGATTGTAAACGCTTGCGCCCGTTTTGTCAAGAGCAGGGGCGTTATATTGTATAATATGATATATTTCGCGCTCGGAACGCGTATTTGCTATTGACAAAAAGCCCGAAAAAGAATAATATAAAGGAGTTAAAAAAACACACGGAGGAACAACAGATGTCGAAAAAGTACGTATATCTCTTTTCTGAGGGCAATGGCAAGATGAGAGAGCTTCTCGGCGGCAAGGGCGCAAACTTGGCCGAGATGACAAACCTCGGTTTACCTGTCCCCCAAGGCTTTACCATTACAACAGAAGCCTGCACACGCTATTATGAGGACGGCAAGAAGATCGGCGACGATATAATGGTGCAGATCGAAGACCACATCGCAAAGATGGAGGAAATCACGGGCAAGAAGTTCGGCGATAAGGAAAACCCGCTGCTCGTTTCGGTCCGTTCCGGTGCGAGGGCTTCCATGCCCGGCATGATGGACACCATACTCAACCTCGGCCTGAACGAAGAGGTCGTTCGCGTTATAGCCGAAAAATCCGGCAACCCGCGTTGGGCATGGGACTGCTACCGCCGTTTTATACAGATGTTCTCCGACGTCGTCATGGAAGTCGGGAAGAAATACTTTGAAGAACTTATTGACGAAGTCAAAGCGAAAAAGGGTGTCAAGCTCGATTCCGAACTGACAGCCGAGGATCTTCACGAGCTTGCGGAGCTTTTCAAAGCCGAATACAAGGCAAAGATCGGATCCGAATTCCCCACCGACCCGAAGGTTCAGCTCATGGAGGCTATCAAAGCCGTGTTCCGTTCGTGGGATAATGACCGTGCGAACGTATATCGCAGAGATAATGACATACCCTACTCCTGGGGCACTGCCGTGAACGTGCAAGCGATGGTATTCGGCAATATGGGCGAGACCTCCGGCACCGGTGTTGCCTTCACGCGCGACCCTGCCACCGGCGAAAAGCACCTTATGGGCGAATTCCTTATGAACGCACAGGGCGAGGATGTTGTCGCCGGCGTTCGTACTCCGCAGAAGATAGAGCAGCTCAAAGAAGTGATGCCCGAGGTTTACGAAAAGTTTGTCGGCATCTGCAATATACTCGAAGAACATTACAGAGATATGCAGGACATGGAGTTCACGATCGAGGATCGCAAGCTTTATATGCTGCAGACAAGAAACGGCAAGCGCACGGCACAGGCCGCGCTCCGCATTGCCTGCGATCTTGTCGATGAAAAAATGATTACCGAGGAGCAGGCCGTCGCAATGATCGACCCGCGCAACCTCGATACTCTCCTTCACCCGCAGTTCGATGCGAAGAAGCTGAAAGCCACCGCTCCCGTCGCACGCGCACTCGGCGCTTCGCCCGGGGCTGCCTGCGGCAAAGCGGTGTTCACCGCAGCCGACGCAAAGGAATGGGCGGAAAACGGCGAGAAGGTCATACTCGTTCGTCTTGAAACATCGCCCGAGGATATAGAAGGCATGAAGGCTGCCGAAGGCATACTCACCGCACGCGGCGGTATGACATCGCACGCGGCGGTCGTTGCACGCGGAATGGGCAAGTGCTGCGTTTCCGGCTGCACCGAAATGGTGATGGACGAAGCAAACAAACAATTCACGCTCGGCGGAAAGCTTTACAAAGAAGGCGATTTCATATCGCTTGACGGCTCCACCGGCAATATATACGACGGAATCATTCCCACCGTGGAAGCAACCATCGCGGGCGAATTCGAAAGGATCATGAACTGGGCGGACAAATACCGCACGCTCAAGGTCCGCACGAACGCCGACACGCCCGCCGATGCAAAGAAGGCGCGCGAGCTGGGCGCCGAGGGCATAGGGCTGTGCCGCACCGAGCATATGTTCTTCGAGGGCGACAGAATAGATGCCTTCCGTGAAATGATCTGCTCCGACACCGCCGAGGAAAGAGAAGCCGCGCTTGCAAAGATACTTCCCATTCAGCAGGGCGATTTCGAAAAGCTTTACGAAGCGCTTGAAGGCCACCCCGTGACGATACGCTTCCTCGATCCGCCGCTCCACGAATTCGTTCCGACGGAAAAGGCGGATATCGAAAAGCTTGCAGTCGCAAAAGGCAAGACCGTTGCCGAGATCGAAGCCATTATAGATTCGCTCCATGAATTCAACCCGATGATGGGCCACAGAGGTTGCCGTCTTGCAGTCACCTACCCCGAAATCGCAAGAATGCAGACGAGCGCCGTTATCCGTGCGGCGATAAATGTGAAGAAGAACCACCCGGATTGGGTCATCGTTCCCGAAATCATGATCCCGCTTGTCGGCGACAGCAAGGAATTCCGCTTTGTCAAGAAAATCGTTGTCGAGACCGCAGACCGCGAGATCAAAGCCTCCGATACGGAGCTTGAATACGAGGTCGGCACGATGATCGAAATACCGCGCGCCGCGCTCACCGCCGACGAAATCGCAAAGGATGCCGATTTCTTCTGCTTCGGCACGAACGACCTTACGCAGATGACCTATGGCTTCTCCCGCGATGACGCAGGCAAATTCCTTGACAGCTACTACAAGCAGAAAATATTCGAAAGCGATCCCTTTGCCAAGCTCGACAGAGTCGGCGTGGGCAAGCTGATGGATACGGCAATAAAGCTCGGCAAACCGGTGAACCCCAAGCTGCACATCGGTATCTGCGGCGAACACGGCGGCGATCCCTCCTCCGTTGAATTCTGCAACGAGCTGGGGCTGGATTACGTTTCCTGCTCGCCCTTCCGCGTTCCGATCGCAAGGCTTGCCGCAGCGCAGGCTGCCCTGAAGCACAAAAACGGCTGATAACCGTCATACAGAAGCGGAAAGCGGCATTCACCGCTTTCCGCTTTCCGATAATTACGAATATTCCCAAAGGAGCTACCCCGATGACCCGCGAAGGATTTATTTATGCCGACAAACAGCAAAAGCGTGTGTTTCTGCTGAGAAATTTCACCGCTCTGCTGTTTTCCGGGCTGACGCTTATACTTTATTATGCATTTCAATACCTTGAAGTGTTCGGTATAAGCTATATCATAAATATCTTTCCGAAGGATATGCACGGCTATATGCTTCTGCAAATACTGCTGTATGCCCTTCCGACGGGGCTTGCGGTGCTCTTCGGGAGGCTCATGTTCCTGCACCTTTACCGCGTTTACCCCGCGGAAACGCGCCCGCACGGGCTTCCGCGCAAGCTGCCGCTTTATATAACGGGCTCGATTGGTGTCGGCTATATCGTTTCGCTGACGGTTAACATCTTCTTCGGCGATCTGCTCGAGCGGTTCGATTCCGCCGACAGCGCGATACCGCCGGCCTCGGTCAGCGATCCGATCACCATTGTTCTTTCCTATGTTTACATCGCCGTTCTCCCGGCGATACTCGAGGAACTTCTCTTCCGCGGGACGATTTTGAAAGCACTTCTTCCCTACGGGCGCCGCGGCGCTTTGATAATTTCCTCCGTACTTTTTGGCGCTCTGCATGTCAACCCCGGCACGATAGTTTTTGCTTCGGTATTCGGCTATCTGCTCGGGCTGGCATACGAATACACCGGCAGCATAAAGCTCACGGTTCTGATACACTTTCTGAACAACGCGCTCTCCGTTACGATGACATACGTTTCCGAATTTCCGGGTTGCGAGGAGCTGCTTGTGCTTTTTATGTGGGGACTGTTGATACTCGGTATCGCATTCATTATTTACTACACGCGCCGCGGAATCGGTGCGCCGAAGGTCGCACTCGGCAGTTTTTCCGCGCCGGGATATAACGTGCCGGCGGCAAAATATTGCCTTTTTGCGGCGATCAACCCCGCGATACTCATACTGCTCGGCCTTGTCGGGCGGCAGATATCGCTGTATTTTCCGTGACACACAACGGTTTTGATATGATAAAAGACGACAACTACTTTATGAAGCAGGCGCTTGCCCGCGCCAAAGCCGCGGCGGCGGCGGGAGAAGTGCCGATCGGCGCCGTGATAGTTAAGGACGGCGAAATAATCTCCACCGGGCGGAACATGCGCGAATCAAAGCACAATGCGCTCCACCATGCTGAGATAATCGCAATAGACCGCGCCTGCAAAAAGCTGAAGGCCTGGCGGCTTTCGGGGTGCACGCTTTATGTCACCGTCGAGCCCTGCCCGATGTGTGCCGGAGCCCTGATCAACTCGCGGATATCGCGGCTGGTTTTCGGGTGCTACGATAAAAAAGCCGGTGTTTACGGAAGCGTTTTCGATATTCACGACCATGCATTCAATCATTATTACGAGGTCACGGCAGGCGTGATGGAGCGCGAATGCGCAAAAACAATGTCGGATTTCTTTGCCGACCTGCGCGAAAAAGCAAAAGCCCGAAAGGAAGCAAATATATGAAAACAAAAGCAGTAATTTCCGTTACCGGCAGAGATAATGTCGGCATTATCGCGAAAATAAGCGCACTCTGTGCCGAATACGGAGCGAACATCACGGATATCTCGCAGACGGTATTGAACGAATACTTTGCAATGATAATGATAGTCGAGATAGACGGGCTCAATATCGGATTCACCGATTTTGTGGATATAGCCGCAGCGCTCGGACGTGAAAATTCACTTGAAATACATACGATGCACGAGGACATATTCGATTCCATGCACAGAATATAAGGGGCGCACGATGTTCGACACAAAGGATATACACGAAACCATCAGCATGATACGCGAAGAAAACCTCGATATACGCACGGTGACGGTGGGGATATCGCTTTTCGACTGCGTGAGCGACGATAAATCGCGGCTGCTGACAAATATATACGATAAAATCACCGGCACAGCGGAAAGGCTTGTTGCCGAATGCGGCGGAATAGAAAAAACATACGGCATTCCGATAATCAACAAGCGCGTGGCGGTGACTCCCCTCTCGCTTATCGGCGGGAAGCTCGACCGCGACGGATATGTCGAAGCCGCAAAGACGCTTGACCGCGCCGCCGCGGAGCTCGGTATTAACTTTATCGGCGGGTTCAGCGCGCTCGTACACAAGGGCGCGACAAGGGGTGACAGAGAGCTTATGCTTGCCATACCGCAGGCGCTTGCCGAAACGGAGGCGGTCTGCTCATCGGTGAATGTCGCCACCACAAAGGCGGGCATAAACATGGATGCCGTTGCCGAAATGGGCAAAATCATAAAAGAAACGGCATATTTAACACGTGATAAAAGCTCAATCGGCTGCGCGAAGCTCGTTGTTTTTGCCAATGTGCCGGAGGACAACCCCTTTATGGCGGGTGCCTTCCACGGCACGGGCGAACCGGATGCGATCATCAACGTGGGCGTTTCGGGGCCGGGCGTTGTCGGCGCGGCCGTAAAGCGCGCGGGCGATTGCAGTCTGAGCGAGCTTGCGGAGATCATCAAAAAGACATCATTCAAGATAACACGAGTGGGGCAGCTTGTCGCACGGGAAGCGGCAAGGCGGCTCGGGATACCTTTCGGAATCGTGGATCTTTCGCTTGCGCCGACACCGGCGATCGGCGATTCCGTTGCCGACATACTCGAAAGCATGGGGCTTGAGGTCTGCGGCGCGCACGGAACGACAGCGGCTCTTGCGATGCTGAATGATGCCGTGAAAAAGGGCGGAGTTATGGCTTCGTCGCACGTCGGCGGGCTTTCCGGCGCATTCATTCCGGTTTCGGAGGATGCGGGCATGATAGCCGCCGTAAACAAGGGTGTGCTTTCGGTTGAAAAGCTGGAGGCTATGACATCCGTCTGCTCCGTCGGGCTGGACATGATCGCAGTTCCGGGCGATACCGACGAAGCCGTAATATGCGGCGTTATCGCCGACGAGATATCCATCGGCGTGGCAAACACGAAAACGACCGCCGTCCGCATCATACCCGCATACGGAAAATCCGTCGGAGACAGTATAGATTTCGGCGGACTGCTCGGCTCGGCGCCGATAATGGCGCTGCGGCCGCAATCCCCAGCAAAATTCATCAACCGCCGCGGCAGAATACCCGCGCCGATACACAGCCTTAAAAATTAGTAATATCCTTCATCAAGCGAGGTGCACAAACATATCATGAAAGAAAAATTCTATATTACCACGGCAATTGCATATTCCTCCCGCAAGCCGCACATCGGCAATGTTTACGAAGCGGTGCTTTCGGATGCCATCGCAAGGTACAAGCGCATACGAGGGTATGATGTATTCCTGCTCACCGGCACGGACGAGCACGGTCAGAAGATACAGCAGGAAGCCGAAAAGGCGGGTATCTCGCCGAAGGAATATGTGGACAAGGTCGCCGGGCAGATCAAGGAAATCTGGGATCTTTTCGGAATAAGCTACAACCGCTTTATCCGCACGACGGACGATGATCATGTACGCGTTGTCCAGAAGATATTCAAAAAACTATACGATCAGGGCGACATATACAAGGGCTCCTACGAAGGCAATTACTGCACCCCGTGCGAATCCTTCTGGACGGACACACAGCTTGTGAACGGTTGCTGCCCCGACTGCGGCAGAGAATGCAAAAAGGCGCGTGAGGAAGCCTACTTCCTGCGCATGTCCGCTTATGCCGACAGGCTGCTCGAATACTTCAACACGCATGATGATTTCATACTTCCCGTTCAGCGCAAGAATGAAATGATCAACAACTTTATAAAGCCGGGGCTTCAGGATCTGTGCGTTTCCCGCACGAGCTTTGATTGGGGCATACCGGTGGAATTCGATCCGGGCCATGTCGTTTATGTCTGGCTGGATGCGCTTTCCAACTATATAACGGCGATCGGCTACGATCCGGACGGAAGCTCGGATCAATACAAAAAGCTGTGGCCCGCCGATCTCCATGTTATCGGCAAGGATATTGTCCGCTTCCACACCATTTACTGGCCCATTATACTCATGGCTCTCGGCGAGCCGCTGCCCAAGCAGATAATCGGGCACCCGTGGCTGATGTTCGGCAATGATAAAATGAGCAAATCCAAAGGCAATGTCATATACGGCGACGAGCTTATCGCCGAATTCGGACTTGACCCGGTGCGCCATTATCTGCTTGCCGAAATGGGCTTCCTGAATGACGGCAGCATTACCTACGAAAGCCTTATAAAGCGCACAAACACCGATCTGGCAAACACGCTCGGAAATCTTGTTTCACGCACCTGCGCGATGATAAAGCAATACTTCGGCGGAATTATTCCGGAAAACAACGGTGTCGACAGCGAACCCGCAATCGCACTGAAGAAGGCCGTGACAGAAGGGCTTGCCGATGCGGCCGCGAAATTTGACAAATACCTTGTTGCGGACGCCGATGCGGCGGTGTTCGGCGCACTGCGTGCCTGCAACAAATATATCGACGAAACAACTCCGTGGGTGCTGGCGAAGGACGAATCGCGCCGTGCGGAGCTGAAAAACGTGCTTTCCGACCTTGTGGACAGCATACGCCTGTGCAACCTTCTTATTGCCCCTCTGATGCCCGGCACCGCGGAGAAGATAAACACCGTATTCTCCGTTCCGGAGCTTGACTTCGATACGGCATTCAAGTACGGCTATTTCTGCACCGGCAGCACAATTACGGATTCACCCATGCTCTTTGCCCGCATAGACGAGCGCGCCTTTCTTGCCGCGCACGCAAAGGCGGAAGAAAAGCCCGCCAAAAAGAAAGCGGAGAAGAAGAGCGCCGGGCCCGCGCCCGAGATAAGTACGGAGGATTTTGCAAAGACAGAGCTGCTTGTCGGCCGCGTGACGGAATGCACCAAGGCGGAGGACAGCGAAAAGCTGCTCCTGCTCACCGTTGATATCGGAAGTGAAAAGCGCAATATCGTTTCCGGAATCGCGGCTTATTACAAGCCGGAGGAACTTATCGGAAGGAATATCATACTTGTCGCAAACCTCAAGCCCGCGGTGATACGCGGCCACGAAAGCCGCGGAATGATACTCGCATCCGATTGCGGCAGGGCGGGCCTGAAGGTGATCTTCGCAGACGATGATGCCGCACCCGGCAGCAAGGTAAGATAAGCGATGATCGATATTCACGCGCATTATGACGATGCCGCCTTCGATGCCGACAGGGACGAGCTGCTTTCCGGCATATTCGCACGCGGTGATATACGCGCAGTGATAAACGCGGGGTGCGATGCCGCTTCCTCGGAAGCAAGCCTTGCGCTTGCCGCACGGTACGGCGGAATGTATGCCGCAGTGGGCATACACCCCGAAAACGCTTCAAAAGCGGGTGATAATGACCTTGCACGGATAACCGCCCTGCTTTGCGAAAAGAAGGCCGTTGCGCTGGGCGAGATCGGGCTTGACTACCACTACACCCGTGAAAACGAACGCGCACAGAAGGAGCTGTTCGACAAACAGCTTTCCGTTGCGGAGCAATACGGGAAGCCGGTTGTCATTCACGAACGCGATGCGATGGCGGATTGCCTTGACATAGTGCTGGCACACGGCGCAAGAGGCGTTTTTCATTCCTTTTCCGGCAGCCGCGAAACGGCGAAGATACTGCTTGAAAAGGGCTATTACATATCATTTTCCGGCACGGTCACCTTCAAAAACGCGCGCATTCCGCCGGAAAATGCGGCGTATGTGCCGGAGGACAGGATACTGACGGAGACGGATTGCCCGTATCTGGCGGCGCACCCCTTCCGCGGGCGCAGGAACGACAGCACCTACTTGGAATATACTCTGCGGCGGATAGCCGAGATCAGAGGAGTCGAATATGAATACATCGAACATATCACCGAAGAAAACGCAAAACGACTGTTTCGCCTGCAATAAGGCGAACACCTTTGCATACCGTGTCGGCAACGGGATTTATCTTAACATAACGAACAGATGCAACAATAATTGCGAATTCTGCATCCGCCGCAACGGAGAGGGCGCATACGGCAGCGAAAGCCTGTGGCTTGAGCATGAGCCGAGCATTGACGAGATACTCGATGCCGTCGGGAAGATATACTTCCCCGAATGCACCGAATTCGTGTATTGCGGGTACGGCGAGCCGACCTACCGTCTGTGCGATCTGCTGATATCCGCGGCGCTGCTCAAACAGAAATACGCGCTGCCCATACGGCTGAACACAAACGGACTTGCCGATCTGCTTTACAAAACCGACACGACACTCGTACTGCGAAAGTATATCGACACGGTTTCAATAAGCCTGAACGCCGCCGACGCCGAGGAATACAACGCCGTCTGCCACCCGAAATACGGGCCCGGTGCCTTCCCCGCCATAATCGAATATGCGCGCGGCTGTGTTCGGGCGGGCATACCGAATGTCGTATTTTCGGTTGTGGAAGGGACAATCCCCGAAAGCGATATCGCAAAATGCCGCGAAATTGCCGATTCTGTCGGTGCAAAGCTGCGAATACGCGAATATGTTGGATAATTTCAACAAATATCGGGCGCGATTTTCTGCGATTTTCCAAAAAACTGTACTTGTATTTTTGTCCGTAATAGTATAAACTATCGGATGGTAAATAAAATTTAACGGAGGAACTTTCCAATGTCAGTAAAAGTTGCTATTAACGGCTTCGGCCGTATCGGTCGCCTTGCATTCAGACAGATGTTCGGCGCAAAGGGTTATCAGATCGTTGCCATCAACGACCTCACCAGCCCGAAAATGCTTGCTCACCTTCTCAAATACGACTCCGCTCAGGGCAGATACAATCACGAAGTATCCGCCGATGACGAAGCCGGCACCATCACCGTCGACGGCAAGACCATAAAGATCTATGCCGAAAAGGACGCTAACAACTGCCCCTGGAAGAAGCTTAAAGTCGATGTCGTTCTCGAATGCACCGGCTTCTACACCTCCAAGGAAAAGGCTTCCGCCCACATCAATGCCGGCGCGAAGAAGGTCGTTATCTCCGCTCCCGCAGGCAATGATCTTCCCACCATCGTTTACGGCGTAAACCAGGGCACCCTCACCGCAGATGACAAGATCATCTCCGCTGCTTCCTGCACCACCAACTGCCTTGCTCCCATGGCAAAAGCTCTTAATGAATACGCTCCCATTCAGAGCGGTATCATGACGACCGTTCACGCCTACACCGGCGACCAGATGGTTCTCGACGGCCCGCACAGAAAAGGCGATCTCCGCCGCGCAAGAGCCGCAGCCGTGAACATAGTTCCGAACTCCACCGGCGCCGCAAAGGCTATCGGCCTTGTTATCCCCGAACTCAACGGCAAGCTCATCGGCTCCGCTCAGAGAGTTCCGACCTGCACCGGTTCCACCACTATCCTTGTGTCCGTTGTCAAGGGTAAGGATGTTACCAAGGAAGGCATCAACGCCGCTATGAAGGCCGCAAGCAGCGCAAGCTTCGGCTACACCGAGGAACCGCTCGTTTCCTCCGATATCATCGGCATCTCCTACGGTTCGCTCTTCGATGCTACCCAGACCATGGTCACCAAGATCGACGACGACACCTACCAGGTTCAGACCGTTTCGTGGTACGACAACGAAAACAGCTACACCAGCCAGATGGTCCGCACCATCAAGTATTTCGCAGAGCTCAACAAATAAGCAAAGCTTTATACGAAAAGGCCCGCCGCACGGCGGGCCTTTTTTGCATGAAAAATCAATGGAAGCAGGCAAGAGGCGCACTCCGCAAGGAAGTGCGCCTCGGCTGTATTCAACATAATATCACGAAAGACGCAAGGCTTTCATATCGCTTTCCGCAAGGAGAATATCACTTAATGCAAAGTCCTGTCCGACGGCTTATTTACCGAGCAAATCACGCACGGCGGGGAGTATTTCGCACGCCATGGAGAATTGGCCGAGGTCGTTCGGGTGAAGATTATCGACGGCGTAAAGATCGCGCATATCCGCGGTGAAAAATTCGCCGCTGTTTACGAAGCGTACGTTCTTATCCCCCGCCGCAAGCGCGTTTTCGTAGGTTTCGCGGATGATCGCCATACGGGCAAGGTCGTTCTCGGTCGGTTCGGTATAAAACGGATGTGTGACAAAAACAACGGGAAGCGCCGGCTGTGCGGCGCGGATGACCTTGAAGAAGGGTTCATGAGTGGCGCGGAGAGTTTCGCAGGTGAGAGAGTTGAAATCGTAATCCATGACAAAGCAGGCGAGATCACGCGCGGCTATATGCGATGCAACCTCGGTTTCGCCCATGGCGCTGCCGGAAAAGCCGTAGTTGCAGCAATCGGCATCAAGAGCGCGGCAGATGATATTGCAGTAGGAATTGCCCGGGCGGGAGACGCAGCCGCCCTGTGTGATGGAGCTGCCGTAGAATGCAACCGCACCCGCGGAACGCGGTGTGGGCGCACCGACAAGCTCGCCGGGCTTCAAGCCTATTTCCAGCTTTTCGATACCGGCATAAAGCGGAAGCTCGACCATGACTTCGTTGAATTCTTCTTCGCCGTTTATGAGGACGGTGCCGCGGTTGACATCGTGGTTTTCCGCAAATGTCTGCATTATTTTGCCGGTATATTTTCTTGCGGTGCCGGTACCGACATATACATCGATGCCGTATACGCCGCGGTCACAGAAGTGGTGCATTCCGAAGCAGCCGGCGCGCAAAGTGACACGGAGCGCCACCTCCTTCGCATCGGTAGCGAAGCGCACGGTTCCGCCGGGCGTACAGGCGGCAAGATTACGGTTTGCCTCGGAGTATATTTCCTTTTTCGAGGCATCAAGGCGGTAATATTCGCCGCAGTTTGCCTCCGGGCGGAGCAGCCCGCCGAGCACAAAGGGAGCAATTCGGGAATCGGCATAGATAAAGCCGTCCTCCTCTGCCGGAGCGGCGGAGAGAGCTTCTATCGGCCTGAAGGTATTGATATCAAAGCCGTATTCGCTTTGCCGGGGGTTGCACAGACCTGTTGTTTTCATATAATTGCCTTTCTTGCACGGTGATTTTGTTCACCTACGGAGTTTAGCACATCGGGAAAAATATTGCAATATAAAATTCCGTGTGATATAATAAAGAAAAATTTGCGGGTGGTGCGGAATATGCGTGATACGGTTTGGCTCGACACCGAAAAGGACCTTTTGATGTATATTGACCAAACACTGCTTCCGGGCAGGCTCGAAATACGCGCCTGCTGCGATTGCATAGAGCTTTACGAGATCATAAAGCGGCTTGCGATACGCGGCGCACCGGCGACCGGCGTGGCTGCCGCAACAGGCATATACGCCGCCGCGGCACGGTTTGAGGATACGACAACGAAGGGCTTTATGTATTCGCTGCGCAAAAATGCGGAATATCTTGCCGCCGCACGGCCGTCGGCGGTGAATCTGAGAAATGCCGCCGAAAGAATGATTTACCGCGCGGAATCCGCTGCGGCGCAGGGCATTTCCGCGATAAAGGCCGCGCTTAAAGACGAAGCCCTTGCGATATACAACGAGAATATCGCCGCCTGCCGCGCCATCGGCGAATACGGCGAACCGCTTATAAAGGACGGCGCGTGCATACTCACGCACGGCAACGCGGGCTCGCTTGCCGCGGTGCGCTACGGCACGGCGCTTGCGCCGGTATATATCGCGGCGGAAAAAGGCAAAAAGGTGAGTGTTCTTGCCGATGAAACACGCCCGCTTCTGCAGGGCGCCAGGCTGACCGCCTTTGAGCTTGCGGAAGCGGGAATACCCGTTACGCTCGAATGTGACGGCGCCGCCGCATCCGCAATTTCGGCCGGAAAGGTTGATATAATACTTGTCGGTGCGGACAGGATAGCCGCAAACGGCGACGCGGCAAACGAGATCGGTACGCTTGCGCTTGCAATTATCGCAAAGCATTACAATATCCCGTTTTATATATGCGCACCTTTTTCGGCATTTGATCCCGCAGCGGAATGCGGTGCCGATATAATTATCGAGCGTCGCCCGGGCGACGAAGTTTCACACGGATTTTTTGCGGAAAACATCACGCACCCGGATACCCGCATTTACAACCCCGCATTCGATATCACACCGGCGGAGCTTATCACCGGATTTATCACCGAACGCGGTATTTTCAAATGGAGCGAGCTTAAAAATGAAAGGTAACACACTGCTTCTTATAAACCCCGTTTCCGGCAAGGAACACGGAAGAAAAAAACTGTTTGATATAGTTGAAAAACTCACCGCGGGCGGATGCAGAGTGACTGTCGTGCCCACGATGCCCTCCGGTGAAACCGAAAAGCTTATCGCGGCGGAGGGCGGGAATTACGAGCTGATAATCGCCGCCGGGGGCGACGGTACTTTGAACCATGTCGCATCCGGTATCGTTAAAAGCGGTCTTTCGACTGCGCTTGGTTATATCCCGCTCGGCTCCACGAACGATTTTGCCGCCTCGCTCGGGATTCCGGTGCGTGTGCTTGCTGCCTGCAACAGGATACTCGAACACGAACCGGCACCGATCGACATCGGCGTTTTCGGCGACAGCCGGTTCGTTTATATCGCCTGCACGGGAATATTTGCCGACACCTCATATGAAACCCCGCAGCAGGTGAAGAATCTGCTCGGTCACAACGCGTATATACTGCACAGCGTTTCATCGCTGACTTCCAACCACCGCACGCGCTGCCGCGTCGATACGGGCGACGAGATCATAGATGGCGAATTCATACTCATATCGGTTTCCAATTCGCTGCGGGCGGGCGGCGTGTTCAAGCTGCCGGAGGGCTATGTGAGCTTTGACGACGGCATATTCGAGCTGATACTTGTCCCTGCGCCGAAAAACATTATCGCAAGCACCACAATGATAAACAAGATTATCACTAAATCCGTGACCGACGATCCCTTCATACACCGCAAGGTCAGCCGCGTGCATTTTGAGTTTGAGAGCGGTCAGGCGTGGACGCTCGACGGCGAATACGGCGGGACCGTCACCGATATCGAGATCGGAGTGGAGAAAAAGATCTTGAATTTCATCCGCTGAACCCGCTTTTGCACCGCAGGTATTGTGCTTTCGCTGCCGCGGGGATACCGCATACCCGAAATGCGGTATTATCGGACAAAAAATGCTTGACTTATTTTCCCTTTGAATGTATAATTGAAGTGTTAGAAATAAATCCGGAGGTATTTGGCAAATGAACCAATCACGCGCTGCGTATGTGTCGCGCTTCGTTCTCGTCCTGCTTGCGATAGTGCTTGTATGCGCACTTACCGTTTGCGGCGTTTACATAAACAATGACACGCAGCTTAACGGAATTTTCCACGACGGGACAATCCGTCTCGGGCTTGACCTGGCAGGCGGCTCGATCGTAACCTATCGCGCACAGACGACCGACACGGGAGATGCGCTCTCCACCGGTATGGAATCCGTACTTTCCGTCATGCGTACCCGTCTTGACGGGCAGGGGCTTACCGAAGCGCTTGCTTACCTTGTCGGCGACGATATGATATCCATCGAGATACCCGATGTCGATGATCCCAACGAGGTTATCGACGGCATCATGAAGACGGCACGTCTTACCTTCCGCAGCAGCGAAGGCACCTCGAGCGACGACAACATTGAGCTTGAAGGCAAGGATGTAGAATCGGCCAATGTGGGCGTAAGCTCCACGAGCAGCTCCTCCACGGGCTATGTCGTTCAGCTCAAGTTCAACGCTAGCGGCGAAAAGAAGTTTGCCGAAGCCACCAAGAAGGCGGCGATCAACGGCACACCTCTTTACATCTACATGGATGATACCCTTCTTTCCTACCCGAGTGTCGATTCCGAATTTGCCGCCGAAGGTATCACCGGCGGGCAGGCGGTTATTGAAGGCAACTTCGACCAGGAATCCGCGACCGTGCTTGCAAACAACATCAACGCCGGCGCACTCAAATATACTCTTTCCGTTGAGGAACAGCGCACTGTCGGCGCGACGCTCGGTCAGAACTCCCTCTCCCGTGCGCTTATCGCAGGTGCAATCGGTTTGGCACTTGTCATTATCTTCATGTGCGTTTACTACAAGCTCTGCGGCGTTATGGCTTCCATAGCTCTCTGCGCTTATACCGGTATTTTCGGGCTTGTTCTTATCGCAACACAGGCAAACCTTACCCTTGCGGGTATCGCGGGCATCGTGCTTTCCATCGGTATGGCTGTTGACGCAAACGTTGTCATATTCGAGCGCATCAAGGAAGAAATAGATGTCGGCAAATCCGCCAAGGCCGCACTCAAGAGCGGCTTCCGCAGAGCGTTTGCCGCGATACTCGACTCCAACGTCACAACTGTCATTGCCTGCGGCGTGCTTTACTTCCTCGGCTCCGGCACTATCAAGGGCTTCGCAACGACACTCTTTATCGGTGTTGTCCTTTCCCTCTTCACGGCGCTCGTTGTCACAAGACTGCTTCTTAATCTCTGCATAGGCATGGGCATCAGCGACACCAAAAAATACAGATCGTTGGGAAGGAGAGTAAACAATGACTAAGTTCCATTTCATCAAAAACAGAAAAGTTACTCTCATCATCCTCGCGGCCGTGCTTGTTATCGGGCTTCTGTCCTTCTTTATACGCGGCTTCAACATCGATATCGACTTTTCCGGCGGTACCGAAATTCAGCTCGGATTAGGTCAGACCGTCACTCCCGAGATCTGCGATGACATCAACGATATCATCGAACGCGAGCTCGGACACGAATATGTTTCCTCCACCACGCAGTCCACTGCGGATGAGGATATCGCGATAATCCGCACCGGCACGAAGGCGCTCGAAACCGCACAGCAGGACAAGCTGCTTGATGCTATCGCCGCCAAGTACGAAAATGCCGATATCAGTAACAAGCAGATCACCGTTGTCAAGCCGACAATCGGCACGAGCCTCACAAGAAAAGGTCTTCTTGCCGTGGGCATCGCAGTCGTTCTCATGCTTGTTTATATCTGGTTCAGATTCGACCTTGCATCCGGCATCGCCGCAGTGTGCTGCCTTATCCACGATCTGTTTGTCATGATAACGGTATATTCCCTGCTTCAGATCCCGATAAACTCCAACATTATCGCAGCGCTGCTCACGATACTCGGTTATTCAATCAACGCAACGATAATCATATTCGACCGTATCCGTGAAAACAAGGTCAAGATGGGCGATGTTTCCTTCGGAGAGGTCGTCAACAAGGGCATTCACGAAACGCTCGGCAGAAGCTTGAACACCACTCTTACCACGCTGTTCACCATCGGCATGGTATACATTCTCGGTGTTGAATCGATCCGCAACTTTGCACTTCCGCTTATTGTCGGTATCGTTGCAGGTCTTTTCTCCTCCGTATTCGTTTCCGGTATGCTTTGGGAAGCGCTTTCCAAGGTTATCAAACCGCGCGAAAAGAAAAAGGCTTCCAAATAAGACTTTCAACAATAAAAGGGGCGATGAATATATCATCGCCCTTCTTTTGAACGGATGAAACAAATGGATTACATTGAAAGAATACGCAATTTTTCTATAATCGCACATATCGACCACGGCAAAAGCACCCTTGCCGACAGGCTGCTTGAGTTCACCGGGGCTGTTGAAAAGCGCCGCATCGAGGAGCAGATGCTCGACAGCATGGAGCTTGAACGCGAACGCGGGATAACCATCAAGGCGCGTGCCGTACGGTTCAATTACAAGGCGCTCGACGGCAACGAGTATATACTCAATCTTATCGACACGCCGGGCCATGTCGACTTCGGTTATGAGGTATCGCGTTCACTTTCCGCCTGCGAGGGCGCGGTGCTTATCGTGGATGCGACACAGGGTATCCAGGCGCAGACGCTTGCAAATGCCTACCTTGCGGTTGACCACGATCTTGCGATACTTCCGGTTATAAACAAGATCGACCTGCCGAGTGCCGACCCGGAAATGACCAGGCACGAGATAGAGGATATCATCGGCATACCCGCCGACGAGGCGCCCTGCATAAGCGCAAAGATGGGGACTAACATCCAAAGCGTGCTTGAATATATCGTGCGCGAGGTCCCGCACCCGAAGGGCGATGCCGGAGCCCCGCTGAAGGCGCTTGTTTTCGACAGCTATTATGATTCCTACAAGGGCGTTATTGTTTATATGCGCGTTATGAGCGGGAGCATATCCGTCGGCGACAGAGTCCGCATGATGCACACCGGAGCGGAGTTTGAGGTCGTTGAGCTGGGCACCCTTTCCGCGTTTTCGCTTGACAAGTGCGATACTCTCCGCGCAGGTGAAGTCGGTTACTTCACCGCAAGCATAAAGAGCATTGCCGACACGACCGTGGGCGACACGGTCACGCTTTGCGACCGGCCTGCCGAAAGCCCGCTGCCCGGATTCAAAAAGATACAGCCGATGGTTTTTGCGGGTATATACCCCGCCGACGGCTCCAAATACGGCGATCTTAAAGATGCGCTTGATAAGCTTGCGCTGAACGATTCCTCATTCACCTACGAATTGGAAACATCCGTAGCACTGGGGTTCGGCTTCAGATGCGGCTTCCTCGGCTTGCTGCACATGGAGATATCCGAGGAGCGTTTGGAGCGCGAGTTCATGCTTGACCTTGTAACCACGGCGCCGAGCGTTATTTACAAGATAACCAAAACGAACGGCGAGACGGTTTATATCGACAACCCGACCAACTACCCCGACCCCGCGGCCATCGCGGAGGCGTGCGAGCCGTATGTCAAGGCGACAATTATCACGCCGAGCGAATATGTCGGCACGATAATGCAGCTTTGCACCGACAGGCGCGGCGAATATATCGACATGAAGTACATCGACACGAACCGTGCCGAGCTGCACTATATGATGCCGCTGAACGAGATAATATACGATTTCTTCGACCTGCTCAAATCGCGCAGCAAGGGTTATGCTTCGCTCGATTACGAGTTCAGCGAATACCGCCCGAGCAGGCTCTCCAAGCTGGATATACTTCTTAACGGCGAGATAGTGGATGCGCTCTCATTTATTGTTCATTCCGACCGCGCATACGCCCGCGCAAGGCGGATATGCGAAAAACTGCGCGACAATATTCCCAGACAGCTCTTCGAGATACCCGTGCAGGCCGCCGTCGGCGGAAAGATCATCGCACGAGAGACGGTAAAAGCACTGCGCAAGGATGTTCTTGCGAAATGCTACGGCGGCGACATAACGCGTAAAAAGAAGCTGCTCGAAAAGCAGAAGGAAGGCAAGAAGCGTATGCGCACACTCGGCACGGTGGAGGTGCCGCAGGAAGCGTTTATGGCGGTTCTCAAATACGATGACGAATGATGCGGTATCGCTTTATATTCACATTCCTTTTTGCATAAAGAAGTGCGTTTACTGCGCCTTTACTTCCCTGCCCGAAGCGGATGAGGGGCTGAAGCAGGCATACTTTGAAGCGCTTTGCGGACAGATAAAGAAGTTTCCGTCGGGAACACCGATACGCACCGTGTATTTCGGCGGCGGGACACCGCCCGTGATCGGAACGCGGCGGCTTGCCGCGATACTCGAACTGATTGCAAAGAGGTTTTCGCTCCCGCAGGGGTGCGAGATAACGGCGGAGGTCAACCCGAAAAGCATTTCGGGCGACGGTCTGCGCGAGCTTTACGCCGCGGGGTTCAACCGGCTTTCCGTGGGTGTTCAGTCCGCTGACGACGATACGCTTGCAAAGCTCGGGCGAGTGCACGGCTTTGCGGATGCCCGCCTTTGCATTGAGCAGGCGCGGGATGCCGGGTTCGGAAACATAAGCGCGGATATGATATTCGCCCTCCCGTGGAACGGCGAACGCTTCCGTGAATCGCTTGCGGGCATTCTTTCGCTCGAAACCGATCATATATCCGCATATTCGCTGCAAGTTGAGCCGGGAACGCCGCTTTACGCGGCAGGCGCAGAACTGCAATTTCCCGACGAGGACGCCGAGGAAGCCGAATACGGCCTTATCTGCCGCGAGGCAAAGGCTCACGGCTACGAGCATTACGAGATATCCTCATACGCAAAGCCGGGCTTTCGTTCGCGGCACAATATGAATTATTGGCTCGGCGGGGATTATTTCGGCTTCGGCGCGGCGGCACATTCATTTTACCGCGGACGGAGGTTTTCCTGCACGGCGGATGTGCGGGAATACATTGAAAAAGCCCCCGCGGGGCTTTTCGCGGCGACGGACTTCGGCATCGCAGCCGAGCTTACAGACGCACAGCGTGCGGAGGAGCATATAATGCTTATGCTGCGCACGGCGGACGGCGCGGAGGTACCGCAGACCGCATACCCCGCCGCAAAGCGAATAGCCGCGCTGGGATACGGAACATTTTCGGCCGGGAGGCTTGTGCTGAACGAAAAGGGATTCCGCGTTTCGAACGAGATCATCGCGGAAATACTTGCATAACCGCACGAAAATGCCGTAAGGAACAAACTCCTTACGGCATTTTTTATTTTGGAAAGGTCACGGTAAATTCCGAACCGACACCCTCTGTGCTTTCGACATTTATACCTGCGTTATGGATCAATGCGCCATGCTTCACGATGGAAAGCCCGAGGCCGGTACCTCCGACCTCACTCGAATGGCTTTTATCCACGCGGTAGAAGCGTTCGAAAATACGGTCGATATCCGCCTGCGGAATACCGATGCCGCTGTCCCTGACACCGACGGTGACGCTTTCGCCCGAATCGGAGACCCTGACGGCAACGCTTCCGCCGAATTTGTTGTACTTCACGGCGTTGTCACAAAGGTTGTAGACGATACTGTAAAGCACCTGCGGGAAACCGTTGATGACAGCCGAAGTACCCGAAAGAGTGATGTTTATGCCGGATTGCGATGCGGTATATTCAAGACTGTCGACCGCGTTTTCGGCAATGCGGTAAAGATCGACACTCTCGCGCCGGGTTCCTACGGCGCCCGAATCGAGTTTGGAAAGCTCGATAATATCCGAAACGAGCTTTGTCATGCGAGCCGCCTCCGCACGGATCTTGCCGGCAAAGGGCCGGATGTCGTTTTCACTCACCATGCCGTTTTCTATCAGTTCGGCATAGCCGGCGATGGCGTGGAGCGGCGTTTTAAGCTCGTGCGATACATTTGCGGTAAATTCCTGCCGTATGAGCGAGGTTTTTTCCAGCTCGGCGGAATCGGCTTTTATTTGCAGGCGCTGAGCCTCCATGCGTTTCAAAAGCGGTTCGATTTCGGCATATTCTCTTTTGCCTATATATTTTGTCGGTTTGTCGGGGTCGATATCGTTTATCGGCTTGACAAGCCTTTTTGCTATTTTCGTGGCAAGGAAGAACGACATCAGAAAAGCGAAAACGACTATGAGCAGCATCGGCAAAAGAAAGCCGAACATGAGGTAAAGCTGCGTTTTTTGCGAGCCGGATATGCGCAATATGCTTCCGTCTGAAAGGCGCATGGCCGAATAAAGCCGCTTTTCGGAGAGTGTTTCGGAATACCGCGCACTTTCGCCGTAGCCTTTTTCGGCGGCTTGGGATACCTCCTCGCGGGAGAGGTGATTTCCCATACTGTCGGTGCCGGCTTCGCTGTCAAAAATCACGGTGCCGTCGCTTTCGATCCAGGTGAAGCGGAGATATTTATCCGAAAATTTATTCAGATAATCCTCGCCGCACATTTCCACGCCGCGGGCGGCAAGCTCTACCTCCTCGCGCAGATGATCGCGCAGAACGCCCGAAAAATAGCCGTATGCGACATAGACGATAAGCAGAAACGAAATGAGGGTTATCGCGACCGAAGCCGCAAGAACATAGCGGAATATACTTTTTCTCATACATTGCCACCGAGCTTGTAGCCCACGCCGCGCACGGTGCGGATATGATCGCCGGCGGAGCCGAGCTTTGTGCGCAGAGTTCCGATATGGACATCCACGGTGCGGGTTTCGCCGATGAAATCGGTGCCCCAAACGACCGAAAGAAGCTGTTCCCGCGTGAAAACACTCCCCGGATTTTCAAGGAAGAGCTTTAAGAGATCGTATTCCTTCAATGTGAGCGCAACTTCCCTTCCGGCGACGGAAACGGTGTGCTTGTCCGTATCGAGGCTGACATCGGCGATATGCAGTACCTCGCCCGGTGCTTCCTTTGAGCCGGAACGGCGGAGAACCGCCTTGATGCGGGAAACCATTTCGAGCATTCCGAAGGGCTTTGAGAGATAATCGTCCGCGCCGAGATCAAGCCCGATGACTTTATCGTATTCCGAATTCCGCGCCGTTGCCATGATGACCGGAAGCGAGGAAAACCGCTTGTCCGCGCGAAGACGGCGCAGAACGGATATCCCGTCCTCCCCCGGAAGCATTATATCGAGTATGACGAGCTCCGGGCGTTCGGCTTCAAGCGCCGAATAAAACGCGACCGATCCGGAAAAGCCCTTTGCCTCAAAACCCGCCATTTTCAATGTGTATATCATCAGATCACGGATGCTTATATCATCCTCTACGCAGTAGATCATATTGCACCTCCGACATACAATCTTTATACCTTTTTATACCATATTTTTGAAGTAATGTAAACACGTGCGGCGTAAAACGAGGTAAAATCGGCGCCGAGTGGGATTTTTGCGGGATTTTATTCGGAAAACGCGCCGAAAAAGACGGGATGAAATTCAGTATGCGGGGTGATACAATTTTTGCGTCGGATGCGAAAGGCAAGGCGAACACGAAAGGAGGCGACGGTGCAACGGCGACCGAAGAAAAAAACAAAGCGAGCGTGAAGGGTACAAAACGAAAGGCACGCGGCACAAAGCGGCGCAAGGGCTTTAAGAGCGTAAAGCAGCTTGACGACATGATAGACGATTACTTCGACAGGCACCTGGCGGAAAGCGGCGAAGTGGCGGATATCGAATCGCTTGCGGATTTTCTGTGCATGACACGCGACGAGCTTATACGACTGACGAGCGACGAAAAGTACGGGCGTTCGGTCAGATTTGCGCGGAACCGCATCGCGAAGATCAAAAAGCAGCTTGCGTTCTGCGGAAAGATACCCGCGGCGGTGCTTTCGTTTGATTTGAAAAACAACCACGGGTATCTGGACAAGCCGGAAGCAGCCGAAAGCGGCGAACCGATAATATTCACCGGCAAGGCGGCGGACTGGGCGAAGTGAAGGATATTGTCATAGAGCCAAACCCGAAGCAAAGGGCTTTTTTCGAATCGACGGCGAAATACACCGCCTACGGAGGAGCACGCGGCGGCGGAAAGAGCTGGGCGATGAGGGTGAAGCTGATACTGCTTGCGCTGAATTACGGCGGGATACAGATACTTCTGCTTCGGCGAACGCTTGCCGAGCTGCGCGAAAACCACCTGATACCGATGTCGGCGTTGCTCAAAGGTGCGGCGACCTATATTGCCGGTGAGAGGGAGTTCCGATTCGGCAACGGCAGCAGGATAAAGCTCGGCTATTGCGACAGCGAAAGCGACGTGCTGCAATTTCAGGGGCAGGCGTACGAGGTGATCGGAATGGAGGAGGCGACACACTTCACCGAGTTTCAGTTCAATGCGCTGACGGAAAGCAACCGCATGAGCGGACAAATGAAGCAGGCGTTCCGCCCGCGGATGTACTTCACCTGCAATCCCGGCGGTGTCGGGCACGACTGGGTGAAGAGGCTGTTTATAGACCGTGATTACCGCGGGAGCGAGGATCCGGACGACTATGTCTTTATCAAAAGCCTTGTTTTCGACAACAAATATCTGACGGAAAACGATCCCGGATATGTTAAAACGCTGATGAACCTGCCGCCCGCGCGGCGGAGGGCGATGCTGTACGGTGATTGGAATGCCTTCGAGGGAGCGTTCTTCCCCGAATTTAACCCCGAAAAGCATACCTCATCCGCATTGCAGCCGCAAAACGGGGTGACAAGGTTCCGTGCGCTCGATTACGGTCTGGATATGACCTGCTGCCTCTGGTGCGCCTGCGACACGCACGGGAAGATATATGTTTACCGCGAGCTTTACAAAAGCGGCCTGCTGTTATCCGAGGCGGCAAAGGCGATCATCGGCATGACACCCGATGACGAGTATATCCGTTATACAGTCGCCTCGCCCGACCTTTGGAACCGCAGACAAGAGACGGGGAAAAGCGGGTTTGATATCATGACGGCGGCGGGACTGACGCACCTTATACGCGCCGAAAACGACCGCATACCCGGCTGGCGCGCCCTGCGTGAGCAGATGAAGTGCCGCCCGGACGGGAGCGCGGGGCTTGTAATTTCCGATTGCTGCCGAAATCTGATACGCTGTCTGCCGCTTTTACGATTCGACGAGCATACCCGCGAGGATGCCGCCGACCGCCCGCACGAGCTCACCCACGCACCCGAAGCGCTGCGATACGCGGTGATGTCCCGTGTTCCGAAGCCGCAAAGCCCCCGCGCCGCAAAAAGGCGCCGGAGCGCATACGCATTCGACGAGCGGACTGCGGACGGGGGATACCGCGAATTTCTGACCTACTGAAAGGAGCAAAATGAGAAAAGAAAAAGCATTACCCTTTACCGATGAGTGGCTGCTTTACGAAAAGGGCAAGGAGTTCAATTACTCGATTGACCTTTACAACAAGGTGAACACGAATGAGCGCTTTTATCGCGGAGATCAATGGGAGGGTATAAATTCCGGCGGGCTTCCGACACCGGTGTTCAACATTTTCAAGCGCATAATCGGCTATTTCACAAGCTGCGTGATGCAGACGAGCGTGAAGATGCGCTACAAATTCGCCTGCCCGATCGGCGGCAGGAGATCCGCCGATGCGGCTGCCGACAGGCTGAACCGCATGACCGAGCTGCGCTGGGAGAAAAACAAGATGGACGATATGCTTGCCCGTTCGCTCACCGATGCGGCGGTGAGCGGCGATGCGGTATGCTATACATATTGGGACCCGGATATAAAGACCGGGCAGCCCTTCACCGGGGATATTGCAAGCATAACCTGTGGGAATCCACAACGGTTGAGAACGAAAAGAACGCAGTGTGTTTTTCCGCACCGCTCGGAAATTGCTTCGGCAGTGCGGAAAGCGGAAAATACGCGATGGCAGATGTGCAGTTTCTGCGGGAGCTGCTGTTTTCCGACGGGAATGATTGCTTTGTCTACAACTACGCCGGCGGCACATGGTACAGCTATACGGAAATGGGCTTTGACCGCTGCACCGTTTACGGAAACGAGTTTATATATTCCTCCGGCGGCGCGGTATATATCATGAGCGGAGACACTTTTGCCGAAGGCTTTGTTCCCGAATGTGTGTGGGAGGCGAAGAACATATCCGCGGGAACGGGCGGCAGAGCGGACATAACGGGGTTCTTTGCCGATGTGAGCATTTCGGGCGAGGTGACCGTGAAGCTGACATTCACCCCCGACAACGGAAGCGGCGCGAACACCCTCACATTTGCCTACCCCGCGGGCACGAAGCGGAGCTTCCGTGCGGAATGCAGACCGATGCTGAGACGTGTCGGCACATTCGGGATAAGGATAACCGTTTCGGGCAGCGGGGACTGCGATATTCACGGAATGGGTTTGAAAATAAGAAACAGAGAAAGGAATTACAGAAATGGCGTATCAAAGTGCAGTTGAGGAGCTGCGCAAGTCTCTTGAAGGCTATTCGGAGCGTGAAAGCCGATTGACACAGCTATATTCGGAGGCGACAAAACGGCTTGAAGAGAGCCGCAGGCAGAGTCTTGATGCTTTGAAAAAAGATAACGGCGAAGCCCGCAGGACAGCCGCCGCGGATGCCGCGCGCGAGGAGCGCAACACAATGAACCTTATGGCAAGCCGCGGTCTGGGCTTTTCGGGCGAGGCGGCACAGGCACGGCTGAACGGCAGTGCATTGCTCAACACCCGGCTCGGTGAGCTTGCACGGGATGCGCAAAGCAGGAGCGCACAGCTCGAATCGGAGCACGGTGAAAGGCTTTATGAGCTTGAAAAGGATTATATCGGCGGCATGGACGATATCGCCGAAAAGCGCAATGCTTTGCAAAAGAGCATTGCCGATTTTGAAATCAAGCGTGCCGAAAGCGAAGCGAAGGAAAGCGCGGCTTATATCACCGCCGTAAATAAAAGTTCCGGCGGAAAGAGCGGCGGCTCGGGAAGCGGCGCCGGGAGCAAAAGCGGCAGCGATGACAGCGGATACACCCCCTCCGTGAGCCCTTCCGCGCTGGCAAAGCAGATAGTTTCGAGCGTTACGGACGGCAAGGAGCGGATAGACGGCGCGGAGGCGCATTACAGGGTGAGCAAATACCTTTTGGAACTGCAGAACAGATACCGGCTTTCGGACGAGTACACAAAGGAGCTCGGCTTTTTGCTGAACGGCTACGGCTACGGCGAAACGAGCACGGCCGACAAGCGCAAGGAAGTGATCATACACGATGCCCCCGCATATTATCAAAGCGAACTTGAACGCATTTACGGCAGGCTCACGGGCGAGGGCGGATATGACGAATACTCCGCCGGAAAAACCGCGAGGGAGGAAGCGCTTAAAAGTCAGCTTGCGCATATCTATTCGCAATGCGTGAGCGAGGCGGAATTCAGGGAATGCTGCGAAGTTCTTTCGATTAACGGCGAAGCGGTGCGGGCGTTCCTCGACACGCTGCCCGAAAGCGGAGGAGACAAAAAGGAGAAGGACAAGGAAAGCGCTTCCGGACCGCGCAGGATCGACTATACCGACACAAGACTTTTGTAAAGGCGGTGAATGAAATAGACATCAACGGATATATCGACAACGAACTTTATATTTTGATACCGGTGCTTTATATTCTGGGCGTGATTATAAAGAAAAGCCGCATAAGGAATTCCGCCATACCGTTTATTCTCGGTGCGGCGGGAACGGTGCTTGCGGTGATATACAAGCTTGCCGTTCATACCCCGGGCGGCATGAGCGAGGCGCTTTCGGCGGTATTTGCCGGCTTAACGCAGGGGATACTCTGCGCGGCGGCAAGCGTTTATGCAAACAATATCAAAAAGCAGGCAACGACAAAAAAAGAGGATTCGGAAAACAAGGGTGATGAAAAGAATGATTGAACTTATTACAAGGGCTGTAGCCGATTATACAAGGCGAATTTATGAAATTGTCTACGGGCCATGGTGACGCTTGAGGTGATTTCGGAGCTGATTCCGCTTATAATCTCCTCCGCGGGGATATCCGGAACGGTTTTCGCGGCGATATTCGGTTTTTTGCTGAAACGCGCGAAGAGCGATGCCGAAAAGAAGCGGCACGAACGGCTTCAACTGGAAATAATGCGCCTGGAGGGCGAGGAAAAGCTTTCGGCACTGCTGTTCGCGCTTATAAGACATTCGCGGTTCGGCGGGAACGAGGGCGAGCTTGCCGCGGCAGAGGAGGCATACCGCGAATATCTCGAAAGCAACAGACGCCTGAAAAACGAAATTATCGGTTCTTACACCGCAAAATAGCGGTTTATGCGCCGTGCGGGGATTATAACTCCGTGCGGCGCCTTTTTGGTGCTTGATTTCGGGAAAGATTTATGATATACTCATTTTTCGAACGGAGGAATGTATATGAACAGTACGGCGACCGACACGCGCCCCGGCAAGCGCAAGGTGATACTGCCGCTGATATGTATTGCGGCGGCAATTATTTTTGCCGCGGCGGGCTTTACCGTTTACCGATACATACACCGCACCGGTGCGGGAAGCGCCGCAGAGGCGGCGGAGGAATACACCCGCGCCGCCATGCTTTACGACAGCGAAGGTATTGCAAAGTTTTCCTCCGAATACAATTCGAGGCTCATGTACCCCTCCGGCGAAGGCGATGCCGAAAAGCTTGCGGGGTATCTGGCAAAGCTTTATTCGGGCGCGGCAACATCATCGATATATTCCGCGGGGAACTTTACGCTTGAAACCGCCGCCTGCAATTATTATGAGGAAGGCGACGAAGAATTTGCCGAAATAACCGCACGGTATTCCGAAAAGGCGGATTCGGGCGAAATAACACGTGCGGCGAAGGTTCGATTGAGGATTACCGCGGACGGCAAAGCCGACGAACGGAATATCACGGTTGTGAAATACGGTGGGAGGTGGTATTATGCATTTTCGGGTTGAAAAGCTGCTTATAACGGCGGTTGTCGCAGGGGTTCTGCTGTGCGCCTGCGCGGGCGCGGAAACGGGATCCGACTCAACGGAAGTAAAAACCGAAAAGGAAGAAATGCTTGAAAAGGAAGGATATTACATGAAACAGACCGAAACCGAAAAAGGAAAGCTTATCGAACTTTCCTTTGCCGAAAAGGAATATCACGAAAACGGGCAGCCGTTCAGGAATGTATTTGACAACGGCGACCGGACGATAGAATTCGGCAGCCTTTACCGCGCAAACATCGAATACACCAAGCGCACGGGCGGCACCTATGTTTACAGCAACAACCCCGAAATGCTTGCGAGCGAGGATATCGGCAAGGCGATCCTGCGCACAAAGGGGCTCACCGGTGATTGCATATTCACCTATGAACATTCCAACCGCACGGGCGTGCCCTGCTATTTCGGCTACAGACTGCGCAACGAGGGCGAGACCGATGTCACCGTCACCGTGACGAACCTCGGCTTCCAGATCGACGGCGAATGGCTCGGACAGCGTTCCTGGAGCGATTATTTCAATTACCGTTTTGAGCTGCCGGAGGATTACTTCCTTGCCGGCGGCGCCGTGAACCCGATATACATCGGCTGCGACTATGTTGATTACACGCCCGTAAAGCGTGAGCCGGTTTCCTTTACCATCCCGGCGGGCGAATTTATTTATGTTCTGGGCGGCACGAGCGCGGATGCCTACGGCAACGCGAGCGTTTACGGCACGGCGGACAAGCCGATACAGCCCGGCAAATGCTCCAACGCAGTGGTGAAGTTCAATGTTTCCGGCGGCAGCGTGACAGGCACATTTTATTGCTACACCGATCCGAAGCAGATTGAGGGCGAGAAGGACGAGCAGGGCTTTATAACCGAGCGTTTCAGCAAGCAGGCGGGCAAGACTGTCGATTACAGCAAGCAATACAAGGGCTATGATCCGACGGCCGGTCTTATAGAATCAAACATTACCTTTGTCGTGGACGACAACACCCCCGCGGGCAAGCTTCCCGTGAAATACACGAAATACGCCGACCCGGCATATATATCCAAAAACAAGCCCTACAACGAATACAATCTCTCCCCGCGCGTTATTTACGACGATTGCTGGCTCACATCGCTCAATCCCAACAGCTGCGACAAGGCTATCGGCACGGACATGATGGTATTCAACTGTGTGGACACCGAGGGCAACCCCGTACTTATCGACACCGAGCACGCCGATTCGAGCGGCTCCCCCGCGAATATCGGCAACTGGATGGTGCAGTATACCGACAATTTCACGCTTGTGAATATCGGCGAAAAGGAACGCACCTTTACCTTCTTCAAGCGCGGCAACAACGGTATGCTGTTTACAATGGCGCGTGACGAGCAGGGCGATATTCTGTGTGCGCGGGCGCTGACGGGGCCGTACAGTTTCGGAAGCGAAGCGGAAATATTCTCGGGGGTGGACAGATCGCTCCTTGTGAAGAAGAACGGCAGGCTTTGGTTCCGCGTTGCGGACGGCAGGCCGTACTGCGACGTTATCGACGAGCGCAGTGAGGTCATAAAGATCACCGTTGCACCGAATTCCGTTCGCCGCATAAGTATCGACGCCGTCATACTCGGCAACTCCAACGGCGGCATAAACCACTGGGTGGTTTGCGATTGAACAATCGAATAAAGCACCGGCCGCGGCGGACCCGATTCCGTCGCGGCTTTTTTGATATGTTGAGAAAATATGATATATTGTCAAAGCCGAAGTGAATGTTTTTTCAAAAGTGATCACCCGCGGGCGAAAAAATGAATTTTTCTTTGACACGGCACGCCAAACATGATATAGTAAAGTATGAATATTATTTCGGAGGAGCGATATGAAAAGGGTTGTTTCATACATTACCGTTTTAGTGATCATTCTCCCGTTATTTTGCTTTTTTGCCGCGGCGGACAAAGCAGCATATTCCTTTGAAATAACCGCCTATGACGCAAAGGCGATCAACGGCGGAGTTGTTATCTATCGTGCGGGAGACACCGCAAAAACCGTGAGCGCTTCCGACCACGCACTCGGGAGCGCAATGCTGCTCACCTTTGACAAAGACGGCGTTCTTTACGAGGCGGGTTCCTCCATACTGCCCACGACAAGCGATTATTACGGCGCGCAGACGAGCTTCACAGTGCCGGAGGGCGGATTCACCGTCGCGTTTGACAGCCGTTCGCCGGGCGGGCTTGCCGCGCTTTACGGCAAGGTCATGGACGGGATAATGATCTACAACGCCACCGTTTCCGTGACATACGACATGACGGCGAAGCTCGACGAAGCATCGGGAAAGCTGATAATCACCTGCGGCGACCCGGTGCCGGAGACCGAAGCGACAAAGCGGTTTCTGTTTGTCGGCAACAGCACGACATACTTCAACGGCAACCCGATAAAGTTCGAGGCGCTCTGCCGCGCGGCGGGTCTGGATGTAAAAGCCGAATACTGCACCTTCGGGAGTGCGTATCTTTATGAATTCGCGGACGAAAGCCACGAACGCGGCAAAGCCTTCCGCAAAAAGCTTGCCGAAAAGAAATACGATTACATAGTGTTCCAGGATGCCGCGAAGGCATCCTATGCCCAGAGCGACGAAGCGCTTTCGGCGCTGATTCCGCTTGCAAGGGAAAACGGCGCAGTACCACTGCTTTATATGCGCTATTCAACGACGGTGCAGGGTGCGGCGAAGTTTTATAACACCTACACCCGCCTTGCGGAGAAATACGATGTCGGCACCTGCAAAACCGCCGTTGCCTTTGCCTGCTGCA
This sequence comes from bacterium, assembly GCA_963661975.1. Taxonomy (GTDB): domain Bacteria; phylum Bacillota; class Clostridia; order Oscillospirales; family CAG-382; genus Coliplasma. The sequence goes on from CAVLDN010000015.1 coordinate 38,019, forward strand.
TGGAGGAGCACCCGGAAATAAACCTTTTTGCCGAGGACGGCGGACATCATTCCAAAGAAGGCAGCTACCTTGCCGCCTGCACGTGGCTTTATTCCTATTGCGGTATCGACCCGCGCGGAAACACCTACACCGCCGGGCTGGATGCGGCGACCGCCGCCGCGTTGCAAAGCGAAGCCTACCGCGCAGTTGCAGAGGAGTACGACGGCGAGATTGCGAGTGTTTCGCAAAAGATTATTGACGGTGTCACATACACCGACATCGCGCTCGGAAAGAGCTACACCCCCACGGGCGGAGCGTATGACGGCGCATGGAGCGATACCGGTGCGGACGGAAAGCCCACCGGCAAGCTGACGGACGGCATACTTGCAACCGCCGGAGATGATACCTCAATAGGCTGCTACAAGGGCGAAGCACAGAGCATAACGATTGATCTCGGCGCAGTGTACGATATAAAGCTTATCGAGACACGCATTTTCGGCAACGGGGGCTGGGGCATTCCCGACCCGAAAGAAGCGAATGTTGATATTTATATTTCCGCGGACGGAAAGGACTTCACTCTGCTCGGAAAAGCGGGCAAAGCGGACGGTGCCGCCGACGGAGAATGGAAAATGTGCGCCTTCACGCTTGCGGCGGACGGCGAAACAGAGGCGCGGTTCGTGCGGATATCATATACTTTGACGGGAAAATTCCTTTGGACGGATGAAATAGCCGTTTACGGCAAGGAAACGGTGCCGGAGAGTGAATCCATACGCGAAGAAAGCGCGGACTCGGTTTCAGGCGGTGCGAAAAACGATGACGGATTCCCCGCCGCGTGGGCCGTGATAATACCGATTGCCGCTGCTGCGGGCGCGGTGATATTCGTTGCCGCAAGGCGCAAAAAAGCAAAAAGACAATAAAATCTTTATTGAATTTTGGGAGGATACATTTATGAACACAGCGGCCCCGGAGAACAACAAAAAGAAAAGCCGCAAGCGGACGATAATCATCATCGTCTGCGTTGTCGCGCTGCTTGCGATCATCACCGCGGTGGTATCGGCCTTTATATGCAATATACGAAGCGAGTCTTCATCACACCGGCGCACCGGACGCAGCTCCGAAGCACCGGAAGAGAGCGACACGGATGACGCACTGACCGCCGATGACTGCATAGGGACTTACACTTATCTTGAGTACGACGGGAGTGCAAACACGCTCGAAAGGACGATGGTTATATTCGATGAAGCGGACGTTTGGTACAGCAGACAGATCTACACGGCTGCAAGCGGAACGGATGATGAGTTTTGCTGTTATTTCTACAACGGCACATATTGGACATGCGATTACACCGACGGGACAATCGAATACGACAGCGGAACTTACTCAGTGAAAGGCGATACGGTGACCGCGACATTCCAAAATTCCGGCAAGACGATAACGCTTTACCGTGACGGGAACGATATCTGCTTTGACCTTGACGAAAAGACCTTTGCGCAGGATTCGTTATGGACAAACGCCTATGTGGACGAATACGAAGAAGACGGGATAACCTACGAAGAACTGTACATCGAAAGGATTTCCTTTACGGAATTCGGCACCTTTGTCGCAAGCGGCGTTTATTATGTGAAGTACAACCCGGAGATCGAGAATTTCGAGGACATATATTCGTTTATTGACGATACCTGCTGGGCGATACCCGGAATGGGCTTCCCTTCCTCATACGGCACCTACGATTACGACGGGAGCAGCTTAACCCTTAATTTATACGGCAGCGATGTCGGCACGATATACGATGATCAATCCGCCGTTCTTTCCGTGAATTACGATACCGACACACAGCAGCTCTTTTTGGACGAGCATCGGTTCATCCGCGGGGATTACTCGCTTGTCGACCTGTGCATTGAATTCGGAATCCCGTATGAAACGGATTGACGAACGCCGAATATGGAGAAAATCACGAATCCGATAAATTATCAGGCGGAGACGGACAGGATCATTTCCCTGCTCTCGGCGGAAGACAGGCGGGAAAAGCTTTTGCTTCACGCCTGCTGCGCGCCGTGCTCCTCCTATGTGCTGGAATATCTTACGGAATATTTCGACATCACCGTTTTTTACTGCAACCCGAACATAACCGACCGTGCGGAATACGATCTGCGGCTCGAGCAGCTTTATAAGCTGTGCGGGAACGCGCCCTTCTGCAAAGGTGTTCGTATCGTTGACGACGGATTTGCGCCGGATATGTACCTTGCGGCGGCAAGCGGTTTCGAAGACGAGCCGGAGGGCGGGCGGCGCTGCGGCAAATGCTTTACCCTGCGGCTTGCCCGCACCGCGGATTACGCTGCGGCGCACGGGTTTCCGCTTTTTGCCACGACATTGACGGTGAGTCCGCACAAAAACGCACGACTGATAAACGAGCTTGCGGCGGCGGAATCGGGGCGGAGCGGCGTTGCCTACCTGCCATCCGATTTCAAGAAGCGCGGCGGATATCAGCGTTCGATAGTGCTTTCGAAAGAATACGGGCTTTATCGCCAGCAATTCTGCGGTTGCGAGTTTTCGAGAGGAATTTGATAATCTCTCCGTAAAGCCGCATGGCAGTTCAATAAACGGCTTGCCCGTGCGCAGATGCATTACTTCGCGCAGCGGGGCGATAAATGGCCCCATGCGGTGAAAAGCAATGATAAGAGAATTGACGGACACGGATATAGACAACAGACGATAAAAGGATCGGAACAGCGAAAGCGCTCCGGTCCTTTTTACATTTATTTACGCAGTATTCCTTATTGTATTTCGGTTCCGCGCACAAACACAAAAGACACCCAAAAGGGTGTCTTTTGATTTCTTGGCTTGGCGTGCTAAAAAAGATATCTCCTGATTTTTTGAAAAAGCCGCTTGTGATAAGG
>CAVLDN010000016.1:0-38673 GCA_963661975.1 bacterium
ACTATCTTACCACATCACCCGCCCTTTGTCAATACCTTTTTTGCACTTTTTTGCAGAAAATTTGATCCGGGCGAAAAATGCAGAAAATGCAACGGTTTTCGGGCGAAAAAACTTTTGCTTCACCCGCCCGAAAGCCGTTTTTTTGCAAAAAAAATTATTTTATAAGGCGGTAGTAACCCTGCTTTGCTTCGCCCTTTTCGCTGCGTTCGATCCATTTGCCGGAGGTGAAATCCGGGATCGCAACGGGAGCGCCGCCCATGACAATGGATTGTTCGGACAGGCAGGCGATGGACATGAGAGTGGCTGTATCGTAGGTATCTATCGGCGGGGTGAGATCATCGCGCACAGATTCCACGAATGCGTTATAAACGAGCCAGTCGATACCGTCGTGCCCGCCGATGGGGTTTTTGCGGTATTCCTTCCATATAGGATGCTCGTTTTCTTCGGCATACTTTTCGGCATTGCCGACGATTTTCGCGACGGTATCGAATTCACTTTCGCCGTCGAAGTGGAAATAGTCTCCGTCCTCGCAATACATACCCTTTGTTCCGCGGACGGTGAACCCGCGGGAATAGATACGCGGAAGCGTTGTATCGAGCGTGATGACTATCGTTCTGCCGTCGGCACAGCGGATGGTCGTTGTGACGACATCGCCCTGCGCATACGTGCAGTTGCTGAGCGGATGATCCGCACCGCGATGCTCCGCGGCGTATTCATGAAGCCCCTTCGAGCAGCTCGCAACCGAATTGAGCACGACCATGCGGTTGCCGTGGTTTATATCCATGACCTGCATTATCGGGCCGAGCTCATGCGTGGGATAATTCTCACAGTTGCGGAGCATATAGTTGCGCTGACGGTAGTGACGGTTCACATCGCCGTTGACTATTTCCTCACGCAGGTCGTGCATATAGCCGCCGCTGCAATGCACCACGTTGCCGAGCAGCCCCTTGCGGACCATATTGAGAACCATAAGTTCACGCCTGCCGTAGCAGCAGTTTTCGAGCATCATGCAGTGGATTCCGGTTTCCTCATATGCATGAACAAGGCGGAAGCAATCATCTATATTATAAGCGCAGCCTACCTCCGTGCCGACACGCTTGCCCGCGCGCATTGCGGCGATGCACATTTCGATATGCGATTCCCACGCGGAAAGCACAAGTACGGCCTCCACATCGGGGCAGTCTATGACCTCGTGCCAATCGGTGGTGCAAAGCGGGTGCTTGCCCGTTTTTTCGAAAACCGCCTTTTCGCCCTCCGCGGCGCGATCCTCATAATAATCGCAGACGGCGGTTATTTCCATAAGCCCGTGTTCCCACATGGGAAGAAAGACTGTGTTGACAAGCCCGAGTCCGCGCGCGCCGAGGCCGATAACTCCGACCTTGACGCTTCTGGCATTCTGTTCCATATACGTTCCTCCGATATACGAAGTATTGTTTTAATCCGCCGATATTATAATTCAGATGCAACGCATTGTCAACAACCGCTTCCGAAAAAAGTGTGCTGCGCGGAAAAAGTTCCGAAAACATATTTACAAAAGGAGCAAAAGACAGTATAATACGAAGATAACCAAATACAAAGACACGGAGAAATATATGACACTACTTGTTATGGCTGCCGGAATGGGCAGCCGCTACGGCGGACTGAAGCAGCTCGACCCGATCGGACCGCACGGCGAATTCATCCTTGATTACACCGTTTACGACGCGAAAGCGGCGGGATTTGACAGAGTTGTCTTTGTTATTAAGGAAGAAAACCTTGATCTGTTCCGCGAAACGGTCGGCAACAGGATCGGCGAAAAGATAAAGGTCGATTACTGCTTCCAGGCGATAGACAACCTTCCGCAGGGCTATGCCGTGCCGAAGGGGCGCACGAAGCAGTGGGGTACCGCGCATGCGGTTCTTTCCGCAAAGGGCCTGATAAACGAGCCGTTCGCCGCCGTGAACGCCGATGATTTTTACGGAAGAGAGAGTTTTTCCGTCATTGCCGACTACATGAGGGGCAACCCCGATTTGCCGCTTTGCATGGCAGGCTTCATTCTTAAAAACACGCTCACCGAGAACGGCACCGTTTCCCGCGGGGAATGCCGCACGGACGAGCAGAGCAGGCTTACCGACATTACCGAACGCACAAAGATAAAGCGAATTGAGGACGGCACCACCGCTTATTTTGAAAACGATGTGTGGAATCCGATATCCGAAAACGCCGTTGTTTCGATGAACTGCTGGGGGCTGCCAGCGGATTTCTTTGCCGCTGCGGAGGAGGGCTTTGTACGCTTCCTTGAATCCGGCGGAGACGAAACGAAAAAGGAATACTACCTTCCCGATGCCGTAAAGTATTACATGAGCAAAAAAGGCGTTGCCGCAAAAGTGCTGCTCACAAAGGCAAAATGGTTCGGTGTCACATACCATGAGGACAGAGAAAGTGTCGTGAACCATGTACGTTCGCTTATAGAAAACGGAGTATACCCGGAGGAACTTTGGAAATGAACGAAAAACAGATTGCCGCCGTCTGCGGCAAATTCATCGGAAGCGAAAAAGTCACCGGGATCGAAATGATCCCCACCGGGCATATCAACACAACATACCGCATATCCGGCGAAAAGCGCGATTACATACTTCAGCGTGTGAACACCTCTATCTTCACGGACGCCGAAAAGCTCATATGCAACATTTCCGGCGTGACGGAGTTCCTTCGCAAAAAGATAACCGCCTACGGCGGCGATCCCGACCGCGAAACGCTCACGCTTCTGAAAACCGAAGACGGTGATTATCTTTACTCCGACGGGAGCGGCAAATACCGTATGTACCTTTACATCACCGGTGCCACCTGTTACAGCAAGGCGGTAAAGGAAGGCATGTTCGGCGAATCCGCAAAGGCATTCGGGCGTTTTCAGAACCTGCTTGCCGATTACGATGCAAAAACGCTTTACGAAACAATAAAGGATTTCCACAACACACCGGTGCGTTTTTCCAACTTCGAACGCGCGGTAAATGCCGATGTCATAGGGAGAAAAAAGGATTGTCTGCCCGAGGTGGAATTTTTCCTTGCCCGCGGCGGATATTGCGACAAGATAACCTCCCGCCTTGCCGACGGCAGGATCCCGACCCGCGTGACACACAACGACACAAAGCTGAACAACGTGATGATCGACGATAAAACGGGAAAGGGCATCTGCGTTATCGACCTGGACACCGTTATGCCCGGCTCCATGCTTTACGATTACGGCGACAGCATCCGCTTCGGTGCATCCTCCGCTGCGGAGGACGAAACAGACCTTGAAAAGGTATACTGCGTTCCGGCGCTTTATGAGGAATACACCGCCGGATTCCTTTCCGAGGTGCGCTCGAGCATCACCGAGGAAGAAGCCCGCTGTCTGCACGACGGTGCCATAATGATGACGCTCGAATGCGGCATGCGTTTCCTTACGGATTATCTCGAGGGCGACACCTACTTCCGCACCACGCGCCCGGGGCAGAACCTCGACCGCGCACGCACACAGATAAAGCTTGTTGCGGATATGGAAAACCGCAGGAGCGAATTCGAAAGCATTATCGCAAAGCACCTGTAAGCACAAAAGCACAAAAGAAAACCGCGGCAACTGCCGCGGTTTTTTAATATTAAATGTTATATCAGCGCAAAAAAGGCGCTCAGTTCATCCTCGCCGATATCGCGCAGGACAACGCTGCCGATACGCTCCGGAAGCGCGAAAACCCGCCTTCCGCCGGTGAACTTTTTATCGTGCGACATGGCTTCGAGAATTTCGGAATGTGACGGCAGCGGCGGAAATACATTATACCGCCGCGAAAGAGCGGAGATTTCCTCGGCAGTGCCGCGCGGGCATATACCGATATGCTCGGCAAGAAGCGTTTCCGTATACATACCGACCGCAACGGAAGCACCGTGCGCAACGGTATAGCCGCTTGCCGCTTCGACGGCATGGCCGACGGTATGTCCGAAGTTCAGCACGCGGCGCACGCCGCTGTCCTTTTCATCCGCGGCAACATATTTTGCCTTCAGCTCGACATTGGCGGCGATAAACGAGGGGATATCATCAGCAAAGCCGCCGCTTTTGATGCTTTCAAAAAGCGCGCCGCCGGATATTACTCCGTGCTTGATCGCCTCCGACATACCGGGGTAAAACGCAGACTGCATATCGGATGTAACGGCGTCGGTATCGCACACGACAACGCAGGGCTGATATACCGTACCGACAAGGTTTTTCCCGCCCGGGATATCGAGCGCGTTCTTTCCGCCGACGGAAGCATCCGCCGCGGCAAGCAGCGTTGTCGGCACTGCGGCAAACGGTGTTCCGCGCATATAAAGCGAGGCGGCAAGCCCGGTGATATCGCTTACCGATCCGCCGCCGACGGAAACGAAAAGCCCGTCCCGCGCAAGCCCCGCCCCTGCGGCGGATATGAGTATTTTTTCAAGGTATTCAAAGCTCTTTGCGGCTTCTCCGCCCGGGACAAGATATGTATAAACCTCACACCCGGCACCGCGCAGCGAGGCGCATACGCGCTCTCCGCAGATGCCGTATGCTTTTGCTTCGCTTACAACAAGCGCCTTTTCCGGTACGGCGGGAAGCAGTGCGGCAAGTTCGGCGGAGATGCCGCCGCCGATATATACGCAGTACCCCTTCCCGACGGGGACATTAACGGTCTTCACAGCGAACCTCTGAACCGCACCGCGGCATCGATATCGGCGCACAGGGCGGAAAATTCCGACGGCGAAAGCTGCTGTGCGGAATCCGAAAGCGCGCGTTCGGGCTCCGGGTGCACCTCTATTTCCAGTCCGTCGCAGCCGGCCATCACGGCGGCAAGCGCCATCGGACGGACAAGCGTGCGTCGGCCCGTTGCGTGGGAAGGATCAACTATCACGGGAAGATGTGTCAGTTCCTTTGCCGCGGCGACGGCGGAAAGATCAAGTGTATTGCGGGTTAGTGTTTCGAAGGTTCTTATGCCGCGTTCGCAGAGTATCACCTTGCCGTTGCCGGTGTTCATGACATATTCCGCGCAGCAGAGCCATTCCTCCGCGGTTGCATCCATGCCGCGCTTTATCAGCACGGGAAGCCCGGTTTTGCCCGCCTCTTCAAGAAGCGGATGGTTATGCATATTGCGTGAGCCGATCTGTATCACATCGGCGTAACGGGCGATAAGCTCGACATCGCGCGTGTCCACCGCCTCGGTCACAACAGGCAGGCCGTATTCCCTGCCCGCATCGGCAAGGTAGGCAAGTGCCTCGCCGCCAAGCCCGCGGAAGGAATAGGGCGATGTCCGCGGTTTGAATGCACCGCCGCGCAGGAGTGATGCGCCCGCCGCTTTCACGGCGCGGGCGGATTCGAATATCTGCTCTCTGCTTTCGACGCTGCACGGGCCGGCTATGATCGGGAAATCACGCCCGAATTCGACATTTCCGACACGAAACACGGTCTTATTTCTTTTTTTGCCGCTTTTATCGAACGCGGACACAAGCTCGGGTATTTCAAAAGTATTCAAGTGGCACTTCCGATCGTTTTTTTAATCAAAATCAAACAGAGGGGTCGAACGAGGGCATGACTTCAAGCTTGAAACGGTTCAGAACGTGGAGCCTGTCGATGCGCTCTCCGGTTTTCGCATCGTCGATTTCACCGGTGCGTATATAGCGGTCGAGCACGGCGTATGTGAAGCCGAGGTTATCCTCATCGCTTTTGCCGCAAAGCCCGTCTGCGGGTGTTTTATCGACAAGGCTTGCGGGAAGCCCGAGCACTCTGCCTATCTGCTTGACCTCGTTGACGGTAAGGCGGGCAAGCGGGCTGAAATCGCCCGCGGCATCGCCGTAGCGTGTCGAATAGCCGACCCAGTCCTCGGAAAGATTGCAGGTATTCGCAACTCTGCCGTTGTTCGACTGACCGACTGCATACAGTGTTGCCATGCGGATGCGCGGCGGAAGATTGCGGCGGGTCTGCTCGGTCACTTCCATATCCTGCGGAAGGCTCGAAAGGACACCATCCACACCCGCTTTGATATTTATAATGTAATGCTTGATTCCGAGATGATTTACCAGCAGCTTTGAGCAGTCGATATCGCTCTGCTCGCCGCAGGGCATAAGCACGCCGATGACGCGTTCCTTCCCGAGTGCTTCGACGCACAGCGCGGCGACAACGGATGAATCCTTACCGCCGGATATACCGACAACGGCATTGCAGCCCTTGCCGTTTTTCTCAAACCATTCGCGGATCCATTCCACACAGGCATTTTTGACTTTTTCGGGGTCGAACATAACAGTATCATCTCTTTCAATTATAATCACGCAAAGTATAGCATTGCCGCGGCAAAATGTCAATATCCCGCTTTTCGAAGCGGAAAAATCGCAAATTTCTATTGCATTTTCCTGCTTTATATGGTATATTTGATGCATACTTCGCGGAAAAGGGAGTAGCCGGGGGAGTTTTTTACCCCGCCCAATGCGTCATCACGGCGGCAAAACGCCCGCAGACGGCTTTATCGGCAAGACTTTTACAAAGAGTGCGTTTTTTGCGCACCTTGTAAGAGTCTGTTTTTCTTTTCCGCGCAAAACAACGGAGGAAAACATGGCTGACTTGTTTTCGAACATACTGAACCTGACATGGCAGCAGGCGGTTATGTGGGTGATCGGCGGCGTGCTGATCTATCTTGCCATAAAAAAGGATATGGAGCCTTCGCTCCTTTTGCCGATGGGCTTCGGCGCAATACTGGCCAACCTTCCCCTTTCCGGCGCGGTAACGCAGGGCGAGGAGGTCGGGGTGCTGGATGTGCTCTTCAACGCGGGCATTGCGAACGAGCTGTTCCCGCTTTTGCTGTTTGTCGGCATCGGCGCGATGATCGACTTCGGCCCCCTGCTTTCCAACCCGAAGCTGATGATCTTCGGCGCGGCGGCGCAGTTCGGTATATTCTTCACCTTCAGCCTTGCTTCGCTGTTCGGTTTTGAGGTAAAGGATGCCGCTTCCATCGCCATCATCGGCGCGGCGGACGGCCCGACCTCCATCTTCGTGGCGCAAACTTTCGGCTCGAAATACGTCGGCGCGATAATGGTTGCGGCTTATTCCTACATGGCGCTTGTCCCGATAATTCAGCCGCCGGTAATAAGGCTGCTCACCACCAAAAACGAACGGCTTATCCGTATGCCCTATGCACCCAAGAAGGTAAGCAAGCTCACGAAGATACTCTTCCCGATCATCATCACGGTGATAACCGGGCTTGTTTCCCCGCAGAGCGTGGCGCTGATCGGATTTTTGATGTTCGGCAACCTTATCCGCGAATGTACGGTGCTTGATTCGCTTTCCGAAACGGCGCAGAAGGTTCTTTCCAACCTTGTCACGCTCTTCCTCGGGCTTACCATTGCGACGAAAATGCAGGCAAAGGACTTTCTCACTGCGGAAACGCTCATGATAATCGGTCTGGGGCTTATCGCCTTCATATTCGACACGGCAGGCGGCGTGATCTTTGCAAAAATTATAAATCTTTTCCTTCCGAAGGAAAAGAAGGTCAACCCGATGATCGGCGCGGCGGGCATATCGGCGTTCCCGATGTCCGCGCGAGTTATCCACAAAATGGGTCTGAAAGAGGACCCGCAGAACTTCCTGCTCATGCAGACCGTGGGCGTGAACGTTTCCGGGCAGGTCGCATCCGTTATCGCGGGCGGTCTGATACTCAATATGCTGGGATGAGGTGCTTGATATGAATCTTGATTACCAATCGTTTATCGATTCGCTTTCCGTTATGGGCAAGGGTATGGGCGGAATATTCATTGTCACGGGCGTGATAATAATCTCCATGTACATTCTCGTTTCGCTTGCCGGGAAGAAAAAGGATAAATAACGCAAAAAACAGCACGGCGCTGCGGGTATTTCCCTATCTGCGCCGTGCTTTTCTTTTTTTATTTGGTTTGAACGAACTGGCTGTTGTACAGCTTGCGGTAGAAGCTGTCCTCCCGCGCAAGCAGGCTTTCGTGCGTACCCTGCTCTATTACCTGCCCGTCCTTCATCACAAGTATAACATCCGCATTGCGTATGGTGGAAAGGCGGTGGGCGACGACAAAGCTCGTTCTGCCGCGCATCATCGTGTCGAATGCAGCCTGCACCTTCAGCTCGGTGCTTGTATCTATGCTTGAGGTTGCCTCATCAAGTATAAGCATCGGAGGCAGGCAAAGCATTGCCCTTGCAATACAGAGAAGCTGCCTTTGCCCGCGGGAAAGCGAATTTTCGGTTATGACGGTATCCAGCCCCTGCGGGAGTCGCTTGATGAAATCGTAGCACCGCGCCGATTCGGCCGCGCTTATAACGGCTTCGTCATCGGCATCCGGAAGCCCGAAGCGGATATTATCGCGCACCGTTCCGTGCATGAGCCAGGTATCCTGCAATACCATGCCGTAATTCGAGCGAAGCGAATGCCGCGTGACGGTGCGGATATCCTTTCCGTCCGCATCGATATGCCCGGAATCGACATCGTAAAACCGCATAAGAAGGTTGATAAGCGTTGTTTTGCCGCAGCCCGTCGGGCCGACAATCGCTACTCTTTCGCCGGGATGAACATGAAGCTCCATCCCGCGGATAAGCGGGCGGGATTTATCATAGGAAAAGCTTACATCGTTTATATCCACCGCGCCTTTGGTGGTGCCGAGCTCGCCGCTGCCGTCCGCCGGTTCGGGTTCCTCATCCAGCAGCCCGAAAACGCGCGCCGCGCAGGCGAATGCGTTTTGCAACTCCGTAACAACCGAACTGATATCGTTGAAAGGCTTCATATATCTGTTTGCATACGCAAGCATGACCGAAAGCCCGCCGACGGTGAGCGCACCGCCCGGAACGAGCAGCACACCCGCAAGAGCGACACCCGCATAAACAAGGTTGTTCACGAAGCGCGTGGAGGGATTCGTGAGGCTGCTGTAAAACACTGCCTTGACGGAGCAATCGGTAAGCTCGTCGTTGATTTTCCCGAACCGATCCGCAGCCCGCTTTTCATAGCCGAATGCGCGAACCGTCTTCTGCTCGGTCACGAATTCGTTTATCATGCCGGTCTGGGCGCCGCGGATCTCGCTCTGCCTGCCGAAAAGCTTGTAGGAACGGCCCGAAACGAACCGCGCCACAAGGAAGGAGACCGGTGTAAGAAGCACGACGATGAGCGATACCGAAACGTTTGCGGAGAACATAAACACAAGCGTGACGGCAATTGTAAGCACGCCGGTGAATATCTGCGTGAAGCCGAGAAGCAGTCCGTCCGTGAGCATATCGGTATCTGCGATGACACGGCTGAGAAGGTCGCCTGTTTCGTGCGTATCTATATACGAAACGGGTATGCGCTGAATATGTCTTATCGCCTGCGATCTGATATCGGCGACGGTGCCGAAGGCGATACGGTTATTCAGAAGATTCATCAGGAAGGTGAACACGCCGGATGACGCGGCAAGTATGGCGGCTATGCCGAGAAAGCGCCCCATGGCGGCGAAATCCGTCTCGCCGGAAAGCGAAATGCAGTCGATCGCCTTGCCGAAAACTATCGGGACATAAAGCTGCAGCACGACCGAGGCAAGCGCAAGCACAAGACTTGCGGCAAACGCCGCCTTATGCCGCGCGATATAGGGGACAAGACGCTTCACAATGCCCTTATTAAGCTTTTTCATTCCGCCTCCGCCTCCTTTGCGTTTTCGTCATCCGGAAACTGCGAACGATAAATATCGCGATACACGGCACAGTCCTTCAAAAGCTCGCCGTGGGTGCCGTTGCCGGCAAGGACGCCGTTATCGAGCACAAGTATCCTGTCGCAATCGCGCACGCAGGCAATCCTCTGCGAAACGATAAACACGGTGACGCCGTCAAGAGTGCCGATTGCCTTTCTGAGCGCGGCATCCGTTGCATAGTCGAGTGCGCTGGAACTGTCGTCCAGAATGAGTATGCGCGGTTTTTTCACAAGAGCCCGCGCAATGGTGAGCCTTTGGCGCTGACCGCCGGAAAAGTTCCCGCCGCCCTGCTCCACAAAAGCATCAAGCTCGCCCTTTTTCGATTCCACCACACCGCGCGCCTGCGCAGACTCCAAAGCCTGCCAAAGATCGTCATCGCTTGCATTTTCATCGCCGAAAAGAAGGTTTTCACGCACGGTACCGCGGAAGAGCGCCGCGCGCTGCGGAACTATGCCGATATTTTTGATGAGTTCGCCGCGCGGATATTCGCGCACATCGGCACCGCCGACCTCAACCCTGCCCTCGCAGGTATCGTAAAACCGCGGGATAAGATCGACAAGCGTCGTCTTGCCGCTGCCGGTACCGCCGATTATACCCACCTTTTCGCCGGGGCGGGCATAAAAGCTGACACCGGAAAGGCTGTTTGCGCCCGCATTGCGGTATGCAAAGGAAACATTATCGAACCGCACGCCGGAATCGCCCATTTCCGCGCCGGATTCGGGGTAATCCATATCCGGAGCAACCGAAAGCACATCCGAAACGCGCTTTGCGCAGGCAAGCGAACGGTTGAGTGTGATTATGAGCGAAGCAAGCTTTATCAGCTCCACGATTATCTGAAGCATATAGTTGTAAAGCGCAACAACCTCGCCCCTGCCGATAAGCCCTTCGCCCACGCTTGCGCCCGCACGGCGGATAAGCAGCGCCGCGGCAAGGTTGATAAGAACATAGGTGAGCGGGTTGAGAAGCGCCGAAAGCCTGCCGACAAACAGATTCAGCTTTGTAAGTCTTGTATTTTCCGCATCGAATTCCGCAACGGTCGTTTCCTCACGGCAAAATGCGCGTATGACGCGCGCACCGGTAATGCTTTCACGCGTGTGGAGCGTGACCTTGTCGAGCGCCGACTGTGCGCGCCCGAAAAGGGGTATGCTGAGTTTCATTATAATAAATGTCACCGCGAAAAGCAGCGGCACCGTCACGGCAAAGACAACCGCGCTTTTGACATCGATCAGAAACGCCATCACCGTGCAGCCGATAACTATCATCGGGCTGCGCAGCAGCAGACGCAGACCGAGGTTCAAGCCGTTCTGCACCTGGTTCACATCGCCCGAAAGGCGGGTGATGAGCGTATCACCGCCGATGGAATCGACATCGGAAAGCGACAGCGACTGTACCTTATCGAACAGTGCCTTGCGCAGCTTTCCCGCAAATCCGACACTTGCCCGCGCGGAATAATACTGGGCGATGACGGTGCAGGTCAGCCCGACCGCAGCCATGAGCAGCAGTGCGCCGAAATACAAAAACACCGTTTTGCGGTCTGAAGCATCTATCATCCTTGCGACGGCAAGCGGAACGAGAAGGTCGAACACCGCCTCGAGCAGCTTGAACGCGGGTGCAAGAATGCTTTCTTTTTTGTAGTCTTTCAGAAAGGCATATAGGTTTTTCATTTTGCATCTTCCCCGATAAACTTAAACTTCTTCAATCATAGCAAAGCACCTGCTTTTACGCAAGTGCTTTGTGGGATATTTTTACGAAAATTCGAGAATGTAGCCCTGGCTGCCCTCGAACACCCATGCGCGGTTTTCATAAACATCGCCGCCGCAGGAAAAGCCGTCCGGTGTGAGAAGGTTGCCCTTGGTATCGAAATAATATACGCGTCCGTCCTTTTCGGCACGGTAAACGCACAAGCCCCCGTGGGAAAGCGTTATAATATCGTACTCGAACGGTACGACTATGCGTTCGTTATCGGCAAGGCCGTACTTCTTCCCGACGAGTTCCTCGGAAAAATCCTCCAATATATCGCCGGAATACTCCACACAGGGAACGAGTACTCCATCCGGAACGCGTTCAAGCTCGGCCGGATCCTCGGACGCGCCGCGCAGGATCGGCACCCCGTACTGCGTGCAGTAATAATACACGCCGGACATGGCACCGTGGCCGTGGAACGGCGCCTCGCTGATAAGGATATTATCATCGCGGTTATCCGCGATATAGCCATGTTCGAGCGTTTTATCGTAAAAGCCGCCGCAGGTACAGACATAGGTATAATCGCCGGGAACGGCTTTCAAAAACCGCATATCGTTTGAGAAGAACCTTGTGACGCTGCCGTCGTACACGGCGTTGACGGGATCATAGTAGGACGAAACGACCTTTACGGCGTTCACGGCGCTTTCCTTGGTGAGCGCGATGCGCCAGCGCGATGCCGGACTGCCGAAATCAAGATTCGCGACATCCAGCCCCGCGATTGCATCGGGCTTTACCGGATCGGGCTCCGGTTCGGGTTCGGGCTCCGGTTCGGGCTCCGGTTCGGGTTCGGGCTCCGGTTCGGGTTCGGGTTCGGGTTCGGGTTCGGGTTCGGGCTCCGGTTCGGTTATGCTTGATACATCGGAATGTCCTCCGCCGTGATTGCCGGACGAGGCATCCGAAATATCGGTCATACCGCCGTGCTCGTCATCGGGAGTGGAAATCCGCGAGGAGCTTTCCTCCCCGCCGCCGCCGCAGGCGGCAAGAAGCATCGCCGCGATAAGCACGGCAAGAAAGAGTGCTGTGAGCCTTTTCATGGTTTCAACTCCTTTTGTCGAATCTGCGACCGCACTTCGGGCAGGTCACGGTGATTTTGCCGTGTCCGCGCGGGACACGCAAAACGGCACGGCATCCGGGGCATTTGAAATACTTATGCGCCCTGTCGCCGAAACGCCTCGCAAGGCGTTCGGAAAGCGGGCGGAAGAATTTGCGCACCAAGGCCGAGGCGCGCAGATATTTTGCGTTTTCGAGGCGGCGCGCTCCGTGATTGCGCGAAAGGGCGCGCGCAAACGCATATGCGAGCAGGAACGTCTGCATGGTGCGCAGCACCCAACCGACAACGCCGCGGAAAAATACCGAAACGATACCGGCGGCGAGCGCCGC
The DNA here is from genome assembly GCA_963661975.1 of bacterium. Taxonomy (GTDB): domain Bacteria; phylum Bacillota; class Clostridia; order Oscillospirales; family CAG-382; genus Coliplasma. The sequence continues at coordinate 12,814 of CAVLDN010000016.1, forward strand.
AATGACGGCGGCAAATCCGAGATTGTCGAACCCGTATCTGCCGCTGAAAAACCTTCGGAACAATTTGTCACCCCGTTTTATTTATGCGCCTTTTCAAAATTCCAGGCGCTTTCGCACATTTCATCGAGCGTGTGTGTCGCCTTCCAGCCGAGTTCTTCGTATGCCCTTGTCGCATCCGCGTAGCATTCGGCGATATCGCCCGGGCGGCGCGGAGCTATGATATAAGGGATACGAACACCGGTAACGCGCTCGAACGCGCCGACAAGATCAAGGACGGAATAGCCCTTTCCCGTGCCGAGGTTGTAGATGTGCACGCCGGGGACCGAAAGCGCTTTGAGCGCGGCATAATGCCCGGATGCAAGGTCGAGCACATGGATATAATCGCGCACGCCGGTGCCGTCGGGTGTTTCGTAATCGTTGCCGAAAACATTAAGGTGCGGAAGCACGCCCTTTGCAACACGGGTGATATACGGCATGAGGTTGTTGGGGATGCCGTTGGGATCATCTCCGATAAGGCCGCTCGAATGTGCGCCGATGGGATTGAAGTAGCGCAGAAGCACAATCGAAAAGCGTTCGTCGCTCACGCACAAATCCTGAAGTATGCGTTCTATAAACAGCTTCGTGGTGCCGTAGGGATTCGTGGTGGAAAGCGGGAAATCCTCGCGTATCGGGACGCTTGCGGGCTTGCCGTAGACCGTCGCGCTGGAAGAAAAGATCAGTTTGAAGCATTTGCGTTCACGCATTTCGAACAAAAGATTGAGCGTGCCCGTGATGTTGTTATGGTAATATTCGAGCGGTTTTGCGACCGATTCGCCCACGGCCTTCAGCCCCGCGAAGTGAATGACGGAATCTATATCGTTTTCATCAAAGACCTTTGCTATTGCCGTGCGGTCAAGCAGATCGGCTTCATAAAACACGGGGCGCACGCCGGTGATCTTTTCGATGCTGTCGACAACGCTCGCCTTTGAATTGGAAAGGTTGTCGAGAATGACCACCTTCTGCCCCTTTTCGATAAGCTCCACGCAGGTGTGGGAGCCGATATAACCGGTACCGCCGGTAACAAGAATACTCATAAAAAATGCCTCCGGTATTCAATATAATATCATGTCCCGATTATAGCGCCGCGGGCGCGATTTGTCAAGCGGCAAAGCGTGCTCTTGACATCGGCGGCGCCGTGTTATATTATATAAACGGCGGATTATGTATGTATATCACATATAAGGGTGCGGCATATATGAAAAACGGCTTATCACCCCGCGTTGCTCGCGGCAGCGGTGCCTGCCTGCATATATGCGGCGGAAGCGTTGTTGACATAATACCGCTCGAGGCTGCCGAATAGGCAAAAGCTCGAAAGAAATCAATATTCGACAAACTGTTCGGAGAATGAAAATAATGGAAGATATCAAATTGCAGAAGTATGTTTCGGATTGCGGTCTTATGTCCCGCCGCGCCGCGGAAAAGGAGATTGCGGAAGGCAATTTTGAGGTGAACGGAGTGACGGCGGCCATCGGGATCAGAATAGACCCGAAGAACGATGCCGTCACCTACAAGGGCAAACCTCTTAACGCGCAAAGCGGCAGGAAGGTATACATAATGTTCAACAAGCCGTGCGGCGCCGTCACGACGATGAGCGACGAAAAGGGCAGAAAGACAGTTGCCGATCTTGTTGATGTCGGCACAAGGGTGTACCCTGTCGGCAGGCTCGACCTCAACAGCGAAGGGCTTTTGCTGATGACGAATGACGGCGAGCTTGCAAACGCCGTAATGCATCCTTCGGGAAACATAAAAAAGGTTTATTCCGTCACGCTGCGCGGTAAGATCGAAAATCAGACACTGGACCGGATGCGCGCTTTGAGAGAGCTTGACGGAGAACCGATAGCCGGTGCGGAGGTGGAGCTTGTCTCCCGCAATGAAGCACAGAGCGTTGTGAAATTCACGCTTTCGGAGGGCAAAAACCGCGAAATAAGGCGGATATGCGAAGCTGTCGGCGAATATGTACTCAAGCTGAAAAGAATATCGCTCGGCCCGCTGCGGCTCGGTGATCTTAAAACCGGAGAATACCGCGAGCTGAACGCACATGAATTGCGCGCACTGAAAAGCGCCGCAGGAAGCAAAGGAGCAAAAAGAAAATGAGCACCGAAAAAGAAATGACATTCGAACAGGCACTTGCCCGACTCGAACAGATAGTACACGCGCTGGAGGACGGCAATGCCCCTCTCGAAAGCCTGATCGGCCTTTTTGACGAGGGAACGTCGCTTGTGAAGTTCTGCACCGCGAAGCTCGACGCGGCGGAGGAAAAGGTAAAAATACTCTCCGGCGCCGGCGAAACACTCAAAGCGGAGGATTTCGGCGCATGACGGCACTTTCCGAAGTGCTCCGCGATGCAGCGGAAAGAACCGAAAAGCGTTTGGAACTGCTTCTCCCGGAATGCGGCGACGGCGGAGAGCTCACCCTGCGGAAGGCAATGCGCTATTCCCTGCTCGGCGGCGGAAAAAGGCTGCGCGCATTCCTTGCGATGTGCTTTTGCGGGCTGAACGGCGGCGAACCGGAGCGGGCGCTCGATTATGCGGCCGCCATCGAAATGATTCACGCGTTTTCGCTGATACACGACGACCTCCCCGCGATGGACAATGACGATATGCGCCGCGGAAAGCCCTCCTGCCACAAGGCGTTCGGAGAAAGCACGGCGATACTTGCGGGGGACGCTCTTTCGCTTTATGCCTTTAAGGCGGTCTGCTCCTGCAGGGCCTGCACCCCGAAGGAAAACGCACGTGCGGCGGAGCTGCTTGCACATTACGCCGGCGTTTCCGGGATGTGCGGCGGGCAGCAGAACGACCTTGACGGCGAAGGAAAGCCGCAAAATGCGGAGGAACTGACACGGCTCGCGGACGGAAAAACCGGCGCTTTGTTCTCCTGTGCCTGCATGCTCGGCTGCATAGCCGCAGGCGCGGACGACACGGCTTTTGAAAGCGCGCGCAGGTTCGGTGTGCTTTTCGGCAGAGCGTTCCAGATAACCGACGATCTGCTTGACATTGAGGGAACACCCGAAGAGCTGGGCAAAACAACGGGCAAGGACGAAGCCGAACACAAAAGCACCTTTGTTTCGCTTTTCGGTGCGGAAAAGGCGCGCGTGCTTGCCGGGGAATACCTTTGTGAGGCGAAAAGCGCCGTTGTCGGCGGAAACGAATATGCACGCATTATACATGAACTTTGCGATTATATTATAAACCGTAGGAAATAGTAAGCAAACATATTGAAATCCGCGCCGCCTCGTGGTATAATATGCAGGATGGCGCAGTATCCTAGTCGGCCTTTCACTGACGAAAGCGTGCCTAAAAATACGCATAAGGGCATATCGATGAAGCTCCCTTCGTTCTTTTACGCTGCCGACGCCCAGTCGGGGGCGGACGCGGGGAGAAACGGGTTTGCGGGCGGCCCGTAACGGCATACGGAACCGACCCGCTCACTCTTTGAGGCGGTCCGCGCATTTGCCCGGACCGAAAACCTGCCGTGCCGGCAAAAAGATACGGTTGGCAGACGTAGCCTGCCTTGCGTGAATACGGCGGATACGGGTTCACAAGGCTTCGCACGCGACCAGCTATCGCGGACGAACCGAATTCCCGTTGAAATCGTATTTGCAAAAGAGGATTAGACAGCGCGAAACGGCTGCCGGGGAAATCCCCTAGGCTGACGCTTTTACAGCGGGCGTATAACGGATTGCAGTGCGGACTTAAAGGCAATCAAGTCGCGGAAGCAGTGATGCTCCGCCACGGTCTTTAATGGGGAACCGCTTCACCGGCGACGGGAAGCAGACCGCGGTGAAACACTACTTGACCGTATGCCGCAAAGTTTACGTTATACGCCGCCATCACATTATTTACGGGAATTTTTGCAATGGATAAAAAATCGGCTGTGCGGGGAAAAGCGCGCAGAGAAGAAAAGAAAAAGCGGGCGCGTACCCGTTGGATAATCGCGGCTTTCCTTATGAGTTTCACGCTCACCGCCGTGCTTTCCGCCGCGAGTGATAAGATAATCGAGGCGCTGCCGCTCTTTGCCGCGGCACTTGTTCTGATATTCGTTATCGCGCTCGGCGTTGTTTTCGATATTATCGGGCTTGCCGTCGCCACCGCGGACATAAGCGTTTTCAACTCGATGGCATCCCGCAAGATCAAGGTCGGCAAAAAGGCGGTAAAGCTCATAAACAATTCCGAACGCGTCAGTTCGTTCTGCAACGACATCGTCGGCGATATTGCGGGCGTTGTCAGCGGTGCGACGGGCGCGGGAATAGCGGTCAAGGCGTTTACGGCATTCGAGCCGAGGACTGCCTTTCTTCTTACACTTTCGCTCACATCGCTTATCGCCGCGGCGACAGTCGGATTCAAAGCGATGGGCAAATCGGTCGCCATGAAGCAAAGCACCGAAATCGTTACATTTGTCGCAAAACTGCTGTGCGGGTTTCGCAAATAAACCCGGTGCGGAAAGGCAACGAGGCGCAATGCGCCATATATCATAATGCTTGAAAAAATCAACTCGCCCGAGGATCTCAAATCCGTCCCGGAAAGCGAAATACCGGCGCTTGCCGCTGAAATACGCGAAAAACTTTTGAAAACCGTTTCCGAAAACGGCGGCCATCTCGCCTCCAACCTGTGCGTTGTAGAGCTGACGATCGCACTTCACCGCGTTTTCGATTCGCCGAAGGATAAGATTGTTTTTGATGTCGGGCATCAAAGCTATGTTCACAAGCTGCTCACCGGGCGTTACGGTGATTTCGGAACATTGCGCCGGTTCGGCGGGATATCCGGATTCCCGCGGATGTGCGAAAGCGAACACGATGCATTCGGCACCGGTCACAGTTCCACAAGCATTTCCGCCGCGGCGGGCATAGCCGCGGCAAACCGGCTCGCAGGGAATAATTTCTTCACCGTTGCCGTGGTGGGCGACGGCGCATTCACCGGCGGCATGATATACGAAGCGCTTAACAACTGCGCCGAAATGGACAGGCTGATAATAATCTTGAACGACAACGACATGAGCATATCGCCGAATGTCGGAGGGATGAGCAGATATTTTTCCAAATTCCGTTCGAGCGCCAAATACTTCCGCTTCAAAAACGGAGTCAAGCACTTTTTCGGCTCTGTTCCGCTTATCGGCAACGAGCTGATACGCGCTTCCCGCGCGGTGAAAAACCGCCTGAAAAAGATACTTTTAAGCCAGAATTTCTTCGAGCAGTTCGGGTTGGGCTACTACGGTCCGGTGGACGGCAACGACGAAAAGCATCTCGAAGCGCTCCTGCGCGAGGCAAAGAACAACGGAAAATGCTCTGTCGTACATATATGCACGAAAAAGGGCAAGGGATATCCCCCTGCGGAGGAGCACCCCGAAAGCTTCCACGGCGTTTCCGGGTTCGATATAGAAAGCGGCAGAATCAACCGCAGCGGCATCGAAACATTTTCCGAACGGTTCGGCAGGATTATATGCGACCGCGCCGAAAATGACGGGCGCATTGTCGCCGTCACCGCCGCAATGCCCGACGGAACCGGGCTTTCGGAATTTGCAAAAAGGTTTCCGGAACGGTTTTTCGATGTCGGCATAGCCGAAGAACACGCAATGACATTTTCCTGCGGGATGGCGGCACGCGGCTTCATTCCCGTTTTTGCGGTATATTCAACATTCATGCAGCGGGCCTGCGATCAGTTTATCCACGATGCCGCGCTGCAGGGGCTTCATGTGATAGTCGCGCTCGACCGTGCGGGCATTGTCGGGGACGACGGCCCCACCCACCACGGCATTTTCGATGTTGCCGAAACAGCGACCGTACCCGGCGTGACGGTATATTCGCCCTGCACGCTTGCGGAGCTGGACGAATGCTTCGACAAGGCTCTCGAAGCCGTCGGACCGGTCGTTATCCGTTACCCGCGCGGTGGCGAAGCGGCGCTCGGCGAGATGCACTTCACCGATGCGGGTGAGGATATTTCTTATGCGGACAGCGGCATATCCGCGCCGCAGGCCGCGCTTATAACCTACGGCAGAATGGCGCAGACCTGCGCCGAAGCCGCGGCGGCAGCCCCCGGAACAAGAGTTATACTGCTGAAACGGATCGAACCGATAGGCATTGAAGTGCTTATATCGCTTATAAAGGATGCACACGCGGTCATTGTCGCCGAGGAGGTTATCCGCAGCGGCGGGATCGGCGAACGGATATGCGCCCGCCTTACAGAACGCGGCGCGCTCGACGGAAAGAAATTCCGCATACTCGCCATCGACGGAGTTTTCCCGCCCCACGGCAAAAACGGGCAGGTGCTCGGCACGCTCGGGCTGGATAAGTGCGGCATTGTAAAGACGATAAACGAGCTTTCGGGCGGTGAAAACCGATGAGGATAGACATTTATCTTGCCGAAAACGGCTTTTTCAAAAGCCGCAGCAAGGCAAAAAGCGCAATAGAAGAAGGGCTTGTTTCCGTCAACGGAAAAATCATCACGCGCGCATCGGAGGAATATTCCGGCGGTGATATAACCGTTTCCGGCGGCGAAAAATACGTTTCCCGCGCGGGATTAAAGCTGGAGCATGCACTTGAATGCTTCGGCGCGGATGTTTCCGGCGCGGTTGCGCTCGATATCGGCGCTTCCGCCGGCGGGTTTACCGATTGCCTTCTTCAACACGGCGCGGCGCGGGTGTACACGCTCGATGTCGGCAGCTCGCAGCTTGATGAAAGCCTTCGCTCCGACAGCCGCGTTATCGCACGGGAGGGGTTCAACGCCCGTTATGCGCGAAAAAGCGATTTCCCGGAGGAAATATCACTTATAGTGATGGATGTTTCATTTATTTCGCAAACGCTCATATACCCCGCCGCCGCGGATATACTCTCTGCGGGCGGAAGGATGATAACGCTTGTAAAGCCGCAGTTCGAAGCGGGCAAAAGCTTTATCGGCAAGGGCGGGATCGTTAAGGACCGTGGCGGAAAGGTGATCGCCGCGATCATGGAAAAAATCGACACGGCGGCGCGGGAAAACGGGCTGCGGCGATGCGGATTGTGCGATTCGCCGATAACCGGCGGCGACGGAAACCGCGAATACCTTGCAATATTCGAAAGAACATAAATCTTGAAACCGTAAAGGAACACCGGGATGACAGTAAAGAAAGTGCTTCTCTTCCCTTCCGTAAAAAAAGGCGTTATCGGCGATGACGACATTGCGGAGGTCGAACGCGAGCTTGACAAAAACGGAATAGAGCACATACGCTTCGGCGAGCTCGGCGGAGATTACGATGCGATAATATCGCTCGGGGGCGACGGCACCATGCTGAACGCCTGCCGCCTTGCCTTTGAAAGCGGAAAGCCCATACTTTCCGTTAATTTCGGGCATCTCGGCTATATGAGCGGGCTTGAAAAGCGCGAGTTGAGCGCTCTTGCGGCGCTTGCCGAAGGGTTTGAAACCGAAAGCCGTATGCTCATAAATATCACGGTGCGGCGCGGCGGGCGCGAGATTGCCTGCGTGAACGCTTTGAATGAAGCGGTCATAGCTCGCAAGACCGACGGCGACATAGCATCCACGGCACTTTATTGCGGCGGAACGGCCGTCTGCGATTACCGCGGGGACGGGTTGATAATCGCCACTCCGACAGGCTCGAGCGCATATTGCATGAGTGCCGGCGGTCCGATACTGGACACAAAGCTCGAGGCGTTCTGTGTCTGCCCGATATGCCCGCATTCGCTCGGCGCGAAGGCGCTTGTGTTTTCGGCAAATTCGGTGATAGATGCGGTATGCCGCAGTGAACGCGCGGGAAACGATATGCTTCTTGCGGACGGACGCGCCGTTACGGCGCTCGAAAACGGCGATGTCGTTACGATCACGCGCTCCGAAAAGACGATAAGCCTTATCCGTATTAAAAAAGACGCGTTTTATGAAACGCTATACAAAAAATTCGTTTAATGATCGGCGGAAGCAACATGAAAAACAACAGGCAGGCAAAAATACTCGAACTGATACGCGAGCAGAGCTTCGACACTCAGGAGGATCTTCTGAAAGCGCTTTGCGACGCGGGCTTCAATGTCACCCAGGCGACAATATCCCGTGATATACGCGAGCTCGGCATAATCAAATCCGAGAGTGAGGACGGCTACCGCTACCGTGTGAGCGCGCAGCGCGAACGCGGCGACATAAACGGCAAGCTCGCTTCCATTTTCAGGCAGGCGGCTTTCCGCATTGACTGCGCGAACAACCTTATCGTAATAAAGACATACACCGGGATGGGCAGTGCCGTCGGCGCGGCGCTCGATTCCATGGAGATTGACGGCGTTATCGGCACTCTTGCGGGGGATGATACGCTTCTGGTGATAGTAAGGGATAACGACCGCGCCTCCGTCATAGCGACGGAGCTGCGCGAAACAATAAGCTGACAACGATTTTTATTTCACGAAAGCGTAATTGCAATGCTTGATTCTGTATACATAGAAAATATAGCACTGATCAAAAAGCTGTCGCTCGATATTCCGGCGGGCTTTTCCGCCTTTACGGGCGAGACGGGCGCCGGCAAGAGCATTATCATCGATGCGATGCAGCTTCTCTGCGGTGCGCGGAGCGACCGCGCCGTCATTCGCCGCGGGGAATCCGAAGCACTTGTAGAGGGGATATTCACCGTTTACGGCAGCGAAGCGGCAGCCGCACTGACCGAAAACGACATAACGCCCGAGGAGGACGGCACCGTTACCGTCACACGCAGGCTTTCCGCGGACGGAAGGTCAAGTGCGAAGATAAACGGGCGTGCCGTGCCGATCTCGAGGCTGAAAGCCGTCGTTTCGGCGCTGCTGTCCATACACGGACAGCAGGATACGCTTGCCCTCTCCGACCGCACGCGGCAGCTTGCGCTGCTTGATTCCTTTGCCGCCGATGAAGTCGAGCGCGGCGATTATTCGCGGCTTTACGACAAGTATACCGATATTACCGCACGGATAGAAGAACTTGCGGAAAAGAGCCGCGACCGCGATTATCGGCTTGATATGCTGCGCTACCGCATGGGCGAACTGAAACGGCTTGCCCTGCGCGAGGGTGAAAAGGAAGAACTCGAGGCGAAGCGCGCCATCCTCGCAAACAGCGAAAAGATCGCCGAAAAGAGCGGTGAAGCCTATAACCTGCTCTATGCCGGCGAAAATTCGGCAACGGAATCGGTTTCAAACGCATTGAACGCCCTGCGCGCACTGAACGGGATAATCCCCGAAGCCGAATCGCTTTGCGAAAGGCTGGATGCCGCGGAATGTGAAATAAAGGATATCGCCGAAAACCTGGGCGAATATACCGAATCGGAAAGCTCCGGTATGAGTCTTGACGAAACGGAATCCCGCCTTGAAGCGATACGCCGCATGGAATCGAAGCTCGGCACCGATGCTTCCGGCTTCAAGACGCTTGCGGAGGAATGGCAGCGCGAGATAGATTCCTTTGAAAACAGCGAGGAACTGCAAAAGGAACTGGAAGCCGAACGCGGCAAAGCGAAAGAAGCGCTTGAAGCCGCCGCAAAAGCACTCTCGAACGCGAGAAAAGCCGCTGCACAGCGGCTTTGCAAACGTGTCTGCGACGAGCTTGCCGCTGTGGATATGCCGGGCGTGACCTTTACGGTGGATTTCCGCGAGAAGGAATTTTCTCACTCCGGCACGGATGAGATAGACTTTCTTATCGGTGCGAACCGCGGCGAGCTGCCCGGACCTATATCGAAGATTGCCAGCGGAGGCGAGCTTTCACGCATTATGCTCTGCCTGAAATGCGTTTTTGCCGACAGCGAATCCATCGGAACGCTTATATTCGACGAGATCGACACCGGCGTTTCCGGCGGCACGGGCGAAAAGATCGGCGCAAGACTGAAGCTTGCGGCGGGCGGCGGACAGACACAGGTCATCTGCGTGACACACAGTGCGCTTATCGCCGCAAAGGCGGATTCGCACTTCCGCATCTCAAAATCGGTTTCGGACGACCGTACCGAAACGCATATCGAACGCCTTGAGGGAACTTCGCGCCGAAACGAGATTGCGCGGCTTTTGGGCGGCACAAACATCACGGATTCGGTGCTTTCGGCCGTGAATGAACTTCTCGAACGCGGCTGAACGCATCATAAAAGTATAAATCGAAAATCAGAAAGGAATTACCCATGAAAAAACTCACTGCATTACTGCTTGTGCTTCTTATGGTATTTTCCGTTGCGGCTCTTTCCGCCTGCAAAAGGAATGAAAGCAGCGGCAGCAAAACACACTCCGGCGAAAGCAGCGAAATCACCGAAGCCGTTTCCGCAAAGCAACTCTTTATTGATTCACTGAGCGTGTTTTCCGCCGAATCGACAAAGTTCCCGACAACCGGCAAAACGGATTTTCCCGGGATGCAGGTGTCCTTAAACGTTGACGGCACTGTCAGCACCGATAGCGCGAACATCGATCTCGGCGCGGACATTAACGGCGCGTTCGACATGAAGAACAATGCGTTCTCCGTTGACGGCAAATTGAAACTCCTCGGCGATACGCTTGATCTTTACCTCGGCACCGACGGCGAATACACCTATCTCGATCTGCCCGGCATTCTCAAAAAGGCAATCCGTCTGAGCGACGAAGCCGATCCCGACGATGATTACGATACCGACGATGATTACGATACCGACGATGATTACGATACCGACGATGATTACGGTACCGGTGCAACCGATTCCGCCGGTGTGTCCTCCCTTCCCCTCGATATACTCAACAACTTTCCCTCCGCGGAATTCCAAGCTGTTATCGAGCTTGCGAAGGAATCGCTTGAAAAGCACATCAAGGACGAATACTTCACCGAATCGAACAAGGATATCACCGTAAACGGCAAGGAATACAAGAACGCGCGCGTTCTTACGCTTTCCGCCGACAATGATATGTGCGCAGCTCTTCTCACCGCGCTTCGCGACGAAGTTCTTCTTTCCGAGGAAATGTACAACGCGATGAAGGCACTTGCCGACCTTACCGGCAATACCTCCTCCGCCACCTACGAAGAATTTGTCGCAAATGCAAAGGAAGATACCGATGAGGATCTGGCCGCCTGCGAAGCGAACATCAATGCAGATGTCATCACAGAAAACGGCAAGGCCGTCGCGTGCGAAAGCAATGTCGTTATAGAGTCCAAAGAGCACGAAATGAGCATTGTTATCGATTCCGAAATGACCGCCGATTCCCACAACATCGAATTTTCCGTCAACGGCGGGGAGGACAGGTTATATCTCAAAGCAGACGGAAAGAATATCGAATTTTACATTATATCCGATAACGAACGCATAGGTGAGGTCAAATGCGTGCTCAACTCTGAAAATGTTTGGGAAGGCACGCTCACCATCGCTCCCGAAGGCGAAAACGATGATGTTATTTCCGTCGTGTTTTCCTTCAAGGCGGATGAAACCGAATTCGGCTTCAATATAAACGAGATATCCGTCGCCACCGGCGGTATGAAAATCACCCTTCCGCTTCAGCTCGCCGTTTCGTTTGAAGTGACCGAAACCGAAATTTCGGGAGACCTCTCGATCAAGCTCGATCTTACGGAAACGGGTCTGCCCGTCGCGATCGATCTCAGCGCGGAATTCTCCGTTGAATTCAAGAAAGCCGTGAATGTTTCCCTGCCCGAAAGCTTTGTCGAATCCGACGAAGTGGATCCGGAGGATCTTCTTGACAAACTCACCGAGAAATGCCCCAACGCCATGTCGCTGATCAAAGCAATTATCGGAAACGCAGAGTAAAGCATTATAATATTACCGACAAAACGGCAGGAGCTTTCCGCTTCTGCCGTTTCGGTATACCGTTTTGGGAGCCTGCCATGAAAAAGTACGATATCCATATCCACACGCGCCTTTCCGATTGCGCCGACCGCAATGCCGACATCGCCTCCATGCTTTCCGCGGCAAAATCCGCGGGGCTGGAGTTTATCGGCTTTTCCGACCACGCATGGGATGAAACCGTCCCCGGTGCTTCGGATTGGTACAAAATACAGGGCTATAAGCGCCTTGCCGCGCGCAGGGCGGAGCTCAAAGCTCTTGACACTCACGGAATAAAAGTTCTGTGCGGTGCGGAGGGCGAATTTGCAAACCTCCTGCTCGGCCTGGGCGATACGGGCGCGGAATATGTCGATTATGTCATCGTTCCGCATTCGCACACGCACATGGGCGGCTTTGTGCTGCCGGAGGATTGCATCGGCAATGCAGAAAAGCACGCAGGTTATCTTGTGAAAAGCCTGCTCGCGCTTTGCGGCTGCGAAGGGAGGGAGCTTTTCTGCGGGATCGCGCATCCGATGTTCCCCGTCGGATGTCAATACGACTATTTTGTCCGGGTGCTTTCGAACATTTCCGACAGCGAATTTGACGAATGCGCCGCCGCAATAAAGGAATCCGGCAAAATGCCCGAATTCAATATCAACTGCGCTCTTTGGGCAAACGGCAGCGATGCGAGCCGCTTCGAGTACGCCCGCTTCCTTGCCGCACTGAAAAGAGGCGGAAACAAAATGTTTGTCGGGAGCGACGCACATTCCGCATCGCGGCTTGTTCACAACCACGCGAACATGGCGGCTGCGCTCAACGCGATGTCGCTTTCCGAAAGCGACCTGCTCACAGCTCAACAACTCCGTATACCGAACGTGTGAACTGTTCGAGCGCACGTGTCCTGTCGCGGTACAGAGTGGAGCGTTCCTTGCTCCATTTTTCCATAAGATCATCCGAAACGCCGGTATACTTTGCGATAAAGAATCCGTTAAGTATATCGCGGTAGTATTCGTCGAGCCCCTCCATCCCCTTCACTATCTTCGTAAGCTCGCGTTCAACAACGCTTTTCCGCATACGGCAGTCCTCCATATCCGCAATTATCCCGATTAGCCTTTCGCGGTACGCCTTTTCGGCGGGGCTGTGCGCCGGAAGATTGCAGACCGAAACCTTGCAGGAATACTTTTCCTTTTCGAGATATTCCAGTTCCCGGTCGATCGCGATGTATGCCGCATCAAGCTCGTGCTTGCGCGATAAGAGATCCTTGGCATATTTTCTGTAATCCATTTTCCTGCCTTTCGATATTTTTAAATCTTGACCGTTTTCCGAATTTGCGGCGTTTAGGAGCATCCCGCCGAAGTGGAAACGCGCAAACGAACAAATGTTCGTTTTACATATAATACCACACGAAGTCGGGTTTGTCAAGCCCGCCGCCGAAAACAGAGGTCCGTTATGAAAAAGCCGTTGTTTACCGTACTTATCCTTACCGCAATGCTGCTTTGCGCCTGCACGGGCGATTCCGCCGGTACAAACGTCGCCGATCACGAGTCGAGCGCCGCAAGCGATGTTTCCGCGGAGGTGAGCCGCTTTGATCCGGAAGAAGTCTACCCCTTTCTTTTGCTTGAAGAAACGGTCACCTCACGCCGCACATCAAGCGGACGCGAATTCATTTACGATTATTATCTTGATGACGAGCGCACCGTTGTCGGCGCAAGGCTGACAACCGTACTGCAAACGACGGCGGAGGCAAGAGAATACCGCGATTCGCTTCTGAAAAAGCACCCCGATGCCGTGACGGAAGGAAAAACCGTCACCGTTTATATCGATTCGGAAAGCGACGACTATTACTTTATCGGATTCCCGCTCGAAAAGTTGTTGTATACGCTTGATCTGAACGGGATCGAATATACGTTGAATTTCGACGAAAACGAATCCTCAGAGGCAAGCGAATAATACTTCCGAAAGCTCAAAAACGCAAGAAAGAACGACAAAAACGAAAAAAATGCCGTCGATTTCAAAAAAAGTCGAAAAAACCTCTTGACAACGACTTTTTGTGTGTTATAATGGCAGAGCACGAAAAATGAAAACTCGAAAGGAATCATCAATATGTCCACGACAATGTTGAAGAAGGAGAATGTCGAACGCAAGTGGTATGTGATCGATGCCGAAGGCAAAACGCTCGGTAAGGTCGCCGTACTTGCAGCCACCATTCTCAACGGCAAGCACAGACCGGAATACACTCCTCACATTGACTGCGGCGAATGCGTCGTAATCATCAATGCGGCAAAAGCAGTGCTCACCGGCAACAAGCTTGACAAAAAGGTCTATTATCGTCACAGCGGTTACATCGGCGGCCTGAAGGCTACCAAGTACCGCACCCTTATGGCCACCAAGCCCGAGCTCGCAATGGAGCTCGCAGTCAAGGGTATGCTTCCCAAGAACAAGATCGGCGATGCCAGCTTCGGCAGGCTCATCGTTTATGCAGGCGGCGAACACAAGCAGCAGTCCCAGTCGCCCATTCCCGTGGAAGTAAAGTAAGGAGGATAACACAATGACATATCAATCCGCTATTCCGTATTTCTACGGCACAGGCAGAAGAAAAAGTTCCGTTGCACGTGTCCGCGTGATCCCCGGTACAGGCAACATCACCGTTAACGGCAGAACCGTCGATGAATACTTCGGGCTCGAAACGCTCAAGCTTATCGTCAACCAGCCGTTCGGCGTTACCAACACCATCGGCCGTTTCGATGTTATCTGCACCGTTACCGGCGGCGGCATTTCCGGTCAGGCGGGCGCTATCCGCCACGGCATTGCCCGCGCACTTCTCCAGGCGAGCGACGAATACCGCACTCCGCTCAAGAGAGCAGGTCTTCTCACCCGCGACCCGAGAATGAAGGAAAGAAAGAAATACGGTCTCAAAGCCGCAAGACGTGCTTCCCAGTTCTCCAAGAGATAAATTCACAAGAGAGAAAGCAAAAAGCTTTCTCTCTTTCCTTATCACTTTCCCGTTTGTTTGGAGTTATTTATGAAATACCCGATAACAGTTATCGAAAACCCGCTTTTCGCAAGGCTTTCGGAGCAGGAAACCGAACAGGCATTAAGGCTTTTCGGCGCTTATAAAAAGGAATACCGCCGCGGCGAGATACTCTTTTGCGCCGGGCAGCCCGTGAGGAGATTCGGAATTGTCGTCAGCGGGAAGGTATGTGTGGAAAGCACGGATATCGACGGCAGATCGGTTCTGATGGCGAATGTCACCGCGGGCAACACCTTTGCGGAATCGCTGTGCTTTTTGGGCGCGAATGAATCCCCCGTTACGGCAAAGGCGGCGGAAAATGCCGCAGTTATGTGGCTTTCCGCGGAATTACTGTTCGGTGCGGATATTCACGATGAATTCGCCCGCGAGATACAGAAGCGATTCTGCGCCATGCTCGCACGGAGAACGCTTTCGATGAACGACAGGATACAGGTGCTTTCCCGCTCATCCATACGCGAACGTGTGCTTATGATGCTTTCGCAATACCGTATCGGAAAGAGCAGCAGCATAACGCTCCCGTTCGACCGCGAATCGCTTGCGCTTTATATCGGTGTGAACCGAAGCGCCCTCTCACGCGAGCTTTCCGCGATGAAGCGCGACGGGATCATCGATTATTATAAAAACAGTTTCAGGTTGCTTTGATTTCGTTGCATTTGCAACAGTATGTGGCAGCGAAATTGCTTATAATAATGCCGAAAGAGAGGTATTATCATGAAAAAAGCAATTTCATTATCCATTGTGATCTTTATGCTTGTTGCGCTGCTCTGCGCCTGCGCAGGCGGCACGGGCGAAAGCTCCGCCGTATCTTCCGCGGCAAGCAGTGTTGCTGCCAAATCGGAAGTTGCCGAGAACAGCACCCCCGCAGCCGAAAAGACAACAATACGCATTGCCGGGCTCAAAGGGCCGACAAGCATCGGTATGGTATCGCTCATGGAAAAGAGCGAAAACGGCGAAACCGAAAACAAATACGAATTTACCGTTGCGGGTGCGGCGGACGAAATCACCCCGAAGCTGATCAAGGGCGAGCTTGACGCCGCCGCGATCCCCTGCAATCTCGCCTCCGTGCTCCACAACAACACGAACGGCAATATCAAGATCCTCGCCGTAAACACCCTCAGCGTGCTTTATATTGTCACCAAAAACGCCGATATAAACTCCGTGGAGGATCTGCGCGGCAAGACGATATATTCCACCGGCAAGGGAACCACCCCCGAATACACCCTGCGCTATGTGCTCGGCGGCAACGGCATCGACCCGGACAAGGATGTGACCGTTGATTTCAAAAGCGAAGCGACAGAGGTCGTTGCTGCGCTTTCCGCCGCAGAAAGCGGCATTGCCATGCTTCCCCAGCCCTATGTGACGGTTGCCGCAGGCAAGGTGGAGGGGTTGAAAATCGCGCTTGATATCGGTGCCGAATGGAAAAAGCTAGACGGCGAAAGCGAAGTCGTCACCGGCGTGCTTGCGGTGCGTGCCGATTTCGCGGAGGAACACCCCGAGGAGATCGCAAAACTGCTCGAAGAATACGCGGCTTCCGTTTCCGAGGTGAACGCCGACACCGATGCCGCCGCAGAGCTTGTTGAAAAATTCGGTCTTTTCAAGGCCGCAGTCGCAAAGGCTGCCATCCCGAAGTGCAATATCGTCTTTATTTCTGGCGATGAAATGAAAACACCCGTGACAAAATATCTGGCGGTGCTTTATGAACAAAATGCAAAATCAGTCGGCGGAAAACTCCCCGGAGACGAACTCTTCCTTATCCCGTAAACAAAAAATAACGAAGCTTTACACCTGCCTTTCCGCGCTGCTTGCGGTGTGTGTCTGGCAGGCCGCAAGCATGATATTCGGCAACGAACTGATATTCGTGTCCCCCGCGGGCGTTGTAAAGAGGCTGTTTTCGCTTTGCGGCGAGTCGGAATTTTACGGCGTTCTCCTCTTTACGCTCAAACGGATCCTGCTCGGATTTCTGAGCGGGCTTGCAGTCGGGGCGCTTCTTGCCGCCCTTGCCGCAAGATTCCGTCTTGCGGAGATACTGCTTGCGCCGTATATGGTCACGATACGCTCTGTCCCCGTTGCATCGTTTACCGTCGTCGCACTGATATGCTTCACGGCGGCAAATCTTTCGTGGCTGATATCGTTTCTGATGGTGCTGCCCATTGTTTACACAAACCTTCTGGACGGCATCCGCTCCGCCGATGAAAAGTTGCTCGAGGCGGCATCCGTGTTCGGTATGTCCCGCATGGCAAGGCTGCGGTTTATTTATCTCCCGCAGATAAAGCCGTTTCTGCTTTCCGCCGCCAAGACTTCCATGGGGCTTGCGTGGAAATCCGGCGTTGCCGCAGAACTGATCGGTTCGCCCGACGGTTCGGTCGGCGAGGCGCTTTATTATACGAAGCTGTATATCGAAACCGCCGATCTTTTTGCCTGGACGGTGGCGATCGTGCTGGCATCGGTCTTGTGCGAAAAGGTATTCTGCTTCCTGCTGCGCAAGGCTTTCGAAAGGTCGGAAAAACTATGATCGTGTGCGAAAACATCAAAAAAAGCTTCGGCGAAAAAACCGTCATAGACGGCTTTACACATACATTCGCCGAAGGCTCGCGGTGCTGCATCATGGGCCCCTCCGGCTGCGGAAAAACGACGCTTGCGCGTATTCTGCTCGGAACACTTGCGCCCGACGGCGGCACGGTAGCAGGCACCCCCGCAAAGAAAGCCGCGGTGTTCCAGGAGGACAGGCTGTTTGAGCGCTTTACCGCGTACGGCAATATAGCCGCCGTGTGCAAAGGCAAAAGCAAAGCCGAAATACTTTCGCTGCTTGCCCTGCTCGGACTTGACAGGCACGCCGCGCTCCGCCCCGTGCGGGAGCTTTCCGGCGGGATGCGCCGCCGCGTTGCAATTGCTCGGGCGCTTGCGATCGATGCACCGCTTGTCATTATGGACGAACCCTTTTCCGGGCTCGATACCGATAATCATTCCGCCGCCGCAAAGGTGATACTCGAATACACCGCGGGCAGTACGCTCATCGTTGTCACTCACGACACGGAGGATGCCGCGCTGCTTGATGCCGAAACGGTTCATATCGGTTAAAAAGCATATCAAACGCAAAATGCCGTGCGCGATATCGCGCACGGCATTGCTTTTTGTTTTTACAGCTTTACGGGCTTGCCGGAGGCAATACTGTCGTAGACGGCATTCATCACACGGATAGTGTTCTTGTGCCACGCAAGGTTGATCTTCGGCGTTTTTTTGTTTTCGATATTGTCGGTAAACTCGTCGATGAGCTTAACCCATTCGTCAAAATAGGTGTACTGAACGACATAATCCTCATCCGGCGAACCGTTGTGGTAGGTGTTCGGGCCGAAGCAATCGACAAACACGCTGCCCTTGCTGCCGTGGATAACGACATTTACCTCCATGCGCTTCGGGGATATCTCCCACCCGGGGCCGGGCACCTTGATCTTATGCTCGGTACGCGACCAGCTCGGATCGAGCGAGAATACGGTGCCGTTCTTCATTTTGCCGACAACGGAGAGCATATCCTCCACCTCTATATCGTGGCGGATGTTGGGCGCGACCTTTGCGAAAACGGTATCGAATTCGCTGCCCGTGACCTCGCGTATAAGGTCGAATATATGCGGATGATCGCAAAGCGCACCGCCGCGGAATTTTTCGGTTCCCGCGCCGATGGGAACACGCTTGCCGTAGCTCTTTTCCGGAACACCCTGCCACGGGAACGCCCACACGGGTGAAAGGGTGATATTCGTTGCATTGAAGGCATCCGTATCGCCCGCCGCACCGGAGGCGACAAGCTCCTTCATACGCATGACAACGGGATTGTAATGCAGCTCAAGCTCCACCTGGCAGACAATGCCCGCCTCGGCACAAACACGCTCCATTTCGGCGTATTCGTCCATATCAAAGGTGGGTATCTTCATGGAAAGAATGTGTATCCCGCGCGCGGCGCAGAGCTTCACCTGGCGGAGATGCTCGCTGTTTTCGCTCGCAAG
Source organism: bacterium (assembly GCA_963661975.1). GTDB lineage: Bacteria > Bacillota > Clostridia > Oscillospirales > CAG-382 > Coliplasma. Next base: position 31,591 of record CAVLDN010000016.1, read on the forward strand.
AACGACAGCCTCTATCTCCGGATGCGCATCAAGCATCGCCTCATCGCTGTCGTAGCAGGGAATACCGTCCACCTTGTCAAGGAACACCTTTTTCACCTCATCGTTGGCGGTCGAAACGGCGATCCATTCCAGCTTGGGGTTGTTTTTAAGAACATCGTAGTATTTTCTTGTGTGCCCGTGAGTCATGCTCATCATGGCGATTTTAAGACGCTTCATTATCATTTCACCTCCGAGTCCAGACCGGTTTCGAGCGATTCCGCACAAGCCTTGACGACCGCATCGAGATGTGCGCTCCTTGCACGGTTGTTTTCACGCGTGCAGGCGCATTTCGCAAGCGCGAACGCATTGCGGACTATCGCCGCCTCACGCTCCGACATACCGTAAAGCTCGGCATCGGTATCGGTATATACCGCACGGTTTGCGCCGTAAACATAAATGGATTCCTGCGGGATCTGCGTATCCACTACACGGTCGCATGTGTGGCCCGCATCGGTCATAAGCTCGTGCTTGTCGATTTCCTTTTCGTCCGTGCAAAGAGTTGCGGCAAGCTCAAGCGTGCATATACAGCCGTTGCCTGCCGTGGCAATGCAGTTCATCGCATTTCCGCCGCGGATGGCGTAAATGCTTTTGATATCGCTCGAAAGCACATATTCGATCACGCCGATCTCGCGGCGCAGCAGCGCGAAAAGATCGGTGCCCTTGTGCGCGGTATAGCCCACGCGGAAGGTGCAGGCGTTTCCGAGACGCGCCGCAAAGGTGTTCTTCATTTCAAAAAAGCGTCGCTCGCTCTCCCAGGGAAGAAGCGGGTATTCCGCGCCGTCGATCACGACACATTCGCCGTTTCCGGAAAGCGTCGCACCGGTGCCGACGGAATATTTCGTCAGAAGGTCATCAAGACCTTTTTGCAGATTCATTTGGTTTCTCCTTTATTCTAATATTTCTTTTCTGTACGGTATAGAGCTGACAGCCCCGCGCCGTGTGACACCGATTCCCGCCGCCTTCACGGCAAGCCCGACGGAATCGCGCAGCGAAACGCCGGATGCAAGTGCGGCGACAAGCACGCCGTTGAAGGTGTCGCCGGCGCCCGTCGTATCCACCGCTTTGACCTTGATGGCGGGTACAAGCTCATCGTTCCCGCATATTCGGCAGCCGTGAGCGCCGAGCGTTGTGATGCAGTTTTTAAGCCCTTCAAGCCCGGCGGTTTCGTGCTCGTTCGGGGTGAAAAGGTACACACGCTCCTTCAATTCCTCCGGAAGCGGCTTTGAGGGTGCGGGGTTGTAAACAATCCTTGTCCCGCTGCGCACGGCAATTTCGGAAGCACGCAGATTCACCTCGATATCGACCTCGTTTCCGAGGATAAGATATTCCGCCTGCGCGATTTCCGATTCGAAAAGTTCCGTGACATCGTCGGGAGTGAGCTGTGCGCCGGTATAAACCGTCACACGGTTTCTGCCCTGCGCATCCGTGATTATTGCCGCATACGCGGTTTTATCGTCTTTTTCGGGCAGGTATGCCGTCACGCCCTCGCGTTCAAGCAGCTCGCGGGCTGTTGCGCCGTAGCCGTCGTTTCCGACAGCGGCAAGAAAGCTTGCGGAAATGCCGAACCGCGCACAGGCGACCGCCTGATTGAAGCCCTTTCCGCCCGGTTCTTTATGCAGGGAATGTGCCTCGACCGTTTCGCCGCCGACATGGAACTCATCCACGGGCAGAAACACCGATTCGCCGACGATGCCGATAACAGCCACTTTACTCACAGATGCTTCACCCTCCCGAAGTATTCTTCCTCCAGGGCGATGTTGTGTTCCCTGCCGCCCTCGATATTGCCGCTGAGATAGATGGGGACATCGGCCCCGCGCGCGTGTGCGATACGCGCACCGTTTATCAGAACGCTGTTCAGTATAAAGCAGGAGGCTGCCGTGGAAAGCCCGCCCATGAAAGCATCGCCCACGGGAATGCAGGCATCGCCGTAGGGGACCTTGCTGTCGATATGCTTTGTGGCAATGCTTTGCAGTCTGCCGCCCTTTGCGAAATACTCGCTCGATGAAATACCGACGGTGTAAACCCCGTGCTTCACGCCGCTTTCGGCAACTTCAAGCGGCACACTGTTTTTTCCGCTTGCCGAAACGACAAAAAGCATATCGTTTTTTCCGGGGTTATAACGGCGGTATATTTCCGCGCCGATCCCCTGCATTTTTTCCATACGGCTGGATTTTGCCGCGCCGTTGTGCAGCATAAGATCGGTATCCAGCATGGGCGAAACATTCGCAAGCCCGCCCGCACGGTAGAAGGTATCCAGCCCGGGAAGGTGCGAATGTCCGCAGCCGAAAACAAATATGATCCCGCCGGATATGATCGTTTCGGCAACACGCCCGCTCACCTCCGCAATGGCGGCGGATTCCTCCGCTTCGATACGCGCAAGGCAATCGGTTATCGCATTAAGGTATTCACTCATTTTTCAAGCACTCTTGCGAAGTTCCTTCCCACCGCATCCCAGAGCTTCAAAGCATCCGGTGCGGCGACAACGGTGCCGTAGCCGCCGCGGTATGTCCACGCCGCAAGGCGATCCACGCCGAGCTCGTTATACATATCCACCACACGGTCTATCTGTGCAAAATCCGCAGGCTGTTTGTTATAGCACATCACCCAGCGTTCGGACTGCTTGCCGTACTTCTTTGCCGCGGCAACGGTGCGCACCGTAATATCGCGGAAGAAATCCTCCGGAAGCGACCAGGAAATGATTGTTGTGGAGAAAACATCGAAATACGGGCAGGCGGCGACCATATCCCAATTATCGTATCCGCGCTGTTCGGTAACATAGTAGGTGTTCATTGTCGCGTGGACACAGCAGGTAATTTCAAGCGCCGGGTTCACGGCTTTTATCGCGGCGGAGGCATCGGAAAGCGTTTTAAGAGCCTCTCTCCAACGGAACTGACGAACATCGTCGTTCATGAATTTGGGCATTTCATAGCCGTAGTAATCGGCAAACTTCTTCATACATTCCGGGCAGCGGCAGGACCAATCGTCCCCCGCGCCGCCGGTGATGGAGGCATAGGATTTCGGCATGGCGTAATGCGGTTCATCCCAGAAGAAGCCGTCGATATCCGTCTCCCGCGCAAGCTTCAGGCACAGCCGCGTGAAGTAATCGCGGAAGGCGTTCGTATTGAAGCAGGCGAAGTTGAGCACCTCGCCGGTGTAGGCGGACACCTGGCGGTGATGTATGTTGTTTTGCAGGAACAGGCTCACCTGTTCGCCGCCGAAGTATTTTCCGATGCCCCAAAGGTCGGCAAGGCAGCGCAGACCGGTTTCGTGCGCGGCTTTTACGATGGCATTGATATTCGGGAACCAGAAATCCATGTCGAATTCGGTTATTGCAAGGATGACGGTATCGCACCCGTGCGCCTTCATTTCCTCGAAATCACTGCGTGCATGCTCGACATAATTGAGCCCGTAATAGCTCACGGCGGTATGCTTTATTCCCATGTTTATCCTCCGATTGTGTTATTTGCCTTTATGATAACGCGCAAAGCGGCGATTTCAACACAGTTTTCGGAAGAAAAGGTTCACTTTTCGGCACAAAAGCATTGAACTCCCTGCGGCATCGTGGTATACTTGAAACAACGGAGGCAAAATATATGTTTGAAAACACGGTCACTGTCGCAAAAATACACGCGGTAATGGAGCTTGAATGGGGCGAAAGGCACGCCTATGCCAAGCCGCGCCCGTTTTCCGCGCTTTCGCTGCGTGCCGAAGGCGATGCGAGCTTCACCTTTGACGGCGGAAGCCTGCACGCGCGGAAAAACGATATATTATTCATGCCCGCAGGCTGCGCCTACCGCATGGATGTGGCATCGCACGAGCGGCTGATCTGCATACATTTCGACACAGCGGGCGCACAAAGCAATGCCCCCGCGGTGATGACACCCGCGAATATCACCGCAATGCGGAAATGCTTTTCCGCCGCGCTGGAAGCATTCCGCCGCAAAAAGCCCGGCAGTGAATACGCCGCGATGTCCGCCGTTTACGATATACTGCGCAATATACGCGCCGAGGAAACACGTGAAAAGGCAGGGTACGATGCATCAAAGCAGCTCACGCCCGCGCTGCGTTACATGGATGAATGCTTTAACGATCCGGGCATATCGGTAAGCGCTCTTGCGGCAGGCTGCAATATGAGCGAAACCTACTTTCGCCGTCTGTTTTCCGCGGTATACGGCATTTCGCCGAAAGAATACATAAGCTTGCTGCGGCTCGATCTTGCAACAGAGCTTTTGCGCACCGGGCTTTACAGCGTTGCCGAAGCGGCGGAAAAGAGCGGTATGCCGAACGAAAAGTATTTTTCAACCTTCATTAAAAAGCGCACCGGAAAAACCCCCGGAGAAATCAAGAGACAGTAACAAAAGCGGCCGGCTTGATGCCGCTGATGAGCTGCTGTTCAAAGTGTCAAAGCACAGAAATCAAAGAAATTCGGGATTACAGAACAGAAGGCTTGATTGTAAGCAATCGGGCGTCGGAAATCGCAAACGGCAAAATTACATACCCATAACGAAAACAAGACGCAGCGGAGAAAATTTTCTCTGTTGCGTCCTGTGCTTTTATTCTGTTGTCTTCGCTCTGTTCGGCTGCGGGCGGGACGGTTTCCGGCGCGGGAACCGCATTTGAGCCGGCAGCGGTGATTTCACTGCCGTTTGTAATTTATATACTCACGGTTTTCCGCGTTTATACCAAACAATATGCGGAATTTTTCCGACTTTTTGCTTTTGAGCAATCAAAAGGCACAAGACCGTTTTTGCTTATGCCCTTTGATTGCCCCTCCGCCCGAAGGCGGAGAGGACTTGAAATTAATTGATTACAGCTTATCTGCAAATAATTTTAATTATTTGACCGTATAGCTTGTAGCGCTGATCACATAAGCGCCGTTGTCGTCCGTAGTACCGCCGGAAACAACGCTTTCTTTATTAGCCATGTCGTTAAGCTTGATTGCGCCGGCAGCGCCCTGGAAGGTACCGCCGGTGATTGTCAGCTCGGTGTAGCTTTTAGCCGCGTCCATATTATTGGCGTATATCTTGGAGGTGTCATATATACCTCCGGTGCTCTTAGAAATGCACTCAAGCAGGCCGTAGCTGTTCTCGCTGATGAATGTGCCGCCGCTGATGTTAACTTTAAGCTTCTTCGGGCTACCGTCCACTTCATCGCTTACCAGACAGATAGCCGCTCCGGAATTCTTATTTACGCCTTGCGGTCCCTCGGCAGGATCGTTTTTAGCATCCGTCGATTTGTATGTACCGCCGGTAATATTAACGATACCGTTCTTGAAAATCAGTGCGTTGCCGCTTGTGCTAAAGCCTTCCGATGTAGATGTACTCGTTGTTATAATATCTCCTGCCAGATTCCAGATTCCGTATCCGGCTGCATAAATGCCCTGGCTCTTTGATTCAAGCACTGAAGTCTCACTTAAAGTAATTTCAGGGACATTGCCTTCCGTCTTTACAAATTCCCAATCAAAGTTGATACATTTATTTGTCGCAACAAGTGTGCCGTTTACAATAAGTTTGATGCCGTATTCGCAAGTGTTGTCGTTACCAGTATATGTTACCCGGACGCACTCGTCACCAATAATCGTAACGTCTTTTCCGACAACAAGAGTGCTGTAATCCTGAGCATTTGGATCATTTGTGCCATACAGATCGATTACGCGATAATCGTACTTATCGGGCTTAGTTATTTTACCCTTGCCGGTAAGCTCAAGACTTCCGTTGTAAACATACATAAACATTTCCGCGTTCACGGTAATATTATGTCCATTCAGATCAAGTATTACACGGCGTTCTCCGTTGATACCATAATATGTGGTTACCTCAATATCGTTCAGCAGCTTTACGGTCTCACCGCTCTTTACAGCACTTATAGCCTCTGAAAACGATTCATAGGGCGTCGCTCCGATTGTAACAGGGTAGCTCTTTACAGCCTCAGGTATCACACTGCCGCCGGCGAGCACCTCAGCAAGTTCGGCGGGTATTTCTCCCTCGACTGTTGTGCCTGCCGCCGGAATTACGAAACTTTCCCCTTCAATCTTCTCTCCGCTGTTGTCTATAACGTCAAGCTCTACGCTTTTGTCCGTTTCAACCTGCAGCTTGGTCTCAAGGGTCGTGCCCTGCGGAACCGCGACAACGGGTATTACGCTTGCTTCGGTCGGTGTTATCTGAAGAACGGATACATTGTTCCCGCCTTCGATAATGACACGGCCCTCGGAAAGTTTAAGAACTGCCGTCTCGGCAAACTCGTGGAAGGAGTTTCCCGCTATTTTCCGCACATCAACAAAATCGCTTTCACCATAGTGATAAACAATATCGTTAGGTGCGTCAACAGTCAAACTGCCGCCGTTTGTCATGATGCTGACAGTCTGTCCTGCTCCGTTGTTGGTGTAGCTGATGTTGCCGATATCATCAACCGTTACAGTCGCGTTGCCGACGGTGTAGCTCTTACCGCTTTCAAGAGTGGTGGTCTTGCCGTCGGATTCAGAAGTAATAGTTGCGCTTCTCATTACATACTCAGCATCAGCGTCATAGGTGTTGTTATAACTATCATACTCAACAGTATCCTGAGTAGCGACAACGGTGATGGCGATACCGTCGATAGACAGTCCCTGATACTCGTTGCCGGCGTCTTCCTTCATGTGACCCTTAATGGTAAGAGCTTCGGAAGTAGCGCCTACTGCAAGTTTGTGTTCGGAGTCAAGAGCGGCGTCACTGATTGTCCACTCAATAGCCTCATTGAGCTTAGCGTCGCCGTTGATGCCCGAAAGAACGATTTTGTACTTGAGAGCAAGGTTGCCGTTGTTGACAACACGAAGCTCGGGAAGTTCGTAAGTACAGCCGGGTTCCCAAAGGATTTCTTCGCCGGCGGGTGCGTCTGCGGCTTTCTTGAAATCAAGTGTTTCGCCTTCGGCGTTTACCCACTCACCGTTTGCGTTCTTCATTTCAAGAGCTACATCCAGTGTACCGGCCTGAATTTTGTTTACAGCCGTGCTGGCGGTGTCTGTAAACCATGCGAATGTTGTACCGATAAGCATTGCAACGCACATAA
>CAVLDN010000017.1:0-30425 GCA_963661975.1 bacterium
TATCTCATCCGTCAGCGTGACAGAGATTCAAGATAGGAGGATGCGCTTATGGAACAAATCACTCAAAAATATCCGTATAATCAGGTATTCGAAATCAATGCCGATTCACATTTTCATATGAAGATCGGTGGCACTGTTTATGATGTTACGACCCATTATGACCCGGATGGAAGACAGTGCGTGTTGGAACAGTTCAAGGATCTGCTCCTTCAAAAGGACTGGAATCAACCACACAATCGAAAAGAACAGCCGAAATCAATATAATGTATATATCCATTGTTTGATTCGGCTGTCGGAAAGGAGTTAAATGATATGACAGTCAACAAAAATACAGACCAAGACAAAATTACCGCTCTTTACTGCCGCCTTTCACAGGATGACGGTTTGGACGGAGAGAGCAACAGTATTCAGAACCAGAAAATCATTTTGATGGATTACGCGAAAAAGAATGGTTATCTGCACCCGCAGTATTTTGTGGACGACGGAATCAGCGGCACGACCTTCGATCGTCCCGGCTTTCGGGAAATGGAATCACTGATTGAAGCCGGTAAGGTAACAGCGGTTATCGTCAAGGACTTATCCCGCTTCGGGCGTGAGCATGTGGAAACCAGTCGATACTTGGAGATTATCTACCCGACTTTAGGCGTGAAATTCGTCGCAATTCAGGAACGGGTGGACACCGAAACCGGCGAAGGAACGGAAATGATGCCTTTTCACAACATTTTTAATGAGTGGTATGCGGCGCAGACCAGCAAGAAAGTACGAGCTGTGTGGGCAATGAAGGCGGCAAATGGGAAAAGAAGCAACTTTCGAGTTCCGTATGGCTACAAGCGTGACGAGTTTGATAAGGAAAAGTGGCTTATTGATGACCCTGCCGCTGAGGTTGTACGAAAAATCTACAGGCTTTGTCTTGAGGGAAAAGGTCCCGAGCGGATTGCGAGACTTCTTCAGGAAGAGAAGGTGCTTACGCCTAACGCATATTACCATTCAATCGGTTCTTCCTCTGCAAACCGTCCCATGCCGGGCAATCCGTATTTATGGAAAGACAGCACTGTTGATGCTATATTGGGCAATCGAAAATACACCGGCTGTATGGTTAATCTGAAAACGACCACCGTCAGCTATAAGGTGCACAAGCTGATTCACAAGCCCGAGGAGGAGTGGAGTATCGTGCCGAACGCACAGGAAGCAATCATTGACGAAAACACTTGGCTCAGAGTACAGGAGCTGCGTAAGAATAAGCGCCGTCCGACTGCGACAGGCAAAACGAGCTTGTTTTCCGGTTTGGTCTTCTGCGCGGACTGCGGTTCAAAGCTTCATTTTTGTGCGGCCAAGAGCTTGAAGGCAGATCAGGAATTTTTCCGCTGCGCCAATTACAAGTCCGGTCGTGGAGAATGTACGATTCATTATATCAGAAATGTCGTACTGGAGCAAATCGTTTCTATGGCGGTAAGCGATCTTGCCGATTTTGTCACCTGCCACGAATCGTTCTTTCTGCAAATGATCGGGAAACAGAAATCCGCTGGGAAAGATAAGACGGTACAAACCGTTAAAACAAGTATGGCAGCCGGTAAGCATCGGATTGATGAGATTGACCGGCTGATTGCCAAACTATATGAGGATAACTTTGCCGGGAAATTATCCGATGAGCGTTATTCAAGAATGGCGGCAAAATATGAGCAGGAGCAGACAGAGCTGCTGCAATCCGTCAGCGCATGGGAAAAGGAACTGACAGAGCTGGAACGGGAAACAGTTGATGTTCATCTGTTACTGGCAGGTCTACGGGAGTATTCCAGTATGGAAAAGCTCACGCCTGAAGTGGTCAATAAGATTATAAAGCGAATCGAGGTTCATAACAGCGAAATGGTGGATGGACATAAGCGGGTGCGCATTGACATCTATTTCACCGGTGCCGGACTTGTAGACCTTGCAACCATAAAAGAAATGCTCGCTATCGCAGAATCATCACGGCAGTGAGCAGTTGCACCAAGAGAAAAGGCCGCAGCCTCCATAATGGAGGTTGCGACCTATCCCTCATAAGAAAATACATCCTTATGAACGGAAACCCTTGATTTTTCAAGGGTTTTTCGCTGTTTTAGGGGCAAATTTCAAAGGCGGATATTTATTTCACCGTCGTAGGACTGCTTGAAAGGCCGGCAGAACGGGAATTACGGGCACTCGCCGACAAGCACGGGCAAAATACCGCTTAACTCCGGCAAATGAAAAAGGAGCAGCCCTTTTCGGACTACTCCGAATCCTATCCCGCCCGTGACAAAATCGCGGGGCTTTGCTTTTGATTTTACCGGCGTTCAGAATCCGGTTTCGAATTCTTCGCCGTTGATTATAAGTGTGCGATCGTCCTTCCATTCGACACGAACGGAATATATCTCGGATTCGGTGCCGGAATAGAGCTTTTTCGAGCTTTTGTAAAAGCCGCCGAGGAAGTTTTTGCTGACGGCGTCGTGATACCCGACACGCACCGCGGATGAATCGCCGATGACCGGGTGTGTGACACGCACCACCTCCGCAACATATTCGCCGTTCGGCGAACCGAGGCTCGATTCAACGGTTTCGGTCGTGATATAGCCCTTTGCGATATCAATGGCGAAAAGTACGAGCGCAGTGATGAGGAGCAGCACCGAGCAAACCGCGCTTGCGGCTTTGCCGTAACTGTCGTTCACCAGGCGGACATAAAGGATAAGCACCGCGATCGAGCTTAAACCCGCGAGAACAAACGCGGAAATGCCGTGCGCGGCAAGGCAGGCAAGGCGCAGCAGCGAAAGCGGAAGAGCGATTATAACAAGAACACTGCCGCAGGTATTGTATTCGACACGCAGAATAAGCGTAGCAACGGTGACTCCGACGGAGATGACGGCAATGATCGCGCCCCACATACCGCCCGCGGAAAGCCGGAAATATTCACCGCGGCAAAGTGCGATAATCGTCATAAGCGGTGTTACCGCAAACAGCGCCAAAAGCAGTGCGGGAATATAGTTGAATATTTTCTTTGCCATTGCGGAACCGTACCCTTTCTGTTTTATACGCTGTATGTAAGGAACCGATGTTTGCTTTATTTTAGCATTTGAGCAACGAAAAGTAAAGAGATCCCCGAAAAAATAATTGATTTTCGTGCAGAATCGTGTATAATAGGTGTGTTGCACGCGCATTTGCACGGCAATACAGTCAATAACTTGTTGTGAGGATCAAAAATGGGCTCTCTTTGGTGGTTTCTGTGCGCGATAATTGCGCTTTTCTGTTGGAGCGGCTCGGATCTTTTCTCGAAGATCGGCTGCCGCGATGAGGATGACAAGACAAGTCATCTCAAAATGGTCGTCGCCGTCGGCGTCGTTATGGGACTTCATGCTGCATACGAGATATTCATCGGCGGTGTCGAGGTCAATTTTGATATTATTTTGAGGTATCTGCCGGTTTCTCTGCTGTATATATCCTCCATGACGATCGGCTATCTCGGGCTTCGGTATATAGAACTTTCCATATCTTCACCGATATGCAACAGCTCCGGCGCGATTGTCGCCGTTCTGATATTTGCCACAAAGGGCATAGGCGAGGATTGCCCGCCTGCGGCGCTTGTCGCCGTTGCACTTGTCAGCATCGGCGTGATATCGCTCGGTATCACGGAGGCACATGAGGATGAAGAACTCCGTGCGGCGCGTCAATCCGCCGCCAACCGCAAGTATGCAAAAAGCTGGATCGCCATTGCGATACCCGTCGTTTACTGTCTTCTCGATGCACTCGGAGGTTATGCCGACAGCCGCGTGCTCGAAACGCTCGACGAAAACTCGGCAAATGTCGCCTATGAGCTGACATTCCTTTTCACCGCCGCCGTTTGTGTCGTGATACTTCTTGCAAAAGGCGCGCGCTTCACCTTCAAGCGTGAAGCCCCGAAATATGCGGGCGCGGTGTGCGAAACAATCGGTCAGTTCTTCTATATCTTTGCAATGGCGGATGAGGAGCACGTCGCTTTTGCCGCGCCGATCATTTCCTCCTATTGCGTGCTTTCGGTCGTTTGGAGCAGGATATTTCTCAAAGAAAAGCTTTCCGCAAAGCATTATGCCTCCATCGCACTTGTGGTGGCGGGTATCGTCATACTCGGCGTCCTGGATATGTAGCGCCGCGGGCAACAGTTGAATATGCGCAAAACAAAAGAAGCACGCCGCTGCGCGCTTCTTTTTTGCTCACTTATTGTTTATCCTTTTTATCGGTTTCTTCGCTGTTTTGCAACGTGTGCCTGCGGTATATCGGAGGTTTCTTCGCTGCTTTCTTCCGCTTTGCGCCGATAACGATCATAACCGCGCCCGCAACGAGTGCCGAGCCGACGAATATGTAGCCGAGCAGACCGCCCACGGGCGGTTTTTCTTCGTTGTCGCTGCCAAAGGGGATCGCTGCGGAGGATTCGCCGCTTTCCTCCGTTGCGGAGGAAGAAGCATCGCTTTCATCGGATATTTCGGAGGTATCGGCGCTTTTATCGGGATCGTCGATGACCGGTTCGCCGGTGTCGGCGGAAAGGTACGCCGCCTTTACCAGACGGTCGGCAAGCGTTGTGACGACGGATTTTGCCGTGCTTTCGGCAAATACGACGGCAAGATTGCCCGCAAGCTTTTCCGCAGCCGCGCCGTCAAGCGTTTTTTCGCCCGAAACAAGCGCCGCCGCTTCATCGATCAGTGTGTTTGCCCGCTGTGCGGTCGCTTCGTCGCAGCCGCCGCGCGCAAGTATCGTTTCGTTTACAAGCGCGCGAAGCTCTTCCAGAACGGCGGCTTGTGTCTTTTCCGCTGCCGCTCTCGGGGAAAGAGCGGAATTTTTCATCACCGTGCCGCAAAGGTATTGCGGATAGTTCTGTGCAAGATAGGATGTGAGATCGCTGAAAATGAACCCGTCGGCGCCGATGGAGCGTGCGCCGGTTATCTCCCGCGCGATGTCGGATGCGGGTATTTCGCCGCTGCTTTCCAACCCGACAAGGAAATACCCGCTCTCCCCCGCGTAGGAGGCGAGAAACGAGCCCTTCTGTACGGCAAGCCCGCTTCCGTATGTGAAGGCGGGAATGGAATCGTTTTCGGCGGGATCGTAATCGTAAAGCGAAAGGCATACGCCGTCCACCGTCTTTTCGGACATCCACCCGCGGACATTCTGCATATAGTAGTAATCAACGCTGTCCCGTGCGGCAACGGCGATTATCGCGATATCGCCGCGCTTTTCACGGATGACGGCCGAAAGCTCGCTCACCGTATCGGTGACAAGCTTTGTTTTGAACTCCACCCATTTGAGCCAGTGCGGAGAGGAAAAAAGCTCGGTCTTTATCTTTTCGGCTTCCGACATCTGCACACCCGCGTATTCGCAGAAGGCAAGCAGAGTCGCTTCGTCATAGCCGAGATCGGCGGTTTCGGAAAATTTCGGGTAGCGTGCGTAATCGAATATGACATTCGATACGGCGTAATGCGAAACTATATACCCGACATATTCCGCCATTTCACGGCGGAATTCGGTGTTTGCCGGGGAATAGAAGCGGTTTGTGAGAACGGTGCCATCCTTGTTGGAACTTGTCATCCAATCCGCACAGGTGACAGCGGCATACTTGCTGTAAAGAACGCTTATGCACATATCGATCTGTATTCCGTAATCCGGCGCACATTCGATAAAGGTTTTCAACGCATCGAAGCCATCGGAATCGCTGCCGACGGAATATTTTCCGCTGCCCGCATAGGGAATACAGGAACCGTAGCCGTTCACGATATTTATCGCAAGCGCGTTGAGCCCCGCATTTTGCGCCGATTGCAGGGTTGCTCTGACTTCGGATTCGGATTTTTCCGTCGGAGTGTGTATGGCACTGCGCAGCTCGAATGTGCTTCCGCCGGAAAACAGCTTTGCACAGCCCTCGTAAATATCGGCGGCAAGTTCGCTTGCGGCGGCGTAGCCGTTCACGGCGGCAAGGCGCTCCTTTGCATCGGCGATGAATGCATCGGCTTCCGCCGTGTCGAACACGGTAAAGTTTTCAAGTGCGCGCTTGTATTCCGATTCGGCGTATTCGACGGCGAGTGTCGCCGTGCGCTTGTAGCTGCTTTTTGTGTATGAAAATGTGATCGTGCCTTCCTCCGCGGTGCATTTCACGCCCGGAAGTGCGTGTGTTTCGATAAACCGCACTGCGCTTGCGCCGTCGGCATATATCAGATACCCACCCTCGGGCGCGGTGTCGCCGGGGATTATTTCGCCGGCGGAATTGACGGCAAAGCACTTTGCGGAAAGCGAGATCGATTCGCCTTCTTCATTCGCAAGATATTTTTCGCCGTTCACATCGCGCAGCAGCTTTTCGGCCGTGAAGCCGGGGTCGAATTTGCCGCTTGCATCGCAGGCGAACAGGCGGTTTGTGATGCGGTCGAAAAACAGCTTTTTGCCCTTGGCGGCGTTGTCCTTCAGCCACTGTATGCCGCTTCCCGTTGCGGAAACGACAAGCCCGCCCTCCGGCACGGCAAGGTTTTCGCCCGCCGCGTCTCCGATGCCGAATACATCCGTGACGGTTCCGCCCGCCGCGACAACGACACTGTGCCCTATTGACGACTGCTTCGTTGAAGCAACGCCGCGGTAAACCATGACCGAATCCGTGCCGCGGGTGAGGTTTACACCCGTCACATATATCCAGCTGCCGTTTTCATCCGCGGAGGCGAGCGGTATCGGCACCGCCGCAAGCAGCAGCACCGCCGCAAGCAGCAGTGCGGTGATCTTATGTCTGTTCATTGCAAGCTCCGTTTCAGATATCAAGTGTCATGCCGTCATAGGCGGTAAGAAACCCGAACTTTTCGGCTTCCGGGCGCATTTCGTCATAAATAAGCCCGCCGTTGTGGGAGAAATGGTTTATGCAACAAACGGTGTTTTTGTCCGCTATGCCCATTTCCGCAAGTCTTTCGCGCAGGAGCGCATCGGTGTCCAGCCCGAGATGCCCCCATGTCTGCCCCGGGATGCCGCCGAAGGTGCAGTCGAAGCTGATAAAATCGGCGCGGACGGGGTTCTTTTTCAAATATTCGAAGGATTCATCGGGGAGCATACCCGTATCGTGCAGATAGCAGATCGTCTTTCCGCCCTGCTCGATGATATATACAAAAGCCTTTTCGTCCGGCTTGTGGCAGGCGGGAAGCGCCGTGACACGGTAATCACCTGCGGTGACGGTTTCAAACGGTTCGATCACGCGGAAGGTGTAGCCGATCAGTTCATCCTCCGGGTAGGCATTGCCGAAATAATCGAATTTCTTTTTGACCGTTTCGTTGCCGTAGAAGGTAAGTGCGGGTTCCGTCAGATTGTGTGCATAGCAGCCGCCGCGGTAGCCGATATCTATGGGGATAAAGTGATCGCTGTGCGAGTGCGTGACAAAGCAGTACTTCACTGCGGAAAGATCAAGCCCGTTTGAGAGCATATGAGCAAAGGTATCACCGGGGAAATCTATAAGAAGATCGTTGTTTACAAGTGCCTGTGAACGGGTGCGGATGTTCCTTCCGCCCGCCTTTTTTGCGCGGAGGCAATGCTCGCAGTTGCAGAAAACGGCGGGCCAGCCTTCTGCCGCCGCTGTGCCGAGATAAGTGAATTTCATCGCGGGTGACCTCGTTTCAACATAATGTTATATAATACCGAATCCATTATATATTTATTCGGCGCGAAAATCAATACCTTTGTTTTGCGTTCCGGCGCGGGGAAGAAATGGGTTTTTTCGCCGAAAAACAAAAAATCCGAAAAAAGGTATTGCATTTTGCCGGCAATGATGATATACTGCTATTTGCGAATGATTTGAGCGTTGCTCATTTACTATATGAAAGAGAGGATTATTACAATGAAGCAGGGTATCCATCCCGATTACAAGACCACTACCATCAAGTGTGCTTGCGGTGCAGAATATGTTACCAAGTCCGTAAAGGACAATGTCAAGGTCGATATATGCTCGAAATGCCATCCGTTCTTCACAGGCAAGCAGAAGCTTGTCGATGCCGGCGGACGTGTTGACAAATTCAAGAAGAAATTCAAACTCGACTGACGGTATTATATATTCGGAGTTCAGCGGCACGTATTTGTGCCGCTTTTCTTTTTACCGCAAAGCATTTTCCGTTTTTTGAAAGGAGAATACAGTATGAAAGAAACCGATATCATTCCTTCCGATACCGAACGCCCGCCCCGCGCGGTGCTTGTCGCCGTCGCCCCGGAGGCGAGCGAGGAGTGCGAAACCTCACTTTCGGAGCTGGCGCGGCTTTTGGAGACCGCCGGCGGCGAGGAGGCCGCGAGGACGGTTCAATACCGCCGTACGCCCGATGCCGCAACATATATCGGCAGCGGCAAGCTGCGCGAGCTTGCGGATTTCATTGCGGCCGACGGCGATATATCGCTTGCCGTTTTCGATAACGAACTTTCGCCCTCGCAGATAAGCAATATTTCCGAGGTGCTGGGCGAAAATGTCCGCGTTATCGACAGAACAATGCTTATTCTTGATATTTTTGCGCTACACGCCGTTACGGGCGAGGGCAAATTGCAGGTCGAAATAGCCTGCCTGCGCTATACCGCACCGCGGCTCACCGGCCGCGGAAAGGATATGTCCCGTCTGGGCGGCGGGATCGGCACACGCGGCCCGGGTGAATCCAAGCTGGAAAGCGACCGCCGCCACATCCGCCGCCGCATTGCCGCATTGCAGGAGGAACTTGATGTTTTGGAACGCACGCGCGGTGTAAAGCGCTCCGCGCGCTTCCGCTCCGGCATAAAATCTGCGGCAATAATCGGCTATACGAACGCCGGAAAATCCACGCTGCTCAACCGGCTCACCGATGCGGGCATTCTGGCGGAGGATAAACTGTTTGCCACGCTCGATCCGACAACACGCCGCCTTGCGCTGCCGAGCGGTGCCGAAATACTGCTCACCGATACCGTAGGGTTCATTGATCGGCTTCCCACACACCTGGTCAAGGCGTTCCGCTCGACATTGGAGGAGCTGAAATACGCCGATTATATCATAATGCTCACCGATGCTTCGGAGGAGTACGCGGAGCGCGAACGCAAACGCACCGTGACACTCGCACTCATAGACGAACTCGGCGCTTCCGGCAAGCCGCTGCTCGAGGTATATAATAAGTGCGACCGCGCCGAGCGCGACACACCGTTCCCCAAAGGCAGCATAGAGATATCCGCTCTGGACGGCGCGGGTGTGGATGTGCTGCTTGACAGGCTGGATGAGCTTGTTTCCGACGGGAAGAAGATACTCACGCTCCGTATTCCTCATTCCGAGCATGGCTCCGTTGCGGATGTCTATCGGCTGTGTACCGTGCTTTCCTGCGATTACGATGATGCGGGTGCGATCATCACCGCCGAATGTGACGAACGCGCTCAGGGCGTTTTTGCGAAATATGCCGCAATCGCCGCACCGGTCAATGCGGAGGAATAATCCGCATTGCCGCACCGGCACGATATAACGAAAAAAGGAACACTGCTTCGGATGCAGGTTCCTTTTTTGCGTTTTTATGAGTTTTTACAAATATTTCGCGGCGATTTCCTGCAATATACGCGCATCCGTCGGGTAAAGGGAAGCGGTGTATCCGTTGCCGCGCGGGTCGATCCCGCAAAGAGAGGCAAGCCATACGCAGGCAATCAGGTAGCTGCCCGCAGCCGAATGGTGGGAATTATCATCGGCATAAAGACATATTTCGGGGTGCGATGCGAAGCAGTCGAGGTAGGCTTTTGCAACATGTGCGGCCTTCAAGCCGAAATCGTCGGCAAGGCGGGTGTAGGTTTCAATATGCCGCCGTGCTTCCGAAATGCGCTTTTCGGCATCGGCTGCTGAGGGGTAGCGCATATAAAGCGATATATCCCCGCACACGGGGCGCAGAAGCGGAATTATAACATCAAGCGCCGCTTTTGTTTCGTCGTACGAGGCGCCGCCCGCATCGTGAATGACGGCGTGCGAAAACCGTCCGTGCGAAATAATATCGCGCAGGAATTGCCCGCGTTCGTGCGTCTTATCGGCAAATTCGCGCAGGTATGCGCTTCCGAAGGTGCAGTACCGTACATCAACCTCATGCCCTGCGGCACGGCACAGTCCCTTGAATTTTATCGGGGTGCCGTTGAAGTATGTCGTGCTGTTGCCGATAAAAAGCCATTTTTCCGCACCGGGTGCGGTGCCCGCCGTATCGTCATATTCGAGCACGGCGTTTTTTCCGCAAAGCCTTCCGAAAAGAGGGTAAATGACATTCATTGTCGCGTTGTAGAGCATTGCGCCCTCCATCACCGTGCGGAAGGCGCGCATGGGAATCTCGTCCCCGCGCCCGAACACAAGCGCAAACCCGCCGTGCGGAATGCAGAACGAAAGCTGCGGAGATCCCTTTACGGTATCGGTATTGCCGTAAAGGTCAAGCCCGGCTTCACGCACTCTTCCGTCGGAGCCGAATATCAGAAGCACCCTGTCGCGCAGATCGTATTCGTGCGCATAGACCGTGCGTTCCCCCGTGAGCGCATAAATGCCGTCCGTGCCGATGCCGCAGTCGACCTCGGAAAGAGCTGCCGTTTCGCAGATACGCATATTATTCCTCCGTTATATCGAATACCCCTGCGAAAAACGGCGGGAAAGTGATCGCACCGTTTTTGCTTTCGGGGATCTCCGGGTAATTTGAAATAAGTGCTTTTTTTGCGGAAAAGCCGCATTTTACAGTGAGCGGATACGGCGAGAAGGAGCATATAACCGCCGCCTTTTTGCCGCCGCCCGTGCGGGTGTATGCGATAATGTCCGAATATTCGGGCAATATCGGCCGTATGCTGCCTGCGGAAAGAGCATCGGTATATTCCGCCGACTTGCGCAGGCGGATCATTTTTTTGTAGTAGTTAAGTACGCTGCCGCCGTCCGCGGCCTCATCCTTTGCATTGAAGCGGATATAATCGGGGTGCGGCTTCATCCACGGCGTGCCGCTCGTGAATCCGCCGTTTTTGCCGTCATCCCACGGGAAGGGAACGCGCCCGTTATCGCGGCTGTAACGGTTCACCGCCTTCAACGCCTGCTGCGGGGTAAGCCCGTCCGCCAGTGCAATGCGGTAATGGTTTTTGGTGGATATATCGTCCACATCGTCGATGCTTTCGAAGCGGGTGTTTGTCATCCCCAGCTCCTCGCCCTGGTAAATAAATGGAATCCCGCGGAGGAAGAAGAAAAGCGTTCCGAGCATCTTCTGCGTGAGCTCGCTTTGGTATTCGTGCGGGATGAACTTCTCGCAGGCGCGCGGGTAATCGTGATTTTCGAAATATACCGCACCGAAGCCGATTTTTTCGGTTTCGATTTGGGAAGCGAACATTTTGTCGCGCAGGTCGGTTATCGGCCATTCCCATGCGCTCTTGCAGGTGTGCCAGCCGGGGCCGTAATTGTAAAGCTCGGAATATGAAAAATCGAAAAGCGTGCTGAAATATCCGTTTTCGCCGATGTATTCGCCGAGTTGATCGTAGGGAACGCCCGCCGCCTCCGCAACGGTTATGCAATCGTGCTTATCGAATGTCTGCTCGCGCAGCTCGGTAAGAAAAACGCCGATCCCGGGGTAGTTGCGGGTGGGGGCGAAGCAGCCGACCATGCCGTCCGGCCCGTCCGCCGGTAGTGAGGAAAGCGTCGGCTCTTTTTTAATATGGGTTATCGCATCGATACGGAAGCCGCCCAGGCCCTTGTCCAGCCACCAATTTATCATTTTGTAAAGCTCGGCGCGCAGTTCCGGGTTTTCCCAGTTCAGATCGGGCTGCTTTCTTGAAAACAGGTGGAGATACCATCTGTCCCCGCCGACATTTTCCCATGCACTCCCGCCGAACATGCTCCGCCAGTTGTTGGGCGGGCATCCGCGGCTCTCGCGGAAGTAGAAGTAGGAGGCTTCCCTGCATCCCGGGTCGGCAAGTGCGCGCTTGAACCATATATGTTCATCCGAGCAATGGTTGAGCACAAGATCCATAAGTATCTTTATGCCGCGCTTGCCCGCTTCGGCGATAAGCTCGTCCATATCCTCCATTGTGCCGAACATTGGGTTTATTGAGTAATAATCCGAAACATCGTATCCGCCGTCGTCCATCGGGGAGGCGTATACCGGGCATATCCATACATAATCCACGCCGAGGTCGGCAAGGTAATCCAGCCTTGAAATGATTCCGCGGAGATCGCCGATCCCGTCGCCGTTTGAATCGCAGAAGCTGCGCGGATATATCTGGTAAGCGACTTTGTGCTTCCAGCTTTCGTTCCCGTTCATATCGTTTGAACCCTTTCCCGTCAATTCGATCATGTTGACACGGTATAATACTACCACGTTGTTCGGCAAATTACAAGAAGAATAAGATTTTTTTCGACTGAAACTATTGAAAATAACAACACGGTATGGTATTATGACTATATTCGGTATAAGGTATATCGCTTTCGGACGCCGATATATGCCGGCTTTCCGCAGATACCGCCGAAAATAAGCAATCATTCCATATCATTCAGGAGGACAAATGAATGGCACTTACAAAAGAACAGATTGCCGCAAAGACAGAAGAGCTTGAAAAGTACATCGAAGAAATGAAGGATGTACAGGGCTGTCTTATCCCGGTTATGCAGAAGGGGCAGGAACTTTTCGGCTATCTTTCGCTCGAAACAATGCAGCTCATTTCCGAGAGGCTTGATGTTCCCGTTTCCGAAATATACGGCATCGCGACATTCTACGCACTGTTTTCTCTCACGCCCAAGGGCGATAACGTTATATCGGTCTGCACCGGTACCGCCTGCTATGTCAAGGGCGCAGCCGCCGTGCTGGATGCCGTAAAGAAGCAGCTCGGTATCGAAGCGGGCGAAACCACTCCCGACGGAAAATTCTCCATTCAGGATACAAGATGCCTCGGCTGCTGCGGTCTGGCACCGGTCATGACGGTCGACGGCGATGTCTACGGCAGGCTCACTCCCGCCGATGTGAAGGACATACTTGCCAAGTATTAAAATACGCCGCTTTATACGGCATTTAAGAGGGCAAAAGGGATGAATGTCGCTGAATTTGCGAAACGCTCCGGCCTTGCCGCTCCGTCGCTCCCGTGCGGGGGCAAAGAGATAAGCGGCGTGTACATCGGCGATCTGCTCGGCAATGTCATGTGCCGTGCGCGCCGCGGCGAGCTGTGGATAACAATCATTACAAATGTGAATGTTATCGCCGTCGCAGTGATGGCGGGTGTTTCCGCGGTGATAATCGCGGAGGGCTGCAGCCTGAGCGAAACGGACATATCTCTTGCCCGCGAAAAGGGCGTGAACATACTTCTCTCCCGCCGAAGCACATACGAAACGGTGCTTGCGTGCGCCGGGATACTCGGGGCGCGGGCATGAAAGAACTTTCGCTTAATATTCTCGATATTGTGATGAACTCCCTTCGCGCAGGGGCAACGCTCGTTTCGGTGCGTATTGCCGAAACCGATACGGAGCTTTGCATAACCGTTGCCGACAACGGCTGCGGGATACCGCGCGGGCAGCTTTGCAGGCTGCGGGATCCGTTCTTTACTACACGCGTCGGGCGCAGTGTCGGACTCGGTGTTCCGCTTTTCGCGCTTGCCGCAGAACAGACGGGCGGCTGTCTGACGGCGGAAAGCCGTCATGCGTTGGAATACCCGGAAACGCACGGTACGGTGATCCGTGCGGTGTTCAACAAAAACAGCATAGACATGACCCCGCTGGGCGATATCGTTTCCACGGTTGTTGCCGCTATTTCGCAGGGGAACGGTGCGGATATCGATTTCCGCCACGAAATGCCCTGCGGATGCGTCGCGCTCGATACGCGTGCATTGCGGCACGGCGGGTGCGGTGACGAACTCACCTCACCGGCAGAACTTTCGCTTATCGGCGAATACCTCCGCGGGCAATATGTCGGGTGCTGTCCGAAAAACGAAAAATAATAATATTCCGAAACAGGGAAAGGAAACCATCAGATGAAAACTTTGGAAGAACTTGCCGCAATACGCGAAAAAATGAAGAGCAGGATTGCGCTGCGCGGCGGCGAGGGCGAGACACGCATCGTTGTCGGTATGGCAACATGCGGTATAGCCGCCGGTGCAAGACCGGTACTCAATGCTTTTGTGTCGGAGATCGCGAATGCGGAGCTTGACGGGATTACCGTAAGGCCTTCCGGCTGCGCGGGCAAATGCGAATACGAACCGATCGTCGAGATATTCACGCCCGGCAGAGAAAAGGTCACTTATATCAATATGACACCCGAAAAGGTGACACGTGTTGTCAACGAACACCTTAAAAACGGGAACATCGTTACAGAATATACTCTCGGGAATACCGAGCTCTGAGAAAGGAAGGCATTAGGCTATGATACGTTCACACGTTCTGATCTGCGGCGGTACCGGATGTACTTCCTCCGGCTCCATGAAGATCATATCCAAATTTTCGGAAGAGCTCGCAAAGCAGGGGCTTTCCGATGAGATCAAGATCGTTCAGACGGGCTGCTTCGGTCTTTGCGCGCTCGGCCCGGTTGTTATCGTTTATCCCGAAGGCACATTTTACAGCCGCGTAACGGAGGATGATGTCGCCGAAATAGTTGAAGAACATCTCCTTAAAGGCCGCCTTGTACAGAGGCTCGTTTACGATGATATCGGCGGCGGCGAAAAGGCAAACGGCCCCGTTGCGCTCAACGATACCGGCTTCTACAAGCATCAGCACCGCGTTGCGCTCCGCAACTGCGGCGTTATCAACCCCGAAAATATCGACGAATATATAGCCACCGACGGCTACATGGCACTCGGCAAGGTACTCACCGAAATGACACCGGATGATGTTATCAAGGTCATCGGCGATTCCGGTCTGCGCGGCAGAGGCGGCGCGGGCTTCCCCACCGCAAGGAAGTGGCAGTTCGCAAAGAACAGCGTTTCGGATAAAAAATACGTTGTCTGCAACGCCGACGAGGGCGACCCCGGCGCGTTCATGGACCGTTCGGTTCTCGAAGGCGACCCGCACGCCGTGCTCGAAGCAATGGCTATCGCGGGCTATGCGATCGGCGCGGACGAAGGCTTTGTATATGTCCGTGCGGAATACCCCATCGCGGTAAAGCGTCTTACCATCGCTATCGCGCAGGCGCGTGAATACGGTCTGCTCGGCAAGGATATTTTCGGCACCGGCTTCAATTTCGATGTTCATATCAGACTCGGCTCCGGCGCGTTCGTTTGCGGCGAAGAAACCGCTCTGCTCACCTCCATCGAGGGCAATCGCGGCGAGCCCAGACCCCGTCCTCCGTTCCCGGCTGTCAAGGGCCTGTTCGGTCAGCCTACCATCATCAACAATGTCGAAACGCTTGCCAATGTCGCACAGATTATCAATAAAGGTGCGGAATGGTTCGCATCCATGGGCACCGAAAAGTCCAAGGGCACAAAGGTGTTTGCACTCGGCGGCAAGATCAACCACACCGGCCTTGTCGAAATACCCATGGGCACACCGCTGCGCACGATAATCGAAGATATCGGCGGCGTTCCCCACGGCAAAAAGTTCAAGGCGGCTCAGACGGGCGGCCCCTCCGGCGGCTGCATCCCCGCTTCTCTTATAGACACCCCCGTCGATTACGAATCGCTCATCGCGATCGGCTCGATGATGGGTTCCGGCGGTCTTATCGTCATGGACGAAGACAACTGCATGGTGGATATCGCCAAGTTCTTCCTTGAATTCACCGTGGATGAATCCTGCGGCAAGTGTACGCCCTGCCGTATCGGCACAAGAAGAATGCTCGACATTCTCGATAAGATCACCTCGGGCAAGGGTGAGGACGGCGATATCGAAAAGCTCGAAGAGCTTGCAAAAACGATAAAAGCCACCGCGCTTTGCGGCCTCGGTCAGACGGCTCCGAACCCGGTTCTTTCCACGCTCCATTATTTCCGCGACGAATACGAAGCGCATATCAAGGAAAAGCGCTGCCCCGCAGGGCATTGCAAGAAGCTTTCCCGCTTTATCATCGACCCCGAAAAGTGCAAGGGCTGCAGCGCGTGCGCACGTAAATGCCCCGTCGGCGCTATCGAGGGTGTCGTGAGAAATCCGTACAAGGTCGATCAGGCGAAGTGCATCAAGTGCGGCACCTGTATCGAAGCCTGCAAGTTCGGCGCTATTTCCAAGAAATAAGGAGGACGCATAAATGAATACCGTTAATCTTACAATCGACGGGATCAAGGTCACCGTTCCGGCAAGCTATACGATCCTTGAAGCCGCCCGCGAGGCACATATAAATATCCCCACACTCTGCTATCTTAAAGACATAAATCAGATCGGCGCCTGCCGGATCTGCCTTGTCGAGGTCAAGGGCGCCCGCAGCTTCCAGGCAGCGTGCGTTTCCCCTGTCGGAGAGGGCATGGAGGTCTATACCAACACTCCCGCGCTCCGCAATGCGAGAAGGGTTAACCTCGAACTGCTCCTTTCCAACCACAACCGCGAATGTACCTCCTGCGTCAGGAGCGAAAATTGCGAACTGCAGAGGCTCTGCCGCGAATACAATGTGAAGGAATATCCTTACGACGGCAAAAAGACCAAGACTCAACTCGATGAGATCGGTCCCTCCATCGTGCGCGACAACAGCAAGTGCATTTCCTGCCGCCGTTGTGTCGCCGTCTGCAATAATGTGCAGAAGATAGGCGCGATCGGCGTTTCCCGCCGCGGCTTCAATACCACCGTCGGCTGCATTTACGGCATGTCGCTTTCCGACAGCCCCTGCATCAACTGCGGTCAGTGCATACTTGCCTGCCCGGTCGGCGCACTTCATGAAAAGGATTCCACCGCGGATGTCTATGCCGCTCTTGCGGATCCGTCAAAGCACGTTGTTGTTCAGCCCGCACCCGCCGTCCGCGCCACACTCGGCGAGGAATTCGGTATGCCTATCGGCACAAGCGTTACCGGCAAGCTCGTTGCAGCCCTGCGCAGGCTCGGGTTCGACAAGGTGTTCGATACCGATTTCGGTGCCGACCTTACCATTCTCGAAGAGGGCACGGAACTTTTGAACCGCCTCAAAAACGGCGGCAAACTGCCGATGATCACCTCCTGCTCTCCCGGTTGGATCAAGTATTGCGAGGAATTTTATCCCGAATTTCTCGATAACCTTTCTACCTGCAAATCCCCGCATGAGATGCTCGGCGCGATCGTCAAGAGTTACTATGCCGAAAAGGCGGGTATCGACCCGAAGGACATCTATGTCGTTTCGGTAATGCCCTGCACCGCCAAAAAGTACGAGGTAAAGCGCGAGGAGCTTTCCAACAACGGCCTTGCCGATGTTGATGCCGTGCTCACCGTTCGTGAGCTTGCGCGCATGATCAAAAACGCAGGCATCGACTTCAACCGCCTTGCGGATGAGGATTTCGACGACATACTCGGCGAATCCACCGGCGCAAGCGTTATATTCGGCGCGACCGGCGGCGTTATGGAAGCCGCGCTCCGCACGGTTTATGAAACCGTCACCGGCAAAACGCTCGATAATGTCAACTTCACCTCCGTGCGCGGCACTGCCGGCATAAAGGAAGCAACCGTCGATCTTGACGGCACCCAGGTGAGTGTCGCCGTCGCAAACGGCACGGGCAACGCCAAGGAACTGCTCGATATGGTCAAGCGCGGCGAAAAGGATTATACCTTCATCGAAATCATGGGCTGCCCCGGCGGCTGCGTGACCGGCGGCGGTACTCCTATCGTCGATGCGACAACGCGTTCCTATGTCGACCTTAAATCGCTCCGCGCTGCCGCTCTTTACGGCGAGGATGCCGGCAAGGCAAAGCGCAAATCGCACGAAAATGTTCAGCTTAAAGCGCTTTACGATGAATATCTCGGCGAACCGAATTCTCACCGTGCGCATGAGCTGCTTCACACGCACTATACCGCAAAGCCCAAATACAACCGTTAACCCTCGGGATGTAAAAATCACCCGGAACGAAAAAGCGGAAAAATACAATATGCATTTCGGAAAGAACCCTCCCGATGGGAGGGTTCTTTTTGGCTTTTTATTGTATTGCTTTTTCTTTCAAGTCCGGGCAAGCGATGTGCCTTTTTCGCTCGCGGTATAGTGCTGCCCGGCGTGTATGGGAAAGCGGAGCGAAAAAAACAGAGGCACGCGGCACGTACCTCTGCAATATCCGTTATTTGAGAAGTGCTTTGATATCTTCCACACGGTCGGTCTGTTCCCAACGCACCCCGAGCTCTTCGCGCCCGAAATGGCCGTATGCGGCAAGGCGCTTGTATATCGGCTTGCGCAGCCCGAGCGTTTCGATTATCGCGGCGGGGCGAAGGTCGAAAACACGGGTGATGATATCCGCAAGGCGTTCATCGCTTACGATACCGGTTCCCTTTGTGTCCACAAATACCGATACCGGCTTTGCCACGCCTATCGCGTATGCGATCTGTATCTCGCATCGCGTTGCCGCGCCGGAGGCGACAATATTCTTTGCCGCATAGCGCGCCATGTATGCCGCGGAGCGGTCGACCTTTGTCGGGTCCTTGCCGGAGAATGATCCGCCCCCGTGGGAGGCATAGCCGCCGTAGGTATCGACGATTATCTTTCTGCCGGTGAGGCCGCTGTCGCCGTTGGGACCGCCAACAACGAATCTGCCTGTCGGGTTGACGAATATTTTGGTGTTTTCATCGATAAATGCCTCCGGTACGGTGGGGTTGATGACCTCGCGGATTATATCCTCGCGGATCTTATCCAGTTCGACTGAATCGGAATGCTGTGAAGAAACGACTATTGCATCCACGCGTGTGGGGATGCCGTTGTCATATTCAATGGTGACCTGTGTCTTTCCGTCCGGGCGGAGGTAGGGAAGCGTGCCGTTCTTGCGGACCTCCGTGAGCCTGGCGGCAAGGTGGTGGGCAATGCTGATGGGAAGCGGCATAAGCTCCTTTGTTTCATTGCAGGCAAACCCGAAGACCATACCCTGGTCGCCGGCGCCGGTGTCGTAGCTGTCGCTGATTTTGCCCTGCTTTGCTTCAAGGGATTTGTCCACGCCCAGGGCGATATCCGGCGATTGACCGTGTATCGCGGTGACAACACCGCAGGTGTCGCAGTCAAAGCCCTTGATACTGTCGTCATAGCCGATCTCGCGTACCGTTTCGCGCGCGATCCCCTGGATATCAACATAGGTGTTCGTGGTGATCTCGCCCATGACCATTATAAGTCCGGTGGTGCAGCAGGTCTCGCAGGCGACGCGGGCGTTCGGGTCAGCGGCAAGGATGGCATCGAGCACGGCATCGGAAATCTGATCGCAGATCTTATCGGGGTGTCCTTCGGTCACCGATTCGCTTGTGAAAAAACGTTTCATTGGTGTGTTTTTCTCCTTTATAATACAAAATATGCCCCTTGTCGGATGTACAAAGGGCATATTGACACACTCTTAAATACATCTCATCTTTCGATATAAATATCGCTGATTTGACACCTTGCCTGTTTTCGGGGCAGGTTGTCGTGGTTTCACAGGGCAGTTCCCTCCGCCACTCTCGATAAGAAGCGATGCTATATTACCACAGCAGAGCGGTGGTGTCAATAGGCGGCAAAAAAGTTTTTTGAAAACAACGCGAAAAAAAGCAAAAATACCCTTGACAAAGCATTTTTTATTTGATACAATATCCAAGCTGTCGTTTGAGGCGGCGTTTATGGCGGAGTAGCTCAGCTGGTTAGAGCAATCGGTTCATACCCGATAGGTCGTGGGTTCGAATCCAACTTCCGCTACCACATACGGCCCGTTGGTCAAGCGGCTAAGACACCGCCCTTTCACGGCGGTAACAGGAGTTCGATTCTCCTACGGGTCACCACAAAAAGCACTTACTTCCGTAAGTGCTTTTTTGTTTCGTTTTCAGGGGTATATCCGCCGCGCTTTGGTAATTTGCCGTGCTTTTGCACGGCTTTTTGCCGTGAGCGCCGCGGAGCAATCGCCGTTTACGGTAAGCATATATTCGCCGCACGCCGAAGTTCTGGCAAAATCGCTCAAAACAGAGGTTTTTCGGGCGAAAATTATTGAATTTTGCGCACGGCGGTGGTATAATATATGCGACAAAAACTATTCGGAGGGCTTTTGCGCATGGAAAAAAGACTTGAGCCGTTATTCACGCCGTGGAAGATCGGCAAATGCGAGATCAAAAACCGCTTTGTGCTGACAAGTATGGGCGGCACCGACCTTTTCGGCTGGATGGAAAACAATCATTTCGATACCGCGGGTGCGGAATTTATCCTTAAAGTCGCCGAAAACGGCGCGGGGCTCGTCATGCCCGGCTGCCAGCCGGTATACAACCCGATGTTCGGGCAATGGCTGTACAAAAATAAAAAAATGTACCGCGATTTGAAGGAATGGATGCCGAAGCTCCACGCCACCGGTGCAAAGCTTTTCGTGCAGCTTACCGCCGGGTTCGGGCGCTCCTTCACCGTGAGCAAAATGATGGAAACGCTGTATACGAATAAGTTTCTGCGTTTTGTCAGCAAGCCCTTTATGGATCTGGACAAGATAACCGCCACCGCCAGCCCTTCCCCCAACCGCTGGTCGGATAAGGTCCCCTCGCGGGAGATGACCGTGCCGGAAATACACGAATTCGTGGAAGCCTTTGCGAAATGCGCCGCACTTTTGAAAGAGGCGGGCGTGGACGGTGTGGAAATTCATGCCGTGCACGAGGGCTATCTGCTCGATCAGTTCACACTTAAATATGTCAACAAGCGCACGGATGAATACGGCGGATCCTTCGAAAACCGCTATCGCTTCCCGGTGGAGATAGTCCACGCGATAAAAGAGGCGTGCGGGGAGGATTTCCCGGTCTCGCTGCGGTACAGCGTTATTTCCAAAACAAAGGGCTTCCGTCAAGGCGCACTCCCAAACGAGGAATATACCGAGGTCGGCCGCGACATGGAAGAATCCGAGCGCGCAGCGAAATATCTGCAGGATGCCGGATATGATTGCCTTAACTGCGATAACGGCACCTATGATGCGTGGTATTGGGCGCATCCGCCGATATATATGCCCGAAAACTGCAACCTTGCGGATGTCGAGCATATCAAAAACTTTGTGGATATCCCCGTGATATGCGCCGGCAGGCTCGACCCTGCGACTGCCGCGGATGAGATATCCGCCGGCAGGCTGGACGGCGCAGGCTTTGCTCGGCAGTTCCTTGCCGATTGGGAATGGATCAAAAAGCTTTCCGAGGGCCGCCCGGAGGATATACGCCCCTGCATACTCTGCCACAACGGCTGCTTCAATATGTGCCATTATAAGGGCGTGCCGAACGATCAGGATCTTTCGGACAGCCTTCATCTTGCGCGCTGCGCCGTAAACGCCGAAACGATGCAGTGGGATAAGCATTATATCAAAAAGACATCTCACCCCGAAACCGTCCATATCATCGGCGGCGGCATCGGCGGGATGGAGGCGGCGCGTGTTTTGAAGCTGCGCGGTCATAAGCCCGTCATCCACGAAAAGAGCGATGTTCTCGGCGGCGCGTTTATCGCCGCGGGCGCGGAATCCTATAAGGGCAAACTGCGCGATCTGCTCGAATGGTACCGCCGTCAGATGAAGGAAATGGGCATAGAGGTTCGCCTTAATGATGAGGTAAAGGATATTGCCGTCTTCGGCAGCGATCCGGTCATTGTCGCCACAGGCGCAACGCCGCGGCTGCTGCGCCGTGTTCCGGGGTATGAAAAAATGGTCGAAGCGAGCGAATTTCTGCTCGGCAAAAAGAAAGTCGGCGAAAGGGTTGCCGTTATCGGCGGCGGTCTGACCGGCTCCGAAATAGCATACGAACTTGCTCTTTCCGGCAAACAGCCGCTTATTATCGAAATGAAGGACGATCTTGTGAGTCAGAAGGGTGTATGCCTGGCGAATTCCTCCTATCTGCGCGAATGGTTTGCGCTGCACGAGGTTCCCGTTTATCTCGAAACGGCACTCAAAGAAGTGCATGACGGATATGTTATATGCACCTGTAAGGACGGAAGCGAACTGAAGCTCGAATGCGATTCCGTCATAAGCTGCGCTGGATATATCCCCGCACCGATCGCAGGTGCGAAAAAATCGGCACTTGTGGGCGATTGCGGCGGCGTGGGCAACCTGCGCACCGTCGTATGGCGCGCCTACGAGGCGGCAATGAAAATATAAAGGAAGGGAAGCAGTCTTATGGAATATAAAATGAAACTCACGCAGGAGCAGCAATCGCTGCTCTCCGGCGCACAGGGCGCGACAAAGGCAAAGGTTATGGAAACGCTTGTCCGTTACGGCGAGCTTTTCGGCGCGGATGAGATGGTGCCCGTCACGGGGAAGTACAATCATCTTGTCACCTCGTTCGGTCTGAAAGCACTCGGACCGGTATACAGGCTCATGGAGCAGCTTATCGCGGAGGGCGCCGTTTCGGAGCAGAAATTCACCGCCGACCCCCGCCCGATGGATAAGAATGTCCCCGCAAATTTCCTGCAGAACCTTGTATTCCGCAAATTCATGTATACGCGGCAGGATTATTACGAGGACCAGCTCGAAAGCCTCGGGCTTATCGACAGAGATGCGTTCACCTGCGCCTGCTATATGAAGGAGGTCGGAAACACTCCCGGGTACGGCGATGTGCTTTCCTGGTCGGAATCCTCTGCGGTGGTGTATGCAAATTCGGTTTTGGGTGCACGCTGCAACCGCAATTCCGGCATTATCGACCTTATGGGCTCCATTGTCGGCTTTGTGCCCTCCTTCGGGCTTTTGAAGGATGAGGGCAGAAAGGCAAGCTGGGTTGTGGAGATAAAAACCACGAAAAAGCCGGAAGCTCAGCTTCTCGGCTCTGCGATCGGCATGAAGGTCATGGAGGATGTACCTTATATAAAGGGCTTGGATAAATGGCTCGGGGCAGAGCTTGACGATGCTGCAAAATCCTATCTGAAGGATTTCGGCGCGGCGACAGCCTCCAACGGCGCGGTTGGTCTTTACCATGTGGAAAACCTCACGCCCGAAGCCGTGAAATACGGCGATTCGCTCGTGCTCGACGGCGCAAAAACCTATGTTATCGACGATGCGGAATTGCAGCGGGTGTATGACGGCTATCCCGTAGTATGGAAAAATCCGGATGCCGAACCGAAACTCTGCTTCATGGGCTGCCCGCATATGAGCCTCGAACAACTTATAAGCTGGACAGAGCGCATAGAAGCCGCGCTTGCCGAATGCGGGAACAAAAAGGTGGTCATACCCACCGTGTTTACCGCCGCTCCCGCCGTGTTGGACGCCTTCGGAAAAACAGAGTACGCCGCAAGACTGAGCGCGACGGGCGTTATAACAAGCTATATCTGCCCGCTGATGTATATGAACAACCCGCTATGCGGCAAAATGCCGGTTATAACTTCCAGCAACAAGCTGCGCACCTATACGACGGCAAGATATTATACCGATGATGAGATACTCTCTATGATAACAAAGGGGGCAAGGAAATAATGAGAAGCTTTCAGGGCAGAGTCGTTGCGGAAGGCACCGCAAAGGCAAAGGCGCTTGTATCCCACGAGGGGCTGAACACGCTTGCATCCTTCCAGAAGGCGTTGCAGTTCGGCGATAAAAAGGCAACCTGCGGAGATCAGAATAACAAGGATCTTTACGGCAGGGAAATGGTCGGAACGGCGCTTTGCCTGCCGCGCACCATCGGCTCCACTACGGGCGGGCTTGTGATATACTGTGCCTGTTCGATGGGGCGGCAACCGGCGTGTATGCTGTTTTCGGAACCGATCGATTCGCTTGCCGCGGCCGGGGCGATACTTTCGGATGTCTGGCTGGACGGAGCATCAATGCCTGTCGTGGACAGTCTGGGCGCGGAATTTCTCGATTATGTCAAAAACGGAATGGAGATAACCGTCAAGCCCGGCGGCGTTGTGGAGGTCGAGGACTGACAAATCCGCATAAAAACGGTATAAAAGGGCGCAAAAACCCATTTTTGCGTCCTTTTTTGCGTTATATAACCGTTTCCGTATTGCAAGGCGGCAAAAAATGCGGTATAATATAAAAAATATCCTAAAGGAAAGTGAACAAGTTGTTCAAATCCATATTCGGCAAGTATCTTATAAGCTTCACTGTTATACTGCTTTCCTGCATACTTATAATCATTCTTGCAATAATCGGAATTATCTCGCGTGACAGCTATGATATGACTCAGCGTGCGCTCGGTGCCGCTTCATATTCGGTATGGCGCTGTGTTTCGGATGTTGCGGCGCGGACAAACTGCGATGTGGCAAGCCTGCTCGATACGGATAAGAGCATTGAGGAATACGTCGGGCATATCTGTTCCGAAAACGGAGCGGAAATATACTTTTTTGATGATAACGGCGGTCTTCTCAAATCCTGCAACGGCGATGATAATGTTGCGGAAAGCGGACTTTCTTCGTCCCTTGCGTTTGCGATGCGTTCCAAAACGGAAGATTATAACATGGGTACGATGGAAGGCTTCTTTTCGACATCCCACATGAACTGCTATTACGCCGGCGACGGCAGCGACTGCAAATTCATTGTCCTTGTCAGCAAGGAGAATTACGCCCGTGTCGCCTTCACGCGGGAAATAACCGGCGTGGGCATCACAGTCGCTTTGTGGGTGTTCTTTGTTGCTATGATATCCGTTTATGCGATATCGCGCCGTATAACCAAGCCGCTTGATGAAATAATCGTCGCCGCAAAAAGCTACTCCGGCGGCGATTTCGGAAAAAAGATTACGGTACACGGCCATGATGAGGTTGCCGAGCTTGCCAAGGCAATCAACAACATGGCGGAAGCACTTGAAAGCCACGAAACGGAGCGCAACACCTTCCTCGGGAATATCTCCCACGATCTGCGCACTCCGATGACAACGATATCCGGCTTTGTGGACGCTATCCTGGACGGCACCATTCCGCCCGAAAAGCAGGAATATTACCTTAACATCATCTCCGCGGAGGTCAAGCGGCTGTCGCGCCTTGTGAATTCGCTGCTCGAGGTCAGCCGCAGTGAAGCAAAGCCGCAGATCAAGCCCGCGGATTTCAATCTGAGCGAAAAGGCAAGAATGGTGCTTATCTCGCTGGAAGAAAAGATAACGGCAAAGAACATCGATATCGGCTTTGATACCGGCGAAAACGATATATTTGTCCGCGCGGACGACGATCTTATACACCGCGTCATATTCAATCTGATGGACAACGCCGTGAAGTTCACACAGCCCGGCGGGCGGATCGACATAAACATATCCGCCGTGCCGGAGGGGAAGAAGCGCCTTAAAGCCTGCTTCCGTATCCGCAACACCGGCGACGGGATACCCGAATCCGAGCTTTCGCATGTTTTCGAGCGGTTCTACAAGGCCGACCGTTCCCGCGGGATCGACAAGACCGGGACAGGGCTCGGGCTTTATATCGCACGGAATGCGATACTTGCCCACGGCGAGGAGATAACCGTCGATTCGCGCCCCGGCGAATATACCGAATTCAGATTCACACTGCCGCTTGCGCAGCAGCAAAAACAAAAAAAGAGAAGTTAAGTGTCGTTTAAGTTTTTGCGGATATTATGAAGCACGAAAAGGAGATGCAGAATATGAACGATAACTACAACAATCAACAGGACAACCGGAACGGCAAGCCCGATTATTCCTATAACTGGAACGGCTCCGAATATAACGGCAGCCGCAAGGGCGGCGGAAGGGGCTTTATAATAGCTGCCATTGTGGCGGCGCTCGTTGTCGCACTGATCTGCGTGGGCGTGATCATTGCAAACAATGCGCTTCCCGAAGAAACGGCGGCCGACAGCTCCGAATCCGATTCCCGGGCTCTCACGGAGAGCAAAACGAATGTGAGCGTGCCCGTGTTCAAGCCGGCGGATAACGCATATGACGAACACACCACAAATCTTACGGAGGTATACGAAAAGGCTTCCGTTTCCTGCTGCACCGTTTATGTGACATATAGAAACACGACGGGCTATTCCATCGGCAGCGGCTTTGTGATAGATGCCGAAAACGGCTATATCGCAACTAACCATCATGTGATAGAGGATGCAGATAAGATAAAAGTCATCTTTTATGACGGCAGCGAGTATGAGGCAAAGCTTGTCGGCAGCGACAGCGTGACCGACCTTGCGGTGCTTCGCATTTCGGCAACCGGGCTTACGGCGGTCACCTTCGGTGTTTCGGATAACTTAAATATCGGCGAATACGTCGTTGCCATCGGCACGCCCTATTCCCAGAGCCTTTCCGGCACAATGACCTGCGGCATCATCAGCGGTATCGCACGCGATATCAAGGTCACGAACAGCTCCGGTAAGGTCATCAAAACAATGACACTTATCCAGACAGACTGCTCCATCAACCCCGGCAACAGCGGCGGCCCGCTTATAGATATGTCCGGCAATGTTGTCGGCATCACCTCCATGAAGATAGTCAACGAGGAATTTGAGGGTATCGGCTTTGCCATTCCGATCACCCAGGCAACAGAGATATTCGGCAAGCTTATCGCGGGTGAGGAGATCACCGACAGCGGCATCGCCACAGCCACGGCAAAGCTCGGGATCACCGTTTACCGTTTGGAGGACGGGCTTCAATACTTCGGCATGAACCCGAAATGCGAATACCCGACCGGCGTTCTCGTTTCGAACATCGAGCGTAAATCCTCCGTTTATGCCGCCGGGCTCAGTCTTTATGACATCATTACCGAATTCAACGGCGAAAAGATAGAAAGCATTGACGATCTCACAAACGCGCTTGCAAAATGCAAGGCGGGGCAGACGGTCACGATGAAGTTGTTCCACTTCAACCGTGCGCTTACAAGCGGGGAATATATGGATATAACCTTCAAGCTCGATCCTGCCACCTGAAACGGGCTGTAAAAATCGCCCGGAACGAAAAAGCAGATTTAATATAATATGCATTTCGGAAAGAACCCTCCCGGCGGGAGGGTTCTTCTTTTTTTATTGTATTGTTTTTTCTTTCGAATGCGGGCTCCCTCGACGTACTCAGTACGCCTCGCGGGGCTTCTCGGCGATTCTGCGCCCTTTTTCATCGCGGGATGTAATAATCACCCGGAACGGGCGCGCGACGCGCCGATCTTGCCCGCAGCGGAGCGCCGTGCCGGATTGCTTCTTTTGCTTCCGAGCCCTTTGGCTTTATTTATACAGCTCCGGGTTCGGCACGCCCGAAACGGTTATCGGCCTGCCTTCGAATATTTCCCCTGCATTCCTTGCAAAATCCTCGCAGGTAAGGTTGCGAGGGCGGCGGATGGATTTCGGGCACGTAAAGCCCAACTCATACATCCACACGCCGTTATACCCGATTCCGACAAGCTTCTTATAAAGTGCCAGCCAATCCACTTTGCCCTCACCGGGCAGCCAATGGCGCTCGTCGGTAAAATCGTAATCCGAAACATGCGTTGTGACGATATATTTGCCGACCGCATCGATGAAATCAAGGTTATCTTCGATAAGCAGATGGTTTGTATCAAAGCAGATACGCAGCCCGGGGTTCGCGCCGATAAGGTAAAGCATTTCCGCGGAATTGTGCCCGAGGCAGCTCCGCGGGAGATCCTCCGCGGCGATAACCGCGCCGCAGCGCTCCGCCGTGCGGGCGAGTGTGTCGAGGCTTTCACGCGCGATATCAAGCTGCATCGCCCGCGTTTTATCGGGTATCGGCTCGCTGCTTGCGTGGACAACAAAGGTTTTTATGCCTATATCCGCGCCGCGCTCGATGGTTTTGCGGTGGCTTTCAACCGCGCGACGGCGAACTTCTGCATTCGGCGATGATATATCCAGGTATTCCGGCGAACAAAACGGCAGATGGTAGGACCACAGGCATATCCCGCTTTGCCCTGAAAGCCGCGCAAGGCTTGCGAAATCCATTTCATCGCTTTCCGCGGGTGAGGGCGATATTTCAATATGCGTTATGCCCGCTTTTTTATAGCTTTCAAAAAGCTCTGCGCACAGCGGCTTGCCGCAGCTTGATAATCCTATATTCAGCATTGTCGTTTTCCTCCGATTGCTTTTTTGTAATTATACACCGCACCGGAGCGAAAATCAACGCGTAAAAGCAAACCCGCACGTGTCAAAGTCCGTGCGGTTTTTGTGTCATGTAAGCTCGCCTGTTTCCGCGGCATATACATCCGCAAAGCGCAGAATGGCGTTTGCCGCCTCCTCGCCATTCTTTACCTCCGCGATGGCCTTATGTATGCCGTTTGCGGCGAATTCGGTTATGATTATGCCGCCGTCAACGCCCTTTTCGGCGCGTATTTCGTGCGATTCAAGCGCAAAATCGGCATGACTGTGCCCCCGGAAGCCGTTTTTTACCTGTTATTCCGCAGGGCAAAAAAATTTATTATTTTTTGAGTTTACCCCCTTGCAAAACACGGAAAAGTATGCTAATATGAAATGGTTCCAAATTCAAAGAAGGAGGGTGACAAGTACATGCCTAACATCAAGTCTGCAAAAAAGCGTGTTAAGGTTACCGAAGCCAAGACGCTTCAAAACAAGATGTTCAAGTCTGCAATGAAAACTTCCGTAAAGAAGTACAAGGCAGCTGTCGACGCAGGCAATAAGGATCTTGCCGAAAAGACATATGCCGATGCCGTCGCTATGGTTGACAGGGCTGTAACTAAGGGCATTCTTCACAAGAACAATGCCGCTCGTAAGAAGAGTCAGTTTACAAAGCTTCTCAACGGCTTGGCCTGAGTATATTCTGCCGGGCGTTGCATAACTCCCGGCCGAAAGACGCGGGTGTAGTTCAATGGCAGAATTCCAGCCTTCCAAGCTGGCCGTGCGGGTTCGATTCCCGTCACCCGCTCCAAAAATCGATAACGGTCAATTATACCGAAGCCGCGTTTTCGGCGGTCGATGTGCCATTAGCTCAGCCGGATAGAGCAACTGCCTTCTAAGCAGTAGGTCGGGGGTTCGAGTCCCTCATGGCACGCCATATTCGGTGGATGTAGCTCAGTTGGTCAGAGTACCAGGTTGTGGCCCTGGGGGTCGCCGGTTCGAGCCCGGTCATCCACCCCATTGTTGTGCGACTATAAAGCACAAAAGCTCAAAGCCCTTGAAAAATCAAGGGCTTTTTGCTGTTTAAGCGGCAAATTCCAAAAGATTATTTCAGGGCACAAAACTTTATGGAATGTTTAACTGATATAAGAATTTATCGGTGCCTCACCGCCCGGACACGAACGAAAATATATATAAACCATAAGATCAAATATTACCAAGAAAAAATACCGCCAACTCACATTTTCATGTGAGCCGGCGGCTCTTTTTTTGTTAGTCCTATGGGATTTAAAAACCAAAAAAGTCTGATATCACACCCTTTTGGTTGATAAAACGAAGTTACTGTGCTATAATACAATCAGTCAGTCGCAATGGTGCGTATATAATTACTGCCCTTCATGCTCTCCGGCACGTCGTCCTTGGTGTCGAACACACGATGTACCGTCACGTCCTTATCCGCTACATCAGGTGTCAGCTCGTCCTGCAAGCCGTAAATGTCAATGAAAATACGGTTGAGTTCTTCTTCGTTGGCTTTCAACTGAAGAAAGCGGGATTCGCAGTCAGCTTTCCATGAGGTATAAGCATCGGCAATCTTGCCACGGCACAACATCGGATGCCGCTTAAAATCCCATGAGGTTTCATAGGAGTCCCAGTCGGTGCGGGAGAGGGAGACATTTTCTTTTGGAAGTTTCAAAACAAGTTCAGCTTTTTCTTTTTGAATATTCACTGGCATTTTTGCCACTTGCCCTGGATTAAAGTCCAAAGTCGGGCAAAGAACTTTTAAATATTCGCTTGTTACCACAGAATTAAGCAAAGCCAGAATATAATAAATATTTTCTCGGATAAAACAAGATGCACCTTTAGAATCAAACATAAACCCATCCTCACATAGTCGCATTGATATTGAGCCAGATGATAATGCTGACCATGTAATGCCAGTTTTAAAGCTACAATCCGTATTAAAAATTCTCCTTGACCACGAAGTTGTTTTAGGGTCTCGCGGATTGTGCGTTACCCAATATTTCATTTCCTCTCCATTTTTATACCAATTTACTACAAGTTCTCTATTACCGTACCATTTTCTGAAATTTCCGCCCTTATTATACGGGAACCATTTATATTTACCATCTGATGTATCCTCTATGCATTTATAACCAAAGCCAATTTTGGATATATCAACCTCCTGCCAAATCCGCAAAAATCTTTCATTATCAGTTGTTGACATTCCAGAGCGTAAATCAGCAAGTTCTCCCAAAACTGGATAGTCCACATAAGATTTGAACACCGCCTCACTCACCCAATACGCCACCGGGCTGCCGGGGATTTTGGAGAAGTTGTCGGTGGTCGTCTGTGCAAAGCGATTGCCCTTGATGGGAAATTCTTTTGGCTGTTCGTTCTCAATGTCCTGCAATTTTATATGGTTATATGTGCCCTTATAGCGCAGCGCTGTTCCTTTGCGATTTCTATCAGCGGGCGGAACTGGCGGCGCA
>CAVLDN010000018.1:0-25504 GCA_963661975.1 bacterium
TGATGCTTACCATTCTGGCATCTTATGCTCAGGAAGAAAGCCGTTCCGCAAGCGAAAATCAGAAATGGCGCATACGAAAAGGTTTTGAAAACGGTGAATTGATGAATCTCCGTTTTCTGTTCGGCTATGACATCTCGGCTGTCGGCATTACCGTCAATGAGGAAGAAGCCGCTGTTGTCCGGGAAATATTCAACAGATTTAACCGTGGTGAGAGCATGGGCTCAATGTGCCGTAGCCTTGATGCCAGAGGTGTTAAGGGAGCCTTGGGGGGCACATGGTGTCCAGAGCGGATACGAGATACATTATCAAATGAGAAATACCTTGGCAATGCACTGTTACAAAAACGCTACCGCAACAATCACATCGAAAAGAAACTGGTACCGAATAACGGCGAATTGCCAAAGTACTACGCAGAAGGCACACATGAGCCAATCATCGACCAGGCAGCTTTCGATAAGGCGCAGGAGCGGCTCAAAATGTTGGCGCAGCAGGCTACTAACCGTAAAAAGCCGACTCGTTCAGTTTTTTCGGGGCTGATTCGCTGTGGGCTGTGTGGAAGCACTTATAAGCGCGTAACTTACCGAAAAAAGCACTACTGGAATTGCACCACCTTTCAGACCAAGGGGAAATCCGAATGCGCCGCAAAGCGGATCCCAGAAGAAACCCTCGAAGCCCTCACCTGCGAAGTGCTGGGAACAGTCAGCTTTAACCCTGATATGGTTGGAAGTAAAATAACGGCAATACGAGCCGAGCAGAACAACACTGTAGTGTTCAGCTTGAATGATGGTTCTGAAATCAAAAAGCACTGGAAAGACCGTTCACGCAGCGAAAGCTGGACGGTCGAGATGAGAGAAGCCGCTCGGCAAAAAGCCTTAGAGAGGAGCAAGCACCATGCCTAAAGTTACAATGATACCCGCAACCATAAATCCGCTGACACATTTGCCTTCGATGGCAGCACAGAAGCGGCGCGTTGCAGGATATGCTCGTGTTTCCACCGACAGTGATGAGCAGTTCACCAGCTATGAGGCACAGGTGGATTATTACACCAAATTCATACAGTCCAAGCCGGAATGGGACTTTGTAAATGTCTACACTGATGAGGGTATATCCGGCTGTAACACCAAGCGACGTGAGGGCTTCAAAGAAATGATAGCCGATGCGCTGGACGGTAAGATTGACCTCATCGTTACCAAGTCGGTCAGCCGCTTCGCCAGAAATACCGTAGACAGCCTGGTGACCATCCGAAAACTGAAAGAAAACGGCGTGGAGTGCTACTTTGAAAAGGAGGGTATCTTCACATTCGACGGCAAGGGGGAGCTTCTCATCACCATCATGTCCAGCCTTGCACAGGAAGAGAGCCGGAGTATTTCCGAGAACGTCACCTGGGGGCAGCGTAAGAGCTTCTCCGACGGCAAGGTGCATTTGCCCTACAAGCGTTTCCTCGGCTATGAAAAAGGTGAAAACGGCCGACCTGCCATTGTTGAGAAAGAAGCTGCAATTGTTCGCCTGATTTACCGTCTCTTTCTTGATGGGAAAACTCCGGCAGGAATTTGCGACTACCTTGAGGGAAATGCTATACCGTCCCCAAGCGGCAAGGAAAAGTGGAGCAAGACCACAGTGACCAGTATTCTTCAAAATGAAAAATACAAGGGTGACGCCCTCCTGCAAAAATCCTTTACTGTGGATTTCCTTCAAAAGAAAATGAAGGTCAACGAGGGTGAAGTTCCGCAGTATTATGTAGAAGGCAGCCATCCCGCCATCATTGACCCGGACGAATGGGAACTTGTACAGTCAGAACTGGCTCGACGCAAAGCCCTCGGCAGAGCCTACAGCGGCAAGAGTGTTCTGTCGGCAAAGCTGGTCTGTGAGGACTGCGGTGGGTTCTTCGGCTCTAAGGTCTGGCATTCCACAGACCGCTACCGCCACACCATCTGGCAGTGCAACAGTAAATTCAAGGGTGATGAACGCTGCCACACGCCTACCGTAGACGCGGAAACAGTACAGCGGCTTTTCATCAAGGCCTACAACCTTATGATGCAGGACAGGGTGCGGATTATAAAGGAAATCGAGGCATGGCGGCAGAAGCTGATGGACTTTGGAACACTGGACGCCGACATTGAACGGCAGCTTGAAGAGACCCAGGTGGTTGCCGAACTGGTCAAGGCGGCGGTCAAGGAAAACGCATCCACAGCACAGTCTCAGGAAGCCTACCTTAAAAAGTACGATACCCTCACCAAACGGTATGAAGCGGCAGTTGCAGAGCTTGAACGGCTGCAAAATCTGCGCACCGCCCGCAGTCAGAAAGATAAAGCGATGGGGCTTTACATCCGTACCATCAAAAAGCAGCCGGAGATACTGCACGATTGGGATGCCACAATTTGGACGGTAATGGTTGAGAAAGCAATTGTCCACAGGAACAGTGAAATAACCTTTGTTTTCAAGAACGGCACTGAAATCAGAATCGGGGCATAAGTTAAGGTCGCAAGATCGCACGCATTTTTGAAGGCGCGGGTTTTGCGACCTTATTTTTGCGGCCTTAGAGGAATAATTAAAAAGTGCACACCCTTTTGTCGGAAAATGCACACCCCTCGACCTTTCGTTAAAAGGTTTACTGACAAAAATGCAAACAAGCTCTGCGGCACTCGTTTCTGAGTAGTCACAGAGCCTG
This sequence comes from bacterium, assembly GCA_963661975.1. Classification (GTDB taxonomy): domain Bacteria; phylum Bacillota; class Clostridia; order Oscillospirales; family CAG-382; genus Coliplasma. The sequence goes on from CAVLDN010000018.1 coordinate 2,669, forward strand.
TTATCGTTAAAAAGTGTTCACAAACCCTTGTAAAATCAAGGGTTTTGCAAAAAGAAACTGCACACCAATCGAGATACGCATTGTATCAAAATTGGTGTGCAGTTATGGTGGAGGCGAGGGGAGTCGAACCCCTGTCCGAAAATCTGTCCGCGGTGTTTTCTCCGAGCGCAGTCTTTCTTTAAGATTCCCCGCTGTTTACGTCGAAAGACAGGCATGAACAGCCGGTAGCTTCATAGATTCATGACGGCGCTCAAAGCTTTGCGCCGTACACGTTCACTGCTCAGTCACGCCGCATCCGAGGCCGCAGTACTCCCCGGTGCGACGGTCACTGCACTTAGGCAGCGACTGCTAATTTCTGATTGTTAGCGTTTAATTTTAATTTGCACATTTTAGAGAAGCTGTGCGCTTCTGCTCGCTTACCCCGTTTCGGGATCCCCGTCGAAACCTTTACGCCCCCATATCAATATTTATCGCGCGCGGCGCGTTCGATATCACGCTTTGCACTCTTTTCCGCCTCGACATCACGCTTATCGTAAAGCTTTTTGCCCTTGCAGAGCCCAAGCTCGACCTTGACATACTTTCCGAGAAAGTAGACTGAAAGCGGTATGAGCGAATATCCCTTCTGCCCGACGGCACCGAAGAGCCGGTCGATCTCGCGCCGATGCATGAGCAGCTTGCGAGGACGGTAGGGATCGCGGTTGAAGATATTGCCCTTTTCATACGGGCTGATGTGTATGCCGTAGGCGATAAGCTCGCCGTTTTCGATACGGCAGAAGGAATCCTTCAGGTTCACCTTGCCGCCGCGGATGGATTTTACCTCCGTTCCGCAAAGCGCGGCGCCGGCTTCGAAGCTGTCAACGACGAAATATTCATGATAAGCGGCTTTGTTTTTTGCGATTATCTTCTTTTCCGCCATACGGCACCTCCGTTCCTTTTGATCCGTTCGGGGATTCTATAATATCACACTATTGCGAATATGTCAACAAAACCGACGGTTGAAATGATTATAGCTTTCCCACGGTAAAAAATGCGTCGAAGCAGGGGCGTGCCGTCGTTTCGTTTCTGCCGATGACGGTATATATGTTTTCCTCGTGCAACGCGGAAAGCTCTATGACATCGCCGCGCCTTGCCTCACGGCGGTAAAGCATATAAAAATCGGTGATCATTTCGGTTTTTCCGTCGAAATCCGTGCTGTCCGCGGCGATATCGAAATAAACGCAATTATTGATATGGTCGTTCTCATCCAGATCCGAGAGCCGTGCAACCCTCTCTCCGCAAGGCAAAACGCCCTTTGTATCGATGGAATGAGGCACATCAAGCGTGGCCGTCGGGCGGTTTTCCTCCGGTATCGGAGTAAAAAGCGTGCGCGGGCGCAGCGGCACCCTTGCGGAATAGCTTATGAGCGCCCAAAGCGTCGTGGCATGGGCGACCTCGCTCCCCCCGCGGAAAAATTCGAACTCACGCTCGAAATATATGCCGTTTATGCGGTTGTTGAAGGTGCGCAGGGTGATCGTATCGCCGGAGCGCACCGGGCAGTGAAAATGCATTGCAAGTTTGGAAAGCACAAAAACGCAGTCATGCGCGCGCATATCGGTATATGAAGCCCCGTGCGAATCGCAATCCTTCCCCGCGACAAGCTGCATATACCGCGCAAGCGCCGCAGGGCGGGCAATGCCGCCGGGGAAAACATCCGTCCCGGAGACGGTGAAGGTGTACTCTGTCATTTCTTAATATCCGCAAGCGGATTGGATTCCGCCGCTTCCTCCAATTTTCTGTCGGAAAGGTGTGTATATATCTGTGTTGTGGTGAGCTGTTCGTGCCCGAGCACATCCATGAGCGTCCGCACATCGACATGCCCCTCGTTATACATGAGCGTGGCGGCGGTGTGGCGCAGCTTGTGCACCGAAAGGCCACGGCCGCCGAGCCCGGCAAGCTCGAGATATTTATAAACCATTTTCTGTACGCTCTCGTGAGAGATACGCCGCCCGCGTGAGGAAAGGAACAGTGCGTTTTTATCGGTTATGCTCTTGCCGCCCTCCGTCGCACGCTCCTGCCGCACGGCAAGATAATCGCAAAGCGCGTCGCGGCAGGCGGAATTGAGGTATATAACCCGCATTTTGTTTCCCTTGCCGGTAACGGTGAGCCGCGCTTTATCCGCGGTAATATCCGCAAGATTGATCCCGACAAGCTCCGAAAGGCGCATACCGCAGTTGAGAAAAAATGTGAGTATGCAGTAATCGCGCTCGAAATTGCGGTCGTCCCGCGGGACGGATTCGAGCAGCGCAAGGCTTTCGGAAAGCGTGAGGTACTTCGGCAGAGCCGGGCGCACGGAAGGGCTGTCGATATCCTTTGCGGGGTTTTCCGCAAGCCTTTTGGATTTGACGGTATGATATTTGTAAAACGCCTTTATCGCCGAGAGCCGCCGCGCACGGATGCGCGCTTTATTGCCGCGCACCTCCGAAAGATACAGCATGAAGGAAAATATCTCCTCCGTGCGCACAGAGCCGGCAAGTTCATAATCCATCCCCGCAAGCGAAACGGCGGACATATCCGTTTTCGCGGGGTCGTCCCCGCGCCGCGTGACTATGATATAGCGGAAAAACAGTATAAGATCGTTTATATACTCATCCACCGTAAGTGCCGAGCAGTTCTGAATGGAGCCCTTATATCCGGCGAAGGTGAGAAGAGCCTCGGGGAGTCCGTTGCGCATTGCTTCACTTCCTTTTCGCGCATTATTATACACCCGCCGCAAACGGATTTCAAGTGCGCATCGCGTTTGCATTGACATTTGCCGCGATTTGGATTATTATATTGGCATACCGGGAGGATGTAAAAATGAAATATACCGTAAAGACCGCGGAAACGGTCGATTTTTCCAAAGCTGAAGTCGCACACATTGATTGCTACAAATGGACATCCGGCTATACGCCGAAAGCCGAAGCACGGCTGCTGTTCATACCCGAAACCGGATTCGCGCTTGAAATGAAAGCCCGTGAAAGCGCCCCGAAAACCGTTTACGCTCATTATAACGACCCTGTTTACAAAGACAGCTGCCTTGAATTTTTCGTGAACTTTGCGCCCGATTCCGGCAAATACATGAATTTCGAGATGAATTCCGCGGGCGCGTTTCTTTCCGCCGTCCGCGCAAGCCGCAAGGACAAAACGCCCATAGATCTTCTTGCACCGCTGCCGGAGGTCACCGCCGAAAAGGGTGAAGGATATTGGAGTGTCCGTGTGATATTCACGCTCGACTTTATCGAAAAGGCCTTCGGAAGAAGGAATTTTGCAAGCGGCGATATCATCAAAGGCAACTTCTACAAATGCGGCGATGAAACCGAATTTCCGCATTTCGGAATGTGGTCACCAGTGGAGCTTCCCGCCCCGGATTTCCACCGCCCGGAATTTTTCGGCGATCTTGTCATAGAGTAAGCAACACAAAAGGACTGCTCTGCAGAGCAGTCCTTTTATTTTGACAGGTTATCCGATATTGACGGTTATTATCCGTGTTTTGCTGCGGCAATAGCCGGCATCGACACTCACCGCAAAGCTGTCCGTGCCTTTATACCCTGCGGGTGCGGTGTAAACCACCTTGCCGCCGCAATCCAGACGGACACTGCCATACCGCGGCGACATTTCCAAAACGAGTTTGCCGCCCGCGGAAGCCGCATTGCCGACATCAAACTGCCCTTCCCAAACGCCGTTTTCGGCATCAACGGTGGCGGGAGCCGTATCGAAATCGAAATCCTTTTCGGTATATACCTTGTATTTACCCTTTGCAAAGGCGTATGTGTCATCGTAAAGAGCGCGCGTAGCCTCGTCCTTCGAATAGCAGGTCGTATAGAACGCACCGGGTATGCCGTTTGTGTAGTAAATCTTGACGGAATTCATATACCCCGTCTGCGCACCGGCGATCATGTATTCGCGATAACGGGCGGCATCGATTGCATCTTCGGGATTGTTTATCTCCATTTCGACGCACATTCCGAGCATCCTTGTCAGATCGGCATTGGTGTAAAGCCGTTCGTTTGTCGCATTCTTGCTGAACATATAGTTCGGCTGCATACTTGCAAGGTCAAAGCCGAGCTCCTGCCATTCGGAATATCCGCTTGCCTGGTAATAAGGTATCCAGAACAGCTTCTTGCCGAGCTTATGCGCGTAATCGGACGCAAAGGCGATCAGCTCGGGCTCATCCGGATCGGAATAATTTACGGCTTCCTCGAACCAGTAAAAACCGCAGAATTCGAGATTTTTGTAATTGCGTTCGTTGAAGCGGTTAAGCTCCTCGTCCATCATCCATTTGATGGCTTTTTTACGATCGGCGATGTTCGAGAAATCTTCGTTTTTGCCGTCGCCGTCGATATCGCCGAATTCATTTTTTACATTGCCTTCAAGCTCCGTGAAGGTGTACAGGACGGAAGTGTATACCTTGACCTTTTCGTCCACGCCGAGCTGCGAATAAACATCGCCGACGCACTTTTCAAGCGCGTCCATGTTGCGGCCCTTTTCGTAAATATCATTCACATAGGTGCGCCAGCCGTCTGCGGACTTGGCGCCATTCGAATAATTGAACCGGGTATACGGGAGATAAAGGTAGGCATCAAAGAAGGTGTCGATTATATTGCCGTCCTTATCGAGATAGGCGACATAAGGGAGATACTGCTCCGGCGTGATCATGCCGGCTTCATCCGTGCCGTTCGGCCCGGTCCCGGGCATACAGTGGTAGGAAAGCAGCATATTATGAACGTTGTCGAAAGCCTCCGGCTTGATATAGCCGAGCTCGACCTGAGTATCCTTGTCCGGATCGTCCGGGGTAACGGCAGCGGCGTTTTGAGCGTTCTTTTTGCCCGTGACGGCAAATTCATCGATATAAGTGTGGACATCGACCATGAACGAAAGTTTTACAAAGCGGGCGCGGACAGGGTCGATCTTTTCTTCCATACGGACTATGGCATTGTCGCCCTTGGCGGTGATATTCACGCGGACAAACACCGTCTGCCATTCCGTGCCGTTTTCGGAAACATAAAGGCGCAAATAGCGCGGCAGCTTGACACCGACTCCCGTATCGCGGAGCACGCCGAGCGAAAAGCCCTCCACGGAAACGGTCTTGCCCAGGTCATAAACAAAGTTTCTTGTGCCGCCGCGGGTGATGTGGAGCCAGCCGCCGTCGGAATAGGATGCCGCAGCGGCAAACCTGCCGTCAGTGAGCAGATTCAGCTTTTTGGAATTGTACCAATCGGTGGCGAGATCGTTGTCGATCGTTTCGCTCCCGTCGGTATAAACGGGTGTCATGCCGGAAATGAGATTGCGCGTTTCGTTATAGCCCGCCTCGCTTTCCGGATAGTATTCCGGAGCGGAGGGCGCGGTTATGCCGGGAAGCCCGTAATATTTTTCGAGCTTGGTGAGGCTGCTTTCGGAGGAATTATCATAGCCTTCGCCGTATGCGGTGGCGGAAATTTCGCCGACAAAGAACCATGTCGACGTCTTTTCGGAAAATGTAAAGCGGATATACCTTGCGGTGACAGAGCCCTGCAAACGGACGGTGTGGTCGAAACAGGCGCTCGCCCCGAGATCGTTGGGGAGCAGCGAGGTGCCGACATCGACAAAATTTTTATCCTCGCCGGCGACGGAGACCGTCATCTTTCGGGCGGCGGCGATGCCGTAGCTGTGCAGCACAAGAACGCGCGCCGTGAAATCGGTTATGCCCGCCTTTTCGGTTCCGAGGTCGAAGTCTATGATCTCCTCGCCCTTTCTTGCGCCGTAAAAGCCGGCCCAAAGGCCCTGATCCGAAAAGCCGGCGGGCGATAATCCGTCCGTGAGTATTGTATGATCCGGATCGGGATATTCGGAATTCGGCTCGCGGGAAGAAAAATAGGACAGCCCCGCGAGCAGGTTGCAGCTGCTCGCGGTTCTGTCCGTATCGTTTTTGAGTATATTGTCTATCGCGGTAATGCGCGCCATTGCTTCCGCAATTTCGGAAGCATCTGCGGAAGTACCGTCGGTACTTTCGGCAATGCTGTCCGCGTCGGAACTTTCACTCGTGTTCGCACAGCCGAAGGTGAACGCAAAACTCAAAGCGAGTAATGCGCATAAAAGCTTCTTCATGGGTTTTCTCCTTTATTATGCACGATCGGCCGTGCGAAAATGTTCAATTGTGTGGTATTCGCAAAAAAGCGGAATTATCCCTGCGGATTATTTCGAGTAAACCTCTACTTCGTTGAGGAACATCCAGACGCCGCTGCCGCCCTTGCGAGTAAGGGCGAACTTGACGTATCTGCCGGAAACGTTTTCGAGAGAGAGTTCTGCCCAAGCGGGAGCGTCGCCGCCCGGAAGGGTGAGGTTGCCGACCTTGGTGAAGGTCTTGCCGTCATCCGAAACGGAGAAGGAAATGGTTTCGGGGAGATTGATACCGGAGGTGTTGCACGGCCAGACGTGAACTCTTGCAACGGTCATGTTTTCAACCTTGCTGCCGAGATCAAGGATGACTTCACCGACACCGTCGACAGTGTTGTTCTTATCGGAATCCAGGTTTGCAAGGAAACCGAACCATTCGTCGTTGTAATCGGTGTTTTCCGATGCAGCACCGTCGGTAAGATCTGCGCAGTAAGCGGGGTTATCGCCGTTGACTTTGAGGCCGATCGGGGTCTTGCCCTGGGCAACGTTGGTGCCTTCGACACTCACGGGTTCTTTGGCAGCATCTTCGGAGGATTCTTCCTCGGAGGATTCATCGGCGGAGGATTCTTCCTCGGAGGATTCATCGGCGGAGGACTCTTCTGCCTTGGATTCTGCAACGGAGGATTCTTCAACCTCGGAGGATTCTTCAATCTCGGAGGACTCTTCTGCCTTGGATTCTGCAACGGAGGATCCTTCATCCTTGTTGCAGGCAACGAGAGCAAAGCAAGAAGCCACGAGAACAAGCGCGAGAAGTAATGCGATTTTCTTCATGATAAAACTCCTTGAATGGATTTGTTTGATAAAATTATACAACGCACATTGCATTTTGTCAACACTATTTTATCGATTTACCGAAGCGTTCAGCGGCGGGTGTATTCAAAATCCGCTTTTTTGCCTGCGGAGGAGCGCGAAACGATATGCTTTATCTCCGCTTCGCTCTCTGTTGTGAACATCAATGTCAGCAGCCCGACCCCGTGCTTTTTCAGCTCGGCGGTGCGGTCGGCGCGGTATCCGGGGAGCGAATTGTACACCGTATTCGTATGGTTCGGCGCACCGATGATCGGGAAGCGTGCGCCGGTCCTGTCGGCAAGCGTGCCGAAGCAGGGCGGCTTTCCGCCGCAGCGCCCCTGCGAACGCAGAACGCAAACGCGGGTATACATGAGCGGGGTTCTGCCGTAGCCGATGTATTCCAACGCACAGCGGCTGGACCTGACGAAGGTGCCGTCCGTTTCGGGTGATAGCATGAGTGACGAAAAAGAATAGTTTTCGAGCATCGCAAGCGTTTTGCGGTTGTAAACATTCAAGGCGTAATCGCCGTGGAGGAAAAATCCCGCGCACAGCTTTGCCTGATAAAGCCCGGAGATCGTCGCATGGCGCACCCCCGCGGCATAGGCGGCGGCAAGACGTTCCTTCACGGTCGGCAGCTCGCTGACGAAAATACTGCGCGGCAGCACGGCGGATATCTTTTCCGCATATTCGGAAAGCCTTGCATCCGCCGCCGCATGAAGCGGCACATCAATGCGCACGCATTTATCCGCGATATCACGCAGCAGCCTTGCGGAGGGCAATCCGCCCTCGAAGCGTATCACAAGCCCCTGCTGCGGCTTTGCCGGCAAGCACGCCGCCGTATCCCTTTCGGGCAGCGAAAATCCGCCCGGCAGCGGCGAAGGCGCCGGGGTGCGCGGCGGGTATGCGGGCGCGGGCTTGATAACAACGGCTGCGGTGCGCTGCTTGTCGCGCTTGCTGCGGTAGCCGAACATGGAATTATCGATTTTCCCGTCGTAATAGCCGCTCGTGAACCCGCTGCGTGAGAACACATCCGCAAGATAGCGCAGCTCCCTTTCCGTCGCGTTGCGGCGCTCGTCTATAAGCCGCCGATAAACACTTGTGACGGCATAAACGTAATCGGGGCTTTTCATGCGTCCCTCGATTTTCAGGCTGGTGACACCGCTTTCGAGTATCGATTCCATCCTGCCCGCAAGGCAGAGGTCTTTGAGCGAAAGAGCATACCCGTTCCCGCAGGGCAGGCGGCAGGGCTGCGCACATTCGCCGCGGTTGCCGCTCCTCCCGCCGATAACCGAGCTCATAAGGCAGCCGCCGCTTTCACTCACGCACAGTGCGCCGTGGACGAATATTTCGGTTTCCAGACCGGTGGCGGCAAAGGCTTTTATATCCGATTCGGGAAGTTCCCGCGCAAGCACCGCACGTGTGAAGCCGAGCTGTTTCAGAAATTCGGCGTCAAGATATGAGTGTATGCGCAGCTGCGTGCTTGCGTGCAGGGCAAGGGCGGGATATTCGCGCCTGATTTCCGCGGCAAGCCCGAGATCCTGTATGATTATCGCATCCGGGCGCACCTCACGCGCAAGGAAACCGACATAGTCCAGCGCTTCGGCAAATTCCCTGTCGCGGATAAGGGTATTGAGAGTAATATGCAGCCGCACGCCGTTTCCGCGGCAGAGTGAAGCCGCCGAAACGAGGGTTTCACGGTCGAAATTGCCGGCGTTCATACGCGCATTGAACACCGGCCCTCCGAGATAGACCTCATCCGCGCCGGCTTCGACGGCGGCACGAAGTGCCGGCATTGAACCGGCGGGCGAAAGAAGAAAAGGCATTTTGTCACCTCATATTATAGCTGTTGTTCCGCTTCTCATTATAATACACCCGCAGGATAATTGCAATATACGCATACGCGGCATTTGTTGGGGCAAAACTATTGAAATGACGACGAAGATGTGGTAAAATAACAGGACTGTAAGCATATAATTGATGTAAACGGAGAGATAAACATGATAGCAAACCCCACTTTTTTCGAGAATGAAGGCGGCAGCCGCAACGGTTACGACCTTTTTTCCCGCCTTCTTAAAGACAGAATCATCCTTGTGTTCAACGAGATCAACGACGATCTCGCGTGCAGCATAGTAGCGCAGCTTCTATTTCTCGAAGCGCAGGATCCGGAAAAGGATATAACCATGTATATCAATTCTCCGGGCGGGAGCGTTTCCGCGGGGCTTGCGATATATGACACGATGCAGAGCATACGCCCGGATGTTTCCACCGTATGCGTCGGTGCGGCGTGCAGCATGGCGGCCGTGCTGCTTTCCAGCGGCGCAAAGGGCAAAAGATATGCGCTGCCGAACAGTGTCGTGATGCTCCACCAGGTCATCGGAAGCATCGGCGGGCAGACGAGCGATATACTCATCGCTTCCGATTTCACGAACCGCACGAAAAACCGTCTGAACGCGCTGCTTGCCGAAAACACGGGCAAGGACATCGCCGTTATCCGCGCCGATACCGAGCGCGACAACTGGATGTATGCCGAGGAAGCACTTGAATACGGCGTTGTGGATGAGATAGTAAAAAAGAAATAACGGAGCACTGATAATGTTTGTTTCAACCGCGATCCGTGTTATCACGATGATCGCCTTCGGCGTGCCGGGGTATCTTCTTGTCCGCTTCCGCGCACTCGGGGAGGAGCACATAAAGGCATTTGCAAAATTCCTGCTTTACGCCTGTCAGCCCGCGCTGACTCTGCACGCGCTCGATTCGGTGGACAGAAGCGCCGAACTTATCAAAAACATCGGCATATTCTTTGCCGTAACGCTTGTTGCGCAGTGTGCCGTTGTTGCGCTGTACTGCCTTATTTTCCGCAAGTCACTCCATGCTCCCGCAAAGCGCGTATGCGCCGTAGCCGGAGCCTTCGGCAATGTCGGATTTATCGGCATACCGCTTTTGAAAGCGCTTTTGCCGGAATGCCCGGAAGCTCTTGCCTATTCGGCGGCGTTTTCCACCTCCATGAACCTGCTTGCCTGGACACTCGGGCTGCTCATGCTCACGGGGGAGAAAAAATATATCAGTTTCCGCGCAGTATTTGTCAACCCGGCGATGCTGTCATCGATAGCGGCATTTCTGCTGTTCCTGTTCGGGATAAAGCTGCCCGCGGATATCGGCTACTACATCGAAACGCTGGGCGATATGTCCATTGTCGTGTGCATGACGGTGCTCGGCATGCGCCTTGCCTGCAAGAGCCTGCGCAGCATCTTCGCAAAGCCGGATGTTTATGTTTCGGCATTCTTCAAGCTGGCGGTATTCCCCGCCGTAACGGCACTGCTGTTTGCGGCACTGCCTGTCGACAGCGGGCTGAAAAGCGCCGCTTTCATACTCTGCTGCTGCCCGACGGCGGCAATGATTCAAAGCCTTTCCGAAACGCACGGCGGCGATTCGGCAACGGCGGCGGATGCCGTACTTGCGGCAAACCTTTTATGCATATTCACCGTTCCGCTGATGTGGACGGCATATTCGCACCTTTTTATATGAAAGGAGTAACGATTAAATGAAAAAGAAACTGCTTGTACTTTTCGGCGGTGAAAGTTCGGAGCACGAGGTAAGCTGTGTTTCCGCGGCGAATGTCTGCGAAAACGCCGATAAGAACATTTTCGATATTATCCTGATGGGCATCACAAAGGACGGCAAATGGTGGCTTTACGACGGCGACACCGCCCACATGCGCAGCGCAAGCTGGCAGGAGGACACATCCCTTCTCCGTCCCGCCGTTATTTCGCCCTGCAAGGCGCACCACGGGATAATCGTATTCGATAAGCCGCGCGCTTCCTTCGAGGTCGTATATATAGATGTCGTTTTTCCCGTTCTGCACGGAAGGAACGGCGAGGACGGCCGTATGCAGGGGCTGTTGGAGCTTTCGGGCATACCCTATGTCGGAAGCGATACCTTTGCCTCCGCAGTCGGCATGGATAAGGAAGCGACAAAGCTTCTGTGTGCGAACGCCGGCGTGCCGGTAGTTCCCTTCATTGTTGCTTATGACGGCGAGGAGGAAGCCGCCCTTGCCGAAAAGAGCGAAAGCGAATACGGATACCCCGTTTTCATCAAGCCCGCAAACGCGGGCAGCTCCGTCGGCATAACCAAAGCGCGCGACAGAAAAGAGCTTCTTCGCGGCATAAAGCTTGCCTTTGAAAACGACAAAAAGCTTCTTATCGAGCCGGCTGTCGAGGGGCGCGAGATCGAGATCGCCGTTTACGGCAACGAAGCCCCCGTCGCCTCCGTGTGCGGTGAAATAATCCCTCACAGCGATTTTTACGATTACGAAACCAAGTACATAAACGATTCCGCCGAATGTATTGCCCCCGCCGATGTCAAAGCCGAAGAATCGGATGCTCTGCGCGAGGCGGCCTGCAGGGTGTACAAAGCGCTCGGCTGCGCGGGGCTTTCCCGCGTGGATTTCTTCCTTACGGAAAAGGGCTTCATGCTCAACGAGATCAACACGCTTCCCGGCTTTACGCCGATAAGCATGTACCCGAAGCTCATGCAGTGCATGGGTGTGAGCTACGGCGATCTTATAACCGGGCTTGCGGAGCTTGCGGAGAAACGCCATGGATAACAAGCCGATCGGCGTTTTCGATTCCGGCATGGGCGGGCTTACCGCCCTGCATGAGCTGAAACGCCTGCTTCCGGGCGAGGATATAGTTTATTTCGGTGATAACGCCCGCCTGCCCTACGGCACGAAATCGCCGGAGGTAATAAAGCGCTTTGCGCTTCAGGATGCACGTTTTCTTGCACAGACGGGCGTAAAGGCGATGCTTGTCGCCTGCGGCACCGTCAGCAGCACCTGCATAGAGGATATCCGCAAAGCCTTCCCCGAAATACCCGTCATCGGCGTTGTTTCCGCGGCGGCGGCGAAAGCCGCCCGGATCGCACTTGCCGAAAAGGACAAGGACGGAGTCATAGTCCTCGGCACGAGCGCCACCGTCAAAACCGGCTCCTTCCCGCGGGAGATCGCAAAATACGGCGATATCGCGGTGGAAAGCGTTGCCTGCCCGATGTTTGTTCCGCTTGTCGAAAACGGCTTCACCGCGGCGGACGATACCGTTTCAAACGCCGTTGCGGAAAAATATCTTGCCCCCTTCCGCGACAAAAGGTTTTCCTGCGCGATACTCGGCTGCACACATTTCCCGCTGCTCTCGGATGTTATCGCAAAGCAGCTCCCGGGGTGCGTGCTTATAAGTTCCGGCAGTGCCGCGGCGGAGGAAGCGGCGGCGGCATTGAAGCGGCTTGGACTTGAAAGCGGCAGTACAAACGGAAGCGTGCGCTTTTACACGAGCGACGATCCGGAAATGTTTTCCCGCGGGGCAAAGTGCTTCCTCGGCGAAAGCATCGGCGTGACTGCCGAAAAGGTTGAAATAGAAAGGTATTGAACGATTATATAAATGAAGATCCCCGTAGATATACGCATCCGCAGCGAGCGGGTGTGCACAAACATTGTCCGCGGCGACGGAACCACCGGCACCGTGCGGGACGATTATTCCACAAGCGGGTTCATGTCCCGCACGAAGGACGGCTACCGCATGGAATTTCACGAACGCGGCACCGATAAATTCAAAACGGTGCTCAGCACCTTCGGCGACAGCGTTTCCGTCAACCGCGAAAACTTTCTCGGTTCCTCGCTCGTGTTCACCGAATCGCGCGCGAACACCTGCATCTGCAGCGCGGGTGAAATACCCGTCGCCATGCGGATAAACACGAAAAAGCTTGTGAACACGCTTTCCATGGAGGGCGGAAGCCTTTCCATCGATTATACCGTGGAAATAGTCGGGAACCTTGCCGAAAAAAGTCATGTGACATATTCGGTATCGCCCGACAAAAGCATTATAAGGTCTTAAAAGCAAAGGGGGTGCGCGCCGTGGCATCAAAAAGAATAGAAACGCCTGCCGATAAAGCGTTCCCGATCCCGCGGGAGGTAATGCGCCATATCGCGGGGGCAAGCGCGGAGGAACTGAAAACGCTTATCGCCTTTTTTGCCTCGCCGGAAACGACGGTTGCCGAAGCGGCGCGGGACACGGACATAACCGTTGCCGAATGCGAAAAGGCTTATGCCTTCTGGCGCGGTGCGGGAATATTTGCCGAGTCCGCCGCAAAGCCGAAGAAGGTTGCCGCGGATACATCATCCTACCGCAATTACGATTCCGCCGAAATAGATTCCGCACTGAAACAGCAGGGTGATTTTTCGCTGATCTGCTCCGTGGCGCAGGCAAAGCTCGAAAAGATACTCACGAAAAACGATCTTTCCACGCTGCTTTATCTTTACGATTATGCCGCAATGCCCTGTCAGGTGATCTGCGGGGTGATCGAATACTGCTGCAGCCGCGGCAAAAAGAGTATGCAGTACATATACAAAAAAGCAATCGCGCTTTTCGAATCCGGCGTGGACACCTATGATAAATTCGAGCGCTTTATCGCCGAAGCCGAACGCGCGGAGGAAGCGGAAGCAAAGCTGCGCCGCCTGGCGGGTATCGGCGAACGGGCGCTCACCACGGCGGAACGCGCCGCATTCGAACGCTGGATAAGCGAATGGAACACCGATTTTTCGCTTATCACGCTTGCGTATGAAAAAACGGTGGACAACACCGGCAAATATTCCGTGAAGTATATGGACAGCATTCTGAAAAGCTGGCACGAAAAGGGCTATTCCACCGTGGAGGAGGTCGCCGCCGACCAGCCCGCGCAGGGTAAAAACGGGCAGAGCTTTGCCTCGGATGATTTTATCGAAGCTGCGCTTGCACGCGGATTTGACGACGGAAAGGACATAAAATGACGGTAAACGAAGCACTGACAATCAAAGAAAGCCAAATGGTCGCGGCGATAGAAGATGCGGACAGGCGCCGCAATGAGCTGCACGCACTTGTGGGCGGCATTTCCGAAATAGACACGGCCCTGCTTTCCGTACCTATGCGCGTATTGGGCGGCGAGGACATCGGCACACTTCGCGCCGAAACGGAAGCCCTGTGCAAAAAGCGTGAACAGATACTCGAAGCCGCGGGCTTTGACAAGGATTATGACGAACCGCATTTTTCCTGCCCGGATTGCAGGGACAGTGGCTACTGCGGCGCAAAAATCTGCGAATGCGTACACAGGCTAGTTTCCGAAACAAGATACGCCGAAAGCACGCTTGCAAAGGGACTTTCGGGCAAAACATTCGATAATTTCTCGCTCGATTATTATTCCGGGGACGACAGAGCACGCGCCGAAAAGGCTTTTTCCGCCTGCAAAAGGTATGCCGAAGCTTTCCCCGCGCAGGGAATTTCTGGCTTGCTGCTTACCGGCGGCACGGGGCTGGGCAAAACGCACCTTTCCGCGGCGGTTGGCAATACGGTTTCCTCAAAGGGGTATTCCGTCGTGTATGAATCGGCATCCGCGCTTTGCGACACGCTGGAGGCCGTGCGCTTCAACCGTGCGGAGCTTTCCGAAAAGAAGAAGTACGAGAATGCTTCCCTGCTGATCATCGACGATCTCGGCACCGAAAACGTCACCGCATTCTCTGCGGCGGCGATCGGCAATCTTATAGATCTGCGCATTATCGCGGCGAAGCAAACCGTCATCAGCACGAACCTCACCTTCGATGCGCTTAAAAAGACCTACGGCGAACGCATTTTCTCGCGTCTGATGGGAGAATACCGCGTGCTTGCGCTGAGCGGCTGCGACATAAGAATGCAGAAGATAAAGGAATGATATTTTGAAAAAGGTCGATATTTATACCGACGGCGCCTGCAGCGGCAACCCGGGGCGCGGCGGCTGGGCGGCGATACTCGTTTACGGCACGCGTGAAGCGGAACTTTCCGGCTTTGAGCCGCAGACGACAAACAACCGCATGGAGCTGACCGCCGCGATTAAAGGGCTTTCGGCGCTTAAAGAGCCGTGCGAGGTCACGCTTTACAGCGATTCGCAATACCTTGTAAACGCGATAAACAATGGCTGGCTTGCGGGCTGGAAATCCCGCGGGTGGCGCAAGGCGGATAAAAGCGAGGTTCTGAACCCCGACCTATGGCGGGAGCTGGATGCGCTGCTGTGCGTGCACAATGTATGCTTTGTGTGGGTGCGCGGCCACAACGGCCACGATTACAACGAACGCTGCGATGCGCTTGCCACCGGGCAGATAAAAAGCGCCCGGGCATAAAAAGCAAAAGAAAAAGGCGGTCACCCGCCTTTTTTATTTCTGTTCAATACCTGACGTTCCCCGCAACCGTTGCGGGGGCATTATACATACGGAATATTTTAATCGCCTTTGCCGTCGCTTCGAAATAAACGGCGCATTTCGTGCCGTTTTCGGAATACAGCGCGACGTAGGCATCGGGTGTGCCCTCGCCCGAAAGGGCGAAAACCGTCTTTTCCGGCGCAAAGGAATCGATTTTTTCCTTTGAATCGGCAAGCGGAGCGATAAGGCTGCAATCACGGATAAAGAATTCCGCTGTTTTTTTGCGCTTTTTGTCTCCGTATATTTCCGAAAAGGTGATACGCCCGGATACGATCTCATACTCGAACTGAACATCGACATACTTCCAGGTGAGTATGATTATCGCGACAAGCGTCATCGGGACAACGGCAAGCGCAGGCACAAACCCCGGCATGAATATCAGTACGACCGCCGCGACGGCTATGACATAGGTGATATACCCAAGCACAAGCAGTGTGCGACGGAGCTTAACCCGCCCTTCGATCTTTTGACGGACGGTATATTCGTAGGGCGCAGTGATATCGTTCATTTTGTCACTTCTTCCTATTGTAAAATCCGCAGTGTTCTGCTATGCTATTGTATCAGAATATTTTGCTTCTTTCAAGGTGCAATATGAAAAACAGCAGCATAAAAGGCGCACTCATACTGCTCGTGACCGCGCTTATCTGGGGCGGTGCCTTTGCGGCGCAGTCCTCGGCTTCGGGCAATATCGGATCTTTCGGCTTCAATGCGGCGCGCTCGTTTATCGCGGCGGCATTGCTCTTTGCCGCGGTATGCGTTTCCGCGCATATTCGCTCCCGCCGGATTTTCACAAGGCGCGAGCTTTTTGGCGGCACGGTATGCGGCATATTTTTATTCATCGCGACAAACCTCCAGCAGTTCGGGATCGCCGCCTACCCCGCGGGTGTCGCCGCCTCCGGACGTTCCGGGTTTCTGACCGCGACATATGTCATAATCGTCGCGCTGCTTTCCCCCATTGTGGGCAGAAAAGTCCGCATGAGCGCCGTTATCTCCGCGGCGGGCTGCCTTGTCGGGATGTATTTTCTCTGCCTCGGCAACGGTATGAGCGGGCTTTACACCGCGGATATTCTTGTTTTCGCCTGTGCACTTGCATTTTCGGCGCAGATACTTGCCGTGGATAAATTCTCCGAGCTGGACAGTCTGCGTCTTTCCTGCGTGCAGTTCACGGTATGCTTTCTGCTTTCCGCCGTATGCATGGTAATCTTCGAGGACAATTCCGCCGCATCGTTCATCGGCGCCGCGCCGGAGATACTTTACGCGGGCGTTATGTCGAGCTGCATCGGATACACGCTGCAAATGATCGGGCAGAAGTACGCGCCGCCCGCCGTCGCCTCTGTTACGATGAGCCTCGAATCGGTCTTTGCCGCGCTTGCGGGTTGGGCTCTGCTTGACGAAACGCTCTCCGGCACCGAAATATTCGGCTGCTGCCTGGTATTTGCCTCCGTTGTATTCGCACAGATACCCTTCGGGCGGAAAAAACAGGCTTAACACTACAATACAAAAAGACTGCCGGAACAAACCGGCAGTCTTTTCATTTTATTCCGGGAACGAATCGGCTTCATCCGCGCAGGCAAGCCCTTCCGCAACGGCGCGCACAACGAGCGGTTGCCCCGTTCGCACATTGCCGGCGGAAAAAGCGCCGCTATCTCACTCCGTAAAGCAGATCGCCGTAGGAGGGGTAAGGCCAGGCCTTCGAGCCGGCGACCGTTTCCATCGAATCCACGGCGCTGCGCAGTGCGGACATGTCCGAAAGAACCTCCGTTTTGAAGAAATCGGCAAGTGCCTCGGCATCCGTCATATCCTTTGCGGCATTCACATCCGATTCGAGCTTATTCGCGGCTGCAAACGCTCTGCCCATAAGCCCGCAAAGCGTGTTCAGCACGCTTTCCTCATAGGATGTATCGAGCGCCGCGGAAACGGCGTGCTTTTTGCTCACGGCATCCGCAAGCGATGCGGAATACCCGCTCATTGCGGGGAGAACATCCTTTCTTACCATATCGAGCATGGTAAGAGCTTCTATGTTTATAACCTTATTGTAGTTTTCGAGCTTGACCTCATGACGTGCTTTAAGCTCGGTTTCGGTGAGAACTCCGTGGGATGTAAAGAGCTTTACATTCTTCTCATCCAGAAGATGCTTCAATGCATCGGGCGTGGTTTTCAAATTGCACAGTCCGCGCTTTTCGGCCTCTGCGACCCAGGATTCGTCATATCCGTCGCCGTTGAAGATTATACGCTTGTGATCGCGTATCGTTTCGACGATGAGCGTGTGCAGCTCGGCTTCGAAATCCGAAGCCGCTTCGAGCCTGTCCGCAAACTGCTTCAATTCCTCCGCAACAGAGGTATTGAGCACGGTGTTTGCGCAGGAAATGGATGCGGCGGAGCCGATCATACGGAATTCGAACTTGTTGCCGGTGAAGGCAAACGGGCTTGTGCGGTTGCGGTCGGTTGTATCCCGAGGGAACTTGGGAAGCGTATGCACGCCGATCCTCATAAGCTCCTTCTGCTTGGCATCGTATTTTTCGTCCTTTTCCACAGCCTCGAGAATTTCGGAAAGATCGCTGCCGATAAACATCGAAACGATGGCGGGCGGTGCTTCGTTCGCGCCCAGACGGTGATCATTCCCGGCGGAAGCGACGGATATTCTCAAAAGTTCCTGATATTCGTCGACCGCCTTTATCACTGCGCAAAGGAAAAGCAGGAACTGAGCGTTTTCATAGGGGGTTTCGCCCGGTTCGAGCAGGTTCACGCCGGTATCGGTGCAGATCGACCAGTTATTATGCTTGCCGCTGCCGTTCACACCCTCGAATGGCTTTTCGGTGAGCAGGCAGACAAGCCCGTGGTGCTTTGCAATCTTCTGCATAAGCTCCATGGTTATCTGATTGTGGTCGGCGGCGATGTTTGTCGTGGTGAAGATCGGCGCCATTTCGTGCTGTGAGGGAGCAACCTCGTTATGCTCGGTCTTGGCAAGCACGCCGAGCTTCCAAAGTTCCTCATTCAGCTCCTTCATATACGCGGCGACACGCGGCTTGATCGCGCCGAAGTAATGGTCGTCAAGCTCCTGCCCCTTGGGTGCGCGTGCGCCGAAAAGCGTCCTGCCGGTGTATATAAGGTCCTTGCGCTTGTCATAGAGATCCTTGTCAATAAGGAAGTATTCCTGCTCGGGGCCGACTGTTGTCTTTACCGTCTGCACATCCGTCTTGCCGAACAGTTTAAGCACCCGCATTGTCTGGCGGTTTATTACCTCCATAGAGCGCAGCAGCGCGGTTTTCTGGTCGAGTGCCTCACCGCCGTAGGAGCAGAACACCGTGGGTATGCAAAGCACGTTGTCCTTGATGAAGGCATACGAAGTGGCATCCCACGCCGTGTAGCCGCGTGCCTCGAATGTGGCACGCAGACCGCCGGAGGGGAAGGAGGAGGCATCCGGTTCGCCGCGGATAAGTTCCTTGCCGGAAAACTCCATTATCACACGCCCGCCCTTCGGGGAAATAAAGCTGTCGTGCTTTTCGGCGGTAATGCCCGTCATCGGCTGGAACCAATGCGTATAATGCGTGGCTCCCTTCTCGATCGCCCAATCCTTCATGGCGTTGGCAACGACCGTCGCAAGCCCGAGATCGAGATGCTTGCCCATTTTGATTGTTCTTTGCAAAGCCTCGTAGGTTTCCTTCGGCAGACGGGATTCCATGGTATCGTCGTCAAACACCATCGAGCCGAAGATTTCGGTAACGTTAGTCATCGCAGTCGCTCCTTTACTCGGAAAAATGAAAAGACAGCAAAAGGGTTCATCGCGCGACGCCCTTGCCGCCTTATAAAGTCGAATATATGCTATAAATGACAAACCGCAGACAGTCCCCTGTCTGCGGCCACATTGTCGCCTTACGGCATATTATAATCAATACACCCGTGATTGTCAACCATTTTCCGAATTTTCTGCGTTTTTAACTATATATTCCGCATATTACGGCTCCGTTTCACCGTTTTTCACAGTTTGCCGAGTGCTTCGGTCAATCGGGAAGCGTTTTGTTTACCGTTTCCCCGCCGACACACACTGAAACGAATATATCGCGCCGCGGAACGAGCCTGCCCGCAGCGGAAGGAGGCGACATCATCGGCACGGATAAAAAACAAAGTAAAAAGCGTTTCATGGCAAAACCATCCTTTTTGCTTTATTTATATTCGATTTTCGGAATTTTATTTCGCCCGTGCGGCAGGCGCGGATGCCTTCTTTTCACGGCACTGCGCCGTGAGCAGTCTTGCGCAGATATAGACCGCCGTGGTAACATCGACAATTGAAAAAGCGGCATAGCGGTCAAACAAAAGCTGACCCATGCAGCAAAGCAGAAGGTTCGGCACGGCGTATATCAAAAGCAGGATCACGGACGTGCTCCCGAAGAAGAAGGCGACCGCTGCATTTCCTCCGCCGAGGTATGCCTTGCCCTCGCAGATAAACCAAAGCATCGCCGCGCAGACACCGAGTATATGATATCCGCCCGATGATGCAAGCGGGCCGGAGCCGTTGCGGACAAAATCGGCAAGAACACGGAACGCCGAAAGCAGCACGAGCGGCAAAATCGATGCCGCCGCGGCCGTGCGCGATGTTCTGCGGGTGCCGAGGCAGCAACGTACCCCGTGGAAGATAAACACCGCGGTCGAAACCACCGAAGCAGCCAGCACAGCCTTTTCGAGTGCCGAAAGACCGGTCGTATATGCGGTGCCGTCCATTAACAGCGACCGACCGTAAAACAGAGTGGCAAACAAAAGCGATGAACCCAGTACCAGACAGCCGAGTGCGGAAAACAGCTGTCCCAGCGGGATAACCGGGCGCTTGCCGCGGAATTTGCGGAAGCAATGCACGGCAGCAGCCGCGATCCAGATGGCCACCGCGGCGGCAAACCCGTAGGAATGACCGGAATACGCATCCGCGATATAATATACATTCGTATCGAAGCGGTTCTTTTCCATGAACTCATGGAGCATATATGTGCGCAGCAGAGCGAACACGCACACGGTCGCCGCAAACGCGATCATTTTTCGAAATCTGACGGACAAAAAATCCCCCCCAATCTGCGATACAGTTATTATATTCGCATTCGGAGGGAATGTAAAGTGCAAAACGGCTGATTTAACAATATAGCCGATATTTTTTCGTCAATACAGCGCGGTAAGCTTTGTATCACAGAAGAAGAACGAAAGAATATATTCGTATCCGTAGCCTTCACGCGCAAGCTTTTCGCCGCCCGTGGCACTGAATCCGACACCGTGGCCGGCGCCGATCCCGCTGACGGTGACCTTATCCGGCGTGATATCGCCGTAAAATTCGCCGAAGCCGTCGAATTCCTTATAGCCGTCCGCCGTCATAACGCCGCGCACGGTTTTCTTTTCGACCTTGCCCTCGGCGGTCAGCACATCCGTATCGGCGGTATATTCTATTTTGAAATTCGCGCTTTTGAACCCGCAGGATGCGCGTACACGCTCCGCGGTATCAATGCGGACGGAATTGCCGCTCCCGTCGCTGACCGAAAGCACGGTGATATAATCCGATCCGTAGGGGTCGGTTTCGAGTATCTTCATGCTGATGTTGTCATCCGCAAGCGAAGAGAAGCGATAACGCGATGTGAGGTAATCGAAAAACTCGCTTTTTGTAAAGGTGAGATTCCAGCGGCTGTCGGCTTCCATTTCATCGTTTTCCAGAAAAACGCTTTTCAGATAAGGGACCTCCGTGCCGCCCCACGCCGCAACGGAGGAGCAGCTTGCGCCGCCGTTTGCCCCGTGATAAAGCACGGCAATGGGTTCTTCCTTGTATGTCGCGATGAGCCCGCGTGTGGAATCGACGATGGCATTATTTTCCTCGCCCATGCGGAAGGTGCCGTAATACACCTGACAGCAGGCCTCGCACGGGCAGACATCATACCCCTCGCGCACGTGCTTTCCGTTTGTCGCCGCGGTGCGCGCAAGCACCGAAAACGCCTTGCGCGTTTCGACGGAAAAGTCAACGCCTATCTCGTTTGCCATGACACATTTCGTGTAGCTTTCCAGCCCGAGGCGGTTCACCATGCGCAGCATACCGTCAGAAACGGTATATTCAAAGAAGCCCGGGTATTCGCAGGTATATTCCTTGCCGCTGTAATGCTTCATCGGGAAGCTGACAACACCCGCGGATGCGCTTTTCAGCGCAAACGGCATATCGCCGCGTTCATAGCGGAACAGCATCCGCCCGCTCGACCGGTCAAGCACGGTGATGCCCGTTTCCCTCACGGCGCCGTAAGCCTCCGCCGAGCATTGCGCGCGGAGCTCATAGCCGTTATTCGTGACAACGACATGGCTTCCCTCTCCGGCAGCGGCAAGAGCCGCCGAAAAGCTCGTATAACTCGCCCTGCGGACGGCATATACGCCGATATTTCCGGCCCCGGCGGATGCGGCCTCGCCGCCGGCGGAAAATGTCGCCTCCGCCGCGGGAAGTATCACTATCTCGCTCCCGCCGTATGAAAACAGCTTTGTAAAGGTTGTCCCGTCGGAGTATCCGAAATCGAATCCGCCTGCCGAAACGGTAAGCGATGAAAACCGACGCGTATCCAATGCATCGGTGCGCACATACATTCCGACTCCGACAGTCGGCTCGACACCGCTCTGCACCGCGGCAGCGGTATCCTCCGCCGCGGCGGGAACAGCCGCGATAAGCGTAAGCGCAGAAAGCGCCAGCGCGATAAGCTTAACGGATCTCATAATCGCCGCGCAGTGTAAAATACGCGATATCCCCCGTCACAAGGATCGCCTTGCGCGAATCGCCCGCGGAAGCATGATATATGTGCGCAAATTCAAGCCTCTCGCCCGAAAACAGCTCGCGCCCGGCGGAAAGATCGGTCACGCCCTCGGTTTCCGAACCGGAGGAGGTTATGACCGCCGCGCTGCCGCCGCGGAATATGAGCTCGGTGTTTTCGGAAAGCATTATAACGCTTCCCTTTGAAAGCGTTTCATCGCGGTAGCCGCCGGTTTGTGCCGTTCCGCCGCCGACCTGTGAGAGTATGTCGCTGCGGAGCTTTTCCGCAAAAACCTCGAGATACCCGTATGTCACAGGCGTTTCGGGCGGAATAGACACCTCGTTATCGGTGCTTTCCGCAGCGGTCGTGACAAGCGTAATCGCCGCAATGACGACAAGCAGGACCGCCGTCAATCTGATTTTTTTCACTTTGATAAATCTCCTTTTATTCGGCCGCGGGGTGTGATTCGCCGCGCCAAAACGGGCGGCGATCCGTATTATAATATGCGGCATTCGGCGGAAAAATAATCACGCGTGTGCGGACTGCACCGCGGCGTGAAATTACATCCGCATTTATTATTGTACCATACTTGTCAACCCCCTTGCCGAAATTATTGTTCCGGAGGGCTTTTCGGTGCGCAAAAGACACTTTTTCCACCTTGACAAAATTGCCCCGATATGCTATATTTGCATATAAAATACGGCCATGCGGATGTGTCGGAATCGGCAGACGAGCCGGTCTTAGAAACCGGTGCCACGCGCGTATGGGTTCAAGTCCCTTCATCCGCACCATAACGACGGTTGAAATAGGATTTAAGACTATTTCAGCCGTCTTTTTCTTTATGCCGGTGTGCTGAACGACATCAGCTGT
>CAVLDN010000019.1:0-12661 GCA_963661975.1 bacterium
TCTTAGCTCAGCTGGGAGAGCATCTGCCTTACAAGCAGAGGGTCACAGGTTCGAGCCCTGTAGTCTCCACCAAAACCGGACACCGATTTTGATACAATGCGTATCACGACCGGTGTCCGTTTTTTGCAAAGTCCTTGATTTACAAGGCTTTTCCGATGCTTTTTAACAATAACGGGCTCTGCGGCTGCTCGGAAACGAGTGCCGCAGAGCCTTTTTTGTTTTTGGCGGTAAACTTTTTGATTAAAGGTCTTAAAGGTGTGCATCCGGTCAGAGGAATAATTAAAAGGTGCAACGGTAACCGTGCTGCCCGATAAGGTACGGCAAAATGAAGGTCTTTTCAGCTTTGGCAAAGGCCGCCCGAATGTGTTTAAGAACCTTATCCGGTTGCGTTATGCACATTCTGCCGTGGGGGTGTGAGACGGTTACCTTATTCACGGGTGTTTTGGCTCACAGCGGTGCGGCCTCAATGAGATAGGTGCCCAGGCGCGGCAGTCTGACGTAAACGCTGAATTCGTCGGAGGAGATCAATTCCTCCTTGACGATTTCGTCATCGTGGCTCTCGTCGAGCAGGCGGAATGTCAGGCGCAGGCCATCCTTTCCGGCAGCGTTCTTGAATGTCAGCTTTACTTCCTTCTCGGCTTCGGCACTGTCATCGTCGGTGTAGTAGGTGATCATCACGGCCGATTTGCCCTCGGCCGCTGCGGCGCAGGCGTAGATGTGCGTGTCATCGCTCTCTGTCTTGACAGCGTGATCGAGCTTGTACAGTTGATTAAACATGCGGAAGGGATAATAGCCCTTGAGCAGATCGCAAACATAGTCAGTAGAGAACATGCCGTTCATGCTGCAGGGACGCGCGTCATAGTACATGAGCATATCCAGCGGCAGATACTGACAGGTTTCCATCGTTGCGGCGATAAAGGCCGCGCCCTTGAGTGTTTTTTCCGTTCTGAGCGAATAGAGCCACTCATCGCCCAGCCAGCCGCGCACATAATTCCACTCATTGAGTATGCTTTCGACATTCCGGAGGCCGTGTTCGTCCAGTATGCGGCGAGCCAGAACCGTCAGCCTTGCGATGAGTTCCGGATCATTGGTATAGCAATGCCAGGAGAAGAAGTCAATCGGAGCGGTAAGCTTTTTCAACAGGCCGTCGATCCACTTTTCGTTCAGACCGGCACAGGCCGGACCGCCGATCTTGAGGTGCGGGAAGCACTTTTTCAGGTGCGTTGCGGCAATATTGAAAAACTCATAGAACTGCGCCGCCGTGCCACCCCAGCATGTCTTGTGCTCGGCATCATCGGGTGCACCGTCTGCCTCGTTCCAAATCTCCCAGTAGGGGATGTCCATACGGAAGCCGTCTGCCCATCCCTCCGTGTAGTGACGGATGATGTGTTCGCAGATGACCGCCCATTTGCGGAAGTCCCTGGGCGGGAGCGTGCCGTATTTCTTTGGCCAGTGCTCGATTTTGTTGCCCAAGCGGTAGAAGGGTTTCGTGCCTGCCAACTCCATTGTGCGCAAATAATCGTCGGTCAGGCGGAAATCATAGGACGCGGGATCGTCGGGATCGGCGTCAAAGTTCGGGAAGACGGCGATGACGTCGACGGTGTGCTCGCCGCCATAGGTGGCGTAGGACGATGCATCATGCGTGCGGGCGTAGGGAATGCCGGCCTCCTTATAGGCAGGAAGATTGGTAATGCGCTGGTCGGAGGCGAATTTGTACACCGGACCGTTGTTGACGGCGTGCATGGGCTTCATCGTGCCGAGATTCCGGGCAAAATCAATAACGATATGATTCATAGTGGCAGATGCTCCTTTGTATTTTGTATGTTTATTATACCAAAGCGTATGATGCCGGGCTTCTGCAACAGAGCGAACCCCTGCACTTGTATTATAACGGATATTTGCGAACTTTTCCGCCCCTTTCGCCGATTCTCTTTCTGCGTTCGCAAACTTGCCCTTTCGCGCCGCTTGAAACCGTATCATCCGATCAATGATGACTCAACGGTGTCCGGCGGCAGTTTGAAGTCGATTTATCCGCGGGCTTCGCATATAAACGCCGCAAGGAGCTTTGCTCTGTCGCCCAGCGAGGATATATACGCAAATTCGCGCGTGGTATGGCAATGATCGCCCGCGGTGCCGAGCGCATCCAGTGTCGGCACGCCCGCCTGCTGCGTGTATGCCGAATCCGAACCGCCGCCGCTTTCCGCCGGGGCAAGCGCACCGAGCCCGTATTTCCGCGAAACGGCGTTTACCGCGTCGAAAAGCTTGTCCACATCCGGCGTGCGCAGCATGGGTGCGCGGCTGCTGATTTTTGTTACGCTGCCGCTCGTGCCGCCGATAAAGCTCTTTTCCGCTACTGAGGTGATAAAGTCAACCGCTTTGTGCATGGCTTCGTCGGTATTGACGCGCGTGTCGATGATGAACGAGCATTCGTCCGGGACAATATTTGCCGCCGTGCCGCCGGAAATGCAGGTGCAGTTGTATGTCGTGCCGCCCTGTTTGCTTTGCGATTCGAGCGCGATTATCTTTTCCGCCGCCTCGCGCACTGCGGAACGGCCTGCAAAATAATCGATCCCCGCGTGGGACGAAACACCCTTTATGTCGATACGGCAGCGGTAGATCCCCTTGCGGGACACGACGGCTTCGCCCAACCGTCCGACCTCGCAATTGAGTGCAAATGGAAAGCCTTTTGCACTTTCGCGGATAAGCGCAAGTTCGCGTTCGCCGCCGAGACTGTCGGATATTTCCTCATCCGATGTCAGCAGAAGCCTTGCGCAGCGGTCGTATCCGCAGGCGCGCAGTGCCGCCATGCAGAGCAGTGCCACGGCGATGCCGCCCTTGCAGTCGATAACGCCGGGGCCGGTGATCCTGTCACCGCAGCGTTTTACCGCCGGGGTGCCGAATACACCAGGCTTGTGGACGGTGTCCATATGCGCGATAAAGAACACGCCCTTTTTCGCACCGGAATTCAGCTCTGCCGTGAGCATATCGCCCGCACGCTCGAAGGGTATCTTTACGACATCAAGCCCTTCCTTGCCCGCAAAATCGGCAATGAAGGCGGCAAGCCGGTTCATTTCGGCGGTGTCGCGGGCTGTTGCCTCGATATTGCAGATGTCTTCCAGAAAATCGAGAAACCTGCCGCGGTTTTGCTCGATATAATCGAATAATTCCTTTACTTCCATAAAAAATCAAAACGGAGCCGCGCTTTGCAAAGCGGCAACCCCATGCCTTTCGAAAATAATTGACCCGCAGAGCCGTGCCCTCATGAAAATGAAACCCTGCTTTTGTGCAGGTGGGTGCCCTCTCCCGCGCTTCAGTGCTTCCAACGTCCGCACGGGACCGCACAAAGGGGGTGCCGGGCGGGAGGCCTGCTTCACCGCGAAGGAATATGAGCTCCCTTTCATTGATGTGGGTTTTTACACGAGGAAGGGCACGGGCGTACCCGCGCTCATACACGCACCCCGCAGGAGATTCTTGCGTTATTTCTCCGATTCTTCTTCGGCTTCTTCGTCGCCGTCGAGATCACATTCATCCATGAATGTGTCGTAGAAAATTTCGCTTATGCGTTCGAATTCGTCGTCGTCATCAACGGTAACGAGAAGCTCCTCGCCGTTTTCGTCGGTGGTGACCTTGAGTATCACGCATTCTTCATCGTCGTTTTCAAGCGGGATAAGGGCAAGATAGGTGTTTTCGTCCATGGACATTTCGCCAAAAAGTTCGAACTCGCTTTCGTTGCCGTCCTCATCGGTGAGTGTGTAGATATCGTCTCTTTCGTTGGCTTCGCTCATATGGCTCTACCTCCCATAAAATCATATTCTTTACAGCGCTATTTTACAACCGCTTTTGCGAAATGTCAATAGTCTTTTGGAGTTTCCCGTCTGCCCGCTCCGACAAAGCGCTGTTGACACGGCGGCGGCAAGGTGCTAAAATCAAAGCATCAAAAGCAGGGGAGAAGTGCGAAAATGGCTTTTATTCCGCGCATCTATATATCCGAAGAGGGCGTGCCCGGCACGCGTGTGTTTATCGGCGGCGGCGACGCAAACCATGTCATTCGCGTGCTGCGCCGCGGCAAGGGCGACCGCGTCTGCGTGTGCGATACCCGCTCCGTGAGTTATGATTCGGTCATTGATGAGGTCACTCCGGAGGGCTTCTATGCCGCACTCGGTCAACCGCAGCTGCGCGATGCGGAACCCGTATGCCCCGTTACGCTTTATCAGTGCCTTCCGAAGGGCGAAAAAACGGATGAAATAGTCCGCCGTGCGGTGGAGCTCGGCGCCACACGCATTGTCGCCGTAATAAGCGAACGGTGCGTTGCCCGCCCGGACGGGAAGGCTTTTTCAAAACGGCTGGAACGGCTGAACCGCATCAGCGAATCGGCGGCGGCGCAATGCGGACGCACGGTCATTCCGCCGGTGTGCGGGCTGGTCGGCTACCGCGAAGCCGCCAAAGAAATCGCCGCCTGCGGGCTTGGATTTATCTGCTATGAAGGCAAGGGCACACGCCTGCTGCGCGAACTTGCGGAGCATAAATCACCGGAAAGCATCGGGTTTCTTATCGGCCCGGAGGGCGGACTTTCGGATGCCGAAACGGCGCTTGCCGCGGAATACGGGATACCGCTTGCCGGGCTGGGCAAGCGCATAATGCGCACCGAAACGGCGAGCGCTTATGTTCTTGCCGCACTGGATATATTGCTGTGATCGCCCTTTTGAAGCAGACAGAAAAAAGAACCCCGATTCGGGGTTCTTTTCGCGATAAGACTTTATTATTTGTTCAGAAGCTTCTGAATGCCCGCGAGTATACCCGCAAGGCAGCCGTATTTCGCAACGCAGCCGAGAGCAGCGGCAAAACCGCTTACAAAAGAGCCGAAGGTGCCGGAGCGGCCTGCGGCATTTACGATGCCGACGATGAAGTAGTAAAGGAAGCCGACAACGGCAAATGCGAGTGCTATGTAGAAGAGCAAGGGGATGAGCTTTGCGACAACGGAAACGATGTCAAAGCTGCTCTTTACGGGCTGGTTATTCTGTTCCTGGTTCATTTTGATAAACTCCTTTTACTTTTTGGTCAATATATTATACTACGCCGCCGAGGCCGTGTCAAGTGCTTTTTAAGCGTTTCCCGATATTCGGAAGGGTATACGGGCGGTAAATTTACGGCACGGTGCGACGGCAGGACGAAAACGGTGATAATACACAAATTTTAATCGGTTTTTTTGTTATATTTCCGCAAAAGCACTTGCATTTGCCCGCGAAATGATATAAAATTATTTGTGACATAATCAAACGAAGCAGCGATGCAATCTATAACGAGAGAGGATTACGAAAAATGAGCAACAAGCTGTTCCAAACCTTAATATACCAGATGAGGGAGGCGGTGGACCGTGAAATCGGCATTATTGACGATAAGGGCATTGTCATAGCCTGCAGTCAGCTCAATAACATCGGCTCGTCCCGCAGGGAAGTGCTCGAGGAAATGACATATAATTTCGATACTCTCGATATGGGCGGGTTCACCTATCGCCCCATAGGCTCCCATGCGAGAATCGAATATATCGTCTTTGTCGAGGGGTCGGATAAAACGGCAAGAAGCATTTCCGCTCTGCTTTCGGTCTCCTTTTCCAACATCAAAACGCTTTACGACGAAAAGTACGACAAAGCGAACTTCATCAAGAACATCATACTCGATAACATTCTTCCCGGCGATATTTATATCAAATCCAAGGAACTCCGCTTCGATGCGGAGGTGAACCGCGCCGCGATACTTATCCGCTTTGCGGATGTGGGCGATATCGTTCCGTTTGATGTCATTCAGAATATGTTTCCGGATAAGGGGCATGACTATGTCATCAGCGTGGGCGAATCGGATATCGTTCTCATAAAGGAGCTCAAATCCGCAAACGAGCCGAAGGTTCTCGAATCCATCGCAAAAAGCATTGTGGACACCATCCAGACCGAATTCTTCCTCAAGGTCACTATCGGCATAGGCTCGGTCGTCGGCACCGTAAAGGAGCTTGCGCGTTCCTATAAGGATGCGCAGGTCGCACTTGAGGTCGGCAAGGTGTTCGACACCGAAAAAACCGTTATCAATTACGAAAATCTCGGTATCGGCAGGCTTATATATCAGCTTCCCACCACTCTTTGCGAAATGTTCCTTTCCGAGGTATTCAAGCGCGGCTCGCTCGAAAGTCTCGACAGCGAAACACTTCAGACGATACACTCCTTCTTTGACAACAATCTGAACGTTTCCGAAACCTCAAGAAAACTCTTTGTGCATCGCAACACGCTTGTCTACCGTCTTGAAAAGATCAAAAAGATCACGGGGCTTGACCTGCGTGAATT
This sequence comes from bacterium, assembly GCA_963661975.1. GTDB lineage: Bacteria > Bacillota > Clostridia > Oscillospirales > CAG-382 > Coliplasma. The sequence goes on from CAVLDN010000019.1 coordinate 6,333, forward strand.
CGACCACGCGATAACCTTCAAGGTGGCACTCATGGTCAAAAAGTATCTCAGCAGCAAGCCGCAGATCTATTGATGCACGGCTCCGAAAGGTAACCCCGAAAAATGATCTGTTTCGATAATGTTTCAATGAAATACCGCAACGGGACCGTCGCACTCAACGACATTTCGCTTGAGATCGAGGACGGTGAATTCGTCTTCATCATCGGCCATTCCGGTGCGGGCAAAACAACTCTGACAAAGCTTCTCCTTTGCGAGGAGAGGGTTTCCTCCGGGCATTTGGAGGTAAACGGCTTCCGCCTGGATAAGATCCGTTCGTGGAAGATACCCGCGCTCCGTCGCACGATGGGCGTGGTGTTCCAGGATTTCAAGCTTTTCGATAAAATGACGGTTTATGAAAATGTCGCCTTTGCGATGCGTGTCGTCGGCGCGAAGGGTTCGCTGATCAAAAAGCGCGTTCCCTTCTTCCTCGACCTTGTCGGGCTTGCCCACAAGGCGGATTGCTTCCCGGATGAACTTTCGGGCGGCGAACAGCAGCGTGTTGCTTTTGCGCGCGCTCTCGTGAACAATCCGGACACCGTCATCGCGGACGAGCCCACCGGGAATGTCGATGTCGATATGACCGGCGAAATAATGGAACTTCTGATGAAGATAAACCGGCTCGGGAAGACGGTCATCGTCGTCACACACGATATGAATGTTGTCCGCAGCTATAAAAAGCGCGTGATTACGGTGGACGGCGGCAAGGTCGTATCCGATCGGATCGGAGGTACATTCGACGAATGAAACCGAGCGTATTTTTCTATAACCTCCGTCAGGGGTTCAAAAATATCTTCCGTCACGGGGTTATGTCCACGGCTTCCGTGCTTGTGCTTATCGGCGGGATGATACTCTGCGGCACGTTTTATATCGCCATCGACACGATCGACCGCAACTTCAATAATATCAACAACCTCAATGTAATCGAGGTTCGGATGAACAAGGAATACACCGAAGAGCAGGTGGCCGCCATCGGCGAAAAGCTGCGCGAAATCTGCGATGATTCCGATATCATGACAGAGGGCGACACCGGCGAGAAGGTCCGCTTTATCTCCGCGGACGAGCATCTCGAGATCATGCGCTCCCAGGGCAATTCGGAATGGATCGACGAGCTTCTTTCCGATACCTCCGGCGGCGAGGACGGCGATGCCGACAACCATTTTGTCAACCCGCTTCGTTCGAGCTACCGTCTGTACTTCAAAAATCTTTCGGATTTCGATGCCGTCACCCGCATTCGCAACCGTATCGATTCCATTACGCTTACCGATGAAAACGGCGCCGAATTCGATGCCGTGCCCACCGAGGATATAATGGATTATATCGATCTTTACGGCAATGTGATGAATGTCAAAAAGACACTCTATGTCGCCGGGATATGGCTGCTTGCGATACTTCTTCTCATATCGCTTTTCGCGATAATGAACACCGTCAAGCTCGGCGTATTCGCCCGCCGGAACGAGATCACCTTCATGCGGCTCTGCGGTGCGACAAAGCACTTTATCCGTATGCCGTATATCGTCGAAGGCGTTATTATCGGCCTGTTTTCCGCCGGCGTTGCCTTCGGAATCGGATTTTACATTTATCAATATCTGCTGCGCGATATTGTTTCATCCACGCTCGGCAGTGCCGAATCCGTTATGGCCGATTTCTCCGAATATTCGATGCTTCTGCTTGCGGGCTACGCGGCGATAGGACTTTTCACCGGCATCGTATCTTCCAGCCTTTCGCTCAAAAAATATCTCAAAGCTTAACCGGACAGGAGGTCTTTTGCAATGCTTTCCCGCAAAAAAAGAGCAGTATCTTTTATGCTTTGCCTTACGATGCTGCTTTCCGTGGCTGTCCTGCTCATTCCCGGCGAGGTCGCTCTCCCCGCAGAGGCGAGGACGATATTCGATGTCGAAAACGAACTTAACGAATACAAAAGCCTGCTGAACAGCATCAAAAACGAAATGTCCGCCATCCGCGCCGATATCACAAACCTGCAGGGCAAATCAAACGAAAATGTCGCTCTCCTCGAACAGTACCGCGCGGAAATAGACCTGCTCGAAAGCGAAATCGCCGTCAACGAGGCGGTGCGCGAATCCTACGATCTGAAACGCGCACAGATAATTGCTCAGCTCACCACGGTGCAGGCGGATTACGATTACCGTCTTTCGCTTTACCGCAATCTCATGCAGTATATTTACGAAAACGGCGATGTGAATACCTTTGAAATGCTGTTTTCCTCCGAAAGTTTTGCCGATTTCCTTTCCCGCAGGGAAAATTACAATGCGATCATGACCTGCGCGAACAGCTACATGAAGGAAATACAGACTTCCATGGCGGATCTTCGCGTTCTTTCGGATGAGCTTGCTTCTACGCAGAAGGAATATGACGAATACATATCCGCGCTGAAACTGGCGGAGATTGAAAAGGAAGAAAAAATCCAGGATTTCAATACCATAGCCGCTTCACTCGGGCTGAATATCGATTCGCTCAACGAGCAGTACAGCCAGAAGAACGCCCGCGTGCAGGAAATCAACGCGAAAATCAAGGCGCTTGAAGAGGAAAGGCTGAAGTATTACAACAGCAATGCCGAATTTATCTGGCCGCTCCCGATAAAAGGCGTTGTCACAAGCTATTTCGGATACCGTCTTAACCCGTTCGGAAAACCGACAAGCGAATACCACTCCGGACTTGATATTGCCGCCGCGAAGGGTACTCCGATATACGCGGTGCGTGACGGTGTCATCACCGCGCGGACAAGCAGCAACAGCGGCTACGGAAACCATATCATGATCTACCACGGCAACGGTATCACGACCATATATGCGCATATGTCCAAATTCGGCGATTTCAAGGTCGGCGATAATGTAAAAGCCGGTCAGGTCATCGGTTATGTCGGCTCAACCGGGCGCTCCACCGGCAACCATCTGCACCTCGGCGTGAAGAACGGAAGCACCCTTGTCGATCCGGGCAAATATCTCCCGGACGGATATTATGTAAAAAGATAGTAAGGCAATATAATGTTCAAAAAGAAAATCACACCGTTTACCTGTATCATCATTGCGCTTTGTGCCTGTGCCGTAACCTTTGTTTCGGTCTATTCGTGGGCAAGCTGCCGCAATGCCGAAAGCAATATCGTAACGCGTATCGATTCCGGTTCCTCTGCGGGGGATAATTCCCAATCCGATGCGAATGCGAGGCTTTCCGAAATAATCGATATGATCAACGCGAAGTATCTGCGCGATTACAAGAGCGACGAGCTTTGGACGGCTGTCTATAAAGCGGCGGTGCGCTCGCTCGGCGATGCATATTCGGATTATTACACCGCGGAGGAATACTCCGCGATGATCGATTCATCAAAGGGCGATTTTGTCGGGATCGGTGTTCATGCCTGCTATGATGAAGATACCGGCGGCGTTTATGTGTTCCGTGTCATGCCCGATTCCCCCGCGGAGGAAGCCGGGATATCGAGCGGCGATGTTATCATCGAAGCTGCGGGAACAAGGGCAACGGCGGAGAATTACTACGATATTATCGAGCTTATCCGCGGCAGGGAAGGCACGAACGCCGAAATCAAGGTTCTGCGCGGCAGCGAGGAACTTGCCTTTTCGGTGACACGCCGTTCCGTACCGAGCGAAAATATCCTGCTTTCCGATCTCGGCGGCGGTGTGGCACATATCCGTATACTTTCCTTTTCGGATATGACGGTCGCTTCTCTGTTCGAAAAAACGGTGAACGACGCTCTGGAAGCCGGGTTCGATAAATTCATTTTCGATGTTCGCAACAACGGCGGCGGCTATCTCGATCAGGTTCTCGAAATGCTGGATATTCTGCTTCCGGAAGGCCCGATCATCAATATCGTCGATAAAAACGGCAATACCGAAACAAAGTATTCCGATGCGGAATGTATAAATGCAAAAATGGTCGTTCTGTGCAACGGTTCTACCGCTTCCGCGGCAGAACTGTTCACGGCCGCACTGCGCGATTACAAACTGGCAACGATCATCGGCGAGCAGACCTTCGGCAAGGGCACGATGCAGACAACCTACCGTCTTACCGACGAGGGTGATGCGATCAAGCTTTCCACCGATTATTACAACCCACCTCTCAATGTCAGCTATGACGGCGTGGGTATAGCACCGGATATCGTTTCGAAGCTCGATGAGAAATGGGAAAACCGCTTTTTCAAGATGAGCTTTGAGGATGACACGCAGTTACAGCGCGCCTTTGAAGCCATAAACGGCGCAGACTGAACATATAAATATACGATAATAAATACAGGAGAATATAAAAATGGCAAAGCAGATCATTGTTTCCCACGAGGGGCTCAAAAATCTTCAGCATGAACTTGAACATCTTAAAACGGTAAAGCGTAAGGAAGTCGCGCAGGCGATCCAGAAGGCGAGAGCATACGGCGACCTTTCCGAAAACAGCGAATACGACGAAGCTAAAAACGAGCAGGCGGAGATCGAAGGCAAAATCGCCCAGCTCGAAGCAACACTCGAAAACGCAATCGTCCTTGACGACAGCGAACTTTCCACCGATAAGATCGGCGTCGGAAACCTTGTTGTTGTCCACAATATAGAAGACGGCGAGGAAACCGAATACAAGATCGTATCCACCGCCGAATCCGATCCGATCGAAGGCCGCATCAGCGACGACAGCCCTCTCGGCAAGGCACTTCTCGATCACCGCAAGGGCGACAGTATAAATGTCGAAACACCGAACGGAATCGTAAGATACACCGTCACCAACATTTCCAAATAAGGGGCAGACGATGAACGATGAGATAAAGAACGGGGCGGCGTCCGCTCCGGAGGACGAAAACGAGATAATCGCCGTTCGCCGCCGCAAGCTTGCCGAAGCGCAGGCAGAGGGCAGGGATCCGTTTGCCGTTACGAAGTATAATGTCACCGCCCATGCAGGCGAGATCAAGGATAATTTCGAGCAGTTCGATCAAAAGGATGTTTCACTTGCCGGCAGGCTTATGAGCCGCCGCGATATGGGCAAGGCAAACTTTATCGATATAGCCGATGTTTCGGGGCGCATACAGGCATATGTCCGTATCGACGATATCGGCGAGGAATGCTTCAACGAATACCGCAAGTGGGATATCGGCGATATCATCGGGCTGGAAGGCTTTGTCTTCAAGACCCGCCGCGGCGAGATAAGCATCCATGCCAAAAAGCTCACGCTGCTTTCGAAATCGCTCCTTCCGCTGCCCGAAAAATATCACGGGCTTACCAATACGGATACCCGCTATCGCCAGAGATATGTCGATCTGATCGTCAATCCCGAGGTGAAAGATACCTTTATCAAGCGTTCGCGCATTATACGCGCTATCCGCAAATATCTCGATTCGCAGGGCTTTATGGAGGTCGAAACTCCCATGCTCGTTGCGAATGCCGGCGGTGCCTCCGCACGTCCCTTCGAAACGCATTTCAATGCGCTCAACGAGGATCTCCGTCTTCGCATTTCGCTCGAACTTTATCTTAAACGCCTTATCGTCGGCGGTTTGGAACGCGTTTACGAGATCGGCAGAGTTTTCCGCAATGAAGGGCTTGACACCCGCCACAACCCCGAATTTACGCTCATGGAGCTTTACCAGGCGTATACCGATTATCACGGCATGATGGACCTTACGGAAAACCTTTACCGCTTTGTCGCGCAGGAGGTTTTGGGTACCACTAAAATCACCTACAACGGCGTGGAAATGGATCTCGGCAAGCCGTTCGAACGTATCACCATGATCGACGCGGTCAAAAAGTACGCCGGCGTCGATTTCACGAACATACGCACCGACGAGGAAGCATACGCTCTTGCGAAGGAGCACGGCATCGAATACGAACCGCGCCACAAGAAGGGCGATATACTCAACCTCTTCTTCGAGCAGTATGCCGAGGATAAACTCATCCAGCCGACCTTCCTTATGGATCACCCGGTGGAGATATCCCCGCTTACAAAGCGCAAGCCCGAAAACCCCGATTACGTCGAACGCTTCGAGTTCTTCATGAACGGCTGGGAAATGGCGAACGCCTATTCCGAGCTTAACGATCCGATCGATCAGCGTGAGCGCTTCCGTGCGCAAGAGGAACTTCTTGCCTCCGGCGATGAGGAAGCAAACCATACCGATGAGGATTTCCTCAATGCGCTCTCCTACGGTATGCCGCCTACAGGCGGTATCGGCTTCGGCATCGACAGAATGGTAATGCTGCTTACCGATTCGCCCGCCATCCGCGATGTTTTGCTGTTCCCGACAATGAAACCCCTGGACTCCGAAAAGAAGGCGAAGAAGCCCGAAGAGGCAC
>CAVLDN010000020.1:0-11906 GCA_963661975.1 bacterium
TATCAAGCAGATTGAAATCAATATCGACTACATCCTGATGCTGGTCAAGAAGTACCACGATTCACACGGCAATGATAAAGAGGTCTTGATTACCATCCGCAAGGCGGTTGACGCAAGCCCCGAGCTTCGCAGTAAGAAGGCTCTGATTGAAACCTTCCTGGCGGGTATCAACGATGTTTCGGATGTCATGCTTGAGTGGCGCGAGTTTGTTGCCGATGAAAAGGAACGGCAGCTTGCCGAGATTATCCGCGAGGAAAAACTTAAGGATGAGGAAACCCGCCGCTTCGTGGAAAGTGCGTTCCGCGACGGAGAAGTCAAGACCACGGGAATCGATATCGATAAGCTCATGCCTCCGATTTCCCGCTTCGGCGGCGGTAACCGTGCCGAAAAGAAGCAGACCGTTATCGAAAAGCTGAAGGTGTTTTTCGAGAGATTCTTCGGAATCGGGTAATTTTTATTTGGGGGATTTAATATGGCAAGAGGAAAAACGTTAAAGTTGTTTTTGATAGACGGAGAACCGAGCGGAAGGATAAAATGCACGCTTGCAAATTGGACGGGAATTGCGTATAAGATACCGCGCACTGCACTTGAAAAATGCAAAGACATGGACTTACTTAAGCAAAGCGGTGTCTACTTTTTGTTCGGAACCGATAAATTGCAAAACCCCGCAGTCTACATCGGTCAGGCCGGCGCGAGAAAGAACGGAAAAGGGCTGCTTCTCCGTATTCAGGAACCGCATAACAGTATCGATTATTGGACGGATGCAATTATGTTTACCACGACAAATAATTCATTCGGTCCGACCGAAATCAGCTACCTTGAAAATCGCTTCTGCAATATTGCCGGGCAGGCAGGGCGGTATTCAGTAAAGAACAGCAACGATCCGAATCCGGGCAATATCACAGAGGAAACAGAGTGCGAGCTTGAGGAGTTCATTGACTACGCAAAAATCGTGGTCGGAGCTTTGGGACATAAAGTATTTGAGCCGTATCTTTCCAATGCGGGCACGGGCGCAAAGGAAGGTCTGCTTCATCTTGAGTACAGTCATGGAAAAGCAACCGGACAGCGCACAAGCGATGGATTCGTCGTTCTCTGTGGCAGTGTCATTAATCTGACGACAACCAAAAGTTGCCCTAAAAGAACGTTGAAAGACCGTGAAAAGTATGCCGATAAAATCGACGAAAATGGAATTCTGACCGCAGATTTGCTGTTTTCAAGTCCATCGGCCGCAGCGGGATTTGTCGGCGGTGCATCCTTAAACGGAAATGCGCTCTGGAAGAATGAAGACGGAGTCAGCTTATAGGTTCATCCGCTTGTCAAATCTGTATATCTCAAATCAGAAAAAACAATCGAGCCATTGTCGAGTGGCATATTTCAGATGACACGTCGCTCTATCACAAATTTTATTCTAACAAAGCCGCTATCGAAAGTGAAATTGGTGTGTCCCTAGAATGGAACGAATTGCCGAAAAAAAAGGCAAGTCGAATTCTGGCATATAAAACCGTCGATTTCAACAACAAAGACAACTGGCCAGAGCAGTTTGATTGGATTATGGATATGGCAATTAAAATGAAAAAGGCCTCCAAAAAGTATCTGTAAATGCGTTTTCGCCACGAAGAATAAGAAACGCAGAGCATTACAGCTTTGACAAGAAAAAAGCACGAAAGGGAGAACAGCCATGGTAGAAGGAATAACCACAAAGGAAACGACACTGCGATTGATGACCGAAAAGGAAAACCGGGCGCTGTGGCGCAAGGCGGTATACGACCCGGCGCTCACCGACCGCGTTTATACATACGATGAGGAGCAGGTCGATGCGCGCTTTGCCGCTTCGGCGGCGACCGCCGAGTGGAACCCGGTTTTCGGCATTTTCACCCGCAAGGGCGAGGTGATCGGCTTTGTGCGGCTGCCCTGCATAGTTTATTCCGAAAAGCGCTGCGAGCTGGAAATATTTATCGCCAACGACAGCTACCGCGGCAAGGGCTACGGCACCGCCGCGGTGAAGGCCGCGCTGCGGATCGCACACGAAAAGCTCTCGCTCGACCGCGTTTATGCGGCCGCCGCCGCGGGTGACACGCGCCTTATGCGCGTGCTGGAAAAGGCGGGCTTTGTGCGCGGAAGGGAATACGGCACCCGCGTCGAATATGTAAAAAGGTTCTGAACTGCTCAAGCGGCGTTTCGGCCCCGCCGGGCGGAAACACTTTCTTTTCAACCCGCGCTTTTGCCGCGCCGCGTGTATTGATTTATCGCGGAGGGTATGGTAAAATACGGATACGGTAAAAATATTCAAAAGGAGAAAAGGCAATGAAGCGTTTGACATCCATTCTCGCACTTATGCTTGCAGGCGTGATGCTGCTTTGCGCGCTGCCGCTTTCCGCGGGCGCATACGGCACTGCGGACGGCAAGCTGATCATCACGCATATCAATGTCGGCCCCTCGATGGAGGGCAGCGCGATTATCGCAAACGGCAGGAATTACAAAACCGTCGGGCAGCTCGGCACCTTCGCATGGTGGCAGCTGTTTATATGCGATTGGTCGGAGGAGGACGGCTGCTACAAGATTGTCACCATTGACAAAAACAGCAACAACAAGGACAAATCCTCCTATACCATACCCGAAACCGGCTTTGTTTACGGCTTGTGCATGGGCAACAATTATAAAGCGATCGAGCCGAACAACCCGGATGCGATCAACTATATCACGCAGCGCGTTGTGGATTCCTTTGCGCTTGTGAGCAAGCTGAAAGTCGACGACAAGGTCTGGCTTTACGGCATCGACCTCGGCGCGGGCATTATTGATACAAACGATAAGCTCTGGTATGCGGACGATTTCGTTTCCAACGCTTATATTAAGACCGGCGAGCCGGAGGAAGGCAAGGAGGCATACGACCCGAAGAACTCCAAACCGATCGGCATTGACATTATCCCCACCGGGATAGACAACCTTATCTATAATCATGGTCAATCTATAATCTTCACCGACAAGTGCGGCTCCGCCGTACCCCACGGCGCGGGCAAATACGAATGGTGGCGCGCCGTAGTGTGCGATTGGGATGCCGAAGCGGGCAATTACAAAATAATCTCGCTGGACAGAAACGTTTCCGGATCAGCCCCCAAGCAGCCGCTAATACCCGAAAACGGCTTTGTTCTGCTGGACTGTGCCGCGAATGATGCCGCTATCGCCAACCTCGCTGTGGGCATGCCGGTGTGGCTTTACGATATCGACCTTGACTCGGGCACGCGCGGTGAAAACCCGCGCATCCGCGCAAACGCGCCGGATGAGGAAGCGACGGCTTATGCCCCGGCTATCACCTCGGAGCAGCTTGCGGCCCCCGCCTTTACAGACGCCGTCGGCGGTATACTGAATGCCCCCGTCGAAGGGACGACGGTGAACTGGTCTGCGGTCGCCGGCGCGGACGAATACGTCTTTGCACTGAACGAATCGAGCATAAACGACGACGGACTTATACTTATCCCGCGGACAACCGTCACCGGTACATCCTACACCATCCCCGAGGATATGCTTTCCGTCGGCGGAACCTACACCATAACGCTTTATGCGCGCGGAGAGGGCAAAACGCCCGGCGTGATCGCACGGGCAACGCTTAAATGCGTGAACACCAGCGCGCTTGATTCCGTTCTGCGCAATAAAAAGATAATCGCCTTCGGCGACAGCCTCACCGCACGCACCGGCTATGTCAAGATGCTTTACGGCTATCTCGGCACGGAGGTCATCAATGCGGGCATCGGCGGCAACACCACCGCGCACGCAAAGGCGAGATTCAAAGTCGATGTGCTTGACCAAAACCCGGATATCGTGCTGATCTGCTTCGGCATGAACGACCAGGCGCAGCAGCTTTCGAGCGGAAGACCGCTCACCGCGCTTAAAGACTACAAGGAAAACCTCGAATACTTCGCAAGCGAGCTGAAAGCCGCGGGCGCGGATGTGGTCTTTGTCACCCCCAACCCCGTCTGCACCGAAAAGGGCTGGTATTCCGCCGGCGGCTACGGGCTGGATTACGGCAACCGGGATAACATGAACGCCTTCTGCAACGCGATGCGCTCCGTTGCGATGAAGTACGGCTGCACGCTTGTGGATATCAACGCCGAATGCCGCAAGGAAGACCTTAAAGAATTCTGCAACGCGGGCGACGGCATACATCAGTCCTCATACGGACATTCCCGTTTTGCGGAGCTTATCGCAAACCATCTTATTTCCGTCTACGACGGCACCGACAAGGCCGAAATAGCCGTAAAGTGCGTTGACGCGGACGGCGCAAGCACCGGTTCCTTCACGGTTTACGGTCATAACGGCGCAAGCATCGATATCGCGGCACCGGAGCAGAGCGGCTACACGCCCGACAAGGCGACCGCGAGCGCAGCCTTCGGCACCGATACCGAGGTAACCTTCACCTATTCCGTTTCCGATCTTGTTCTCTGCGACGGCGCGAACTATGTTGTGGAGGACGGGCTTGTATATGCCGTTCCCGCAGGGACAAAGGTTTCGGATTTCCGCGCGGCGTTCGAAAACACCGGGCTTGATATCCGCGATAAGACCGGCGGCGAATTAAAAGACGGCTCACTTATCTCTACGGATTCCGTCATTCGCGTGGGCGACAAGGAATACCGCGTAGCCGTCAAGGGCGATGCCGACGGCAACGGCAGGATCGATGCGGTGGATTACCTCTATGCAAAGCGCGCCTACCTCGGCACCTTTACGCTGACCGCGGCCGGCAAGAAGGCGGCGGCGATGGCAGACGGCAATAATATCGGGCTTACCGACCTTATCCGCCTGAAACGCCACTCGCTCGGCACCGAATATATAAAATAACGCCCCGATCGGCACAACAAAAAACCGAATATAACGAAACAGGTACGGGCAGCTGCCCGTGCCTGTTTTTGCTTGGGGCAGGTCTGAAATCGCATGGCCCGCTGCTCCCTGTTAATCATTTCTTTTGCCGCCGTGCAGGCGGATTTTCATGCGCGGCCGCACCGAAAACGCCCGCCGAAAGCGGAAAAAACGCTTGAAAATCCGGAGAAAATGTATTATAATGTATATAATATATATGTGGGGAAGGCTGCAATGACAAACGGAAGTGAATTCAATACGGTAAAGAGAGCCCTTTTTGACAAATGCTTTGCGCGGCTGAACGATGCCCAGCGCGAGGCTGTCTATACGACAGAGGGTCCTCTTCTGGTGCTCGCGGGGGCGGGCAGCGGAAAAACCACCGTAATAGTAAACAGGATCGCGAACATAATACGGTTCGGACACGCTTCGCAGGACGAAACCGTACCTGCGGATGCGGCGGAACTGCTGCCCGAAATGAAGCGGGTTGCGGAATCCGGCAGCCGTGAGGAAGCGGAAAAACTGCTGGAAAGGCTTGCCGCGGAACCGGCTCTGCCGTACCATGTGCTCTGCCTGACATTCACAAACAAGGCGGCTTCGGAATTCAAGGCGCGTCTTGCCGCGATGCTCGGCGAAAGGGCGGGCGATATCTGGGCGGGCACGTTCCACTCGATATGCGTCAGAATACTGCGCAGGCATATAAACGAGCTCGGCTACCGCAACGATTTCACGATATACGATGCCGATGATTCCCGCAAGCTGATAAGCGAGATACTCAAAGAGATCGGCGTTGCGGAAAGCGTGCTTCCGCCGCGTGCCGCGATGAAGGAAATATCCGATGCGAAGAATAACGACCGCTCGCCGGAGGATGAGCTTGCCGATGCGGGCAGAGATGTCCGCAAAAAGAAGCTTGCGGAAGCATACCGCAGGTATCAAAAGCGGCTTTTCGATGCAAGCGCGCTCGATTTCGACGATATAATCATGCTTACCGTGCGGCTGCTGCGCGAATTTCCGCAGATCCGCGAGCATTACAGGCGGCATTTCGAATATATACTGATAGACGAATACCAGGATACCAACCCCTCTCAGGCGCACCTTGCGCAGCTGCTGACGGGCGAAAATTGCAACATTTGCGTTGTCGGCGATGACGACCAGTCCATATACTCCTTCCGCGGAGCGACGGTGGACAACATTCTCGGATTCGACACCGTTTTCAAAAACGCAAAAACCGTGCGGCTCGAACGCAATTACCGCTCCACGGGCAACATTCTCAGGGCGGCAAACGGAATAATCGGCAACAATATCGACCGCAAGGGCAAGGAGCTTTGGACAAGCGAGCCCGACGGCGAAAAAATACATATCAAGCGCCTTTACACACAAACGGAGGAAGCCTCCTTCATTTGCGGCGAGATCGCAAAGCGTGTCGAAGCGGGTGCGAAATATTCGGATTTCGCCGTGCTTTACAGGGTGAACGCGATATCCGCCACGCTTGAATCGGCGTTTGTAAAGAAGCGCATACCCTACCGCATTTACGGCGGCATAAGGTTCTTTGAACGGCGTGAGATAAAGGATATACTTGCCTATCTTTCGCTGATGGTAAACCCGGCGGATACCGTCCGCCTGATGAGGATAATCAATGTTCCCAAGCGCTCTGTGGGCGAAGCGACAATCGAACGCACACGCGCGCTTTCGCAGTCCGCCGGCAAGCCGATATTCGACATAATCGCGAACGCCGGTTCTTATCCCGAGCTGAAGCGCGTTTCACCCAAGCTCGAACGGTTCGGGCGGCTGATAAACGAGCTGCGCGAATTTTCGCTCACGCACACACTTGCCGAAACGGTGGAGCGCGTGATCGAGGAAAGCGGCTACCGCAATATGCTCCGCGAGGAGGAAGGCGGCGAGGAACGCGAACAGAACGTGATGGAGCTTGTTTCGAGCGCCGCGCTTTTTGCCGAAACCGCGCAGGAAGCAACACTTCCCGCATTCCTGAACGAGCTTGCGCTTGTGAGCGACCTTGATAATTACGATGCCGATTCGGATGCCGTCGTGCTGATGACGGTACATTCCGCAAAAGGGCTTGAATTTCCCGTTGTATTTGTTCCCGGGTTCGAGGAAGGGCTGTTCCCCAGCTCTCAATCGGTCTCCGCCGGGGACAGAGCGCTTGAGGAGGAACGCAGGCTGGCGTATGTCGCCGTGACCCGCGCAAAGAAAGAGCTTTTCCTGCTCCATGTCGCAACGCGAATGCTTTACGGCAGAACCGAAACCAGGCAGACCTCCCGCTTTGCCGCCGAAATACCGGCTGAAATTGCCGAACGCGGCGCGGTGAAGGACAGCGGCGGTCATGCCGTCGCGCCGGTATCGGCATATTCCGCGCGGCACAGCCAAAGCCGCAGGAGTTTCCTCGAAAGCATAAAGCAAACCGCCGAAAAGGCCTCCGCCTGCGAGGAGTTTGCCCCAGACACGCGGGTGCGCCACGCGATGTTCGGCGCGGGAACGATAAGATCCGCGGAAAAAATGGGCGCGGATATGCTTTATGAGATAGAATTCGATTCCGGTTCGGTAAAGCGGCTCATGGGCAGCTTTGCAAAGCTGAAACGGATCGACGATTGATTCGCACGGAGGTTTTACAATGGATATTTTCCCCTTCCGTGCGCTGCGATTCACGGAAAAAGCGGGCAACATAAAGGATTGCGTCTGCCCGCCTTACGATATAGTTTCGCCCGAGGAACGAAAGCGCCTCACCGAAAAGAACGAACACAACCTGATCCGTCTTGAACTTCCCGAGGGCGAACACCGCTATGAAAACGCCGCAGAGCTTCTGAACGAATGGATATCCGAAGGGATTCTTGCCCGCGATACCGAGGAAGCGATTTATATTTACCGCGAGGAATTTTTCGCCTCCGGCAAGCTCTGTGAACTGACGGGATTTTTGTGCAGATTCGGGCTGAGCGAATTTTCGGAGCGCGTCATACTTCCGCATGAGGAAACCCTTTCCAAAGCGAAGCAGGACCGATTCGAACTGATGAAGGCGACAAACTGCAATTTTTCGCCGATATATTCGCTTTACGACGGCAAGGGCACCGACATAGGCAAAATACTTTCGAGAGTGACGGACGGCAAGCCGATATACCACTTTAAGGATGATGAAGCCGTCACCCACACGCTGTGGAAAACCGCCCGCCGCCGCGATATAGAAACGATACAGGCCGCCCTGCGCGACAGACAGGCGTTTATTGCCGACGGACACCACCGCTATGAAACGGCGCTTAACTACCGCCGCCATGTGCGCGCGGAGGGTGCCGATGTCGATGCGGCCACCGTATTGATGATGCTTGTGGATTTGGACGACAGCGGGCTTGTCGTTTTCCCGACACACAGGCTGGTCGTCGATATGCCGGTGAACGCCGCGGAAGTGGCGGAGAAATGCTCGGAATATTTCGATATATCTTCATCTCCGCTCTTCAATGTGAGAAGAATACTTGCCGCCGCGGGCGAGGAATGTGCTTTCGCCATGTACACCGGCGGCAGGGAAGCACTCGTGTTTCATTTGAAACCCGAAGCGCGCGGGCTGAATATCGACGGGCGCAGTGAAGCCTATTGCGCGCTTGATGTGAGCATACTGCATAAGTATGTGCTTGAAGATGCGCTCGGGATCGACCGGGAAAACATGGCGCAGCAGAAAAACCTGCGCTACACCCGATCCGTGCGCGAGGCCGTGGATGCCGTCCGCTCGGGCAAGGCAGGCGCGGCGTTCATCATCAATCCGACACGCGTCCCGCAGATAAAGGATGTTGCCCTTGCGGGCGACAAAATGCCCCAAAAGAGCACCTATTTTTACCCCAAGCTCAAAACCGGGCTTGTGGTGAATATTTTTGATAAAGCAACAGGAGAAGAAAAATGAGGAAGGAACTGGATAAAAAATACGATCCCGCCGATTTCGAGGATCGCCTTTATGCCGAATGGGAATCCAACGGATATTTCAAGCCGAGCGGCAAGGGGAAAACCTTTTCCATCGTAATGCCGCCGCCCAATATAACCGGGCAGCTTCACATGGGCCACGCTCTGGACAACACGATACAGGATACCCTTGTCCGCTACAAGCGGATGTGCGGGTATGATACGCTCTGGCTCCCGGGGACAGACCACGCCTCCATCGCGACAGAAGCAAAGATCGTGGAAGCGATGCGCAAGGAAGGCATTACAAAGGAGGATATCGGGCGCGAAGGCTTTTTGAAACGCGCCTGGGAATGGAACGATAAATACGGCAACCGTATCTGCGGACAGCTCAAAAAGATCGGCTCCTCCTGCGATTGGTCAAGAAAGCGCTTCACGCTGGATGACGGCTGCTCCGAAGCGGTAAAGAATGTCTTTATAAAGCTTTACAACGAAGGGCTTATCTACCGCGGAACGAGAATCATAAACTGGTGCCCGCACTGCAAAACCTCCATTTCGGATGCCGAAGTGGAGTACAAAGATATGGACGGCAGCTTCTGGCATATCCGCTACCCCATCAAGGACAGCGACGAATATGTTTACCTTGCCACGACACGCCCCGAAACCCTGCTGGGCGACACGGCCGTCGCCGTCAACCCGAACGATGAACGCTACCGCGATATCGTGGGTAAAACGCTCATTCTGCCGCTTGTCGGGCGGGAAATACCCGTTGTCGCGGATGAATATGTCGAACCGGATTTCGGCACCGGCGCCGTGAAGATCACCCCCGCGCACGATCCGAACGACTTCGAGGTCGGCGCGCGCCACGGGCTTCCGCTCATCAATGTGCTCACCGATGATGCCCGCATAACCGACGATTACCCCGCGTATGCCGGAATGGACCGTTACGAGGCAAGAAAGGCTATCGTAAGGGATCTCGAGGCGGGCGGATATCTTGTAAAGATCGAACCGCTGCGCCACAATGTCGGCACCTGCTACCGCTGCGGCACCGTTATCGAACCGCGTGCCTCGCTGCAATGGTTCGTAAAAATGAAGCCGCTTGCGGAGGAAGCGATACGCGTCGTGAAGGACGGCGATGTCCGCTTTGTTCCCGAAAGATTTTCCAAAAACTACCTGCACTGGATGGAAAACATCCGCGACTGGTGCATTTCCCGTCAGCTCTGGTGGGGGCACCGCATACCCGCATTTTATTGCGACGATTGCGGCGAAACCGTCGTGACGGATGCCGAAACCGCATCCTGCCCGAAGTGCGGCAGGGAAATGCACCGCGATCCGGACACGCTGGACACCTGGTTCTCCTCCGCACTGTGGCCGTTTTCCACACTCGGCTGGCCGGATGAAAACGCGCCGGATTACAAGCGCTATTACCCGACAAGCGCACTTGTCACCGGGTATGATATAATTACCTTCTGGGTGTCCCGCATGATATTCTCCGGACTCAAACATACCGGTGAAAAGCCCTTCTCGGATGTCGTCATTCACGGGCTGGTGCGCGATGCACTCGGAAGAAAAATGTCCAAATCGCTCGGCAACGGGATCGACCCGCTCGAGGTCATATCCAAATACGGCGCGGATGCACTCCGCTTCACTCTTGCGACGGGCAACTCCCCCGGAAACGATATGCGCATTTCGGACGAGCGCTTCGAAGCCTCCCGCAATTTCGCAAACAAGATCTGGAACGCCGCAAGGTTCGTTATGATGAACCTCGACCGCGATTGCGATACCGAAAGCATAGACACATCACTCCGCCTTGAGGATGAGGACAGATGGGTGCTCTCGGTCTACAACCGCACGGTGCGCGAGGTGCGCGAAAACCTGGATAAATACGAACTCGGCATTGCCGTGCAGAAGCTTTACGATTTTATCTGGGATGTTTTCTGCGATTGGTATATAGAGCTTGTCAAGCCCCGCCTTGCCCAAAAGGAAACCGAAACCAACATCGCGGCACAGGCCGTGCTCACATACGTGCTTTCCAACACAATGAAGCTTCTGCACCCCTTCATGCCGTTTATTACGGAGGAAATTTGGAGATGCCTGCCGCATTCCGGCGAAAGCATAATGATATCCGCCTACCCGGAATACAAAGCCGGGCTCGATTTTCCGGAATCGGAGCACAAGGTCGGCATAATGCTGGAAGCGATACGCGCCATCCGCAACCGCCGCGCCGAAATGAACGTTCCGCCCTCCCGCAAGGCGCATGTAATAATCGTCGCGCAGGATAAAGCGCTGTTTGAGGGCAAGGATAAATACTTCGAACGCCTTGCCTCCGCTGCCGGACTCACTGTGGCGGAAAGCTGCGCGGAGGAAGGCACCGTGCGCATTGTAACGGGAAGCTGCGAAATATTCATTCCTCTTGCGGACATGGTCGATCTTGCCGCCGAACGCGCACGGCTCCAAAAGGAGCTTGCCGCCGCGGAGGGCGAGATAAAACGTGCCGAGGGCAAGCTTTCCAATGCCGAATTTACGGCAAAGGCGCCGGAAAAGATCGTAAATGCGGAGCGCGAAAAGCTCGCCGCCGCAAAAGCGCTTTACGAAAAGCTGCAAAATTCCGTAAAAGCGCTCGGCTGATCGGCCGAAACAAGCGAACATTACAAAAAGAACCCCTTGGGACACCCTCCGTAAGGAAGATGCCCCGGGGGCTTTTGTATCTCATCGGGAACCTTTTTGCCGTTTTACAAAAAGAAATTTTGCAAACTTTTTGTTAGCGGCGATTTTAACGGCAAATGGAGCCGATGCACAGCACAACAAATCGGCGGGAGGAAATCTCTCGCCATATCTTTGATGAAACCATGTATCGGCTCTGTAATTCAGAAACCTCGGTTGTCTGCTTTTCCCGCTTGGCAGACAGACACTTTGAATGTTTCTTCGGAAAGCGGGAAATGCTGTATATTTTGCCCGTGACAGAACAAGGCGGCTACCTTCCGATAGCCGCCTTGAAATCAATTTGATTTGTTATCTGTTATACTTTTTCTTTTTGCTTACAACTGTTGTTGCGAGGACTGCGCCGCCGCTTACAAAGAGCAGAGCCAGCCAAAGGAAGATATTGCTGTCGTCGCCGGTCTGCGGGGAACACGGCTTATTCAGCTTTGCAATAACGGTATCGGATT
>CAVLDN010000021.1:0-9588 GCA_963661975.1 bacterium
TACGGGAAGATGACAACGCAGTAGCCCTGCTGGCAAACGGAAGAAATAACTTATCATACTCGATCGCTTCGGGCGGGATACGCCGATTTCGAATAAGGACGGAAAGATGATCGCACACGTGCACATCGTTCCGGGGCCGACATTTTACGGGTGGATACTCGGATTCGGCGGAGAGCTGGATATCATTGCGCCGGAGGATATACGGAAATCTCTGCGCGATATCTGCCGCAAGGCGCTCGAACAGCCCGAAAACACTTGACTGTACGGCGCGGATATGCTATATTGACTTGTATATAAAACGGAGGATTTGTAAATGGGAATATATGAGGAGCTCCGTGCGAGAGGGCTTATCGCCCAGGTCACGGACGAGGAAGAAATAAGAGAGCTTATCAACAACGGCAACGCACGTTTTTATATCGGCTTCGATCCGACAGCCGATTCGCTTCATGTCGGTCATTTCATGGCGCTCTGCCTGATGAAAAGGCTTCAGCTTGCCGGCAACAGGCCGGTCGTGCTGCTCGGCGGCGGCACCGGCTTTATAGGCGACCCTTCGGGGCGCACCGATATGCGCGCAATGATGTCCGCCGAAACGATACGGCACAACTGCGATGCGTTTCTTAAACAGATCGGGCGCTTTATCGAATTCGGCGAGGACAAGGCGATTGTCGTCAATAACGCGGATTGGCTGCTCGACCTGAAATATGTCGATCTTCTGCGCGAGGTCGGCGCCTGCTTTTCCGTCAACAATATGCTTCGCGCAGAGTGCTACAAGCAGAGAATGGAAAGAGGTCTTTCTTTCTTTGAATTCAACTACATGATAATGCAGTCCTACGACTTTTACTACCTGCACGAGCATTACGGCTGCAATATGCAGTTCGGCGGCGACGATCAGTGGAGCAATATGCTCGGCGGTACGGAGCTCATCCGCAAAAAGACGGGCAAGGATGCCTACGCCATGACCATCACCCTGCTGCTGAACAGCGAGGGCAAAAAGATGGGTAAAACCGCAAAGGGCGCCGTATGGCTTGATCCGGAAAAGACCACGCCGTTTGAATTTTACCAGTACTGGCGCAACACGGATGACGCCGATGTCATGAAATGCCTTCGTATGCTCACCTTCCTGCCCGTCGAAACGATCGATGAAATGGAAAATTGGGATGCAAGCCGCATAAACGAGAAAAAGGAAATTCTCGCAATGGAGCTCACCACGCTCGTTCACGGTGCGGAGGAAGCCGAAAAGGCACGCAAAACGGCGGCCTCGCTGTTCGGCGGCGGCGGCGACGATTCCGATATGCCTACAACCGAGCTTTCGGATGTTCCCGCAGAGGGCATGGGCGTTATCGACCTTATGCTTGCCTGCTCTCTTGCCGGCTCCCGCGGGGAAGCAAGGCGTCTTATCGAGCAGGGCGGCGTGAGCATAGACGGCGAAAAGGTCGCGGATATCTCCGCGGTCATACCGGTTTCGGCTCTTACCGCGGGCGTAAAGATCAAAAAGGGCAAAAAGGTGTTCCACAAAGCCGTTATCGGCAAATAAAATGCAGAATCGCGGGGGCCGCACGGGAAATGTGTCGGTTCCCCGTGCCATATCCGGGGCAGGAGGAATTGTTTTATGAAGATAATAGTTGTCGGCTGCGGCAAAATAGGCAGCTCGATAATCGGCGATCTTGTAAGCGAAGGCCACGACATCACCGCCGTGGATTCAAAGGCGGCGGTAGCGGAATCAATCGGCAACATATACGATGTAATGTCCGTGTGCGGAAACGGAGCCGACTGCGAAACGCTTTCAGAAGCGGGGGCGGAGAAGGCGGATGTGCTTATCGCCTGCACCGATTCTGACGAAATGAATATGCTTTCCTGCTTTATAGCCTCGAGAATGGGCGTGGGACATACCGTTGCGCGGATAAGAAATCCCGAATACAACGATAAAAACCTCGCCTTCCTTAAATCCTCGCTCGGGCTTTCGCTCACGCTGAACCCCGAAATGCTTGCGGCAAAGGAACTTTACAATATTTTGAAACTTCCCGCCGCGGCAAACATAGAAACATTCAACGGCAATCTCGAAATGATAGAACTGAACCTGAAGCCGGATATGCCGCTTTGCGGCAGCACGCTCATGGATCTGCGCCGTAAATACAACGCAAGGTTTCTGATCTGCGCGGTGCGCCGCGGCGGGCAGGTACATATACCGAACGGTAATTTCGCGCTCGAAAGCGGCGACAGAATCGGTCTTACCGCGCCGCCGACGGAGATACAGAAGCTGCTCAAACTCATGGGCGTTTCGCGCAAGCAGGCACGCAGCGTGATGATACTCGGCGGCAGCCGCACGTCATACTACCTTGCGAAACTGCTGATCGCCGGCGGCAACACGGTGCGCATTATCGACCGCAACGAGGAACGCTGCAAGCTGCTTGCGGCAGAGCTGCCGGAGGCCGTTCTGATCCACGGTGACGGAGCCGAGCAGGAACTGCTTTTGGAGGAAGGGCTTGAAAGCGTGGATGCCTTTGTCGCGCTGACGGGCATGGACGAAGAAAATATACTCATTTCCATTTTCGCCGCAAGCAAAAAGGTCCCGAAGGTCGTCGCGAAGGTCAACCGTCCGGAGCTTGCCGCAATGGCGCGCGATCTCGGGCTTGAATGTCTTATTTCCCCGCGGAAGAGCGTTTCGGATCTTACCACAAGCTATGTGCGTGCGCTTGAAAATTCAGCGGGAAGCAGGATCGAAACACTTTACAAGCTGATGGATTCCGGCGTGGAAGCGCTTGAATTCCTTGCCGCCCCCGATTTTCCGGGGTTGAAAACCCCCTTGAAGGAGCTTCAATTAAAGCCGAATATCATAATCGCGGGGATCGCACGCGGGCGGCGGGCAAATATCCCCAACGGTGATGATGTCATCGAGGCGGGCGACAGAGTCATTGTCATTGTCGCAGATCAGCAGCTTTCTGACCTTTCGGATATTCTCCGTCAGTGATTGCGGAGGGCACATAATGAACCGTAAAATGGTATTTTACACTTGCGGAAGGCTTATGCGGGTGGCGGCGGCGCTGCTTCTGCTCCCCACCGCAACGGCACTGATATACGGCGAATACGGCCCGATGAATTCATTTCTTGCCGTTGCAGCCGCGGCGTTTCTTATCGGAACGCTGGTCGTAAAAATAACAAAATCCGAAAACACCGTAATATACGCCCGCGAAGGCTTTGCCGTCGTCGGACTGGCATGGCTGCTCATGTCCGCGATCGGCGCGCTTCCGTTTGTGTTGAGCGGCGATATCCCGAATTATATCGATGCATTTTTCGAAACGGTGAGCGGATTCACGACAACGGGCGCCTCCATACTCACAAATGTGGAAGGGCTTTCCAAAAGCGCCCTTTTCTGGCGCAGCTTCACGCATTGGATCGGCGGCATGGGCGTTCTTGTATTTATCATGGCAATAATGTCCAATGTTTCCGACCGCTCTATCCACATAATGCGCGCCGAAATGCCGGGCCCCGTCGTCGGCAAGCTTTTACCGCGCGTGCGGGATACGGCAAAGGTACTGTACCTCATATATATCGTGATAACCGCCACGGAGGTGCTGCTGCTCTGCCTCGGCGGGATGCCGGTCTTCGAAAGCCTGCTTCATTCCTTCGGCACCGCGGGCACCGGCGGCCTTGCCATCAAGGCGGACAGCCTTGCCGGTTATTCGCCCTACTGCCAGACGGTCATCGCCGTGTTCATGATGATCTTCGGCATAAACTTCAACCTGTATTACCTTATCCTCATCGGGCGCGCGCGCTCCGCGCTGAAAAGCACCGAACTTTGGGTGTATCTCGGACTTATCGCGGCGGCGACGGCCGTCATAACCGTAAATATTTCCTCGCTTTATCCCGCCTTCGGAGATTCGCTCCGCCATGCCTACTTCCAGGTGTCCTCCGTCACGACGACAACGGGCTACGCCACCGCTGATTTCAACCTTTGGCCCGGGCTTTCCAAAGCCGTGCTTTTCGCGCTGATGTTCCTCGGCGGCTGCGCCGGCTCGACAGCGGGCGGCTTGAAAATTTCCCGTGCGATACTGCTTTGCAAGATGTCCCTGCGTGAGATAAAAAAGCTGCTTCACCCGCGCTCCGTAACCTCCGTGCATTTCGAGGGCAAGGAGGTCGACGACCGCACGCTTTCCGGTGTGGCAACCTATTTCGGTGCTTATGCGTTCGTAATAATAGCGACATTCCTGCTTGTCAGTTTCGAGCCGTTCGGCTTTGAATCCAACTTCACCGCTACCGTTGCCTGCTTCAACAATATCGGGCCGGGGTTCGGCGCAGTCGGACCGATGGGCAGCTTTGCGGGGTATACCGCTTTTTCCAAACTTGTATTTTCGGCGGCAATGCTGCTCGGCAGGTTGGAAATATTCCCGCTTATAATCGCCGTTTCGCCCTCCGTATGGCGCGGTCACGGCAACGGGTGATTTTGCCGCGGCAAAATAAAGAAGCCGGAGAAGTCAAAGAACTTCTCCGGCGATTTGTTTTTTATATTCCGATATGTTTTGCGTCTTTGCGCTTATTCAAGCGGCTTGCCGTCCGCAGCGCGGCGGATCTTTGCGGAGGAGGTCTTTACAAAAGGCTTATCACGCACGACAACATGGGATACCTGCTTGTACGCGGGCAGATCCGCAAGAATCTTGAATATGTCGGCCTTGACACGGGCGCGAAGCTCCTCGCGATCGGTGCCGGCAAGTACATCGGGATCTATCGCGCATTCGGCACAAAGAGCGCTTTCAACGCCGTCGGTATCACGGTCGGCATAAACGATGCAATCGGTGATATAGCTTATTCCGGAAATATAGCCCTCAAGCTCTTCGGGGTAAATATTCTTGCCGTTGCCGAGAATGATTATGTTCTTCTTTCTGCCGGTAATGACAAGTCTTCCCTTATTATCTATTCTGCCGTAGTCGCCGGTATAGAACCAGCCGTCCTTCAAAACGGCGGCGGTAGCCTCCGGCTGATTATAATAGCCCATCATGACAACATCGCCCTTGACAACAATCTCACCCTCGCCGTCGGCGTTGGGATCATCTATCTTGACTTCAAGGCAGGTAAGCGGATAACCGACGGTGGTGCAGTCGGAGTCGGTATCCGGGTTTGCGGAAATGAGCGGCGAACATTCGGTTATGCCGTAGCCGTTGCAGAGGATTATGCCGATATCCTCGAAGAACTTGCCGACCTCGGCGCGGATGGGTGCGCCGCCGCAGACGATTTTTTCCAGCCTGCCGCCGAAGTTTTCGTGGATCTCGCGGAATATCTTTTTGCGGATGTCAATGCCGCTTTTAAGCAGCACATTGGATATTTTCCTTGCTTTTTCAATTGTTTTGGTCTTGCCCTTTTCCTCGATGGCGGCCATGATGCGGCGGTAGAACACCTCCACGAACGCCGGAACAAGGTAAATATACTGCGGACGGCAGACCTGCATATTTTTCAGAACGCGCTTTATACTGTCGTTGATGAACAGTGTTGCGCCGTAGTGTATGGCAACAAGCAGCCCCGCGACGGATTCATAGGAATGGTGATACGGAAGCACCGAAAGCCCGATATCGCGCAGAGTGGAGCACTGCAAGCCGTAATAAACGGCACTGCAAAGGTTGTGTTCCGAAAGCATAACGCCCTTTGCAAGCCCGGTCGTGCCGGAGGTGTAGATGAGCATTTTCATCTCGTCCGATGCGGTCTGGGAACGCTCGTAAGCGCGTTCGCCCGCGGCATAAAGTTCTCTGCCCTTTTGGAGCAGTTTTTTATAAGAGAGGAATTCGCCCTCGTCTTCCTCGCGATCGAAGCATACAAAATACTTCACATTGGGGAGCCTGTCGCGGATGGAAGTGAAAAGCTTTTCGCGCTTGGCATCGCAGAAAACTATGCTCTGCTCGCCGCCGACAATGATATTGACCATATCGTTTTCGGGAAGGTCCTTGTCAATCGGGCAAAATACCGTGCTGCCCGTGAGCGCGGCAAGATAAACGACGATCCAGTTATATGAATTTTCGCCGCTGCAGCCGACATGCGCATCGCCCTGAACAAGCGTGTGTATCGCCGTGCCGAGTGCGCGAACATCCTCCGAAAATTCACGGAAGGTGACATTGACAATGCCTTCACCGCTGCGGTACATATAGGCGACCTTATCGCCGTTTTCGATAACCTGCTGCGCAAGCATATCCTTTATGCTCCCGAAGGGCTTCACATAGTTAAGATGCGGATTGGTTTTTTTCTTTTCAGCCATTTGTAGTTTCCTCCTTCTTTGCCGCTTCCTCGCTGCGGCGTGTTCTTATAAGATCCCATAAAAGCAGCATTTGAGCGCACGCTCCGGCAAGCGCCCGCATGGAGGCTTCCTCCCGCGTGGCGGCATCCGAAATCGTTTTCGGCGGGTACATCTGCGGCGCAAAAGCGCTGCGCACCGAATATTCAAGCTCGTCGAAAAACAGATCGTAGCCCTCGCCCACCTCAAAAACGCGCATCATCGCCGCGATAGAATCGCCTATCTGTTTCATCGGCAGCACCATCTTGCAGATAATGACAACGCCGAGCTGACAGAGCTGCTCGCGGCGGTATTTCTTTTTCACGGGCGGGTTTATAACGCCCTGCTTGACATAGTTATTCACCATCGCGGGGGTGAGCGGCGTTTCCTCACCCATCAGTTTCATTATCGGCGAAAGCCGTTCGTTGAGAAGCGCACATACCTGATCGACATATAATTCAAACGCCGGCAGGTCGTCCCATCGCGGGAACCGATACGATATCATTATATCGCTTTTTGCTTCCATATACTTCTCCTTTCGGAATTTTCATACCGATTATAACACGCCGGTTTTTGAATGTCAATACATCTCGTAAATAAAACTACATCACGCGGTATTTTATATCGGCTCGTCTTGTAAACAAAAACCCGTTGTTAAAAGAGGCTCCCTTCGCGCGCCCGCCGTTAACATGAAACAAAAACCGTTCCCGGCGTGGGAACGGTTTTTTTATAGCGCGGGTTTCTTCCGCGGCGGAGCGTTTCTCCGTTGCATGATTTTCCGGTGGTTATTGCCCCGAAAGATTCACGGCGCAGTGCCTTTTTTCGGGGCGAAAAAGGCGCTCATGTCCGCGCCCTCAAGCTTCAAAAGCTTTATCTTTTTGTCGATTCCGCCCGCATATCCCGTCAGGCTCCCGTTTGTTCCCACCACGCGATGGCAGGGAATGATGATTGATATTTCGTTATGTCCGACCGCACCGCCGACCGCCTGTGCGGACATTCTTTCAAGCCCCGCATTTTTTGCAAGCCGCCGGGCAATTTCGCCGTATGTTACGGTCTTTCCGTACGGAATCTCCAAAAGGATCCTCCATACCTCCTGCCGAAACGGCGAACCGGTAGGGTGCAGCGGCGGCAGAAAATCCGGTTCCGCTCCGCCGAAATAAATATCAAGCCAGCGCGCAGCATGCATGAGTATAGGCGTTTCCGCCACCGTATGCTCTGCAGGAAGGCTGCCGGCAAAGTATTTTGCCCCGTCGAGCCAAAGCCCCGTCAACCCGACATCATCCGCGGCAAGCAGAATGCCGCCGAGCGGCGATGTATATTTCAATGTGTATATCTTTTTGATCCGGCTCCGTTTTTCGGTTTGGGATCCTTCAATTCCGGTATCGCACCGCCCGACACCGCCCAAAGATACAGGCTTGTCCTTCCGGCACAGATATGTAAGTTCCTTCTCGCCGTATTCGAAATACAATGGCTTCACCCCCCGGGTACCGCCTCACAGAGCGGTTTTCATTTTATCTTCAATTGTTCAAAGTGATACCGCGGCTTGTCGATGCTCTTCTTTCCGTACTCGATCGCTTCTGTCTGGCAATAGCAGATACACGCCATGCAATGTGTACATTCCTTTCCCCACGCGGGCTTCCCGCCGATGAGTTTTATATTGTTCAGCGGGCATAACTTCGCGCATTGTCCGCAGCCGATACAGGCATCGCCCGCCCGAAACGGAGCGGATTTCACAAAGAAACGGTAAAAAATCGGGTTCACCGCGCCGCTCATAAAGCGGTCATAAAGGTTATTGCGCGGCGCGGAAAAAGCACGCCCGCCCCCGATATGCGTGATAATATCCGCAATATGCGGCTCTGCCTTGCCCACGATTTTTTCGGCCTCCGCCGCCTGCGGCGCGCCGAACATGGCAATATAGTTTTCCGGCATGATTATCTGCGCCGTACCCATATAGCGCAGGCCTTTTTTCGCGGCAAGCCGTCGGTTGTACTTCGCCGCGTTCCCGATCTCGCTCCCGCAATCCATCGCCGCAGATCATCATATTCGGTGACAATATACGGGTCGTCTTCTGCGCCCGTTCCCTTTGCGTAAGCGTCGGCAAAAGTCGGCAGAGACGACAGCGGCAGCATACCGACGACCATGACAAGAGCCAACAGCCACGATATAATCCGCGTTCGTTTGTTTGTCATCATTATAATTTCCTTCTTCATATTGAAGTAATGGCGTTTGTACGCTTACAGTGATTCCAGCAGTGCCGGCAGGTACTTATCGGTCATGGAGAGGAAGAGGAACTCGTCCACCAGTCCGTTCCGTTTGGCTGTCGCCGCCTCTGAGGCAAGCTGTTTGTCCGCCCGTTCCTCCACGGTGAGGATAATGCGGCAGGCGGGGATGTCCTCTCTGACCTTGTCCCGTACCGATAGCCGCTCGGACAGCTTCCACGGCGTATAACCCGTGACCTCCATGAAAAGCACCTGCGGTTTATGCAACCGACACAGCTCTGCCGTTAAGTCCGGCCTTTCGGCGATCACCGCCTTTTTCTCGCAGATTCGCTTTCATAATACTTCACAACTATAATGATACCGATTGTTTCGATTTGTCACTGACACTTATGTTAGTACGTTCGCGTTTTCGGCTTATTTTTTCA
Organism: bacterium; assembly: GCA_963661975.1. GTDB lineage: Bacteria > Bacillota > Clostridia > Oscillospirales > CAG-382 > Coliplasma. The sequence goes on from CAVLDN010000021.1 coordinate 8,898, forward strand.
AAAAGTTTTTGTTTTTTCGGCTCTTGCTTTTCGCAAAGCCGTTTTTCCGGATATCCTTCGGAAAAGCATCAACAGCATCGCCGTTGATGCCTTTCCGAAAGAGACCTGACAAAGCAGGTCCTTTCGATGTTCGGTTATTCCGTTATGCCGTGGCTGCACGGACAGTTTTCTTTGTTATTTTACCCGGTCATGTTCTTTCAAGCACGAGTGCACCGAGAGAATAGCGGAGACAGCCGTCGCCTAAAACCTCTATTTCCTCAAAGGGGTCGACCGCTTCACCGAAAACCTCTCCCTCGACCTTCGTGTCATAAAAGAACTTTCCGTTTTCTTCCTTCCATACGGTGCTTTCGATGACGCCGCAGCCGTCTTCGCGAATGACAATGCCCTCCGCCTCGGCCTCTTCCGCCATTTCCTCGGGAATGGGCATGAGCGTATTGAGCGTGCCGTCATCGGCAAATTCGATCTTGGTCGTCAGCATATTTGCGCACCAATCAAATTCCTCGCCGGTCGGAGGGTTGCCGGGTGTAAAGATGACCTCTCCGTCCTCTGTCGGTACATGAATTTCCCTGACCTTCCAGATTCCCCGAATCCATTTTGTTTTCTCCTTATTATGCCCACGGATCGGCGGACTTCGGGGTGCGCACGCCGGTCAGCAGATACTGTTCCCACAAAAACCACTTGCCGTCGCTGC
>CAVLDN010000022.1:0-8123 GCA_963661975.1 bacterium
GCCTTCCAGCCGTTGTCATCAAGAACACCATCAACGGTGATGGTTTCCTTAACGGAGGCGGAGCCGTCGGAGAAATCGTGGTTCATCTGGTAGAGGTAGAGCCCGTCTTCGCCGAGAACAACATAACCCTTGGTTTCCTTCATGCCGCGGGCAAGCCACTTGAGGGTAGAGGGAGCCACGCTGTCGTTGATGTAACCGCCGGTGGAAATCGCGATAAGAATCTGATTATCACCGAGGGTGATCTTGCCGGACTGTCCGTCCGGCCAGGGGTTGACAACACTGTCGGTAATCTTGTATGCCCCTGCGGTTTCATCGTATTCGGCATAAACAATCTGAGAGTTCTTGAAGAACTTTCCGCTGACGGAGGAGGAGAGATCAAGCTCGCCGTCTTCCTTTGTGAACACGCCGATGCTCTCTTCGCCGTTCATTGTGGAGTTGGTGTATTCATAGGGGCCTGCGGGGTTGACGGTAGCATCGGCATAATCAGCCGGGGTTTCTTCAACGCCGAATTCGGAAACGAATATCCAGCCGTTCTTGAAGGAAGCCACGGCCTTGATATAACGTGCGGAAACGCTGTATCTGGAAGCCGCGCTGCCCTTATCGGTGGCAGCGGTGAAGGTCTTGCATTCCTGCGCGGCATCGGTCTTGAGGGTGGTGCCGATGGTGAGGTTGTAGTATTCAACGCCGTCGGCAGATGCATAGAATGCAATGTCGGGAGCGGCGATCATGCTGTTGGTATCCTTGAAAAAGTCCATGTAAACGGAGGAAATCTTCTTGGTTTCGCCGAGGTCGTATACGAACTCGACGGTTGCATCGACAGCTTCTTCCTTGCCGTGCTCAAAGCCGGCGTTCTTGAAGCTGACAAGATCTTCATGCGTGAAGGCGGAAGCATCGTGAGCGTGCTTGCCGTCGATCAACTTTGCGAGCTTTTCGGCATCGAATTCAACAGTGCCGACAGTAACCTTCGCGGTAACGGAGGGGCCTGCGGGTGTCGGGTCGGAAGTGCCGTGATCAACGGTGCAGAGAGCGTACTGCGCGGTGCAGCTATAGCCTTCTTCGTACCAGTTCATATCGGTAGTGGCGGTGGGAACGGTCTTGCTTGCGAGATCGAGCCCGTAGAAATGATACTTCTGACCGACCTCAACGGAAGCTTTAAGCCCGTTGATGCAGTTGGTGCAGGCGGCGGAGACATAGTTGGGCAGTTCGCCATAGCCCAAAGAGGGCCAGTCGTTGCCGTAGTTAGCAGCATATACAAAGCCGTTTTCGGGTATTGCGAGAGGCTTTCCCGTGCCTTCGCCGGTACCGTCGGAAATTTCTTTGACTTCATAAACGCCCGCTACCGAAGTGGGAGCGAATGAGATATGGAGCCACCAGTTACAGCCCTGATAAGCCGCGGAATCGGTGAAAATTACGCCTGCGCCTTCAACGCTGTTGTCGTTGAAGTGAGTGACCCAAAGGGGCTTCTTTTCCTCGGTATCGGCGCTGACTCCGAAAGCGAAGCAGGCACATACCATAAGGGCGACAAGCGCAAAAGCTGTTATTCTTTTGGTAATACGCATGATTTTTCTCCTTTTATGATTTTGTTATACCAAATGTATGATACCACATATCGGTCCGCCTGTCAAGTGAAAAATGACATTATGTCAGACAATTCACCCGCAAGGGCATATTTTGTGCCGTCAGTTGCGATTCACATAGCTTCTGCCCACAACGCGTGAAAGAATCGTTTCGAAATCGGAGGCACAGTCAAAGCACATTTCGGCAAAAAGAGCAATCGGCAGATGCACGCGGCGCTCGAAAAGTCCGTCCTCCGCAAGGTCGGAAATTATCGCATCGCCGTGCGTATTTTTGCAGAACAGGCGGATGAGCTCGAGTGCAAAGCCGCCGTTTTTCATCCAGTAGGACTCCTGAAAGCGCATTGTTTCGGTACGAAGCGGGAGCTTTTCTGTAATCTCGTCCTCCTCGCTCACGCCGAGCACGAACGGTGCTTTCTGATTGGCAAAAATGCTCCAATTAAGCCAGCACGCGCCCTTCATCACCGCGCCGCAGCCGTTGCCGCCGCGGAGAGAGGTGATCCTGTCGGTAAATTCGAGAGTCCCCTTATGGTTCCCGGCGAGCGAGGCGCGATATCCCCACGGAAAATCGCCGCAATCCTCCCAGACGATATCCACGCGCGGATCCGTCCCCGCGATAATATCAAGCTTATTCCGAACAGATGTCGCATGAAGGCCGAACTCTATATGCAGCCCGGGATAGGAGGCGAGTATTTTATCGGAAATATGATTCACCCACTTGACGGCGGCGGAGGCGATGCAGACACCGTCGCGTTCGGAATCGGAGGTTTCGGTAAACATCTGAAAATAGAGCCCGTCCGCACCCGTCGCGGCATACTGAGTCTTCCATATATCAAGTGCTTTTTCGCCCCATGAGCGCATACAATCTTCGCTTGCTATATCGACGTCAACGCCCCATCCCCACGAAAAGCCCCAAATGACCTTCACACCCCAGCTGTGGGCATATTCAACCACCTCACGGGCGTTGACGGGCGCAACATCGTTCCATATCGTCACTCGATTCATCTTCAGACGGGCAAGGTTTTCGATATATTTCTTATAATCGAAGATAACATGGCCCCATGTCCAAAGTCCGCGATCATGCGCGGAGGGAACATGGCGATATTCCGCGGCGAAGAAATCATCGACAAACGGCGCAAGATCGTTTATATGCTTTGCGGATGCATTTGCCCCGTACGGAAGGAAATCATCGACAAAAGTGCATGCGGAATAAAAAACCGCGCTTTCATCGGCGCCGGAGATGATTATCTCCTCTGTCCCAACCTTATAATACAGTTCGTTTTCCGCAAGGGTAATGTCCGCCAGCCTTTCCGCAACAAACGCGCTGCTCTGCTTTGTGCCGACATATATCCTGCGCGGTGCGCGGTCGGTCGGCTCGGTGACGACCTCCGGAATATACGGCACATACCTTTTCAGCGCCGCATAAAGCAGGTCGACGGCGCGTTTTTCCATATCGCAGTAGCTGCCGTAGACTATTTCCCATTTTATTCCTTCAAAATGCTTCGTAAGTTCCATTTCTTACCTCCGTGCGGTCATTCCGCGCTTATCAAAAATATCGTTTCGATGTTTCAAAGCACAAAGCGATTATACAATGCGCGGCAGCTTATTGCAACAGCAAATTTACGCTTTATGCGCCGCCGAAGGCGCCCTTTCCGCCGTGCAACGGTATATTCACGGCCGCACCGCTCGTAAAAGCCGATATGGTCGACAAGAAGACAGGCCGGGGTTATTCCCCTGATTTCAAATCGTCGACCGCAATGCCGGGCAGCCGCCTGTATTGCAGAGCTTGAGATAACCACGCCATGCGGACCGCTTTCGCACGCGGAAGTTTTTTTGATGTCGCCGCTTACTTTCCCTCCGGCGGATCGCAGGTCCCGAGATACGACCTTTTTGCAAGAAGGTAATCGATCGAATCCGCCTTGCCGTCGTCGTTGACATCGGCGCTCTTTCTTTGCGCTTCCGTCAGCTTACAGGTCCCCAAAACGGCGCGTTTTAATATGAGCAGATCGTTTGCATCCAGCCTGCCGTTGCCGTCCAGATCGGCGACAAGCTTTTTGAGCGAGGCGCCGTAATACTCCGCGATGACCGCCGCCTCCGTCTGCGCAAGCCGAAATAGGTTTTCATCCTTCATCAGCCAGCCCGCGGAGCGCTTGTTCGTGTGGAAGGAATGCTCGATGATATAATAAAGCGGGCAGCCCGCCGCACGCGCACCGCGGAGCACGCCGTAATATTCACGCAGCCCGTCACGCGTGCGCTTTGTCCAGATAACATAGCCGCCCGAAACACCCATCAGCCCCGCCACCGCCGAGCCGAGCTTGCCGGCAAGCACGTCCGCATCGTTTTTGTTATCGAACGCCCTTATCACCTCAACGCGATCCACCTTCTCCGCCGCCGCACCGCCGACACCGTCGGTGTGAAGCGAAATGAACAGATCGCACCCCTTTGCGGAATATCCGCGTTCGAAAAGCGCGCGGTCTCGCTCCTCATCATCCCTTGTGCGCAGCACCGTAAAGCCGTAGCGTTTGAGCGCGGCTTCAAGATACCCGCACAGCTTCCACATCCTGCGCGATTCATAATAGCCCTTCACCGTGGGCGAGGGATTGTAAGAAGCATAATGCCCGGGATCGAGCATTATTTTGATTTCTTTCATGTTTTCACCCCTGTGTATTATATGATTTCGCGTTCTTCCCCGTGAAAGAGCATAACATAAAAGCCGCCCGAATTTCAACGGGCGGCAATGCCGTAAATTTGTGTGTTTCTACCGTTTCGCAACAAAGTCGCATTTGGTTCCCAAAGGAATCGCACCGGCCCTGCCTCCGGTAAGCTCGCGGCAGCTTTGCAAAAAACTCTGTGCGTTCTCCTCCGCAACCGAAACGACAAGCCGTACCGATTCCGAAAAATCCTGGCTTTCGATCGCGGCGCCGGGGGCGCTTATCAGCGGGAGCAGTTTTTGATAATCCGAATACCCCGCACTTACCTCTATCAGCGCAAAGGAGCCGACCTCCGCAACACCGGCGGCATTGACGGCACCCGCGGCAGCCGCGGTATAGGCGCGCAGAAGTCCGCCCGTGCCGAGCAGGATTCCGCCGAAATACCGTGTGACAACGACGGCCGTATCGGTTATACCGGCCTTTTTTATCGCATCCAGCACCGGTACGCCCGCGGTTCCGTGGGGTTCGCCGTCATCCGAATAGCGGCTCGTAAAGCCCTCGCGCAGCAGATATGCATAAACATTATGCCTTGCGGCGGAATGCTTTTTCTTTATCTCCGCGATAAATTCAAGCGCTTCGGCTTCGCTTGCGACAGGGGCACACACCCCTATAAACTCGCTTTTCTTTTCGGTGAGCGTAAATTCGGCGCGGTGCGCCGCGGTTCTGTAAATGACCATCAGCCGTTGCAGAATTCATCGTATATCGTGCGGATAGCGTGCTCGAAAGCCGATTCGTCCACACCGATGATGATATTAAGCTCGCTGCTTCCCTGGTCGATCATGCGGATGTTTATATCCTCACGCGCAAGCGAGGTGAATATCCTTGCCGCCGTACCGGGCATACCCGCCATGTTTCTGCCGACAACGGCAATAAGCGCAAGGCTGGGTTCGTAATCGATATTATCCGGGTTGACCGCACAGGAAATAGAGGAAAGTATTTCCCTTTCCCTGCCGGAAATATCGTCGCGGTTGATTATAACGCACATCGTGTCGATCCCGGAGGGAAGATGCTCGAAGGAAACGCCGAGATCCGAAAAGACCTTGAGCACCTTCATGCCGAAGCCGGTTTCCTGGTTCATCATATCCTTTTCGATACGGATGACCGAAAAGCCCTTCTTCCCCGCAATGCCGGTGATGATATCGTCCGTGCGGTATTTGTCCGCGGAGGTCACTATCATCGTGCCGATGTCGGAGGGGCGGTTCGTGTTGCGGATGTTTATGGGTATCCCCGCAAGCTTCACGGGGAAAATGCTTTCCTCATGCAGCACCGTTGCACCCATGTATGAAAGCTCGCGCAACTCGCGGTAGGTTATTATCTTTATCGGGTGCGGGTTTTCGACAATGTGCGGATCGCACATAAGAAAGCCCGAAACATCCGTCCAGTTTTCGTATATATCCGCCATCACGGCGTGGGCGACTATCGCCCCGGTGATATCGCTCCCCCCGCGGGAGAATGTCTTTATGCTCCCGTCCGGCATACTGCCGTAAAAGCCGGGAATAACGGCGTTTTTCGCGCCGGCAAGGCGTTCGGACATGATACGATCGGTTTTGCTTGCGTCGAAACGGCCGTCGGCATCAAAGAATATAACCTCGGCCGCATCGATGAAATCATAGCCGATATATTCGGAGAGTATGCGCGCATTGAGGTATTCCCCGCGGGAAGCGACATAATCGCGGGTCGCTCCCTCCGAAAGGCGCTTTTCTATTGCCGAATATTCCGCCGAAAGATCGGTCGAAAGCCCAAGCCCGTCTATGATATCATCGTACCTCGACACTATATCGGCAAATATGTGCGAGAAATCCTCCCCCGCGGCAGCCCTGTCATAGCAGGCAAGCAGGAGATCGGTTACCTTTGTATCGGCGGAGAAACGCTTCCCGGGGGCGCTGGGTACGACAAACCTGCGCGAGGCTTCGCTCCTGATAATATCCGCACTTTTTCTGAACTGCTCGGCAGAGGCAAGCGAGCTTCCGCCGAATTTTACCACTTTTTTCTCGTAAAGGTCTTTCATGATGATATTTCCGTATCGGCATAAAGTGCCGACTTTACAATAATATTCAACATATTTTATCACACCGCCATATTGAAATCAATACCTCTTTTTCAACAAAGAGCGTGCTTCCTCCCGCATTATATGCAAGCTTATCGACAAATTTTCGCCGCAGGTATTGACAAAGCCTCCGATAAAGAATAAAATGAAGCGGTCGGTTTTGCGCAGAATGTCTTTTGCGCAGCCGCAAAGCGTATGTCCGACGTGTGCCCCTGATGTGTCACTCTGTTGCCCGCCTTTTTCGAAAAAGCAAGCGGTAATATCAATACAATTTCATAAATGTCGCTATAGCTCAGCCGGATAGAGCGACCGCCTCCTAAGGTAATACTAAATCGCTCGCCTTTGGACAAAAGGCAAGTGGTAATTGCCCCACAATTTCATAGATGTCTCTGTACCTCAGCAGGATAGAGGGTCCGCCTCCTAAGCGGAACGCCCCCGGTTCGAATCCGGGCAGGGACGCCAAAAACAATGCCGAAAGCCTTGATTTATCGAGGTTTTCGGCTTTTTTGTTTTTTTAAACATGCTGTCACTTCTGAGCGAGTTAGCAACTGCAAGTGCTATACGTCGACCTGACCGCAAGTGCGATGCTTCAGAAAAATCCTGCTAATCAAATTAGCAAGAAAAATCTGTTTTTGCTAATGAAAATCGCGTTTCTGCTAATCGTTCAAAATTTTGTGCTAAAAATCTTGCTAATTGAAAAAGGTGCTTATAATAGTTCGACCCTGTTTCGCCCAGTGTCGTTTAATCCGTTTGATACCTCGTGCTAAGTTTTCTCGCCCTTTATATTTCAGTAAATGTCTCGTATTGTCTACCTGATATTCAAATTCAACTGTCCATCCTCAAATAAGTATTAGAATTCACCGTCTCGTTCGATTGAATGAGGCGGTGTTCTTTCTTTGAGCCACTCTTTTCTTTCGAGAATGGGTGGCTTTTAAATTTTTCTAAAAAATTTTTCCGAGAGGGTTGCTAAAAGGCCTCTCCCAGTGGGAATTAGTGAAAGGGTTATTTTTCAGCTCCGATTAGGAGCAGCTCTTTCGCTGTTCTTTGAAAATTAAATATCAGGTACTTAGGACTTTATTTCTGATGATTAGCCACCATAACGGGTACGCCACGACCTCCCGCAAGGGACAGAGCGAGAATCCCTGTTATAACTATCAGATTGCCACTGATACGGCGATGACAGTCAGAATGATAATGATACTTCTCTACGGAGCTGGCGGAGAACCCGGCAGAGGTGAAATTCCTATGAGACGGCAAAGCACACCGTCACCTATGTACTTCCCCGGCAAGGGGTGTCGAGGACAAATATTGCAAACAAAAACATCACCTCGACTGTCCGTGGAGGCCGTCGGATGTTGACCGTTTTTTGCGGACAGTATCAAGGAAGGATGTAAGAATACAATATGTATCGTAGAACAGAACAAGGCGGCTACCTTCCGATAGCCGCCTTGAAATCAATTTGATTTGTTATCTGTTATACTTTCTCTTTTTGCTTACAACTGTTGTTGTGAGGACTGCGCCGCCGCTTACAAAGAGCAGAGCCAGCCAAATGACAATATTACTGTTGTCGCCGGTCTGCGGAGACACGGGATCTGCCTTTTTATTCACGGTGAACTTCGCCGTTGCCGTTCCGCTTTGGGAAACGATGCCCAGTGTATGTTCACCCGCCGAAAGGGTGGCAACATAATCGGCATTAAGCGTAACGATTGTACTGCCGGATTTAACAGTGTAGTTGTTTTCGTCTATCGTTTTGCCGTCAACCTCAACACGGATAAAGTCATCAAACGCCGC
>CAVLDN010000023.1:0-4677 GCA_963661975.1 bacterium
ATATAATTTCGCTGTTTACAATTTCCGCCGCTTGATTGCCTGCAATCAAGCCCCCGCCTATCCAACTCCGAATTTCTTTGTCTTCGCATTTTAATCTTGATTGGCGCCTTATTAACGGCATCGGTATATGCCCTCCGAGATAATCCGATTGCGGTAGCGTTTTTTACGCGGCAGCCGCTGCCGGCGTTTCGTCGGTTTTCGGCAGTGCTTTCAGACAATGGATATAGTAAATGATCTGTGCGATTGCCGTAATCGTCCAGGAGAATACATACAGCAGATAAAGCGAGGGTATCGTGTGGAAATGGGCAAATACCGTATATACCCATGCAACACGGAACACGCAGGAGCCGAGTATGACAATTATCGTCGGCACAAGGCTTTTGCCCAATCCGCGTGAGGCCGCCATTGTGCAGTCCATAAATGCCGAGACCATATATGAATATCCCATTATTTTGATTCTGTCCATGCCGGCATTCGCGACCTCGCGCGAATCGGTAAACAGTTCGAGAAATTCGCGTCCGAACAGGAGCAGCAGTAATCCGAGCAGTGCGCCCGCAGCAAAAGAATAGGCAAGACAGATAAAATAGGATTTTCTCACACGGCGGTATTTTCCCGCACCGAGATTCTGCCCCATGAATGTCGAGCAGGCTGTATAGAACGCCGCCATGACATTATATATTATCGCATCGGAATTTGATGCTGCGGAGTTGCCCTCCACCATAACATGGTCAAAGTAGTTGACACCCGCCTGAATAAACAGGTTAGCGATTGCGAATATCGCATTTTGCAGCCCGGCGGGGAGACCGAGTGCAAGAACGGTTTTCGCCTTGCTCGGATAAAGCCCGATAAGCTTGAATCTGAATCCGCAATCGCTTTTGTCCTTTGTCATGCGGATAAGGATAAGACCTGCGGAAAGATATTGCGAAATAATGCTTGCGAACGCAACGCCGTCGACGGACATCCCGCATGTGATAACAAAAAACAGGTTAAGAAAGACATTAAGTATACCCGCAGCGGTCAGATATACAAGCGGTCGCGTCGTGTCGCCCTCCGCGTTCAGAACGGCGTTGCCGAAGTTGAATACGGCAAGAGCGGGCATACCGAGCGAGTAAATGCGGAAGTAAAGAACCGCGCCGTCTATAAGCTCGTCCTTGGTGCGGATAAGCATCAGCATCGGCTTTGCAAGGAAGAAGCAGGCAACGGCGATTATTATTCCCGCCGCGAGGCAGATGAAAAATGATGCGTGGACTGTTTCGCGGATATCACGGCTTTTTTTTGCACCGATGAACTGTGCGACACGCACATTAACACCGCTTCCCAAGCCGATCAAAATACCGGTGAAAAGGGTGACAAGTGTTACCGTCGATCCGACCGAACCGAGCGCGGATGCGCTTGAAAATCTCCCGACAACGGCAACATCCGCCATATTGAACAACACCTGCAGAAGCTGTGAGGCCATAAGCGGAATACTGAACAGAAAAATCTTTTTCCGGAGCGAACCTGTCGTCATATCTTGGTCTGCTGTTGTGTTGTGAATGAACCTTTTCATAAAAACAACCTTGTATTATTCCTGTGTGCTTATTGCGCCCTTGTCAAGCAGTTCATCGTCAGCATAGAGGTATGCGAAACCGTCCTCCTGCTCAAAGAGTATGTCTATTCCGTTCACGATGGAATTGAGCGAAGCGCTTTCATTGTATTCCGTTTCGTCACAAACCGCATTGTTGATCACAAGGAGTATAGTGCCCGTATCCTCAACGGCAATCACCTTGATATTCAGCCCGTTGCAACTTCCGTAAAGAAGGCGTTCACCTTCTCCGCCGTAATCTCTTATCGGCTCGGAAAGCTCTTTCTTTGCTTCCCGTGTTTCTGCGGGCTTTTCTTCCGTCTGCTGCGTATCGGCAGGCAGGCCTGCCATTTCCTTTGTCGCTTTCACGCCGGTTGCAAGATAAAACAATACCATTGCGTGGATGATCAGGTCGAATATAAGCAGATAGCCGAACCCGTACATGAACATGAAGAATATAAGCCCGACGGTGTCAAATGCCGAAAGCACAAATGCGGCAAAAAGCCATTTTGCGTTCTTTTTGGAAAGAAAATAAGAAAGCACCCCCGTGAACAGCACACATCCCGCAATAACAACGGCGGGAATAAAGAACGCTGTTTCGCCTTCGACAACGGCGGCATATCCCGAATACAGGGTATATGTCACCGTAGCGAAGGAAAAGGGAAGTATTTCGGATTTTTCCGTTAAAATCAAAACCGCGTTTATAATTGAAACGAGCGATAAGAACAGCAGTGTTGTCCTTGCACGGAGTATTTTGATTTTAATATCGCCTTTTTTGCTCATATAACAGCTACCACTCTTGTTTTATAATATTTCTCCTGAAAGTGTATTGCATCCTCAATTGCGCCTGCGGTAAAATAAATGTTTTTCGGTGCCATGATCAGCTTGTCCTCGACATCGTTATCGCGGTAAACGATACCGATTACGCGCCCCGTGTATTCCTCCACCTTGTTGTCAACACCGAGCAGATATACATCAAGCTCTTCGCCGTCACCACCCAAAACCCCGGGAATATAACCGTAATTTATCGGGTAAATAAGTGTTTTTTCGCCTTTTTTGTGGATATAGCCTATCGGTCTGTCGATAACTATTCTTACGCACTTGTCCAAGTATCCTTCAACAAGCTCTTTTCGTTCGCATAATGTCATTTTGTTGCTCCGTGTATGTTCAGTTCAGATATTTACAAGGGTCAATATAAACATGAAACAGGTCGGAAACTCCGTCTTTGTTTATTTTGATGACCGTTCCGCCGTTCATTTCGCTGTTCCAATAGCAGCCCGAACCGGTTTTCAGTGCATATGTTAGCCGCACGCCTTTATACAGTATCGAGAAATTGTTTATATGCTCGTGCCCCGCGATGATATTTTTTGTATGTCCGAGCTTGCACACGGCATCGAAAACGCCGTCCTCCTCCGGATGGCTGCATATCTTTTCGTATTTGACACCGAATGAATCGCCATACCCTTCATTCCAGATGCTTTTTCCGTAGCTTTCGGCGATATACGGCTTGTATTCCGGGTTCTTCATTGCGGCGGCGTATGCATCGTTGAATGCATATATGGGTATGTGAAGAAATACGGTGCTTTCTTTGCAGCCGCGTGCGGCGCTTGCCGCAACCTCGTTTCGGTACCATTCAAGCTGTTCGGGTGTGAGTTTGGCGTAGGCTGTGCCGTCACCGTAGGGGATTCTGTCGTGGCTGTCAATAAAGATAAGCGTTTCGACTGTCACGTCGTTCTCTGCAATGTCAATGCAGTAATTGCCGCTTCCGAGTGATCTTTTGCCTTGTTCGAAAAGGCACAGCGGGTGTTTCGCAAAGACGGCTGCAGCTTTTTCGGTTTCGGCGGTACCCGCCTGATTGTCATGGTTGCCCCAGACGAATGTCCAATTTATGCCGAAAGTGTCCATAAAATCGGCGTAAAACTCATATACGGGGATTGAGCCGCCGTAAGTCAGATCTCCGGTAACGGTGATCAAATCGGGCTTTACTCTTTCGACAAGCTCCGTAATCGTTCCGCAAACGGTTGTATAGGCGTTGCTTTTGTTCTGAAGCTCATCGAAGGCGATCTGCGTGTCCGTAATGTTGAGAATTACGAAATCTCTCCCGGGATCTTTATTGAGTGTAATCATATCGGTTCCGTCCGTATCTCTCGGTATTTAAACAAGTAGTATTATAGCACAAATAGTATTATAATCAATAGTGATTTTACGAAACCGCCGCCCTAAAATCAACCTTCCTCCGCCGCACAAATTCCGGTCGTGATGAGCAGATTCGCGTAGGAGAACGCGGGCAGAACATTCTGTGCGACCTCAAGATACCGCATGAAAAATCCCTTGACTTTCTCTACAGTTCATTAGTATAATAAACTTATAAAAATAAAGGAGGATATATTTGATGAAAGTCGTTGTTAAAAATCCAAATGAGGCACTTAAAGTTGTAGAGGTCGCAGACTTAAAAGAAATCAATAAAATAGTGGGCAATGTAGATGTTAACGGCGATGGGCTAAATGAAACGGGATCTGATTTTAGACAATGCGTTTTTGATGGTATTGACATGCACATGAATGCCAAGGCACAATTTAATTTGAGACTTCCCGAAAACTTTTGGGATATAAGTGGATTCAAACAATATTGCGGGTCGGTTGTTTTTGCGGGATATGACATGAATAGTTCCGAACCGTTTGGTGTATGCTCATTGACGGATGAGCAAATCGAATACCTTAAGGAAAATATTCATAAAGTTTACGATATTCCCAATGCGTCCGAAACACTGTAAAAACTATTTTGAAATACTCTGTTGCAGCAGATGTGATATGCACTTCCGAAACAGGCACTTTCGGAGGTGCATTTTTATGCAAAAAAACAAGAGAGAACAGAAGATACTCGATAAAATTCGGATATCCGTTATAATGGATATGCGAGAACAACATCTAGGTTACTGCGAAACAGAACGAAAGTATTGGAATATAAATCAAGGACAAGAAGAAAACTACAAAAACACAGTAAAAAATAAGCATAAAAAATCGAGTGCTTATAACGGGGATCAGTTATAAACACTCGATATGTTACGAAGTTTGAAATAGGAACAAGCCGGAAACAGAGTCAATAAAATCAAA
>CAVLDN010000024.1:0-3452 GCA_963661975.1 bacterium
GCCTTCCAGCCGTTGTCATCAAGAACACCATCAACGGTGATGGTTTCCTTAACGGTTGTAGGAGCGGAGCCGCCGGGGATTTCGACATGAGCGGTGGCATCGGTGCAAGCGCCGTCTTTGGTGAGATCAACATTGTTGAAAAGGATCACATCGCCGGCCTTGACGGCAAGTGCTCCGACCTTCTGTTCCCAGTTGGGGTAGCTGTCTGCCTGATTGGGATTGCTGGTAGCGGAGTGAACGGTGAGAGCTATGGTGTCATCCGTCCAGGTGAATGCGGGAATACCGCCATTGCCGAAAACGGATTCGACAGCTTCGTATTTGTTATCGTCGATCTTCTTGAGGAAGATGGTGACAGCCCATTTGGGGTTGCAGCTATTGAAAACTTCTTCATTGGTGGAGATGGTGGAATCTTCGCCGCCGATAGAGCCGTTGATCTTGTCAACGCGGAAGGTGTAATCGATAGCGTTATCGAATGCCCTGTCGCCGTTCTCAGCGGTGGTCTGACCGTCTCTGTAGGTCTTCTGGGTGTTGTCGCCGGCTGCTTCCTTGGAAGCATCAGTGTAAACTTCGAGTTCATCGACGAACAGGAAAACCTTTCTGCTTTCAACATCGAACTCAAAGGTGAAACGGACATAGCGTGCGGAAACGCTCTTATCGGTGGTGAGAGTTATCCATTCCGCCACATTTGTTTCGGCTGTGGGAGTGGAAAGCGAGCCGATCTCGGTGAAGGTTTCGTTATCTTTGGAAACCGAAACTTTAACGGAGGCGGGAACGCCTATACCGCTGTCGAGATTAGCAACAATATGTGCCTTGTAGGCGGCAATGTTGGCAGTCTCTTCGCCGAGGTCGATGGTAATGGTACCGATACCGTCGGGAGCGTTGATGCCTGCGGCGCCTTCAGCAGTCGTATAATAAAGGGCGAACCATTTATCATCGTAGCTGAGTTTGTCCGATGCGGTGCCGTCGGTCACATTGGCAGTGTACTGCCCCTTGCCGATGCCAGCGCCGGAAACTACATAGCTCTTACCCTGGGATACGAGCACTTCGTCCGCAGAGGCGGAAAACACGAATACGGCGGGTATCACAAGCAGAGCTGCGAGAAGAATCGCAAAAAATTTCTTCATGGTGGTTTTCTCCTTTTCAGAATTTGTCGTTAATTACTGTATACCACATTTTTTTGCTTTTGTAAAGAGTGCTTTTGATTTTTTTGTGCAAAATTTCGACAAAAAATCATGGCATGGCTGCCGTGCCGAGAAACACCCGCCGCAGCAGAAGATAATCGGACGAATCGAGCCGGCCGCTTTTATCCGCATCCGCAGCAAGGGCATTTGCGCCGGAAAGACTTGCGGTGCCGAGAACGCCGCGGCGTATGAGGATGAAATCTCCGGTATCGAGCATGCCGTTTCCGTTCACATCGCCGCGGATGCACACATCCGCCTTCGCATAGGTCACGCCGCCGATGGTTATTTCCGCCGTGGCGCCGGTGCCGACACGCGCCTGCGGAGATATGATATCGCCCGATTCGGTGCGCAGAGTTATGCTTTGCCGTTCGAAAAGCGCGGAAAAGGCTTCCGCGGTGTATTCACCCGCCGCAGCGATAACGCCGTTTTCAAAGGAAAAAGCATCCGGCACGGTAATCTCGGCGCGTGTCACAAAAGAGGAATATTCAAGGAAAATACAGCCTTTTACACCGCCGTATTCGACACTGCCCCAAAGCCCGTCGACGGTTTCCACGCGGACATAGGTGCCGCTCGGGATAACGGTCAGGACGGCGGATGAGGTGTTTGCCTGCGCACGGAGGTTCATGCCCTCCGAAAGGCGGTATATGCCCGGCTCGCGCACGGCGGGAACGGTTTCCGAGCCGGGATAATCATACGGCATATTCACAAACTCTATCCCGCGGGAGGCAAATACCGCGAACTGCTCCCAGGTATAGCGCTTTGTCGAAACAACGCAGGGTGATTGAGCAACGCCGTCGCCGCCCGCATTGGCGTGATATATGGTGATATGGTCATCGGCAAGCGAAAGTATCGAGACCGAATGGCCCGCCGAAAGGCGCACATGGGCGCCGGGAGCAGCCTTCATCAGCAGAGCCTTTACCGTTTCCGCAGTGACATTGCCGCTGCTTATGCTGCCCACATTATAATACAATGAAGCATTCATCGAATGGTCGATAAACCCGAAACAGCGCCAGAATACCAGCCGTGCGAAGGCATAGCACTGGGCGGCATAAAGGTCGACCTCGCAGGTTTCGCGGACACCCGTCGGATAATAGCGCATACAGTTGCAGTTGCCGGTGGAGGCAATGCAGTTGCCGCTTCCGTGGCAGGTGCAGGGGCCGCCGTTCTTTGTGAAATAGGTGCCCGGCATATACTCCGCAAGCGGAAGCACGACCGAACCGACGGTGACCGTTTCGCCGGTGTATACATCAGCCGAAGCGGTGAGCGATGCCGAAAAAAGCACATTCGGAGCTGTCGCAAGCAGCACTGCGGCGCAGACGACCGACGAGACAAGGTGTTTTAAACGCATGATTTCCGTCCTCCGGAATAAATATCGTTTACATAATAACATGGTTTCATGGTCAATTCAACGGTTTTTGCAGTTTTTGCCGAAAAAATCGAAAAAATTGAATTTTGGTATTTGTATTCGGAAAAAAGTGTGATATACTGTACAGCAGAAAAAAGTGAATACGGAGGATTTTCAAAATAATGGACAAGGTATTTATCGCCGACCACCCGCTTATTCAACACAAGGTGACGCTTCTTCGCAGCGAAAAAACCGGTTCGAAGGAATTCAGAGAGCTCATCAAAGAGATCACCGAGCTGCTTTGCTATGAAGCAACACGCGATCTGCCGCTGCGCGAAACCGAAGTGAAAACACCGATCTGCACCACGAAATCCAAGGTCGTTGCAGGCAGAAAGCTTGCTTTCGTTCCCATACTCCGTGCCGGTCTCGGCATGGTGGACGGAACGCTCGAGCTCGTTCCCGCGGCAAAGGTAGGCCATATCGGTCTTTACCGCGACCCTCAGACATTGAAGCCGGTCGAATATTACTGCAAACTTCCGGGTGATATCGGAAGCCGCGAAGTCATTGTTCTCGACCCGATGCTTGCCACGGGCGGAAGCTCCATTGACGCCATCACGCTGATCAAGCGTCACAATCCTCTGAGCATAAAATTCATGTGCATCATCGCCGCGCCCGAAGGATTGAAGGCACTCACCGAGGCACACCCCGATGTGAAGATATACTGCGCCGCTCTTGACGAAAGGCTCAACGAACACTGCTACATAGTACCCGGTCTGGGTGATGCGGGCGACCGTATATTCGGCACGAAATAAACAAAAACGTTCCCGCAACGGATAATATAATTTCATAGAGCTAAAAAAGGGCTTTCGGCATTGCGCCGAAAGCCCTTTTGATTGTTATGGGATTATATCTTCAAGTGAAGCAAT